>CAZYPN010000048.1:0-51701 GCA_964649085.1 uncultured Burkholderiales bacterium | reverse complement strand
CATGACACAGTGCCGCGAGCAAGCTCGGGCCCAAACCGAAACAAGCCGGATTTGCCTGGCTTAGAGCGATGCTACTCGGCCATGTCCTCAAGAACCCGGCGAACACGTGGAACCATGGCCTGATTATTCGCATCAAAACAGTTTGCGATGATATCCTGGATGTCCGGTCGCCCCAAGAGCTGCTTTGCTTGTTCGGAAAGATACCGGCGAAGCTCGGGGCAAGCAGCCGCGACGAAATCAGCGCTATCTTGTCGATAAGCCAGGACAGTCATGACATCCTCAATATCGGAATTTCCAACAAAATCGCCTCCGCCTCGATCACAGAACGCGTCGAACTTCGTGGCCAAAAAGACCGGGACATTGACAACCTTAACCTCGAGGCCATTGCCAAGGGGAAAAATCCAGGGAGCCCTGACCGCTTCTTCATACCAGCGGTTGTTGAAGCCTAAATCACGCCCATTGACGGGCATGAAATCTACCCGTGTCCCACCCACCATCCAACGACAAATAACGCCATCCTCACGGCACTCCGCAAACCCCAATTCTCGAAGGCGATTTTCCCAGTCAGCGAATTCACCGTAGGAAAAGGCAGGGACAATGTAATCAACGTCGTCGGTCGCTCGCAAAACCCTGTCATTTGGGGGAGGGACCAGAAAGGCAGTCGCGCATCCGCCGACGAGTACAAGTTGATCTAAAACGGGAGCGAGAAGACTCGCGACCCTCTCAACGACTGATCGGCTCATGGGAATCAGATGCTTCTAGCTCACGGTTCAACAACTCCGTTGCGATTTTCCGCTCTCGAGCTCTCCCAGAACGAAGAGCGTCTACCAGGGCGAGCAATCGATGCAAGCGCTCGTCCTTCTGGGCGGCCTTCGGGGCGGATGGATATAAGGGCGCGATCTCCGGGCCGCGACAAGGGCCATCCAGCAGTGGCATGACCGGCGCCTCTTGAGGATCGAACTGGATTCTTTTGCGAAGTGGTTCCGCTGCGTAGCTGGTTGGAAGACCCACGCGTATAGGCCCTGGCAGAGCCGGAAATACATAGCGGACCCCGTGCGTCAAGAATTCCAAGAGAGCAGCCCGATTCTCGCGTCGAGAATCGGGATTATACAGACCAGAGCTCAAGCTGCGTTTGAGAGAAGCGTGAACCTCGGAGGCACTCATCTCCAATTCATTGGCCAGGCCAGCGTAGTTCCAGTCCCGGCTCCCTCTGGCAGCCAACTTGAGCAAGACAAGAACATCCTGACCCTTCATGCTGAGACCCATACTGAATACTCTATTCGCAAATCGCGAATCGCGCAAGTCGCCTCAAATTTTCGCGGCTGGACAGCAAGGCTACCTGGTTCGGATCCACCCGACTATTCAGAGTTGCGCAACATCCGGCTCCACGGGGCGCCGAAGGCCACCCGCCAAGCCACCCATCCCGGCGCCAAGTCGGCCACCTCTGCGACGCTCGGATCCGTCTGCCAGATGAAGTGCAGGCTCACGATTCTCCCGTCTTCCTCGCTCAGCTCGTCGTCGCCGCTCGGTGTGTGGAACTGCCACATGCCATCGTCTTCATCTCGGCTAACCTGAAAGATCCACTCGCCGGCTACAACTGCCTGGGTGGTCAGCACCGCGGTGTCCGGCGAGTCGTCGAAGGGCCAATTCTTCACGCTCTTTGCTTGGACAATGCGGTAGGGCACACCTCGTCCAGGACCCCCCAAAGCACTCGTCGCCGACCAGGATCTGCTTTGGCCTTGAGCCGAGCTAGCCGGCGCTACCGCCAAGTAGCGCGAGGTCCAGGAAAAGCTCCAGAGCCCCTTGGGGCTGTCTTCGTCGTGCCCAGTGGTCACGATACCTTGCGCACGCAATTGAGAGCTCCCCTCGCGAGCCGCTAAACTCCACGGCGCGACCGCATTCGTCGCGCCCGCTGCTAGCATAGAGCCACGCCAAGAAAAGTGAGGGTTTGAAATGTTTCGTTTATCATTCTTGCTGTGCCTACTCTGCCTGACGGGCTGTGCCGGGGTTGGCTCCAGCCGATTCGAGATCAAGGTTACCGGCGATGCCCCGTTTTCTGGGGCCATCATGGTGGTTCGCGACGGAAAGTCGGAGCAACGCAGTGTTGACGGACAGGCCCCCACCTCTTACCAGGAACAAGGAACGATCGTAAGCGTCTCGTTCCAAAAGAAACAGGCCAGCGGGACGCTCGGTGTCGAGATTTTGAAAGACGGGCAACCGGCCGCCAGTCAGACCACCACGGCCGACTACGGGGTGGTCACGGCGGCAACTCAATAGGGTCGGGCGTCCGGCGACATTCCCAGCACGACGCCAGACGTCAGAAATCTCCGCCCAAAAGGATTTTTGCGGGCTACCCACAGAATCGTATGAATCCCCCCGCAGGTGGAAGGAGGCTCATGCAAGCCAGACTTTTGGAAATCGTTTTGGAGCGTCTCACCGAAAGCGACCTCACTCCCGACGAGTGCAATCTTGTATTTGCCGCGTGTCAGGGAGAGGCCGCACTGCAGAACTGGCTCCAAGAGGGTCAGGCGCCGGTGTTGGATGTGGGGACTGCAAACGTTCGAGCTGGTTCGGGTGTGTATCTTAACTCCGTTCGCGTTCAGGGGTTTCGAGGCATTGGCCCGAGTTTAGAACTCAAACTCCAGCCCGGACCCGGCCTTACTCTGGTTGTTGGTCGAAATGGCTCGGGCAAGTCCAGCCTCGCGGAAGCTCTGGAGCTGCTCCTCACCGGGCGCAGCGCCCGCTGGGAAGACCGGAGTTCCATTTGGAAGAGCGCGTGGCGAAATTTGCATGACCCGATTCAGCCAAAGATTCTTGCCGAATTCACTTGGGACGGGGGCAAGATTCAGCTAAACCGCGAGTGGAAGCAGGACGCCGAGATGGACGCCAGCACGTTCACGGCTCAGCCCGCGAGCCAGCTGGAAGAACAGGGTTGGAAAGCGGCACTGGAGGACTATCGGCCGTTTCTCTCCCACAATGAATTGAGCACCTTGTTGCTGCGCGAGCCATCGAAGCTCTACGACGCCCTTTACAAAATTCTAGGCCTGGGCGACCTGACGCTGGCCTTGGAACGCTTGGCCAACCTGCGCAAGCAGGACGAAGCCGCCAGCAAGCTTCTGAAAAGCGACCTCAGTTCGCTAAAGGCACGCCTAGCGCAATCCGGCGATCCGCGAGCCCAGACGGCCGCGAAGGAGTTGGGCCGGCGTTCCATCGACTGGAACCGAATTCTCACACAGTGCGGGACATCCGGCGGCAGCCAGGAGGAAATCGCGAAGCTGCGTCAACTGGCCGAAGCACGCTTTCCGGATTTCGAGCAACCGCTGCAGAAACTTTGCGAGGCGCTGGACCGCCAGAAACGACTGCAAGAGGATGAGGAGGGACGAAGCCACCAGTTGGCAGAGCTACTTCGGGCAGCCCTGGTGTATCAGCAATCCGCAGCCGCTAGCGGCACATGCCCGGTGTGTCGAAACGGCCAGCTCGACGACAACTGGGCGGCGCGAACTGGCCAACAACTGACGGAGCTGGAACTGCGGACCCAGAATGCTAAACAGCTCAAGCAGGAAATTGGCCGGTTGGAGGACGAGCTCCGGGCGCTGGCAACCGGGCCCTGCCCGGCCGAGGAGCTTACCTCCGCCTGGCAGCATTGGCAGAATACACGGAACTACAAAGGCGCCAAGCTGGTGGACCATCTACGAACTCCCACTTTGGGGGAGCTGCGGGCGCGGCTGGCGGTGCTCTCGAGAGAGGCCCAGGAACGGCTGGAGAAGTTAGAGTCTGAGTGGCTCCCGCTTGCCCAGCAACTGGCAAACCTCGCCGAGCAGGCGCGGCGGAATCAGCCGGCCGATGAACGCGCACGGCGTCTCAAGATCGCCGAGGATTGGCTCAAAGGGGTTGCAGAGGACATCCGCCTCTGCCGATTTGCCCCCATCGCCCAGGGCATGCGACAGTTCTGGAGCACCATGCGTCAGGACAGCAACGTCGAGTTGGTGGAGATCCTCCTGACCGGACAGAAGACCAACCGTAGGGTCGAAGTCCAGGTAAAAGTCGACGACACCGAAAATGCGGCGCTGGGCGTGATGAGCCAGGGAGAACTCAACTCGTTGGCGCTCAGCCTGTTTTTGCCACGCGCGACCCAGCCTGAAAGCCCCTTTCGATTTCTCTGCATCGACGATCCCGTTCAGGCCATGGACCCCGCCAAAGTGGACGGTTTGGCACGGGCCTTGGAGCAAGTCAGCAAGAGCCACCAGGTGCTTGTATTTACGCACGACAGCCGACTGTATGAAGCCGTTCTTCGCCTCGGCATCCGCGCAGAAGTATTGGAAGTCACGCGTCGGGCCCGTTCCGTCGTTGAGCTCCGCAAAGCCCACGACCCCATCGATCAGGCCCTGGGTGACGCCCGAGCCTTGGCACTCACTCAGGAGATGCCCGAGCGGGTCAGTCGTAAGGTGGTTCCAAATTTCTGTCGACGCGCGCTGGAGATCTGCTTCACCGACCTGTATCGTCGGAAAAGGCCGTTCTCGCTGGAAGACTACGACCGTGCCGATACACTCAATAAGAAGGCCAGTCTGGCTTTCTTCGGCTCGCTGGATCAAGTGCAAGAGGTAGGCAATCACCTGCGTCGCTTCGGTCCAGCCGCCGATGCCTACCACCAGTGCAACAGGGGAAGCCACGGAGGATTCGAGGGCGACCTCCACCGACTGATCGACCAGACCCGAGAGTTGGTTGGTAAACTGAGGAGCCAATCATGAGCCTGCAAGATGCCCGAAAGCTCATCGACAGCCCCAACGCCGCCAGCCAGGGCTTGTGGCCGCGCGCGGCGGCCGTGCTGGTCCGTCAGTCCTTAGAAGAACAGGTGCTGAAGCACCTCGGACCCGACTACGCCTCCTGCTCGATGCGCGCCAAGCTGCTGTTGCTCGAGGACAAGCTCGGACCTCAACGGGCAGGCGAACTGGCCTATTTGTATGGCGCTCTCAGCCAGGCCTGCCATTACCATCCTTATCAGTCGCCGCCAACCGCTGAAGAACTTCGCGACTGGATCGCAAGGCTGTCGTGAAAAAGCCGGGCTTGGGGCGAAAGAACAAACTGGCGGGGCAGATCGGCGAATACCTGGTTTGTGCGGAACTGGGAAAGCGCGACCTGATCGCCACCCCTTTTGCCGGCAATGTCCCGGCTTTCGACATCCTGATAGCCGATGAGCACTGCCGCACCTTGCCCATTCAGGTGAAGGCATCCCGGGGCACAAAGTTTCCGACAAACGCCAGAGAATGGATGGACCTAGCCTACGACTCTCAGACCCGATGCCAGGTATGCGGCGGGCCCAGTCGCATCGCCAACCCCGATTTGATCTATGTTCACGTGGCTATCGCCGCAGCCGACGCTGGCAAGGATCGCTTCTATATTTTGACCAAAGCTGAACTTCAAGGGGTCTGCATCAAGGCCTATTCAACCTGGATGTCGACCCATGAATGGCGCCGACCCAAAAATCCGGAATCCTACGACCTGCGCTACGAACTCAGGGACATCGCGATGTATGAAAACAATTGGGCCTTGATCACCGACCGGCTGGCTGCTGCCAATAGCCCGATTCAATTACCCGAAGACGAGGGGCCCAATCCATGATCAACGACGTGACCTCGCTTGAAGAACTGCGCCAGGTTGTGGCCGTGGGCCAGGGCTTTCTCTACAACGACTTTGGCGGAACGAAGCCGGAATACTGCCTGATTCACCGGGTCGGCTGCAATCACGTAGACCGCATGCTCAAGGTGAAGAAGGGTCGGCTTACCTATTCGAAGGTTTGGAGCGATGAACTGACGAGCCTGCAAACCTGGCTGAATCAAAACGCCCGCATCTTTGCGCTTTGCTCTGCCTGTGAGCCGGGCGTCAGTGACTCTTCCTCTCCACGGCTGCAGCTGGACCCGAATCATCAATGGGCCTTTGTCTCTTCTGCCCCGGGGGAGCCACGCGTACAACTTTGGACTGCCTGGCGAATGCCTTTCGAGACCGACCAGTCGGAGGAACAGAGAAGACTCGTGGCACTGATAGCGCCGCACCTGCGAACCCTGTCCTGTGGCCCAGGACAGCAACTCCACGGGCGCTTTGTGCATGAGGACCGCAACGGCCGGCAACCCGACGCAGAAAACGTCACTTTCTACAACTGGCGACGGGGAGATGGCCAGTGTCCTTTTAGCGGTCGGTCTCTATCCTTCGAACGCTCCTACGCCCCTCCCCCACCGGCACCGGTTCAGAACCACCTGAAATTCTTTACCGAGTGGTCGGTGCGAGCCGCAGGCAGCGACATCGGCGGTTGGCTCGAAACGGGCCAACTCGCTTCCTGGTCGGTCCCCTTCACGGGCGACACCGGTGGCCGCCATATTTGGCGGGCAATACGCGAGGGGGGAAGCCAGGTGTTCTGCGAGTTCCCCTACGAGGGCTACTTCGGAGTAGACATTGCTCTGACTTTGCCAGAACGGTCGAGGTTTGATCCCGTCGAGGCCCTCAAAGGTTGCCTTGACGGCGCCATTGCCAGTTTTCATCGATTTCCAGAGCCCCTGACCGAAAAGCATCGGGACATCCTGCGCAAGCATGCTCATTGGAGGGGCTGGAAGCCGCCGCTCAGCCCGGGCGCATTCGAAGACCTGGCGACCGGCGACCTGGAGAACCGGCTATTCCCGGGCGCCCCCTTCAACCTCAATGGGCTGGACCCAAGTGATGACCGCTGTGTGGTCGGCCGACTCACCGCCAGGCAATCCGACGAATCTGGCCGACCGCAACTCTCGGGTCGAATCTATGGCTTGAAGCCCAAGATCGACGATGAATCTTGACCAGCGGAAGCATGCCAGGTCGCTTTCCATTGATGCTTCTCCAGGAAACTGGCCCAGCGGTCAGAACGCCTCCGCATGAGTTCGTGGTGGATGGTTCGAGCCGGCAGGAGCAGCGCCTACACCAGTGTATTCCTTGAACACCATCTCGTCGCTTTTGGCGGCCTCGAATTAGGCGAAATACCCCGGGGGCTTTCCAAAGGTGAGCTTGTCGAACTGATAGCCACCAAGCACCCGGAGGGCAAGCCCGGTACCCTGAAAAGCTGGGCATTCCAGCTCTACCGCTTCCTTCACGAGGTGAAGGGGGGCGATCAGGTCGTCACCTACGATCACGAGCAGCGGATTTACTATATCGGCAAGGTCACAACGGGAGACTACACCTTCGGGGCTGTCGCCGATTCCAACCTGGCCCACGCCAAAGCGGTGCAGTGGACAGGCAAGGTTCTGCGCGAGCTCTTGTCGGCCGGCACGAGAAATTCGCTGGGCGCTATTCAGACTCTATTCCGCATCCCGGCCGAGGCCGTGGAAAACCTGAAGGAGCACCAGCAAAGCCTGGAGGCCCCACTTCCAGAGTTCCCACCTGGCCAACCGACCCTTCTCGAACCCGAAGACAAATCCGCGGAAGAGGATTTTCGTCGGGAAACCCTCGAGAAAGCCGACCTGTTCATTGAGGACGCGATCAACCGGCTCGACTGGGAGCAAATGCAAGACTTCGTGGCGGGAATTCTGCGGGCCATGGGCTATCGAACCCGGGTTGCTCCTGCCGGCCCGGACCGCGGCCACGACATCTTCGCCTCTCCGGACGGTCTCGGCCTACAAGAGCCGCGGATCTTCGTGGAGGTCAAACACCGTAAAGGCGCCATGGGCGCACCGCAAATCCGCTCGTTCTTGGGCGGACGAAGCCGCGGCGACAGGTGCCTGTATGTAAGCACAGGCGGCTTCACCCGCGAGGCGCGGTATGAAGCCGAACGCGCCGCTGTGCCGCTGCAGCTGATCGACCTGCCCTTGCTTCGCGAGCTGCTGGTTGACCACTATGAAAAACTCGACGCGGAGACCCGCGCGATGGTTCCCCTGAGAAGAATCTACTGGCCCGCTTGAGCAACGATTGGCTTTCGATGGATATCGGCTGTCTTTAGCGCTTGACTGACTTGGCCGCAAGGGGTTCTTGCCTCACCTCGAAAACGACAGCCTGAGCGCCTGTCGGAAGAACTTGCGGGCTCATCGAAAGGTTACATCCGGACTCCATCCTGCTGGCCGCAGTTGCAGACCCAATACAATCTCGTCTCCCTCCCTCAAATGAGCCGAATCAGCCGGAAAACCCAGCAGCGTCGCCAGCACCAGGTCGACACCATCGGACAAGAAATACATCTTGGCGAGGTCGCCAGCGCACTTCACTTCTATGGCCGCATAGAAACCCAAAGCACAGTCACCGCTGCTCATTCCGACAGTCTCCCCAGGAAACTTGGCATTCGCGAATTCGGCGACCTTTTCCACCAGGCTCTCGCCGCAATAGCGACCCCTCAAAGAGATCTGCAGAGCGGCGTCCGCTTTGTGTCGAGGGTGGTAGGTAGGCCCACCTTCGGGGTTGCGGTAGCTGGCATCCACCCAATTCTTGGGCAGAGTGACGACCAGACGGGGTTCGGGGTGGGCAGTTCCAAAGCCCGCGATCGCTGCCTGTTGTTTGGGGGTTAGCCAACCGTTGAAGCGCGCCGTCTCGACCATGATTCTCGCCTCGGCCTCGAATTCGCCGCTCCCGGTGAGGGTAGCTCGCACGAAGTCCCGTCCATTGGACAGGTACCAAAGCCGACAATGTCCAGGTGACGAGAATAGCACCGTCCCGAAACGCCCGAGGGCGCAGTCACCGTTGCCGAACTCCAGCTTACGACCCAATTGCTCCCGAAGGCCCAACTCGCGAGTCAAGTCGACCAGTTCTTGATGACTGGGATTTGGCACGACCCCGGACCGGTAGACAGATTCAATCCAAATCTGGAAGCGGCAAGTGCCTTTGCAGAGCACGTTCTCCTGGGGGTGTAATCCCAACCCTCGGCCGCGATCACCTGTAGAACAGGCCAATTCCCTGCGGTGATTTGAGGCTTGATGAGTTTGCGCAGCCCGGCGAAAATGGAACGGCGCCTCCACGGTTGTGGCCAGAGATTTCTTCCGAGCGTCCTTGACCGCCTGCCGTAACCAGGACGGTGACCAGGGGCAGCCCGAGCAGGACAGAACACAACCGAGTGAACTTCGAAGCACATATCGTGCGCAACCCAGAAATCTGCGGAGGAGAAGCCATCATCGCAGGCACTCGCGTGACACTCCGTACTATCCTGGTCAGTCTGGCAGAGGGCGACACCGTTGAAGACATCCTCAAAGACTTTCCGACGCTTACCCAGGCTGACGTGCGATGCGTCATCGCCTACGCCGCCGCTTCGGCCGCCGAGGATCTCGGTATACCTTGAGGCGTTTGAAGCTATAGCTGGACGAGAACCTCCCCTATTGACGGATTCCATCTCTGGAGGCTCCTGGCTTCGAAGTCGTAAAGCGTGGGGGGTGCGAAGAACCTCGAGGTCCGCCAGAAAGTAGCGCCCGGCGCCTTTCGGAGTGCGCTCCATAGTGGTCTCCGAGGAAACCGAGGTCGAGGACAAATTGGCAGTAGAAGGGGACCTGCGCCTGAGGCGATCGCCTGGGCCGCAATCCTGGGAAATGCTCGACGACATCGAGGACGATGCCGGACCGGACGGCTGTGAATACACCGAGCGATCAGGCGACGAGGTGGCGCTGGAACAAGCCAGGGACTGCTACGACAGCGACGAAGCTACGACGATGGATTCCAAACCCCGCTTGATAGTCAGCCGGTTGGTCCCGTTGCACGAGACCCGCGAACGCGATTTTGACATCCATTTCTGGCAGGCTCAAGGACCGGCAGCCATTATCGCCGCGGCCCAGGAGATGGTCGAGAGCTATTTGCGGAGCAAGGGGCGGACCGATGAACTCAGACTTCAAAGAACTGCTGTTAGCCTTAGAAAAATTCGGGGTTGAGTATCTTGTAGTTGGCGGATATGCGGTGATGGCCTACACCGAGCCCCGCTACACCAAAGACCTCGATGTGTGGGTTCGAGCCGAACCGGCAAACGCCACCCGCGTTTTTCAAAGCTTGGCCCACTTTGGTGCCCCCCTGGACGACATGCCGTCGAAGACTTCGCCACGGAGGGTCTCGTATTTCAGATAGGCATGGCGCCAGTCCGTGTGGACATTCTGATGTCTATTGACGGCGTGAACTTTAGCGCAGCTTGGGACCGGAAAAAGCGAATGGATTTCGGTGGGGTCGAATGTTGGGTGATCTCGCCACAGGACCTTGTGACCAACAAGGAAATGGCCGCTCGACCTCAAGACCTTATGGATGCACATAACCTGCGGAGAGCAATGGAATCGGAGTAATAGCACGTGGGCTCCTATGGCCACACCTGAGAAAAGTGACGGACATGGCCGGCCGGACCACGGAAGAGAACGCCTGAACAAGAGAAGCTGATTGCTCACCTGGGGGATCAGAGGGAGGGTGACATCGACACTTCGGACATTCCGGAGGTCACAGAGAGCAGCGGTCCAACGCCGAGCTCTTCCGGCCGAAGAAAGTCTTCACCAGCCTCCGCTGCGGCACACATGTTCTGGATTGGCTGAAGAGCAAGGGCCGCTGTTACACAAGCCTGTCAAGACTTCTAGAAATCAGATTGACGTTCTAGAATCCACAGTGCTAAAGTAAAGTCGTGAAAGTCAAAGTGGGCACGACGCTCGACCCTGAGCTGTATCGCCAGGTGCAGGACTCCGCTCATCTGCGGGGTTGCAGCATCAGTCAATTGATTGAAGACGCCTTGCGAGTGTATCTGAAGCAGGAGGCCATCGGCACCATCGATCGGGTGAGCGAGAGTTTCGGCGAGTATCGTGTGTCACCTCAGAGGTTGGCCGAAATCTTGCAGGACGACCCCTTTGACGGCTGACGATGTACCCTCGGGGACGCGCCTGGCTGTTGATGCCAATGTCCTGATCTATCATTTCACCGGGCTCTCGCAGCAATGCCGCAGGTTTCTTCTGCGCTGCCAGGCCGGCGAATTCAGGGCCGTCTGCCCGGCCCACATCGGCCTGGAGGTATTGCATCGACTGATGATGCTCGAAGCGGTGCAGCGGGGCCTGGCAGGTTCCTCCCCAGCCCGTCGCCTGGGCGAAGCGTCCGAGCGGGTAAGAGAGTTGCGAAGCGCCTACGCCAGCTTTGAATTGTTGGAATCGTTCGGCATCAAGATGATCAGCCTGAGTCCTAAGGCGCTGGGTCGAACGCCCTGGTGGAGCCTGCAATACGGACTTCTGGCCAACGACGCAGGTCTGGTGGCGGCGATGGAAGACCATGGAGTTGCCCATCTGATTACGGCCGACCGACAGTTCCAGTCAGTCTCACAGATTCAGACCTGGCTGGTCGATGATGTTGCGGAGTCGACACCTCCCTCAAATCGCTGATGGGTTCAGGCTGGGTAAGCAAAGCCTGCGGGCACTGCGCTGCGGGACGTCTGTTCGGCTCAATGACCCGAAACGACGTAGGGCGGAGTGCCTTCACGCACCTCGTCGATCTCCGGCTGCGGCGGCAGGTTGGCGAAAACTTCGCTCAGGTCCAGACGCAGTTCAGGGAAGGCAGGGGAACGCAGAACATGTTGCTCGGTGTAAACCTTCTCGGTCACATAGAGGCCGCCCGCGTTGCGCATGACTTCGACCATAAAGGGATGCGGCGTCACCAGCCAATACTCTATGACTCCGAACTTTCCGTACAGCTCCAGTTTGCGCACTCGATCATGGCGCTGGGTGGAGGGCGAAGAGATCTCCACCACCAGGCGAGGAGCCCCTTCGATGTGCGCGGGCCGAATCTGGCCAGGCTCGCAAACCACCAGCAGGTCCGGCTGAACCACGTCATAGTCCGAGAGTTTGACGTCCATGGGGGCCGCGAAAAGGCGGCAAGGTGACCCCTGAAACAGTGGGAAAAGCCTGGCGCTCAGATTCATCGAAACCATCTGGTGCAGGCTCGAGGGCGACGACATTGCGTAGGGTTGCCCGTCGATGAGCTCCCAACGCTGGTCGTCATCCCAGCTACAGTAGTCCGCAAAGCTTTTTCTTAGCTGTTCAGGAATCATCCTCGGCCAAAATTCCTCGCAGGGCGATGGTTCCCCTGGCACCCAGCGTGCGATGCCAGGTTTTGTCCCGGTAGCCGGGGCAAAGGGGCCCCTGTTTGGGTCGCGAATCCCGAATTGTGAGCATGGATCATCAAATCCTGGACCGGCGCAGTTTGAGTCTGGCCGAGGCGGTGGTGGCCCGTATCGACGCCGAGCCGGGTCGATTGGAGAAAGTCCGGGCCTGGGCCCGGCGGTTCAGCACGCCTGCCCTGCAGGAATGGCAGGAAATCTTGCGAGGCAGCTGGCCAGAGATTCGCGAGGTGCTGCTCCGTCCCGACGCGGAAGGCCAGCGATTGCGACAAAACTCGCCCTTTGTCGGCATCCTTACACCTCAGGAACGCTGGAGTATCTATCGTGACTCGAAGCCAACTTGAGCACCTCCTGCGAGCGGCCGGTGCCATTGCGGGAACTCAGGACCTGGTCGTGATTGGCAGCCAGGCTATCCTGGCCTGGGCCGAACATCTGCCGGCGAGTCTGCTGGTTTCACTCGAAGCTGACCTCTATCCGCGCGACCAACCTCAACTGGCCCAACTCATCGACGGTTCGATAGGAGAACTATCACCGTTTCACGAGACCTTTGGCTACTACGCCCACGGAGTCGGACCAGAAACGGCCCGATTGGCGCCTGGCTGGGAAGACCGTCTGGTGCCACTGAGCAACTCCAACACGAATGGGGTTACCGGCTGGTGCCTGCATCCCGTGGACATTGCCATTAGCAAATTGGCGGCCGGGCGTCCCAAAGACCTTGACTACGTGAAGGCGCTTCAAACCGTGGCCGGGCTGGAAGCGGCCCAGCTTGAGGCGCTGGCGCAAGGACTTGAGGAGCCACCAGTCCGAGAGCTGGTTCTGCAGCGTCTGGCAAGGTTGAGCGGCTAAGCCGACCGACAGTTCCTCGAAGTCTCACAGATTCAGACCGACTGGTTAGCCCGTGGTCGAATCACTCCTGACCTTGACCAGGCGCTCCCGCCAGCCATCCGCCGTTGGAGTTAAGTCGCCACTCCGAACGCGCTCCAGGAACTTCTCACGGGCACGCTGGAAGGAGCCATCGTCTTCCAAGACCCGCCCCTGAGCGAGAGCATCCCAAAGCAGCAGCCATCCCGGGCCCTCGCATTCGGCCGGGGTCAACCCAAAGGGCTCCAAGGCCGGGATGCCGGACCACGACTCCAGGAGCACATCGATTCTCTGACCCGAAGGAAGACCCTCAAAATCGGCCGAGAGGACCAGCAGGTCGATGTCGCTATCCTCCCAGTGGTCACCGCGCGCACGGGACCCGAAGACGACGACCGATTGCACGTTCAACCGAGAGCGCAACCCTTGGACGTAGACTTCTAGGGCAGATTGGACTGGACGAATGCCATCACGGACTGTGCCCATTGATACAATTCCTCTGCGGTCTTTCTGTCATAGAGGTGCTCCGGAGCTGTTACCCCACTTGGACGCCTCGCTCGACAAATAGCGCCTTCAAGCTCTTCTCGGCGGCTTGATGACAGTGGAAAGAAGCCAGTTCATAGATTCCGCCTTGAACGAGCAACCCCGCCGCTTCAAGGTCGCGTCGGGCCGCCTGAAGCCACCATCTCGTTTGTTCACGCACAAGGGAGACATTCGACCCCGACCGGCCCAAGCCATTCCGCAAACCAAGCCCCTCGAACCTCGGAGGCGCTCCGCAAAGATTTCAGAAAAGGGCTAGATGCTGCCCATTCTCTCCATCAGTCTTCATCAGGTTCCGAGTTGGAACGAACCATCAAGGGATTGCTTTAAGGATCTTTTCCTGGCCCTGTCGTAGTCTTGGAAGTCTATGAAGATCAACCATCGGCCCTTGAACCCAACACCCGTGAATGCGGCCAAGTCCCCTCCCCTCCCCTCGCCTGGCGGCGAGCCGAAGGACGAGCTGGATTGGGCCGCCAGCCGAGAGTTGGACCGCTGGCACCGGCGTTTGCGCGACGAGATGGGCGTGCTGACCACTCCCCCACGGGGCGAGGTGGAGCCGGCCATGGCCCGGGCTCGCAACCATGTGGTCGAGCTGGTCAAGCGCCTGGCCGGCCCCGATCTGGAAAAGGGCGGCGTGGACTTGAGGGTTGAGCTGTTCAGCGGCGACGTGCCCCAGGCGGCCATCGAGGACAGCCGAACGATGGAAGACAATTGGAAGTCGGTGCACGGGGAGCGCCGCTGGCCGATTCGCGATTGGCTGGACATTCCCAAGGAGCACGACGACAAGGCCATCTATCGACTGGTCATCGACGTCGGATTGCTGGGGGCCTTGGAGACGGAAGACGAGCTGGCCTTTGTGCTGGCCCAGCAGCTCGAGCGCGCCCTCGACTTTGACAAGCAGGACCCGAAGAACGAAAAGAACGTCAGCCCCAGCACTCGCTCGTGGGTGGATTCGCGCGACATGCAGGTGGCGGCCGATCAGGCTGCCATCAAGCGCATGGCCGAGGCCGGCTTCAACCCGCGTGCGGCCTTTCACGCCCTGAACAAGCTGTATGCCAGAAACCCCATCGATTACCCCGAGAACGACCTGAACCGCGCTCTGACCGCCGCCGCCCACAATCACGAGGCCGAGGGAATTCGGGTGGGGGCGGTCGAGACCGAGGTCGAGAACTATGTGCGCCGCGGCGAGACCAGCGTCGACCGAGAGATGACGCCGATGCCGGCGGTGCTTAAGCTGCAGGCGCGCCCTCAGTATAACAAGCCGGTGGACGATATCGAAAAGTTCAAGGCCAACTATCGCAGCCTGGCCGAGCGGCTGGCCACCGACAACACTCCCAACTGGATGTTGCCGGGCTGGGACGGGGCCCCGCCCGACTATGAGGCCCTGACGCTGGAAGACGGCGACCGTCAGGATAAGGAAGAGGCCCTGGTGGCGGCCGCCGAGCACCTGGACGGGTTGAGCGGCAAGACCCCTCAGCAGAAGGTCAACGGCATGTTGCGGCTGCTGCTGAGCCTGCGCCGCACCGCTCTGCCCGAGGAGGCCTTCAGCGCCGAAGCCAACGCCAAGCTGCACGGCTTCATGGCCAAATATGGCAAGGAATGGAACGCCGACGCCTTTATCGACACCCTCAAGAACCCCACCATTGGCGAGGAAGAGGAAACCCTGCACTACAGCTTCCTGGATGGGGTTCTGTTCAAGCACAACTTCCAAGAGATGGCCGCGGGCACGCTGCCGGGCCTGGCTCGAGCCGCCACCCGAGGCTATCTGAACAAGACCGGCAACGAGGTGAACCCCTACAACCTGACCGGCCTGATCGACATGAATCACGAGGGCGACCGCGACACCTGGCCGCTGGCCAAGGAGATGAACGAAGCGGCGCTGGAGGCCCTGTCGGGCTTTGACTACACCACCATGGTGCAGGAAACCGCCTACTCGGGCCTGTCTCGGGCCACCGAGTATGCCACCCGACTCTTTGGCCTGAGCGAGCCCGACAAGGCCTTCATGGCCCGGGTCCGGCAGGTGGGCGACAACCTGGCCCAGCTGGCGGCCGAATCGCGCGAGCAGCGGGCCCGCGTGCGCCTGCAGCTGCCCCTTCAGGAGCCGAGAAAGCTGAACAACTTCCTGGTGTCGCTGGGCGAGTCGGAGGCCTGGCAGCCCTTTACGGCGGAATTCGAGGAGACGTTGCGGCGCCAGCTGATCGACATCGCCAACATCTCCACCCATCAGCCCAACTTCGCCGACAACGACCGCGAGTCGAGAGCCTACCCGGAAAGCATCGAGCGGCGCTTTGTGGAGGGCATGAAGAGCTCGGGCCAGACGCGCGAGGGCCTTTCGCATCTGGTGCGCCACATGCTGCCCTCGCGCCGGGTGCGTTCCAGCGGCGATCGGCCCGGCTGGTTGGGCGAGGCTGCCCGCACCCTGGCGGCCTCTGGCATCGAGGCCGTGGCCGAGGAGCTGAAGAATCCGGACCGCAGCCAGAACGCCGCCGGCATGCGGGACGCTTTGATCTATGCCTATCAGCTGCAGCCCGAAGAGCTTCCCAACACGGAAACGCCTGCGCTGAAGGTGCTCAACGAAAGGGTCAAAGCCGGGGAGTTCATTCCCAAGCGCGAGGACTACGAGTATCAGGTCGACTATGAAAAGGCTCGGGCCCGCTACTACGACGGCCAGCTGCGTTTGCGCGACGTGGTGATGCCGCTGTCGACCCTCGAGAGCCGCGACGTGCTGAGCCGGATGGCGCTTTTGGGCCACAATGCCGAGGTGAGCCAGGGACTGGTGAAGGGCATGCCGGTGGCCACCTTTCAAAAGATCCTCGAAGGCGCCGAAGGGGCGCTGGAGCGCTATCAGGTGACCACCTCTCTTTACAATGCCGAGGAAGAGGAGACGGTGGGCACCGATGCGGGCGCCTTCCTGATGGACGGCCTGGTGGCGGTGCAGGACAACATCGAGTCGCTCGAGAGCTGGTATGACTTCTTCAACCGCAGCTACGAATTCTGCGAAGGCTCGCTGCAAGCTCGCGACGACACCAAGAGGAAGCTGGGCGACAACCTGTTTGCCCGCCTCGACGGCCTGGAGGCCAAGGCCCTGGAGGAATGGCTGGCCAAAGAGCATGTGCTCGACCTGTTGAGCGCCGAACACAGCTCCGAGCTGCTGCTCAAGCTGCTCGGGCCCCAGTGCGCGCCAGATGCCGATCCGGCTGCCCTGGGGGCCTCGGTATCGTCGGTGGAAACGCGCTACGAACTGATCGAGAAGTATCCCCTGGCCTACGTGGAGTTTCGCGACAAGGTGGCAGAGCAGGCCAGGCTGCAGCCCAACAATGTGGACACGGTGTTCCCCAAGGTGGTGCGCGGCGTGACCGACACCACCGACGTCTATCGGCGCAACGCGCGGGCCCTGTCGGGGCTGGTGGCCGTGGCCCGAGAGAAATCGCCGGCCGAGCAGCTGGCCACCATCGAATACCTGATGGGTAGGCGCGACCAGATGCCCGCTTACCTCGAGTCGGCTTCCGAGGACCAGGACTACGCTCCCCTGCAGGAAGCCATCCAGACCACCCGCCAGGACCTGCTGGAAGCCGACGGCAACACCCGCGTGCTGGTGGCCAACAGTTTCCTGGCCGGTCCTTCGGGGTTGTTGCGCAGCGAGGAGGGCAAAGAGGCGGTCATCGGTCATTTTCTCAAGGACCTGTCGCCCGAAAATCGCGAAATGGGCGACAAGATTGCCCGCGGGGTGCTGTATTCCCACGGCGAGGCCGACACGCTGGCGGTGGCCTACATTATGGGCCAGAAGCCCAAAGAGCCGGCCCCCGGCGAAAGCCAAAAAGAGCAGGGCAAGCTCGACGAGGCCACCATCCTGACTCGCCTTTTCGACGCCTACGGAGTGCCCGGCATCAAGATGAAGCAGTATCTGGCCTTCACCAGCGAGTTTGCCGACTTCAAAGAGGCTTTCGAGAGCGCCCAGGACGCCTCGATGCCGCTCAACTACTACCAGGTGCTCAAGCTGGTGCAAAACCGCTTTGGCGACGAGTGGCCCCCCGACCTGAAAATCGACCGCGTGCTGGGGAGCGGTTCGGTAAACGTGGCCATCCGCTACACCAACCAGGCTAGCGGCAAGCGCGAGGTGGTGTCTTTGGGTCGCCAGGACATCGAAGAGTCGACCCGCTACGATTTCAATCGGTTCGACAAGCTGATCGCCTACATGACCGAGACCCCGGAAGATCGCGAGAAGTATGGCTACATTCTGGAGCTGCTCGGCATTATCCGCGAGTCGGTGGCGCTGGAGTTTAAGAAAGACCAGGCCATGGCCGTGCAAAAGCAGGCCAACGAAACCTACCGCCACGAGACCAACGGCTGGCACGTGCGCAGCATCGACGCCTTCAAGGTGGAGCATCTGGGGCTGTTTATGGAAGAGGCCAAGGGCCGAACGGCGCGCAAGATTTACAACGAGAACAAAGAGCTTTACCAGGAGGCCATGGACGCCATGGGGGCGGCCGAGTTTGGCGTGCTGCGCGGGGTGGATTCCAGCGGCAACTGGAAGCCCCGGCCGCTGTTTGCCAACCCCGATTTCCACGATGGTCAGGTGCTGATCGACAAGGACTCGAAGACGGTGACCATTCTTGACTTCGGTCAGGCGGTGCCTATCTCCAACGAAGATCGGATGGGCGGGCTGGACCTGCTTACGGTGATCGGCAAGGCCGATTGGGGCTGGCTGGCGGCGCGCCGCATGAACCAGCGCTACTTCGAGGGCAAGTCGGTGATCACGTCGGAGATGCTGGAACCCATCCTGGCCCGCAAAGACCGCATGGACTGCTTTATCCACCTGCTCTCGCTGCTGTCTCGCAACGGCGCCCAGGTGCCCATTTCCAGCGTTCACTGGGTGCTGGGCCTGAATCGCCAGATGGCTCTGGCCGAAAAGATCGGCGACCCCATCGACGAGGCGGTCAAGAAAATGATCGCCAACCACAAGGCGGGACTGCCCCTGTCGACCTTCAACGCCTCCTACGGCACGGGGGCCAAGACGGCCGCCCTGGCCGCGCAGGGCGAGCACGTGGCCAGCGAGACGGTGCGTTCGCTGCTGGGCACGGGTGCGGCCGGCCTGAGCATTCGCTAGCTCTCCCGCACTGCGTGACCCAGGAACCATGATTTCTCCTTGCGAAAAGGAGAAATCATGTCTGATATCTCCTTCAAGAGAGTCCTGGCGGAGAAGCTGGCCGAGAGTCTACAGGGTCCGTTGCCGGTGGGAAGGTGAGCGCAGGCTAAATCTTCCAGACGTCGGCTGGCGGAGTGGGGTTGGGGTTGGGTTCAGGAAAGACAACCCATCGCGAAGGGCCGAGGGTGAAGCCATAGAGCTCGTCAATTCCGAGCCAACCCTCATAACAGACCGTCAGATGGAGGCGCTGACCGTGGCGGTTGGGTGGCAAGCGGTAACACCAAAGCTCCCTCCCGGATTCTCGAGAGATCTCAGGCGGCGGTCCGAAAGCAGCCAGTACCTGCTCGCGCTTTCCAAAGCCGCGACTCAACTTGGAGTGACCGTCGGTCACGGCATCTCCATAGATGGAACCGTCAATAAAGTCCGTGACATTGTCAACAACACACAGGTCAGCCGACAACTGCGGCAGCGACGGCTGAGCATGTCGATCAAAAGCGCCGCACCGAGCCAGGCAGGCAGAAAGGGACGCCATGAAGACGATGCCGAGCATTGTATGTCCTGAATCTTTGAATCCCGCCGCGAGATTTCTCATCCAGAGAGTCTAACTTAACATCTGGGAATTTCAAAACCCTGAAGTCACTTCAAGGGACAGTCTTGTCGATGGGCTGAGTTGATGTGAAAAAGAGCATATGGCCGATGAGGAATTCTTTGCGGCGGGTGAGGACCCCATCCTTCGACGACCTGTGAGCGGTCGGCGCACTCCCTCTTCCATCCTGGACGACCCTGAAATACACCAGCGATACTTAGCAGCGGCCCGCCAATGGGCGCGTTTGAAACACCCGAATATTCTGGCCGTTTATGACGTGCAGCCGGAAATGATGCTGACCGAAAGAGTGTCCGGTCAGAGCTTGCACGAGTATCTGAACCTTCCCGGCGAGCGCCGAGCATTCAGCCCGCAATTGCAGACGATGTTCCTTCCCGCCTTGCTGCAGGGACTGGGCTATGCTCACGAGCACGGACTCGTTCACGGACTCTTGAGCCCAAAGTATATCTACCTGTTTCCCGACGGCTCGCTGCGCCTGTGGGGCTTTGGCATTGCCATCTTGGAGGCCAGCGCGGGAATGAACTGGACAACCCGCCGGCAAGCGGAATGTTATCTTTCCCCCGAGCAGGCACGTGGTGAGAAAATCGACCGACGCAGCGACATCTGGTCCCTGGGCGTCTTGCTCTACTTCATGTCGACG
Source organism: uncultured Burkholderiales bacterium (assembly GCA_964649085.1). Taxonomy (GTDB): domain Bacteria; phylum Vulcanimicrobiota; class Xenobia; order Xenobiales; family JADMJV01; genus JADMJV01. Next base: position 31,858 of record CAZYPN010000048.1, on the reverse strand, counting down.
GGAAGGCTGCCGTTCGTGGCATCCGATCTTCCCGACCTGATCGAGCAAATTCTGCATCGCGATCCGCCGCCGGCGCCGGAGTGGTCGCAGGGCAGCGTGTCTCGGGCTCTTCGTGAAACCATTTTGCGCTGCCTGAGCAAGTTACCCTCAGAGCGATATCAGAGCATTTCCGACTTGTCGGCGGAACTCTTTCCAGTGCCGGAGTACTGGATCCCCGCCGCCCAGGAAGCCCTGATACACCATGCACTTGCCGAGACATACTTTCACCAGGGGAAGTTCGCCCTTGCTCGCCTGGAGTGGGAAAAAGCCATCCGCGTGGACCCCCAGGTGGGCGCCTATGTCAATAACCTTGCCATTGCTTGCTGGCGCGCTGGAGACATTCCTCGAGCCGAGGAGTTGTTGGAAGCGAACGGCAATCCGTTCAATCTGGGGCTGCTCCGCATGGAGCAGGCCGACTATTGGGGCGCCAGCCAGTGTTTCCGCCAGGCGATCCTTTTGGATCCGAAATGCGCCGCCAGCTATCTTCTTCTGGGCGAGTGCCTGCTGGCCGAGGGCAAGCTGGGGGAAGCTATTGAGGAATTCCAAAAATCGCTGATCTTACATCCAAATTCTTCCCGTAGCCTGAGCGGGTTGGCAGAGGCCTACCGAAGGGCGGGGAACACGGAAGAGTCCCAAGCATACGCGCGGACAGCCCAAGAGTTTGAGGGGTCGAACCTGGTGGTCGAGCCTCTCCTCCAGTCGCCCCCAGGGAGACTGAACCTCGGCTCGGGGTAAAACCAATGCCATGAACGATGGGCTGGATTACGCCGAACTGCGAAGGAGCGTCGACCGTGGTGAATTGCGTAAAGGCGAGATTTGGACCCAGGTCGAGCGAGCGGCCCGCCTGGGCGACGCAGAGGCCAGCTTTACGTTGGGATATCGTTACCTCGTCGGGGGAGGCCCCGAACACAGGAAGGTGCGGAGCTGGCTGGTCCAGGCAACGGAAAGGGGGCATGCCCAGGCCCTCGAGTGTCTGGCTGAGGTGGATAGGATTCGCTGGGCAAAGCGACAGGAGCTGTTGGAGGCGGCACGGGTGGGCGACCCTGAAGCCCAGTTGAGCTACGCCAGCCTGGTTTCTGCAAATTGGGATGAATTGGGTGCAGACTTAGAAGCGGGTCGGTTCTGGTATGGCAAAGCCGCCGAACAGGGGTCGCAGGTCGCCCAGTACGAAGTGGGCTTGATGCTGCTGAATGGCGAAGGCGGACCGGTGAATGTCGAGGAGGGGTGCCTCTGGCTAAATCGCTCGGCCCAATCGGGATTCGAGGACGCCGCTCGCTTCCTGGCGCAACTCTATGAGGACGGGTCCGCTGAAATCGCGGCCGACCCGGAACGGGCGGCAAACTGGAGAGAAAGGTCAGGCCGATAGGCGGCGGACCACGTGCCTTCCAGAAGTATGAATCCGGCGACCTGCTGCCGAGTAAAGCCGTTTGAGCTGCTCAAGTCCCGTCAGACGGCAACCCGCGTGTCCGCGTGATGGGGCCTGTCGCGGAGTCGTTAACCACGGTCGGTCCAGCGAAAGAGCCACCAGCCCAGCCCCAGGCTCACTACCCCCCAGCCCAGCAGAATCGACAGACCAGGGGCCAGCGAGGCGACGTCGAGCACCCCGTGGCACAGGACGTCCCGCAGCAGCCGCACCAGTTGAGTGGAGGGCAACCACCCCGCCAGGGTGGGCAGGGGTCCGGGCAGCGCGTCGCAGGGAAAGAATATCTCCGAAACCAGCAACAAGGGCCAGCTGACCGCGTTGATCGCATCCGACAGCAGGGCTTCCTGGTGCACCAGGCAAGCCAGCACAAAGCCGAGCCCCAGAAAGACCAGCAATCCGGCCAGAGACACCCCCAGGGCTGCCAGCGCCTGGAGCGGCGAGATGCTCATCGCAAAGACCAGCTTCATGGTGGCGAGTAGAAGAGAGCACTGCAGGAGCACCAGCAACCCTCGACCCACGATCTGGGAAGCGATGAAGCTGGTGCGCGAAAGCGGGGTGGTGGCCAGCTTGCGCAGGAAGTGAGTCTGACGATAACGCGCCAGACTGTAGCCCAATCCGAACAGACCCGAAATGATCAGGGCGAAGGCCAGGATGCCGGGGCTCAAGTAATGCACGAAGCCCCAGGGCCGAGGTGCCACAACCTCGAGGACGGCCCCGGGCAACTGGGCGCGCAGCCCCTCCCCCAGCAATTGCTGCCCCGGAGTGACAAGAATGCGCACCGGCTGCTCGGCCAGCATGACAGCCTGCACTTGAGAGCTGAGCAAGCGGGCCATGGCCTGTTCGCGCGGGCGGTCGGCCCAGACCGCGGCGGCTTTGTTCGGGGCCAGGAGGCTTGGCGAGCCGGGGGCAAAACCCACACGGTCGATGCGACAGCGCTGGTAGGGTTGACCTTTGGCGAAGAGCAGGGCGGTGAGCAGCAGCATCATCAGCGGCATGCCGAAGAAGAAGCTCAACGTGCTGGGCACCCGCAAAATCTCCATCATGCGCAGTCGGGTCAACACCCAGAAGGCCCTCATTGCAAATCCCCCTGGCGACTGATGCGCACGGCGCAGCGCTCAAAGAAGGCTTCCTCGAGGCTGCCGGATTGTCCCAGAAAATCGGCTGTGCTGCCCTGGGCTCGAAGCTCGCCGTGAACCAGCAAAAGAATGTGGTCAAAGAGACTCTCGGCCTCGCGCAGGTCGTGGGTGGTCATCACCAGGGTGCGCCTCTCCCCCATCGTCTTCAGATATTGCCCCACAGCCTTCTTGCCGGCCGGGTCCAGGTGGGCGGTGGGCTCGTCCAGGAACACCAACTCGGGGTCGTGCACGGTGGAGGCGGCAATGTAAAGCCGTTGGGCCTCACCCCCCGAGAGCCGATCGAGGGGCAGGTGGCGTCGCTGCTCCAGCCCGGACTCGCGCAGAATTCGCCCCGCCCCCTCGGGGAGGTTGTGGATGGCGGCAAACAACTCGGCATACTCGCCGACCCGAATGGCGTCAAAGCTGCACTCTCGCTGCAGCACCACCCCCACCCGACGACGCGGGTATGGCTGTAGGGGCTGACCGAGAATGCGCACCTGGCCCGAACTGGGCGAGGATAGCCCCTCCAAGATGTCGAGCAAGGTGGTCTTTCCGGCCCCGTTGGGGCCCAGAATGCCGATGCGCTGCGGGCCCTGCAGCTGGAACGTCAGCTCTTTGAGGACCGAGACCGCCCCGAAGCTCTTGGAGAGCCCATCGACCGAAAGAACTTCCTGCACCGTGCAGGCTTCTGAGGTTGAAACACCGCTCCTTCGCCCCGCTACGCTAGCGCGCCCAGAAAGGAGTCGATCTGCTGCAAGTGCTCGGGCTGAAAGCGCATGGGATAGAGCGACGTCCCGTCTTCCACAGCGATTCCCACCACCGCCGTCTGGCGCAGGGTTTGGAGCCATTCGGACCAATCGGCCCGCAGCAGCAACAAGGCCTCCGGGTAGGACAACTCCCAACCTTCGCCAAAACCCAATTCGCGCAACAATTGATAGTGGGAATTGGGCGGCGGGCCGAGGGGAATGGCCCAAGAGTGGCCCGGCCCGGTCGTCAGGTCAAAAGAGTTGAGGTGAATCAACAAGAGGGGCTGCCCCTCAGGATCCTGGTAGGCGGCCAGGTGGGGCCAAAAGCCCCGCGTTTCGTCGAACTCGATGAGCCCGTCGGGGAGCATCAGCACGGCCAGGCCATTTGGGAAAGCTTCGAGTGGGAGGATTTGCCCCCAACATCTTGGAGTAACTTCGATGCGACCAAGGGTTTCTAGCGGCAGGTGTTTCAGGCAAGAGGCGTTTCGCATAACCTCAGAGTGCCACCGGAGGGTCGATATCACCAGGAAATTTTCCCACACCCCTCTTTGCGGCCGACAGGCCTTGTAGTGGCAAAGCTGATTTACGCATCCAACATGTCGCTCGACGGTTGGACCGAGGACGCGCGCGGTGCTTTCGACTGGGCCCCGCCCAACGAAGAGGTCTTCGTGTTCATCACCGAACTGATGCGCTCTAAGGGAACGTATCTCTACGGCCGGCGCATGTATGAGACGCTGGCGGTGTGGGAAACCGACCCGTCGTTGGCTCGGCATTCGGCGCTGACGGCCGAGTATGCCCGGGCCTGGCAGTCGGCCAACAAGGTCGTGTATTCTTCGACCCTTACCGCGCCGTCCACCGCCAGAACGCAGATCGAACGCCACTTTGACCCCGAGGCCGTGCGCCACTGGAAGGCCTCGGCGAGCGAGGAGCTATTGGTTGGAGGGCCGCACCTCGCCCGGCAGGCGCTGGCCGCCGGGCTGGTCGACGAATTGCAGCTGTTTGTCTGGCCCGTGGTTCTCGGCGGGCGCAATCCGGCGCTGCCAACCGACCGGCGACTTGACCTGGAACTGCTGGATGAACAGCGGTTTGGTGGTGGAGTCGTTCACCTGCGATACCGGGTTCTGTAGACCGACTTCGGAGGCGCTGGAGGGAAGGCCCACACCAACATTCCCCGTTAGCGCCGGCCGGAGTCGACCGGCCTAGCCCAAATTCTTGACAAACAACTCCAGCGAATCCGCAGAGGCAGCCACAACGGTGAGCTGCGAGATGCGGTCGGGGTCGTCCAGGGCTTCGAGCGCCTGGAGCAAGTCGGAACTCAAGGCACCGAAGCGACTCTGCAACACCGCCAGCAAAGACCGATGGAGATGGCCCATCATCTCCTGTCGACCCTCCTGCCGGCCCTCTTGTCGGCCCTCCTGTCGGCCCTCCTGGCGGCCTTTTTCCAACCATCGGTTAGGGACAGTCAACTCCATATCGTCCTCCAGTTCACGAACCTGCTCTTCAAAGCGTTGTTCCAGCGCGGAATCCAACGACAGTATAGTGTCCAGGATCAGAAAAAGTCCATCGACTTCATCTCTGGTGAGCCCAATGCCGAATAGATTTCGACACAACCTGAGCTTACCACCAAGCCGTTCTTCAGAATTGGGGCCAGCGCGCTGACTGTGCAGATGGGAGGCGATGACCAGTGCGAAGGGGTTGCGGGAGGTCTCGAGTTGCGGCAGATTGGGCTTGAGTTCGAGCAGTTTAATGACCGGAAACTGAAAGGCCACCTGGCAGCCCCAGTGGCTGACCTCATAGCGACAGGGCTTCCAGCCCGGCGAGGCATCGGCCAGGATGGCCAGGCTGACGACGGGGCGGCGATAGAGGTCGTAGCTTCGGTAATGATAGACCCACATGCGATGCTCGAAATCGGGATCTTTCCTGGACTGCACCTCCACGTGGACCAGCACCCAGGTTTCTCCCCCGCCGCGCAAGGGCAGTTCCACCAGCACATCCACCTGACGGTTGCCCACCCGGGCTCGCCTCTGGATACGTCGCAGTTCGGTATCGAGGAAGCGCAGCGGGCGAGACGGGTCGATCTGGCTCCAGAGGCCGGGAAGAAACTGCTCGAGAAATTGGGGAAAGAAGAGCCGGAGGGAGTCTTTCCAAGCAGCATCGAGTGGGCGGGACATATCCAATCGTTCTTCGGTTGCTCCGCCAACGCTCCTGGAGGTGGAGCCCGCCGCCTGCTAGAGCGGGTGCCAGTCACCGCCGGCATCGAGGTATTCCACGCTGGTGCAGCCGCTGTCGGTTTTGGCAAAGTCTAAGGGGGCGCAAGAGGCGTCGTCGTCGCAGGTCTTCGACCGACCGTAGTAGCAAACGCGGCCATCGCCATCTAACGGGCGAAAAGAATATGGGTAAAAATCGACCCGTTCGGGAGTTGTCACCGTGCGAGTGCAGCCTATCAATTCGACATTCTAAATATGCCAGACTGCTCTCGACCTCGCCTCGCCTAATGGTTGAGCAAGGTCATCCGCGCCAATGGCGATAGGCGAGGACCCACTCGAACCCGGCCGGGGGCGGTTCGGGCAGGGGCAGATGGAGCAGCGAGAGGAGTTGGCGATGGGAGCCCGTTGAGCAACGGACCAGGATATCGAATTCGCCCTGCTCCAGGCGCTCCACCATGACCGGCTGGCCCAGCACCTCGGTTTGAAAAGGCAGGACCAATTCTTCTTCGAGGATGCTAAAGAAACCACTGAGTTGCTCGTCTTCATCATAACAGTCCATGGTGGCCTGCTCGATCAGCGCTTCAAGTTTCTTGGTGTTGTTCATTAAGATTGTTCTCCTCCGGTGTTGCTCGATGAGCTCAGCCCCGTGCGTTCAAGCAGATCGCTGGCCAACCTGGCGAAGCTGCTGTCGGCATCGCGTACCGCCGCCGCGTGACTGCCGATCGCTCCATCGGCCACCGTCAGTTCAAAGATGGGTTTTCGGGCCTCTTGCGCCATGGGCACCAGGCTTCGGTAGTGCTTGAGCGTCGCCAGGCAATGAGGGTCGGGGGACTAGGGGCAGGGACCGGATTCCTGAAGAATCTTCTCTCGATATACCAGCGGTATGCGCTCGGCCCAACGCCGGTAGGCCTTTACAGGGCGCGCCTGCCTCTCGCTGTGCTGTTGGACCACGTAACCCATGGGCGTCATTCGGCCTGCTGGCAATTCGAACGCAGGCCTGCTCCAGTTCTCTACACGCCTTCTCCAGTCGGCGCGCCAGCGATGGAGAGTAGGGCCAAGATTGCCCACCCCTTGAAGAGAAAACAGGTCAGCGGCCAGGGGAATGACGAGAAAATCGGAGGCGATGAGAGCCGAGCGATTGATGGCCCCCAAATTGGGACCCACATCCGCCAGAATCAGGTCGGCCGAGTGTTGTTGCGCTGCCATTTGAGCAACTTGCCAGAAAGCCGTCAGCACGCGGAAAGGTCGATACAGGTTGGAAGAACCCAGGCTATCCAGCCACTCCTTGGAAAGCAGTTCTTCGAACTCGGCCAATCGGAGATCGCCGGGCACCAAATGCAACCCGGGACTACAGTCAACGGTGCGAGGGGGCTTGATGTCACCCACCTCGGTCAACGGCTGCAGACAGGTGAACATCGTTGGCGAGTCGCCTCGACCTTCGTCGCTCCAGAGCGTCTCCAAGGTTTCTTCCGTCAGAAATGCCGAGGTCAGATTGGCCTGAGGGTCCAAATCAACGGCAATAATCCGTTTGCCAAAGGCAGACATTTTCCAGGCAAGGTGGTAGAGAAGTGAGGTTGTGCCGACGCCCCCCTTGTTGTTGAAAAAGGTCAGGATAGGAACGCTCATCGACGACCTCGCAAAGTGGCCAGCACGAAATTGTCCTCAACTTGAAATTCAGCCGGGGGGTGACCGCCTTGAGCCAGCTCGCGCTGGGCCATGGCAATTCCAACCCCAAAACGTTGCACAAAGCCGAGCACTCGCATCGCCCCCGCCACGTGCGGGTTGCGGTAGTCGGTGATGCCGGGCTGGCCGAAGTTAGCCGCCGTTACCAGACCGTAGGCACCCCCAGGGCTATGAATCTCGATTCGGTCGTCGTACCAATACAGTCGAATGGGAGCGTTGGTGTGCTCATAGGTTCGGTGCATGACGGCGTTGCGCGCCAACTGCTGAATGGCTACCAGCGGGAAACTGGGGGTGCGAAGCTCCCGGTCACCGGACTTGAGATCGACGGCCATCGTAACGTGGGCGCGCAACTTGTCGTCCAGGCGTGACAGCAAGGTCGACAGGGTGCCGTCGAGTTCGGCTCGATCGGCGATGGGATCGGTCAGTTCTACCCCCTGAATTCGCAGAAACTGAATGTAAGCACCAGGTAACCAGCTGCGGGGGCTCTTGGCGCAACAAAGCACCCCCAATACCGTGGGAACAGGCTCCTCTGGAGAGAAAATCATGCGACAGGCCGCGAGACGCTCTTCGTAGGTTCTTTCATTGGCCTGCAACACATCACTGGCGAATGCGAGCTGCAAATACTCTTCGAAGGACGAACGATGAAGTTCGCTCAGAGGGCACGAATGAAGCGGGCGAAGATCAAAGGGCAAATCTCGGTATCTGCGACGTTCATTCAAAATCCGCTCTTCCTGCGCCGAGGCCAGAGCCCGACGGGGACCGATGCGAATCCAGATGCGCCCTTTGTAACGAACGGGCGGGGCGTCGGCCGGCTGCACCGCAACCACGGCGATGTCGCAGCCAGAAAGAGACCTTTTCTCCACTGCCAGGACAGGAGGTGGCACGATCTGGCCATTGTCTCGGATATCCGCCAAAGCCTGCAGCAGACGGTCGCTGATGTCCAGAGAAGCAGGCCTTCCATCATCCTTGACCCCCACCAGCAGCAGGCCGGGCTGGCGATGGTCTGGCAAATCATTGGCGAAAGCGCAGACCGCCTGGCATCCCTTCTCGGCGGCATCGCCAGACCAGGACTCCTTTCGTTCTACACGGTCAGACCCCAGGTCGGAGGCCAGTTTTGCCAGGGGTGCATCATCGGGAAGCATAGACCTCACCGGTTGTCGTTCCCCCTTGACTTGCCGCCTCCCTACAAAGCCGTCGCCCGATAGCGGTTCTGTCGCTCGAGGTGCTGCATCACGTCAGCGTATCGCCGGGAGGTCAGCGACACGAAGTCGAGATGAGCCGGCAGGTCGTTGCGGCACAGTTCCTCACCGCAAAGGGCTTCGAACGCCAGCACCGGGGGGGCTTTGATCAGCTCGACGAGGTCGACGCGGTCGCGGTTGAGCAGCTCCGTCAGCTCGACGTAGAACGCCGACAGTTCGTCCCAACTCAGCGGAGCACGGGTAAGGATGGCGAGGTCGACATCGGAGTCGGGCCGCGCCCTTCCGCTGGCCTGCGAGCCGAACAACCAGGCCGAAAGCACGTTGGGGTGATGACGAAAATATTGACTCAGGGCCTGGCGAGTCTCAGCGCTGAGCGACAAAGTCTTGCACTTCCCGCGCAAAGCCGCGCAGAACGCCGAGCCGAGAGTTGACCACTTCTTGCAAAATCTTGGGGTCTACAGCCTGGTACTCGTGGACAACGACATTGCGCAGCCCGACCAGCGGGTAGTAGAGGCTCGCGTCGTTGAGGATTCCCAGGCTCTGGCAGCGGTCCAGGGCCTGACGGCCCGAGGTGGCGGGGATCCCCTGGCACAGGCTGATCAGGCGATGGCAGAGGTCGAGCATCGTCTCGACCAGCACCTGCAAGCCGCGCTCCACCGCGCTGCGCACCATCCAGTCCTGGAGACGCTCCTGGCTCAGCGGTTGGAGGCTTTCCAGATGCTGCAAGGTCGTCTCCAGGTGGTCCAGTTTGCTGGCCAACACCCCATTCAACATGAAGTGCTTCTACCCGGGCTCACGGTTGTCCAATCTGCAGCAGGCGCTCGTAGACCCAGGGGAAGCCGATCATCTCCTGCTCCAGGCGAACGCCCGTGCCCAGGCGCTGGTGGCAAAGGTCGTCATACAGTTCGCGCTCTTCGGCGGTCAGGTGGGGCAGGTCGCGGTGGGTGGGCTTCTTTTCGCACACCCAGTGGGAGCGATGGGCCAGCAGGGTGCTGCGGTCCATCAGCAGCGACTGCACCTGGGGAAAGTGGCGGCGAAGCTGGTCCAAAATGGCGAAGCCGTGGGTGTCGATGTCGCCCCAATAATAGATCGGGCGCTGGCGCAGCCAGTGGGCCTGGCTGAGGTTCTCAATGCTGTAACCCGAGCCGAAAATCACCAGGCTGTTGGGCAGGTTGGGAAAGCACAGGAAGTTGATTTCGTTCTCGGTGATGAACACGCGGTGCAGGCCGGGCACGAAGCGAGCGAACTCTTCGCTGACCAGCGACAGGTCGGTGAGGCCCTCGGGCAGTTGGTTCGAGGCGTCGAGCAGCCGGAAGCGCACCCGGGCCGATTTCTCGCGAAAGCCGAAGCGGCGCTCAAAGGCGCCCTGGCCGGGCAGCACCAGGTCGAGCAGTTCCGTGAGCACCGATTTGTGCTGTTCGATAAACTTGGTGTGCACCCCGGGAAAATCGACCTGGCGAATGTAGAGGCCCGACTGGGGATGGGCCTGAACCCAGCTGACCACGTCCAGCATGCGCGGCCATTCTTCGGCCAGCTCCAACGCCCGCAGGGGTCGGCGGGCCAGCCAGGCCAGCAGCTCCGGGCAACGCTGGCGGGCAGCCTGGCACAGTTGCTCGTAGGTGTGGGCCTCGGTCTGCCGGTCGATCATGGTCAGGGCCTGAGCGGGGGTGTCGACAAAGATGCGGGCCGGCACCTGGTTGGAGCCGATCAGTCGGTGGCGAAGCGTGCGAAACTCCAGCCGATAGTGGCCCTCGCCGGCTCGTAGAAGGCGGATCCATTCCTGGACCTCGCCAAAGCGTTCGGCCAGTTGCTGAGAAGTGGGACCTTTGAGCGGGATTCGCAGAGGAAAGAGATCCTTTCCCAGTGTCAGAATTCGTCCTCGATCCCACTGGCGACGGACGGCCGCCTGGATGTCGGCCGGGGTGGTCCAGCTCAAAGCGTGCGCGCCTCTTTGCGGGCCCGATACTCCTCGATGGTCAGGGTTTGCAGGCGGGAACAGTTGCCTTCCGCATTGTGGACAAAACCCACGGTGGATACGAAGGGCTCGATGATGTGGATTTTCTGCAGCGGAGTGACCACCAGCACCTGCAGGTTGAGGCGTTGGAACAGTTCCAGGCCGAAACGCGCCGACTCGTCGGAGCCGCGTCCGAAAGCCTCGTCGATGACCACGAAATGGAAGGTTCGGCTGCGCTCGCTGCCCAACTCCAGGCCGAACTGATAGGCCAGGCTGGCGGCCAGGATGGTATAGGCCAGCTTCTCCTTCTGGCCGCCCGATTTGCCCCCCGAGTCGGTGTAGTGCTCGTACTCGCTTTCATCTTCTTGCCACTTCTCCACCGCCGAGAAGGTGAACCAGTTGCGCACGTCGGTCACTTTGCGCGTCCATTTGCGGTCGGCCTCGGCCTGGCCGTCTCGGCCGCGAAAGCGCTCGATGATGGCCCGCACCTGCAGAAACTTGCTCTCGGAATATTGCTCGTCCTCCGAACCGGTCAGGGCACCCTCGGTGCAGGCCCGCAGGTCGCTTTGAAAATCGCGGATTTCGGCGTCGGGCGTGGGCTGCTCGTCGAGCTCGATGTAGCGTCCCGGGTTGTAATCGATCTGGCGCAGCGAACCGTTGATCAGGCGAATGCGCTCGCGAATGGTCTCGCGCTCTTTGGCCAGTAGTGACTGGAAATGGGCGATTTCGCGGATGGTGTTCTCGTTGAGCAGTTCCTTGAAGCGCGACTCGAAGCGCGGCAGGTCGTCACTTTGCAGGCGGTCGAGCAGGGCCTGGTATTCGTGGGCGGCTTCGATGCTAACGTCCATCTCTTCGGCATCAAGGGGATAGTGGGCGCGAAAGTCGCTCATGGCTTTGATAATCTTGTCGCGCAGCCGCTTGATCTTGCTGTCTTCGGCGTCGATTCGCGCGGTCAGCCAGTCGCGCAGGTCGCCGGCCCGATTGTCGCACGACTCGACCGTCAGGGTATGCTCGCCCAGGGCCTCTTTGCGCATCTCTTCCAGCTGGGGAAAGAGCTCGAGTTGTTCGGGGGTGGGCGCCAGCGCCCGGGCCTCGGCCAGCAGCTCCTGGGCCGTCTGCTGTTTGTTCTGATTGACGCCGCACTCGGTGTTGCGCTCGGCCAGTTCTTTCTCCAACTGCCCCAGGGCGGCCTGAACCGCTTTGAGCCGCAGGGTCAACTGCTGCAGCACGTCGGAAGCCGACTCCAGCGCCTGCCTCTGCTGCTCGAGGTCGGCCAGTTGGCCGACCAGCGGGCGCCAGTCGAGCTCGCGAAAATCCCGATACTCTTCGAGCTTGCCCAGGTCGGCCGTGCGCTTCTTCAGGGCGTTCTGGCGGGCGTTTAGCGCGCTCAGGGCCTGCATGCGCCGATCGATGTCCTGCTGCAGCTGCTTCTCCTTGCGCTCCAGCACGGCGATTTTGGCCTGATTGCTCCACCCCAGCACGTAGCGGCTGCGGTCGCGCAGGTCGTGGCGGTCGTCTTTCTCGTGCCGTTCCCCCGGCGCCTTAACCTGACCGGCCTGAGTGATGGCCTTGCGCTCGCGTCGAAACTGCTCCAGAGTGTTGCAGCAGATGTGGTCGAAACGTCTGCGCAACTCATTGTCGAGCCAGGCGAACAAGGGCGTGTCGGGCTTGATGGCCAGCTTGGCGGCCAGCGAGGCGCGGTCTACCTCGGGCCCGGGGGGCGGCGCGCTGGCCAGCACGCGGTAATAGACCATCCTTCCGCGCAGGCGGGTGCGGTCGACCCAGTCGCTCACCGAGGCATAGTGGCGGTCGGGCACCAGCAGGGAGAGGGCGAAGTTGCGCAGCAGGCGCTCGGCCGCGCCCTCCCAATCCTGTTCGCGCTCGATGACCTGCAACAGCTCGCCGGCATAGGGCAGTTCCTCTTCCCTAAGCCCCAGGTCGCGACACATCCACTGGCGTACTTCGACCTGGGCCTGGTCGATATTGGTGCGGCGCGCTCGCAAGCCGGCCAGCTCGAGCTGAAGCTCTTGCAGCTGCTGACCGGCCTGCTTCAACTCGATGCGCTGGTCGGTGACTTCGTTCTGCAGCTGGGCCTCTTCTTGCACGGCCTGAGCCAGCAGCTGCGCTCCCAGGCTGCGCCGGGCCTGAAAGCTGTCTTCGCTTTCTACCGGCGGCATGTCCAGGGCCTGCATCAGGGCGGCAAAGTGCTGGTCTTTGCGGCGCCGACGCTCCAACTCTTCGCCCTTGCTTTTGATTTCGGCACTGAGCCGCTCGATGCGGTCGCCGCCGTTGTCGGCAATGGCCTGCTGAAGCTCCCAGCGTTCATCTTCGTGGCCCAGCCGGTCCTCTTCCAGCCTGGACACCTGAGCCAGCAGCTTCTGCTGCTCTTCCCCGAGACGAGCCAGGCGGCGCTCGAGCAGGTCGGCCTTCTGCTGAGCAAAGTAGCTCTTCAATGCGTCGCGACAGGCACGCAATCCGGCCACCTCGGCGTTGAGCAGTGCCAGCCTCTGGCAGTCCTCAGACAAGGGGGTCAGGGCCAGTACCTGCGCCTTGGCCTTCAGCACGGCCTGGTGGGCCCGGTTGAGGTTGTCGAAATGGGCGATGAGTTCCAGGATACGCGGTTCGGCGTCAAAGACTTCGAGCATATGCTGGCGCACGAAGTCGGTGAGGTTCCCCACCGACTTCATCGACACGGTCTGGTGAAACAGCTCCAACGCCTGTTCGTGGTTGATTCCGAAGCGACGACGAAAATGGGCACCGTAGGCCGGAAAGGCGTCGAAGACTTCGACCTGCTGGTTGCGCAGGCGCTTTCGTAGCTCGCCGATGTCGCTGCCGAAGCCGGCGAAGTCGCGGGCGATGGTCAGCTCGCGCTCGGCCACCGCGAAGAATCGGGCCGGTTGGCCCACCGCTTCTTTCATCCAGAAAACCTGAGCCAGGGTGATCGACTGCTCGAAGCCCCGATTGCGGAAAACCCCGAGGATCACCGAATAGCTGTTGGCGTCGCGCAGCGCCACCGGTCGGGCCGAACTGCCTTCGCCGCGCTCGGACTTGTAGTAGCCCAGCACGTAAGAGCGCAGGCTGCGTTCTTTGGCCTCGGCACCGGCCGCCTTGTTATAGGCCACTTTGTGGGCAGGCACGAGCAGGGTGGTGATGGCGTCTACCAGCGTGGACTTGCCCGAACCGATGTCGCCAGTGAGCAGGCCGTTGCGCCCACCCATTGGATAGCTGTAGACCATGCGGTCGAAGGTGCCCCAGTTGAACACCTCGAGACGCTCGAGGCGAAAGCCGGTCAGGCCATCCTCCCGGGCCAGGGCTTCGAAGAGGCCTTGCTCGAGCGCGTCCACGGGCTAGCCTCGGGCGTGGGCGGCGTAAGCCGCCAATTGCGAGTCGAAATCAGCCAACCACTGGGCATCGATATAGGCCTTCAGAATGCGGCGCACTTCAAAGGTTTGTTCCTGTCCTTTCAGTCGACGAACAAAGCCCAGGTCGACGGCCTTGTTGAGGTAGCTCTCGATCTGGTCGGTGCGGCGAGCCTCATTGCTGCCGGCGGGCAGGTAGGTGCTCATCATCAGCGCCACTTCATCGCGCGTGAGAATCAGGCGCGTTGAGCCTCCCAGGGCGTCGAACTCGGCCAGCTTCTTACGCAGCAAAGCCAACAGCAGGCTCACCGGATACGAGAGCGGCCGACGGCTGACCAGCCGGGGCAGCTCGGGCTCGTCGTCGTCGGCCTTGCGGGCCTTGAGGAAAGCATAGCCTTCGGCTTCGTCCAAAATGACTTCCAACCCCAGCACCCGCAGATAGTCGCGCACCTGCGACTGCAACTCCAGCAGCGAAGCCCAAAGCTGGGGCTGGTCCTCCTGATAGAGGACGCCTTTGAGCAGATGAATGACCACCGGGGAAAGCGCCATCGCAGCCTATCTCACGAACAAGACCCTGGGCAGGCGCGCCACTTTGCGCTGCCCCTCGGGGTCTTGCCAGAAAATGTGTTGTTCGGTTTCGCGATCGAACACGGCCCGCGGGCTCTCGCTGGCCAGCGATAGGTAGGCCACCAGCTCGGCCAGGCCGTGCTCGAGGGGGTGTTCCTGCACCACTTCGGCCAGACTCACCTGCTGGCGCGCGCCCAGGCTTTGGCGCACGCAGGCTGCCAGCCGCGCCTTGTCGATGAACAGTTGGGTGAAGAGGGCCTCGGTGTCAAGCTCGACCTGCGACTCTTGCAGCACCTGATCGGCAATGACCGGTTTCAAGGGCGGGCTAAACAGGGGCCGTTCCATCGGCAGTTCCACATCGGCCCCCAGGTCGTCGACGCCGAAGAAGTCGCCAGCAGGGGGATGCTCGCGCACCTGCACCGCCCGCCCCTCCAGGTGCTGAAGGATCTCCATGATGCGTCGATTTTCCAGGAATGCCTGGTCGTCCAGCAGGCGGCGCAGTTGCTGGGACAGGGTCGACACCGTGCGCTGGGTGTGCTCGCCGGCCGTCAGCCAGTCGTAGTGAATGCGACGCAGCCGGCCATCGGGTCGCAGCGAACTGACGGCCGGCAATTGCAATACGCGATCCAGCAGCTGGCTCAGTTCTTCCTGGCGGGCCTGGGACATGAGAAAGTCCCAGAAGGCCCGGAAGCTGCGCCCCTGGTCTGAGTCGGTAATGGCGTCGCGCTCGCCCAAGATTTCGTCGAGCAACTGGCCCTTGGATCCGTCCCAAAGGGCGATGCGCTCGCGCACGCGACGGTCGAGTTGGCGAAAGTTCTGCTCGACTTCGCGAAAGTCGCCCAGCAGGTCGCGGGCCGTGCCCACCAGCTGCTGAAAGCGGTCTTTGAGGGCGGTTTCGTCGAGCAAAGCCAGGTGGCCGGCGCGAATTCGGGCGATTTCCTCGTCCAGCTCCTGGCGTCGCTTTTGCAACTCGGCGATGCGGGCTTCGGGGTTGTTCTCGGCCCCCTCGACCATCTGGCGCAGCAACTCGAAGACCATCAGCAGGCGAGACTCGGTGCCCACGAAGGCTCGCTCGGTCAGGCTGTTCAGCCAGCCGATGACCTTTTCGGTGGCCGGGGTCAGGTCGAAATGGGGCTCATCGGAGCCGGGAGGATAATACTTGCGCAGCCAGGCTTTGTCGTCCTGGGCCCATTCGTCGAGGTAGGCCTGGGCCGAGCGCGGAAAGGGGTCCTGTTGCGCGCCCTGGCGCAGCGAAAAGAGCTGATCCTCGAGCTTCTCCACCAAGTCCGACTGGGAGCAGCTGCGCAGGTTGGGCGCGATGAAGGCTTGATGTAAGAAGCTGACCACCAGCGGGGCACTGTCGGCCCGTAACAGATTCCAGGCCGGGTGTTTGAGACGCAGGGCCTCCAGAGTGGGGAAGTCGAGATTCACGGGGCTTGATTTCGTTGGCGAAGGCTAGCCTTCCCTGCCGCCGGGTTGCTAGAGCCGGTCGATGTCGTCCTGGCTGAGCCCGGTGAACTCGCCGATAAACTTGGAGTCGAAGCCCGCCCCCTTCATCTTGCGCGCCACCTCGGCCTTGCCTTCGGCGAGGCCCTCGGCCTTGCCTTCGGCGAGGCCCTTGGCGAGACCCTCGTCCATCGCGGCCTCCATCCGGCTTCGCTCATCGCGATCTGCCTTCTCCTGGGCCAGGATACGCTCGCGAATGGGGTCGTTGGCATAAGCGCGACGCATGGAATCGAGTGCCATGGAGATACCTTCCTCCCTTGCCAGGTCGTCTGGCAGTTCGTGTTCTTCATACAGGTCGGAAAACTTCAAAAAGTAGAGCCAGCGTTCAAACGGTGTCTGCAGTTGCTGAGGCTTGTCCGGGCGAAACTTAGTCAATTCAACGAAGTGCAGTTCGAGCAGTTCATCGAGCAAGAAGTGCTGTTCCCGCTCCCTCAGTTCGAAGCGATGATGAATCGGGGGACTGTCGGGAAAGAGGACAAAGTCGAGAATCGAAAGGCAAACGGTTTTGCGCAGCGTCTTATAGGAGGCACCCTGTTGCAACTGTTCGGCGTAGAACCGGCTGCCGTAATAGAAAGAGCGCTTGGTGTAGCTGTCACTCCCCGAGTGGCGCTGAACTTCGACATTGTATTGTCGGCCCGCCACATCTTTGGCTTTGAGGTCAAGAATGGGACCTTTCTCGCCGACAAAGTCCTTCTCCAGGATGGGGTTCAGCAAAGTGAGTTCAACGATTCGGTCCGAACCTTCCAGACCAAGAAGGGCATTCAACAAGGCACGCAACACCGGCTCGCTGCTCTGGCTGCCAAAGACGATTCTGAAAAGGATGTCGTTCAGGACCCCGGGGTGTTTCACCGCACCACTATAGCAACTCTCAAAAGTTCTGTCTTGATGGTCCGTTGCCTTTGCTTTGGCGGCGATGTCGTGTCGCTGCTACGGACACGACACGACTGAACGGGAAAAAAGAGCCCGGAGCAACTCCGGGCAACCAGGGACACTGACTTGGGGAATACGCACTGAAGTCTGGCCGAGCCTGAAAGTAAGCAGACCTGGCGGCCAGAAACCGGGTAGAGTCCTCCTTGTCGAAAGATAAGTGGCTGAACCGGCTCTCTCCATAAAAGGTTCCAGCTTTTATAAATTGCACATTTTCTCAATAATCCAGGGGCGACTGCTTTGTCGTGTCAGCCGGTGGGGCACGACAGTCCGGTTGAAGGGGCAGCGGGAAAGGTCAGGGTGAATCGGGTGCCCTGGCCCAGGGTAGACTGGACATGGGCCTCGCCGCCGTGGGCTTTCAGCGCAGAGTGAACCAGCGCCAGCCCGAGGCCAAGGCCTTGCGGGTGGGCTCGGTAGAAGCGCTCGAAAAGGTGCGGCAGGAGGTCGGGCTCGATGCCGGGGCCCGAATCGCTCAATTCCAGACTGACTTCTCGCTCGCTGGCCTGCCAGCGAAGCTGCCAGGGTGGTTTGGAGTATTTGACGGCGTTGGAAATCAGGTTGCCAAGCGCCAGCTCGAGCAGGATGGGGTCGGCCCAAAGGGTTGCCTTCGCAGGGATGTCCATTTGAAGGCAGCGGCGGTCTTCGACCATAAAGTCGATCAGTCGGTCCAGCAGGGGATGCAGTTCAACCCACTGGAGATCGAGATGAGGGCGGGCCGAGTCGGTGCGGGCCAGCAACAGCAGGCGCTCAACCAGGTGGGTCAGGCGCTCCAGTTCTTCGGTTACCGATCCGAGCACTTCCTGGTATTCCTGGGGAGAACGAGGGTTTCCAAGAGCAACCTCGAGCTGCAGCGAAAGCGAGGCCAGCGGCGTGCGCAGTTCGTGGGCCAGTTCGGTAGAGAAGTGGGAGAGCTGCTGAATGCCCTCTTCGACTTCGTCGAGCAGGCGGTCAAATTCTCGGGCCAACGGCTGCAATTCGGCGGGCCAGGGTCGGTCACGCAGTCGCAGACGCAGGTTCGGCAGGCCCAGTTCCTGCACCAGTGAGGCCATTTGGTCCAGTGGGGCCAGACCGCGGCGGGCCAGGGCCAGAGCCGAGGCCGCCACCACCGCCACCGATGCCAGGGCCAGGCCCGCCAGGGTGAGGCCATACTGGCCAAGGGTGCGGCGATGCAGCGTGGTTTCGAGAGTCACCAGCATGGACACCTGAGCATCGCGCTGCAGCCGGGTGCGCACCACCAGAAAGCTGGCACCGTTGACCTCGAGCGGGCGACCTTCGCCGGCCGCACCGGGAGCGGACTCGGGCAGGGCCTGAAGAAAGGCGCTGCTGAGCCTGGGGAATGCCGCCGTTTCAAAGAGCACTTTGCCGCTGCGGTGGCGCACCTGAAGCTGGTAGGGATGAAAATGCAGCGCCTGCAAGTCGGCGGGTAGCTCGCGACGCAGGGTGCCCAGCCAGTCGGGCTCGCGGTCAACCAGAGTTTGAAAGAGGTTGACGGTGTCGTCGAGCACGCGGGTTTCCTCGCGCTCGAATTCGCGCTCGAGCAGCCAGAAGGTCAGCGACAGCAAGCAGGTCAGCAGCAGGGTGCTGCTGAGCGCATAGATGAGGGCCAGCCTTTGAGCTAGTGAGAGTTTTCGCAAGGCAGATGTAGCGAATATCCCGCTCCTCGAACGGTGCGGATCAGTTTATGCTCAAAAGGGTCGTCGAGCTTGTGGCGCAGGCGTCGCATGGTCACGTCGAGCAAGTTGGTTTCGGTGTCGAAGGTCAGCCCCCAAACCTTTTCAATGATTTCGCGTCGGGTAACCAGGCGCTCGGGCTGTTCACACAGCAAGCAGAGAATGCGGAACTCTTTGGGGGTGAGTTCCAGAAGCTGACCGCTGCGCTGGACCGTCTGATTGGAATAACACAGGGTGAGATCGCCCAGCTGCTGGTGGTCCTGGGGCACCACCAGCTGGGAACGGCGCAAGATGGCCTCGATACGGGCCGTGAGTTCGGCCAACGCAAAGGGCTTGACCACATAATCGTCGGCCCCGGCCTGCAGGCCCTGAACGCGGTCGTTGACGCGATCGAGGGCGGTGAGCAGCACCACCGGCGTGCGCAAACCCTGCTGGCGCAGCCGTGTGAGCACCTGGAGGCCGTCGAGTTCGGGCAACATGCGGTCGAGCACAATCAATCGATAGTCCCCTTGAAGCGCCATCTGGAGCCCGGCCCGACCGTCGCTGGCCAGGTCGACGCGGTAATGCAATTCTTCCAGACCCTTCTTGAGGTTCTCGGCAATTTTTCGCTCGTCTTCCACCACCAGCAATCGCATAGGAAGTTCTTCTGAACCCGTGGGCTGGCCCCTGGAGGGTTCAGATGTCAATCCTGTCAGTTTCCCCAAGCAACACGACAGGGAAGCGCTACGGCAAGTGGCGAACGAGGCTGGATGTCACAGACCACCGCTTGCCCCCCGGAACAACGACTGATGCAATATGCCTCGGGCTACTGGGTATCCCAGGTCGTGTCGGTGGCCACACGCCTGGACCTGATCGAAAGTTTGGCCCAAGGCCCACGCACGGCCAGCGAGCTGGCCGAACAGCACGGCTACTGCGCCGATGGGGTGGCGCGGTTGCTGCGCGCCTGCGCCAGCCTGGAACTGATGGACGAGCTGGAGCCGGGGCGTTTTCAGTTGCGCGAAATCGCCCAACTGCTGACCCGCGATCATCCGCGTTCGATGCGTGATGCGGTCATTATGATGCCCGACCCCGGCCACTGGAACAGCTGGGCCCACCTGGACCATTCGGTGCGCACCGGCGAGCCCGCCTACCAGAAGGCGCTGGGCGTGAGCAACGTCTTTGACTACTTGCAGGGGCAACCCGAAGAGCACGAGCGCTTCAATCGGGCCATGGCCAGTCTGACCCGAGCCTTTGTTCACGCTGTACAGGAGGCCTACGACTTCAGTCGCTTCCGCTGCATCGCCGACATCGGCGGAGGACACGGACAGCTATTGTCACTGCTGCTGCAGCGGGCACCCCAGGCCCGCGGGCTGCTGTTCGACGCGGCCCCGGTGCTGGAAGGTGCTCTGGCGCCGTTGCAGGCTCTGGGTGTCGTCGAGCGGGTGGAGCTGCGGGCCGGTAACTTCTTCGAAGAGGTGCCCGGCGGTCCGGACCTCTATTTGCTGAAGCATATCTTGCACGATTGGACCGACCCACAGTGCGTGAGCATCTTAAAGAATGTGGCTCAGGCCATGAGCGGCGATGCTCGGCTGCTGGTGGTGGAGATGCTGATGCCCGAGCCCCCGGCTGCGGCCGAGGCCTCGATGATGGACCTGAACATGATGGTGATGACCGGCGGGCGCGAGCGCACGGTGGCCCAGTTTCGGGCCTTGTTTGAGCAGGCGGGCTTACGCCTGCAACAGGTGATAGGGCTGCAGGGTCCGTTTCAGCTGCTGGAGGTCTGCAAGTAGAGGTCGTGGATCGCCCGGGCCACGGGCTCGGGCTGCTCGAGATGCAGGTGGTGGCCACCCTCAAGGTCGACCCACTGCCCCTGAGGTAGCCACTCGAAGCGCTGGCGAGCGGGGGGAAACTTGGGCAGCAACCCCTGACTGAAGCTCTGCACCTGTACGGGACAGGAAATGGCCTGCAGAAAGTTCTTCAACTGGGATTCGGTGTAGCGGGCCCGCGACACTTCCTTAAGCCGCGGGTCAAACGAGAAGAAGTAGCCGTGTTCGCATTGCAACAGGCTGCGGGCCACCAGGTGCTCGGCAGCCTGTTGCGAGTGCCCACCGCTGCGCACGCGCTCGATGGCCGCCTGACGGCTGGCGTAGTAGCGTCGCTGATAGGGCTGGCGCGATTGCAAGGCCTTGAGAAACAGTTGCCGGGCCTCTTCGTCGGGGGTAGAGATGGGGCCCAGGGCGTCGAGGATGATGAGCGCCTCGACCTGATCGGGGGCCAGGCTGGCCGCCAGCGTGGCTACCGCGCCACCCATCGAGTGACCCAGCAGTATCAAACGGGGTTGAGCCCAGTGGCGGATGAGTTGTACGACGCGAGCCACGGTATCGACAAAGTGATAGGTGGAAGCGGGTGGCAACCACTGGGAGCGACCGTGCCCGGGTAAGTCGACGGCCAGGAAATCCCAGTTGGGCAGATGATGTTGGAGGGTGGCAAAGCTGCCGCAGTTGTCCAGCCAGCCGTGCAGAGCCAGGCAGCGCGGACCGATACCGGGGCGCCGCACACCTCGTATCAAGAGGTGATCGACCTCGACCTCACATTCCTCCATCACGGCGAGGGCCTTCCTGGCGGCGGGTGGGTTTCCTGGCAAAGTTGTAGTACACGGCTCACGGGCGACTTGCTAGGCTGCCGTCTATGAAAAGCCTTCCCTCTGATGGCCTTCAGGGACTGAAAGAAAACTGGCGCAGCGAAGTGCTCTCCGGATTTCTGGTGTTCTTGATCGCTTTACCACTGTGCCTGGGCATCGCCCTGGCTTCGGGTGTCCCGCCGCTCTCGGGAATTATTGCCGCCGTCGTGGGCGGGCTGGTGGTGTCGCAAATCAGCGGCAGCCACGTGACGATCAACGGGCCCGCTGCCGGGCTGATCGTGGTCATCCTGGCGGCCGTCGAATCGTTGGCGCTGCCCGGAGACCTGATGGCGGGCTATCGGGCCACGCTGGCGGCAACGGTGCTGGCCGGCCTGATTCAGGTGGCCCTGGGCCTGAGCCGAGCCGGCAAGTTGAGCAGCTTTTTCCCCTCGACGGCAGTACACGGTTTGCTGGCCTCGATCGGCATCATTCTGATGGTCAAACAAAGCTATGTGATGCTGGGCCTGAAGCCGGCGGGCAAGACGGCGCTGGAGCAATTGCTGCGATTGCCTGCCAGCCTGCCCAACCTGAACCCCGAAATCGCCGTCATCGGGCTGGCCAGTCTGGCCACCGTTATGCTTTTGCCACGCATCGCCGCTTTTCGCCGAGTGCCGGCCCCGTTGGTGGCGGTGCTGCTGGGGATGGCCATGGGATCCTGGTTTGACCTGAGCCACGAGCACACCTATGTGGCCTTCCTCAATCACGCCTACAAGCTGGGCCCCGACTTTCTGGTGACCCTGCCGGGCACATTGAGCGATGGTATTGTCACCCCCGACTGGTCGCGACTGGGCGAGGGTATTTTCTGGAAGGCGGTGATGATGATCGCCATCATCGCCAGCCTGGAAACCTTGCTTTCGGCGGCGGCGGTGGACAAACTGGACCCCTATCAACGCAAGACCGACCTGAATCGGGATTTGACGGCCATCGGCGTGGGCACGGCAGTGTCGGGCATGATCGGCGGGCTGCCGATGATCGCCGAAATCGTGCGCAGCTCGGCCAACATTAACAACGGCGCCCGCACGCGCTGGGCCAACTTCTTCCACGGGGCCTTCATGCTGGTCTTTGTATGTGCGCTGCCGGGCCTGATCCATCGCATTCCTCTGGCATCGCTGGCGGCCTTGCTGTGCTACACGGGGTTTCGCCTGGCCTCTCCACGGGAGTTCCGCAAGACCTATGAGGTGGGCAGTGACCAGTTGTTGATCTTCGTCACCACCATCGTGGTGACGCTGGGCACCGACTTGTTGATCGGTATTACTTCGGGCATCCTGGTGAAGGCCATCCTGCACCTGTGGCGAGGAGTGGGGCCACGGGGCCTGGTGCAATGTCAGGTGGACATCGCGGTAGAATCGCAACAAGCCATCTGCCGCTGCGACGGCTCGTTGACCTTCGCCAATCTGCTGCGCCTGCAACGTCAGTTAGAGCAACTGCCGAGCGGGCTCGAGGTGCACATCGATCTGTCGGGCACGCGCCTGGTAGACCATTCGTCGCTGGAATATCTGGATCACTTTCGTCACGACTATGAGCGAACCGGGGGCAAGGTTGAGCTGAGGGGCCTGGAGGAGCACCGGGCGGTCTCGGGCCACCCGCTGTCGGCCCGCGTGGCCCGAAGCCGGAGGGCCTCGTGACCGCTCAGGTCGGCCAGAGCATTCCCGCCATCCTGGAGCGCATCCAGCATTGGCTACCGTCACAGGGGGCACTGAAAGAGTTTGTGCACCACAACACCCTGCACGCCTTTCAGCACTTTCCGTTTTTCGAAGGCTGCCTGCGAGCCTCGCGGCTCTATGGTTCGAGAGCCTTCCTGGAGCACCAGCCACAGGCTTCCGTATTGCAGCTGCGGCAACGCTGGAAAGAGCGCGGGGTGGCGGGTCTGGAACGGAGAACCCATCCGGTGCTCTTTCGGCTGGCGGGGCAGTTTCTCGACCAGGGCATCTCGATCTGGCGCATGCCCCACGCTCACACCGGGTTCTTTCAGGCGGTGGGTCAGCTGGTGCGCGAGTCCTGGCTGCCGCTGGTGCCCTTCTCGCGCCAAGGGATTCGCGAATACTTTGCGATTTCACCCGAAGAGGTCATCACACGGATCCTCGAGCAGCTGCTGGGGAACATGCGCTTCGCCGAAGCCTATTTGCTGGAAACCTCGCTGGCCCATCCGGGTTGGTCCGGGGTGATTTCTCGGCTGCAAGCCGAGCCCGGTCAGCTGGTCGTGCGCCGTCAGATTCGTCTGGCCGACTTTCTGGCCCTGGAGTTGATGGCCGAGCTGGCGGTGATCGAGGAACATCTGGGTCGCGATTTCGTCCCCCTGATCGAAAGCCACGAGCTCCCACCCGAACTGCCCTGCGACCCTGATTATCGGCTGCAGTGGACCCCTGAGGAAAAGGCCCTGCGCCAGGCACAGATCGAGCGTGAGCAGCAGTGGCGGTCTCCGGTGCTCGACCAGATTCGTCGCCAACCGCCGATGCCCGAGGGGCCGGTTCCCGAGGTGCAGGCCTTTTTCTGTATCGACGATCGCGAATGTTCGATTCGACGACATCTGGAACGCATTCACCCCGCGCTGGAAACCTTCGGTTTCGCAGGCTTCTTCGGTGTAGACTGCATGTTCCAGGGGGCCGACGACGCCTTTGCCTTCAAGCACTGTCCACAACCGGTCGAGCCCCACCACCTGATTCGCGAGATTCCCCGTAAGACCAACGACCGCCGCCGCCTGCATCTGCCCTTCGAGGGTGACGGCGATAGCCACACGCTCATTCGCGGTTTTTTGATCAGCCAGACGGTGGGGCTCTGGGCAGCCTTGAAGCTGGCATTTTCCTTGTTCCGTCCGAGTATGAGTCCGCTGACGGCTTCGTCCTTACGGCGCGTGGACGGCCAGGCCGAGTTACAGGTGAGCTGTTGCTCCGACGAAACCTGTGAAGGCTGCCAGGTGGGCTACTCCGACGCAGAAATGGCCGACCGCGTGGGTAACCTGCTGCGAGCCACCGGAGCCCTGCGTCGCGGATTGTCCCGCCTGGTGGTGCTTTTCGGTCACGGTTCGAGCTCGGTGAACAATCCGTATTTTGCCGCCTATGACTGTGGCGCCTGTTCGGGCAAGGCCGGGGCACCGAACGCTCGAGCCTTTGCGCTGATGGCCAACCGACCCGAGGTGCGGGCCCTGCTGGCGGCACGCGGCCAGGCCCTTCCCGAGGACACCTGGTTTGTGGGAGCGCTGCACGACACCACCCGCGACGAGGTGCAGTATTACGATGTGGAGCAACTACCGGCCACTCAGCGGCAACGCTTCGAAGACTTTCGGCGGTCCATGGAAGTGGCCCTGGGACGCAACGCACAGGAGCGCTGCGAGAAGTTGCCGATGGCGGCCCGGGGCTTGTCGGAAAAGGACGCTCTGGTCGAGGTGCGGCGACGCTCGATTTCGCTGTTTGAGACCCGTCCCGAGCTGAACCACGCCGGCAATGCGGCCTGCATTGTGGGGCGACGCACACGCACTCGGGAACTGTTTCTGGACCGGCGCGCCTTCCTCAATTCCTACGACCCCCGGGTGGACACCAACGGCGACATCCTCTGCGCCATTTTGAACGCGGTGGTGCCGGTCTGTGGCGGCATCAATCTGGAATACTATTTCTCACGCCTCGATCCTCAGAAGTACGGGGCAGGAAGCAAGTTGCCCCACAATATCAACGGACTGATCGGGGTGATGAACGGCACCGAAGGCGATTTGCTGACGGGGCTGCCCACCCAGATGACCGAGTTGCACGAGCCGCTGCGGCTGCTGCTGCTCGTGGAGCAGTTTCCCGAGGTGGCCCTGGCGGCGGCTCGTCGCAACCCCGCCGTCTATGAGTGGATTGAAAACGAGTGGCTGGCCTATGCCGCTCTGGACCCTGAGGGGAGCCGCCTGTGGCGTTTTCATCAGGGCAAGATGGTGGAGGTTGCCTGATGTCACTGCACTGGATCCCCCTGATTCCGGCCCTGGGAGGGCTGCTGGTCTCGTTGTGCCCGGCCGACCGTGAGTCCTGGATGCACCGCCTGGCTTCCTACTGCAGTGCGGCCCTCAGCCTGCTGGTGGTGGCCACGTTCGTGCAGGCCTGGCAGCATCCGATCGCCGACTTCAAGGCTCCGCTGTTCGACTGGGAAGGCCATCACTTCGGGCTGACCCTGCATCTGGATCTGGCTGGCGGGGTGTTCCTGTTCATGACGGCGCTGCTGGGCGGGTTGGTGGTTCGCTTCAGCCGCTTCTATATGCACCGTGAGCCGGGGCAGCGGAGGTTTTTCTCCACGCTTCTGTTCTTTCTGGCCGGTATGTGCGGGGTGGTGCTGGCCCACGATCTGGACACGCTGTTCCTGGCCTGGGAAGTGGTGGGCATCTCGAGCTTTCTGCTGATCGGCTTTTATCGCCAGCGCGAAGGCCCGGTGCGCAACGCTCTTAAGGTGTACTGTATCTATCGATTGTGCGATGTGGGACTGCTGGTGGGAGCCTACCTGCAGCACCACGATCTGGGCACGGCAGAATTCGACACCATGGCGGCCCACTCGCTCCCCGGACATCACCTGCTGATTCTTTCGCTGCTGCTGTTGCTGAGTGCGGCCGGCAAGTCGGCCCAGTTTCCTTTCAGTTTTTGGGTGGCCCGGGCGATGGAAGGCCCTACGCCGTCGAGCGCCATTTTTTATGGAGCCCTGTCGATTCACGCCGGGGTGTTTTTGTTGCTGCGCACGGCTCCCATCTGGCAGGCCAGTTTGAGCGCACGGGTGGCGGTGGCCTGCGTGGGGCTGGTGACGGCCTTCCTGGCCACCGGCATCAGCCACGTGCAGAGCAACATCAAGGGGCAAATCGCTTACAGCTCGGTGGCCCAGGTAGGGCTGATGTTTGCCGAACTGGCACTGGGCTGGAACCACTGGGTGTTGGTGCACTTTGTGGGCAACGCTTCGTTGCGCTGTTATCAGCTGCTGATCAGCCCATCGCTGGTGGCCTATCTGCTGCGCCAGCAAAGCAGCGCCGGCAGCCACAGCCTGGCCTCCGATTTTTCGTTCGAGCACTGGCTGCCCAATCGGCTGCGCAGCACGTTGTTTGTGCTGGTGTCCCAAGAGGCCTACATGGAGAACCTGGTCAACGCCATGTTCTTCCGCCTGACCCAGTGGGTGGCTCGCCACCTGATGGCCGAAAACCGCAACATTGTGGTGGTATGGACCCGTTCGCTAGGACTTTCTCTGTGTGCCGCTCTAAGCATTGGTCTGTGCGTTCACGGCCTGCACACGCTGGAGCCCTATCTGGTGGGCATTGTGACCTCCTATCTGTCGGGGCTGTGGGGCATTTCGTTGTTGCCACCAGAGCTGCGGCGACTGCCGCTCGACCGCTTTCGGGGGGTGACCGTCGAGCACCCCTGGTCGGCTCGACTGCTCTTTCTGTCGTTCCTGGGGATGAGTGGATTTCCCATCAGCCCTGCCTTCTTCGGGGTGGATCTGTTGCTGTCGTCGGCCGTGCACCTGCACTTGTTGGCGGCGCTGGTCTTCACGTTCCTGTTCATTCTGAACGGTATTGTTTTGGCCCGCTGCTTCTCGCGGCTGTGCCTGGGCAGCGATCAGCCGTTGATCAACACGACGACGCTGCGACTTTCGGCCCGATAGCGCTGCCCGGAGAGGCGTTCTCTCTGGCGGGGCTCGGCGATGTCGTAGGGAGGGGCCAGAGAGGTGTCGATCCAGCGCAGCCAGGGGCCGGGGGGCAGCTGAAATTCGAGCGGCTCCCAATAGGCGTTAAGCATGGCGTGCAGCTTCAGGCTGTGTCCCGGGCAATTCCAGGTGAAGGCCAGGCTGTGGCTGATGTCGCGCCAGTCGGGCGCGTTCAGCTCGATGCCATGCCAGTCAAAGGGTGCTTTTTCAAGCAGTTCCTGCAGGCTGAGGTTGGTCTCGGGTAAGGGGCGGCTCAGGCGAAACTGGATCAGGGCCCGGGTGAAGCGCAGCAGCTCGGCATGGTGCTCGACCAGGCTCCAGTCCATCCAGCCCACTTCGTTATCCTGGCAATAGGCGTTGTTGTTGCCCCTTTGGCTGCGGCGCACTTCGTCGCCCATCCAGATCATGGGGGTGCCCAGGGCCAGGAAGTTGTAGCACAGCAGGTTCTTGACCTGGCGGCTGCGCAAGGCCTCGATGGCCGCATCGCTGCTGGGACCTTCCACCCCGCAGTTCCAGCTGCGGTTGTCGTTGCTGCCGTCGCGGTTGTCTTCGCCGTTCTCCAGGTTGTGTTTGCGATCGTAGCTGACGAGGTCGTTGAGCGTAAAGCCGTCGTGGCAGGTGATGAAGTTGATGCTCTGTTCGGGCTCGCGGCCTTCGTGGGCAAAGAGGTCGGGGCTGCCCAGCAGGCGCTGGGCCACAGCCCGGGTCAATCCGTTTTCGCCTCGTACGAAGCCGCGCACGTCGTCGCGAAAGCGGCCGTTCCACTCCATCCAGCTGTCGCCCACGAAACTGCCCACCTGGTAGAGCCCGGCGGCATCCCAGGCCTCGGCGATGAGTTTGCAGCCCGCCAGCACGGGGTCGCTTTCGATGTCCCACAGAATGGGGGGCTCTTGCAGCGGCCGTCCCTGGCTATCCCTGGACAAGATGGAAGCGAGGTCGAAACGAAATCCGTCAACGTGCATGTCCTGAACCCAGTAGCGCAGGCTGTCGAGAATCAGGCGCCGCACCACGCTGTGGTAGCCGTTGAGGGTGTTGCCACAACCGCTGAAGTTGGCAAACTGCTGGGGGTCGTCGGGATGGGCCAGGTAGTAGGCGTGGCGGTCGAGCCCTTTCATGGAAAGCACGGGGCCGTCGGCTCCACCCTCGGCCGTATGGTTGTACACCACGTCGAGAATCACCTCGATACCGGCCCGGTGCAGTTCGCGCACCATGGTTTTGAATTCGTCGATTTGTTCGAGCGGATCGGCGCTGACGGCGTAGCCCGGATGGGGCACGAAGAACGAAACCGGGGAATAGCCCCAGTAGTTTTTTCGGCCTTTGGGGGCGTCGAAGGGGTCGAAGTGATAGACGGGCAGCAGTTCGACGGCCGTGATGCCAAGCTGTTGGAGGTAGGGGATTTTCTCGATCACGCCGGCATAGCGACCGCGGTGCTCGGCTGCCACCCCGGAGTTGGGGTTGGCGGTGAACCCACCCAGGTGCATTTCGTAGAGGACGGTTCGCTGGAAGGGATGGCGGGGATGGACGTCGCCTCGCCAGTTGAAGCTCGAGCGGCGGTCGACCACCACGCTTTTCATGGCCGTGGCGCAGTTGTCGCCCGCTCGAGCCGCTGCCTGTCGGTCGTAGGCCGTCG
The DNA here is from genome assembly GCA_964649085.1 of uncultured Burkholderiales bacterium. Taxonomy (GTDB): domain Bacteria; phylum Vulcanimicrobiota; class Xenobia; order Xenobiales; family JADMJV01; genus JADMJV01. The sequence continues at coordinate 3,525 of CAZYPN010000048.1, read as the reverse complement.
GCACGGAAACGGCACGGGCATAGGGGTCGAGCAGCACTTTCTGAGGGTCGAGGCCCTGGGCCCGCCAGGCGTAAAGCTGTCCGGGCTTCAGCCCGGGAACTTCGAGGTGCCAGTAGTGGTAGGTGCGATGGCTTCGCGGGTCGAGCCGAAACACCCGCGAGGGCCGGGTCGCGTCAACCCGATCGAACAGCAGCAATTCCACGGCACTGGCTCGGGAGTACACGGAGAAATTGACCCCTTGGGCCGTGAGCGAAGCACCGAGGGGAAAGCTATTTCCCGGGAGCAGGGCGATCGACGGGCATTTTCATGCGCCCGGGCAGAGGAGCTTCGGGGACCTGGATTTTCTGGGGTGGACAAGGTTCGGGCTGGTCCTTGTTGGCAAACGGGTCTTTGACCGGCCTTTGGGGCGGCTGCGGCGGGGTGTGCACGGGGGGCTCCATTTCGCCCTGTACGTGAGGCTCGGGCGGAGGCAGCTGGGGAACAGGCGTGGCCACCGGGGGCCTGGCCGTGGGCGTGGCCGCAGGTTCAGGGCTTCGCCCCTGGCTGGCCAGCACCGCGGCCGCCGAGAGCACCCCGCCGGCGAAGAGCAGGTCGGCCAGAAAGCGCCGACGTTGGATCTTCTCCTGTCCCATAGGCAAGGGGTTTCGACCCCGAGGGCACGTTCCCTGGGCAGGAATCCAGGGGTTCGGGCGAAGACCCTGGAGATGAGCAATCCTTGGAAACAGGACTTTCCCGGCCTGGGCACGCTGGCCTACCTCGACAGCGCCGCCACCAGCCAGAAGCCGGTGCAGGTCGTGGAAGCCATGCGGGGCTACTATCTGGAGTATTGTGCCAACGTGCATCGCGGCGCCTATGCACTGTCGAGCCGAGCCACCGATGCCTATGAGGCGGCACGCCAGAAGGTGGCCGACTTCTTGGGAACCCGTCCGGAGCAGTGTATTTTCACGCGCGGCACCACCGAGAGCGTAAATCTTCTGGCCCACAGTCTGGGGCGTCAACTGCCCACCGGCAGCCGCGTGTTGCTGAGCGTGCTGGAGCACCACTCCAATCTGGTACCCTGGCAGCAGGTGGCCGAGCAGTATGGTCTGCAACTGGACTGGGTCGAGGTCGACGAACGCGGGCTGCTGGTAGCCGACAGTCTGGAAGCCGGCCTGGCCCGGCGTCCGGCGGTGATGAGCCTGACCTGGGTGTCCAACGTCACCGGGGCGGTCCATCCGATCGCCGAGATCGCCCGGCGCTGCCGCGATCAGGGCACGCTTCTGGTGGTGGACGGCGCCCAGGGCGTTCCCCACCTCCCCTGTTCGGTGGAAGATCTGGGCTGTGACTTCCTGGTGTTCTCAGGACACAAGATGTTGGGTCCCACGGGCATCGGCCTGCTCTGGGGTCGGTTACCGGTTTTGGAAACACTCCCCCCCTACCAGTATGGCGGCAGCATGATCGAGCGCGTCACCCGCGAGCGCACCACCTTCGCTCCCCTCCCCCAGCGCTTCGAGGCCGGCACCCCGCCGATCGCCGAGGCCATCGGGCTGGGGGCGGCCGTGGACTATCTGCAAGCGGTAGGCATGGACAAGGTGCGCCGTCACGAGCAACAATTGCTGGGACCCTTGCTGAAGTTGCTGTCGGAACAAAGCGACGTGCGCCTGGTAGGCCCTTCGGACCCCGATCACCAGAGCGGCACGGTGTCGTTTTTTCTGGAGGGCATTCATCCTCACGACCTGGCCACGGTGTTGGACCGGCTTGGGGTGTGCATCCGCGCCGGTCATCATTGTTGTCAGCCTTTGATGCGCGCCCTGACCGACCATTGGAAGCCGGGTTCTCGAGCCCCCATCAGTCTGGTGCGGGCCAGCGTATATCTCTACAATGACGAGTCCGACGTGCTGCGTTTGGCGGCGGGACTGGAAGAAGCTCGAAGGATTTTTTGCCGTGTCCGAAGTTGAAGACCTTTATCGCGACATCATTGTCGACCACAGTCAGTCGCCTCGCAATCAGGGGCCCGTCGAGTCTCCCAGCCATCAACATCAGGGCTACAATCCTCTGTGTGGCGACGAGGTGGAGCTGCAGCTTCGAGTGGAAGGCGGCAAAATCGTCGAGGTGCGCTTCCAGGGCAGTGGCTGTTCGATTTCGCAGGCCTCGGCTTCGATGCTCACCCAGCAGGTGGCCGGCTTGACGGTGGCCGAAGCGCTGGCGCTGTCCCAAGAATTTCGCACCTGGATGCAGTCTCGACAGTGCCCGGACTGCCCCGAACACTTCGGCGATCTGGAAGCTCTGAGCGGTGTGCGAACCTATCCCGCCCGAGTCAAATGCGCCACTCTGGCCTGGAGTACCCTGGAACAGGCGCTGGCCTGAACCGCGGTGAATCTGTCCCCGATGTTTGTGCTGGCTGACATCGGAGCGGGGGACGTGTTTCGCGTCTTTCTCAGCACACTTCCGGCGATCACGGGGTGGATGCTATTGTTTTGCACCCTGGGCCTGCTCGTCGGGGTGGCCCTGCTGATGGGCTCATTGCGCTGGATGCTGCCCTGGTCGCGCCTGCACGAGCTGCGCCAGCAGCGCCACGGCTGGGTGTGGATGTGCACGCAGTGGACCTGGGTGCTCACCTGGGGGTTATGCTTGCCCCTGCTGGCACTCAGCGCGGGCGGGCTGACAGGCTCTGCCTTCGGCGCTCGCACGCTGATTCTGCGAGAACATGTGGGCCAGATGGTGGGCGAGCGCGTGCTTTCGCCGCTGGGCCTTGCTGTGGCCCAGCAACTGGCTCAACACTACCCCCAGTTTGGCGACCTGTCGAAACAGGAACTGCCAACCCAGCGTCTCCGCCAGGCCTTTGAACAGGTGACGCCAGCGATTCTCGATCAGGCGTTGTCGCGAGTTCCCATTCTGTCGCTCAAAGACCCCAAGATGCCCCCGTTCGAGCTGGCCGGTCGGAAATTCGCCCGCAAGGCCATTCACTTTGCGGCCAACAGCTTCTTCAAGGAAAAAACCCGCTTTATCGATCGCTTACTGAAGGAACTGGAGCTTCGCGACGCTGCTCACACCGGTAAGTCAAGCCTCAAGGACGTCATCGCCGTTGCCAGTCATCTGTATTTCACCCCCGCCTTCGCCCAATGGACGTTTTGGTGGGTTCTGGCCCACGCCACCGCGCTGATCCCCGTGCTGCTGGCGATCTGGCTACTTCCCTGGGGCACCTTTGAGCTGGTGTGGTGGTGGCGCCAGCGCCGGCGGCGCCAGGTGGCCGTGGTGGCGTCGGCCGAGTCCGCCTGATTTCTGCTCGTTCTCGGGGTTGCTTTCTTCTATTGCGGTGAGTTGTCGTGTCTCGCCTGGGGGCACGACAGTTCGGGGGACGCGGGTTGGGCTTGTTGGGGGAGTTGTCGTGTCTCGCCTCTGGGCACGACAGGTCGGGGTGACACGGGGGGGCTTGTTGGGGGAGTTGTCGTGTCTCGCCAGGAGGCACGACAGGACGGGGACGCGGGTGGGCTGGGTGGGGGAGTTGTCGTGTGGCTTCTTGTGGCACGACAGGTCGGGGGACGG
>CAZYPN010000047.1:26537-51756 GCA_964649085.1 uncultured Burkholderiales bacterium | reverse complement strand
GAAGGTGTACAACACTGGCGGCTGATAACCGCTGACTCACGGAGGGCCGGGGGCCAAGCCCCCTGTCGAAACCCCTCGTGTCCAGGACAAGCCCCCCGTCGAGGCCCCGCGTGTCCAGGACAAGCCCCCCGTCGAGGCCCCGCGTGTCCAGCCAAAACCCCCCGTCGAACCCCCGCGTGTCCAGGAGAAGCCCGTCGACGAGCCACGAATTGAAGAGAAGCCGCGCCTGGAAGAGCCCGCTGTGGTCGTTCCCAAAACCGTTTCGGCCGCGGCCAAGCCAACGGTCGTCGCCAGCAGCATCTCCACCAATGAAGCTCCATCGGTGGTAGCCGTCGTTAAAGAAAAAGAGGCTCAAAGCGAGGCCCGCGTCCAGGCCGAGGCCGAAACGGTCCAGGCAGGCCCGGCCGGTCCGGCTGCCACGGCTTCCAACCTGCCTGCAACCGCCAGTGCTGAAACCACCGAGCGCGCCAGACCCACGAACGAAGCAGATTCGCGACGCCAGGAAGAGGCTCCAGCCCGGGCTCAATTGCAAGAAGCGGCCGCCCGTTCCGAGGTGGCTCAACAGAGCCAGCAGCGGGAAGCCCCGTCCAACGACGCACCGGGTGGCCGCGAGGAACAGCCCGATCGGGAAGGGGGGCAGCAACAGGAGCAGGGCCAGGGTCGCCAGGACCAAAGTGGGGGCGAGCGCGGACAAGAACGCCAGCAGGACGGCGCGCCCTCACAAGCATCACCCGAGCGCTCGGAAATGCAAGACTTCATCGGCAGAAACCCCGAATTAAAGGGTGCCATGGAAATGCTCACCAGCAAGTATCTGCCCCTGGGCCACATGGCGCGCATCCCGGATATCTCGGGCACTTGGGTCGTCATTTACCTGAAATCCGCCTCCGATCTCACCTCGCGCTGGACGCGCTACTGCGCCGACGAGTTCGAGCGCATGACGGGGCGCAAGCTGGAGTTTCGCCTGGCGGCCGCTTCGGGCGTCAGCGAGTCCGCCAGTGGCGGTTCGGCCGGAGCGGTCGCCAACTCGGGCAGTTCTGGCTCGGCTGGGGGTGGCCTCAGCGCCAGCCAGAAAGCCAGTGCCAAAGCCGCCGCTATCCAGGCTCAAGAGGCCGTGGCCTTGAGCCGTGCAGCCGAAGAGGCGGCACGTCAGCAGGCTCAGGTCCAGCAGCAGATGGCCCGTCCCCAAGAGGCTCAGGCAGCAAAAAGCGGCCTGCGGGCCATCGACGACCGCTTAAACTTGGAGAAAGACCGTAAACAGCAGCAACTTCCGCAGGTTCGCTCGGGCTCTGCCGGCAGCGCGGGCAGTAAAGGCGAGAAAAAATCGGCCCAGGCCCATCAGGATGCGCCCGTACAGAAGCTCGACGAACCCGTCGAGACGCCGGACACCGTCGACGATGCGCCCCACCGAGAAGGCTCCTGTTCTCGCTGTGGCCTGCACCTGGGGGCGCTCTCGCCCGAGCAGTGTCCCGTGTGCAACTCGCAACATCCCGAAGCCATCTTCCAGGTCATCACCCAGTATCGCCGCAGTTCGCAAAACTGGATGTGCACGGCCGATACCGTGGTGGCCAGCGAGAAAAGCCGAGCCCATATGCAAGAACTTCAGCCCCTGGCACAACTGAAGTTCGTGCCCAAAATCCCCAGCTTTGCCCAGGTCCTCAAGACCACGAAAGAAGGCTAACAGGACATCGCAGCTTGAAGGACAATCAATCTGCATGCGATGTCTTTCACTGGCCCTGGCTTTCACCCTGACCACCGCAGCTCTGGCTGCTCCCAATAAGCCGGCCAATGCCAACCAGCTCAAACAGCGGATCTATCAGCTGGTCCACAACTCCACCGCCGCCCATCAAGGCAAGGTTGGCGTGTACATCCAGGTGCTCAAAACCGGGCGAATGGTGTACAGCGAAAATGCCCTGAAACCCATGATTCCCGCCTCCAACCTCAAGGTGGTCACCACCGCGGCCGCCCTCGACCTGCTTGGCCCCGATTTTCGCTACTACACCGAGCTGCGAGGGGGCGCCTGCGACAGCCAGGGAGTCCTCCAGGGCAACCTGTACCTCAGGGGCTCGGGCGACCCCACGATGTGCCTACCCTACGTGCAGCCCACCGCCCCCTGGCGGTTCTTTGTCAAACAGCTCAAGGCTCGGGGGGTTCAGGCCATCCAGGGCGACCTGGTGGGCGACGACAGTGCCTTCGATCGCGAGTATCTCGGCAAAGGCTGGTTTGATCGCTACCTTCTCGACTCCTATGCGGCGCCGGTAGGGGCGCTGTCCCTGAACAACAACGTGGTCGAGTTGACCATCACTTCCAAGGACGTCCGCTGCGACCCGCCCAGTTCTGGCTTCCTTTCCCGGCGCGGCAACGAAGGCGGCTACGACTGCTGGATCACTCGCGAACCGGGGGCCGAAGAAACCTGGATTCGCGGTGGGGTTGCCGAGGGAGCCGCCATCAAGCGCACCGTCACCGTGGCCAACCCTGGCGTCTTCACCCTGGGCTCGCTGGCGGCCACCCTGAAGCAGAGCGGCATTCGCATCGGGGGCAAGTCCCGGTTGATTGAGCTGCAAGGCGGCGAAGTCGCCCAGTGCGAGGCTGCTCCCGTATTGGCCCGCTATCAGTCGCCCAAACTCAAAGAGATCATTGCCCAGGTCAACAAAGAAAGCGACAACGTATTCGCCCAACACGTCTTCAAAACGCTGGGTCTGAAAACCCGGGGCCACGGCACGGCACAAAACGCCGAGGCGGCCATCAAAGACTTTCTACGCAAACAGGGCATCGACGACCGCGGACTGGTCATGGTCGACGGCAGCGGACTGTCGACTCTCGACAGAATTTCCCCCCGTCAACTCGTGGGGGTGGTCGAAGCCATGTGGCGCCACCCTCACGGGCAGGCCTTCGTAGACAGCCTGCCCACCGGCGGCGAAGGCACCCTGACCTCGCGACTGGGGGGCATGGTGCTGCGCGCCAAAACCGGCACCCTCGACCAACACTCGGCCCTCACCGGCTACCTGGTCAGCGCCTACGGGCAAACCCTGGGCTTTGCCATCGTCGTCAACGACGTCGAGTCGATCTGGTCGGCGGTCGACCTGCAGGACCGCGTGCTGCATACCCTGGCCGCCTGGGACCAGCCCCTGTAGCGTGAGGCACCGAATACGGCTCTACCTGCAGCAGACCGATTGGACCGAGCGGCTTCGGCTGTTGGCGTTGCTGGTGTTCCCCTTGTGGGTTGCCCACTTTCCGCTGATGCACTTCGTCCTGCCGGCCTCGGCCCTGGGCCTGGTGCTTCCGCTGGCACTGGCAGGTCCGCTGCGACGGTGGCCCAGGCTCCAGGCAGCTCTGCCCCTGGTTCTACTGCTGAGCTGCCTGGTGGTGGTCGTCCTTATGCAGTCCTCCCATCGAAGCACAACCATTCAACTTGCGTGCCGCTGGCTGTGGTTCTGCCTGGCATTTGCTGCAGCCAACGAATTCTGGACTCTCTCGGACCCGGTGGCGGAAGAGCAGCGACAACTCGCCGGGCAGCTTCGCAAGCTCAATCAACAACTGGAAGACACCCTTCAACAACTCAAGCGCCAGACCTGAGTGGCCTCGAGAGCCTGCTTCCGACTGTGCCGGCCGTGTTCTCTCACGGAACCCGCAATGTCAGGCTGGATTCGGACCGATGTTATGGTCGACCATCCCTCAACCGCATAGAATCGAGCCATGCTCAACGCCTCTTCACGCCGACGAATTCTGGGTTGCTTCTTGCTCGCTTGCGCAGCCTTGGGCCTCTTCAGCCTGAGCCAGTTCGGAACGGCCCTCCATCTTCTGCCAGCCACCTTTCAACTGATGCTGCTGCCCACCATCGGGGCCCCGTTGCTGGGTGGGTCGGGGCTCTTGTTGCCGCATCCTCCCAGGGCTGCGAATCTGGCCTGCGGCGTGTTCCTGGCCACGCTGGCGCTGATGACGGCCTGGCCACTCCTACAGCTTCCGGGCCTGCTTTCCATGGGCAACTATGCCACTTTAACCAACGCCCTGACCAGCATCCTGGTTACCCTCTTCTGGCTGAGCCAGCTGACAAAAATTGTCTTCGAACCCGAACCCGAGTTGAACTTCAACCAGTTGCGCCTCAGCCTGGGGCTGGCCCTGAGCTGCTCGTTCCTGACTTCCCTGTGGCTGGCCCGAGACGTCAGCGGTGCCTGGGCTTTTCAACTGCAAGCCACGGGTTCGGCCTTCTACGGATTCACCGGTTGGAAGGCCTGGAACACCCTCATGGCCGGGCTCAGCCTGGGCCTCATCGGGCTGGGCGGGGCCCTGGCGCGCCATTGCCTGCTTCTCTGGTGTCTGGGCTGGCCGCTCGGGGGGTTGCTGCTGGTGACGGCTCCGTTACAGCTCGGCATGTCCCCGCTTCTGATGGTAGCCGTAGCCCTTTTCCCAGCGGCCTTGGGCGGCTGGCTGTGGGCCGAGCAAAACGAATGCTAGCGCAAGCGAATGCGCGAAGCGGCAATCATCCTCATTTCAACCAAATAATGGCCCACCCACAGGAAAAGACCCGCCATGGTGGCGTTGAAAAACGCATCTACCCATTTGCCTTGACGAACCTGCCACCAGACCACCGCCACCACCAGCGCCAGGGCCGCCACGGTGAGAAGCCAACGAGAAACTTTCAACAGCGGGTAGGCCACTCGGCGCCCTTGCCACCAGGCTGCGGCAGTGACGCCCAGCCAAATAGCCACACATCCCAACCCAGCCTGCCCTGCAAAACCGGGAACCAGCCACGCGCCCCCAGCGCAAACCGCGGCCAAACACAGCAGGGGCCGGTACAACCCGGCACGTTGTCGCCGATTGATGTCGCGGGGAGCGCGGCCGGGCGACAGCGGGGGCGGATGTTGCAGCAGCTCGCGCGTCCGCCGCAAGACTTCACGGGCCCTTTCCGCCGCCTCCAGGGTGGGCCCCGTCAGCATTTCATGCAAACCGATGCGCCCCCCCAACAGATGCATCTCCTTCTCTAAAAACACACTCAGCAGCAGCTCGCGCCGCTCGGGCGTCAGCCCCCAACCTGAATCTCTTCCAGGCCCCTGGCGGCCATCAGCGCGGAACCGTAGCCCTCTTTGTTCAGCCAGAGGTCGTCGGGCATCCCCTCGACGGCAAGGCTCAGGCTGAGCAACACTTGATTCTTGTCCGGATCCAGCACAGTGTAGCTCAACTCACAGTGCTCGTCGCCCCAAGTTTCGGTTTCGCCCGGCTTCGGTGGCAGACCCAGTTTCGAAGCGATGTCGGCCATCTGCTCCTGCAGACGCTGCAAAGCCTTATTACCCACCTGAACTGCTTCGGCCCGCTGCGCTTACGCCCTCTGGCCTCAGGGCCCGGAGCACCGGCTTGAAAAAGGTGGAGACTTGTAAAGATTTGCCAACAATTCTCGCCTAGAATCTGCTCATGACGACCACCACCGGAACTCTGCGCAGCCTGCATCCCCCTCTGATCGATTGCGACCTGAACCAGGTGGCCCTGGGCGACGCTCTGCGCGTCGGGCATTGCCGGGCAGAAGTGGTGGGCGTCAAGCCTGGCCAGGCGCAGGCGGTACTCTTCGACGACCCGCGCGGGCTGGCCCTCGGTGAGCCCGTGGAAGTGCTGGGCCCGATGCAGCTGCAGATGCACCCCGGGCTACGCGGCCGCGTGCTAGACGCGCTGGGCCAGCCCTGCGACGGGGGCAAGCCCGGCCGGGTCGAGGAGGATGAGGCGGTGGCCTGGCCGGTGCACCGACGCCCCAGCCCGTGGGTCAACCGGCCCGACCTGCCCGGGGTGCTGGTGACCGGCACCCGCGTTATCGATGGACTGCTAACGTTGGGTCAGGGGCAGAGGCTGGCCTGGATGGGCAGTGCCGGCTGCGGCAGCCTGTGCGCCCTGGCCAAGCTGGCCCGAGAGTGCTCGGCCGATGTGGTGGTGTGGGCCTGTATTGGCTACCATGGTCACCAAATGCAAACCTTCCTCGAAAAGGATCTCGGCGAACAGGGGCGCCAGCGCTGCCTGCTCGTGGCTGGGGGCGCCGACGAAACCGCCGCCGCCCGACTGCAGGCCGGCTATACGGCCCTGGCCGCCGCCGAATACTTTCGCGACCGGGGCCAGCACGTTGTGCTGATTCTCGACTCGCTTCGCCCCTGGCTACAAGCCTGGCACGAACTGGCCCAGCAACGCGGCCAGTGGCTCCCTCCAACACGCTCGAACTTGGGACCCTTGCCCACCTGGCTGTCCCGTTGCGGCCCCGGATCCGTGGGCAGTATCACCGCGCTGGTACACCTTCAACTGGAAGCGGATTATTGGAAAGAGGACGAGCTGGCCTTGGCTCTGGACGCCTGCCTGGAAGGGCGAGTGGTGCTGAGCAGGCGGATGGCCGATCGCCTGGTCTATCCGGCCTTCGACCTGCTGGTGTCCATATCGCGCCAATTCACTTGCCTGGCCCAACGTGAACAACAGAGGAAGGTGGCCTTGGTACGTGACTGGCTGGGCCTATACGAAGGACACCGTGAGGCCCTGGAATCCGGCCTGATACAAAAGGGACAAAATCCGCCTCTAGACCGGGCCGACGAACGCCAGGAAGCCATCTTGAGGTTCTTCGGCCAGGACCTGTTCACGCCAAGTGACTGGCACGAGACCCTCGAGGCGCTCCACCAGTTGGTTCGGGGCTGAGGCGCCCGCCACCCAGATGCTCAAGGCTCGCCTCGCCCGCTTCGGGAAGCAGTGGCGCGTTTCCGTTGAAGGAGCGCCAGGGCGCCTCGGAGTTCGTGGCCCCAGTGGTGAGCCTGCCTCTACCCGCTACTTCTTGGGCTTGCCCCAGATCCAGTCAACCGCAATACCCCCAACCGTCAGCACGGTGCCGCCCAGCGCGATGGCCGCCAGGGCCGGACCCGAAATCGGCGCGGTGATAATGCCTGCGGCCACCAGCAAGGCGGTCGCTCCAGCCGCGCCCGTGGCCAGGCTCCCAATGGATTGCATCGAATTGCCGATGGCCCCGCCGGTGTTGCCGGTTTTGATGTCGCTAACGGCCTGACTCCCCGAGGCCAGGGCACCCACGATGTCACCGGCCGGACCAAGAACCTTACTGCCCACCACCTTTCCAGCAATCTTGGCACCTGCCGCCGAGTTGAGTAGCTGCAAAGCCTGGCTGGCCGTTTTGCTCTTGGCGATCACCTCGGCAGCTTTGCCGGCTGAGAGCACTTTGGCCACATCCTGGCTCTTGCCCAGAATGCTCAACGAGCTGCCCAGCCCCGAAAGGGACATCGGATCGCCTTTGGCTGCCATGGCAGCAGCACCGAGGCCGGCTCCGATCAGGCCGAGCTTGCCCCGAGACTGAAGGTCTTCGAGTTCGCCCACCATTTTGCGCAGGCCAGAGTCGCCGGGGCTCTGGCTCAAAAGGTCGCGCGCCCGGGTCAGAATGTTGGCACCGGTCAAGGCCTGACCTTCTTTGCGCAGGGCTTCGGTGGTTTTGGCCAGTTTGTCGGCGGCAGAACCGCTTTTGTTGAGTTCCTTGAAAAAGTTCTTCAAGAAGCCGCTGGCTTCGCTGTCGTTCTGGATGGCCTGAACCTGCTCGGCGCTAAGCCCCGGCGGCAGCGCACTCGAACCCGCCGTGCCGGAGGGCTGATTGCTGGACGGTGGTCGAGGAGCACCCGTCCGAGTAGCCCCCGGCGCGGTCGAGGTGGGAGGCTGGCCGGGCGTGTCAGAAAGGGTCAGTCGGTCGCCGAGGGGCGATGGGATGAAGGGCAGCGGCGGCAATTCGCGCGCCTCGAGTTTACTTCCAATCTCGGCGCTGACGGTGTCGATGGGCCGCATCACCTGGGCCAGCAGGTTGGCCCGCTGGTCGGCCTGCAGACGGGCCTCTCGCAGGTGCTGCCGGGCCGCAGCCACTCGGGCCGGATCGCCCGAGTTGATGGCCTCGGCCAGTTCCTGACCGGCGGCGGCCACCCCCGCCACTCCCTGTTCCAGCAGCGCCGCCAATCCGCCCTGGGCTCTGGGGTTTTCGCGCAGTTCTTCAAGTTTGGCCACAGCCGCCCGGGCCGAGTCGAGGTCGGGGGCCAGTTGCTGGCGCATCTGGCCGCGAAACTCTCGACGGGCGTCGACCTGGCCGGCGGTCTCGGCCAGACGGTCGCCGCTGAAGAAGGCGTCGAGGGCGGCCGAAGAGGCCCCCTGACGAGCCTTGTCCAGGCTGGCTTCAGCCGCGGCGATGGCCTCGGGGTTGCCCGAATTGCGGGCCCGAAACAGCTCGGCCTCGGCGCTGCGCACCGAATCATTGGCCTTGCGCTCGGCCAGCACCGAGGCCGCGAAATTACTGCCGGCGTCGGCCAGTTGGGAAAACTCGCGCATGGTGACCGAGTCGGTGCGGGTGGCGGCGATGCCCAGCACAGCCGACCCGATGCCGGCCAGGTTGCCGGTGGCCAGGTCCTTGCCCAGATTGGCGCCCCGAGCGGCGATCTGGAGCTGTTCGTTGTGCAGCCGCTCACCGGCGGCGTTGAGACCCACCGCAATGCCACCCAGCAGCGAACTGGTGCGACTTCTGCGGGCCTCGTCGAGCTGCTGCTGAGCCGCCTCGATGGCCGCGGGGTCGCCGCTGGCTCGGGCAGCCTCGAGGGCGGCCTGAGCCGTGCCGACCTGGCGAGAAGAGCTGATGACGCCCTCGACCGCGCCCACATACATCAGGTTATTTCCGGCCTTCTGAGACACGCTGGTGAGCTTGTCCAGAGCCGTGCCGCTTACGCCCCCCATTCCCAACGCCTGGGTGCCGGTGCCGACCAGGTTGAGAATCCCCCCGGCCAGGCCAGCGATGCTTCCCGACTGGATAGCCTGGATTCCCTGGGAACCCCGCGCCACCAGATTGGCAGCTTTGGCGGCCGTTTCCAGCCCCTTGCTGGCGGCGCCCGCGGCCTGAGCAATGCCGCCCAGCCCCACTCCGACGCCGGCGGCGATGGCCCCAACCGCCCCCAGCACGCTGCCGCTGCGCACCGCGTCAACAGCCGAAATGGCCGCCGAGGCGCCGCGCAGCACCAAACCCAAAGTAGCTCCGGCTGCACCGGGCACGAGGAAGCTGGCGGCTACCGCCCCGGCCGTGACGGCGGTTTTCAGAATGGGCCCTACCGTGCCCCAAAAGCCCGGACCCTTGGTGGTGCCCGTGCCCTCGATGTAGCCCTGATTTTCGTCGACGCTGAACTTGACGTCGTGCTTTCCGATTTTCACCTTATAGTCGCCGGGCCCGGCGTTAAAGCCCTGGGCGACATCCTGGAAGGCGCGCTGCAGGTCGGACGGGTTCTTGGCGATGTTGTCGATGGAATGGCCACCCACCCGGGCCATATCCCAAAGGATGCCCTTGACGTCGTTGACCTCGAGTTGGGGCAACCGGCCGCTGTTGAGAACGGTGAGGTTGTCGAGCACGCGCGTCATGCGCTCGCGCTGTTCCTGGAGAGTGCCTCCTTCGTTGATAAAGCGGGTGGCGCTGAGCAGCTGGTTGGGGTCGAGCTTCTCCAGAGACAGGCCGGCGTCGCGAGCGCTGGCGGCCAGCAGGGCAGGGGGAACTTCGCTGCGGGGAGCGCTGGGGTCGACCTCGAGGTGAGGCGCGAAGAGCTTTTCGCTGACGCTCTGGTTGGTTTTGCGGGCTTCCTCGCTCAGCATCCCCTGCTGCTGGGCCCTCTCGTTGAGGGTGTTGATCGCCCGGTCGACCCAGAAGGTCTGGGGCGGGCGTCCCTGCAGACCTGTGCCGATGCGGTCGGCTTCTTCCTGGGTCAGGCCAGCGCCCCCCTCGGCCGGCGGCTGCAGTTCGGACATCAGTTTTGCGATGTCGTCTTCGGTCATCCCCGAGTCTTTGAGGCGCTGGGTGAAGGCCTCGGGGTCGCCCAGCAGCGGGCCGATTTCGGAGGCGGCAATGCCCCGTTGTTCCAGTTGGTTGACGAAGGCCTGGGCGCGCTCTAGCTCCTGGGGATTGACTTCAGCGGGCGGCTTTAGCAGGCCGTCGAGCTGCTCGGGGGTAAGGCCTTTCTCGGAGAGGAGTTTTTCCAGGCGCTCGGCCCGACCTTCCTCGGGCCCTTCAAACAGGGCCGTAAGCTCTTCCTGGCTGACGCCGTGACCCTTGAGCAGCTCGAGAAAGCTTTCTTCCGACCCGGGCGGCTCGGGAGGCAGGCTCTGGCCCAAGGTTTGGGCAGCCTCTTCGGGAGACATTCCGCGCTCGACCAGAGCGTCGAAGATGGCCGCCCCCCGCGACTCCTCGGGCACTTGCATGAGGGAACGCACGTCGTCGTCGCTCAGGCCGGTCTGGCGCATCTGGTCGAGCAAATTCTGGGCGTTGTCGGGCGGGTTCAGGCGCTGGAAAGTCTGCTCGATCTGTTCGTCGCTCAGCCCCTTTTGCTGGAGCAGGTCGGTCAGGCGTTGGGCCCGATCCTGTTCGGGCAAACCCATGATGTCCATCAGGTCTATTTCACCCAGACCAAGTCCCGCCAGTTCACTTCGCACCGACTCAAGCCGCGGGTCAGAGCCTTCCTCACCGGTGCGATTGAGGATCTTGAGAATGTCGTCTTCGCTGTGCCCGCGTGAGCGCAGACGTTCGAGCAGCGCTTCGTCGCCGTTCTCGCTTTGCAGAATCTCGGCCAGCTCCTGAGGCTCAAGACCGGTAGCCGTGTGCAGGCGGTTGAGCGTTTCGATGGAGTCCTGAGCCTGCAGGCGCACTTCCTCGGGAACCATGCTGGAGAACATCTCGACGATCTGGTCATCGTCCATCCCTTTGGCGCGCAGCAGTTCGTTGAGGCGCTGGCCCTGCTCTTCGAGGTCGGGACTGGAGAAAACCTGGTCGAGCTCTTCGGGCTGCAGTCCCCGGGTTTGCAACTCGGCTCGCAACTGCTGCAGCGAATCGTCGGCGGGCTCGGGGGCAGGCGCGTTGACGGCAGGCGCTGGCGGGGGCGGGGGCTGCAGCATCTCGGCCAGACGCTGTTGCAATGCCTCGGCCTGCTGGGCCCGGGTGCGCTCGAGTTCGGCTCGCCAGTCGGGCAGGGCAGCCCCGGTCTCAACCACAGGCTCAACCACGGTCTCGACGACGGGCTCTGGCGCAGGAGCGGGCTCGGGCTCCGGCTCTGGTTCGGGCTGAGCTTCTACGGGCGCTTCCGCTTCGGCCTCTTGGGGCACCTGGTCGGGTTCGGGCAGCTCGATGCGCGAGTCGTCGTTGAGAGCCTTCAGACGGTCGTGCAGCTCGGCCTGAAAGCGCAGGTCGTCTGGAGCGTCGGCGGGCAGCCTCGAGGTGGTGGTTTCGACAACCTCCGGCTCGGCCGCTGGCGGGGCCACCGTGCTGACGGCCTGGGTGCGAGTCGTTTCAAGAGGCTGCAGACGATGGGCGTCGGAGATTTCCACGGTTGTTCCCCTAACTGGCGTAGATACTGCGGGTCGCTCGAGCGTAGGTGTTGTAGATCAGGTCACGTAACTCGCTATCGGCCTTGTAGGCCAGCTCCATAGCCTGCTTACGGTGCTGGGGCGAACGCGACTGAGCGTAGCTGCGCAGCAGCTCGGAGGCCTCCCAGAACCATTCGAAGATCTGCTGGGCACCGGCCAGCGACTGCTGGCCGACCTCGTCATCGGCGGGCGGCTCTAGTTCGGCGGTGGCCTGAGCTTCGCCCACAAGGTATTGCTGGTAAGCGTCGAGGGCCTGCTGGTAGTTGCCCGCTGAGCGCAACCCCTCTTCCAGGTCGCGGGTCAGGCGGGCAAGAGTGCTGAGAGGCATGCCGTGAGGGTTCGCAACCGTTCGGGCGGATCCTAGCGGATCACGCCGGACTCCTGGAGGTTGGCAAAGCGCTGGCGCAACTGGCTCCAACCCGTGGGGTCGGCGGCGGCGGCCCCGCGGTTGGCGAAGTTGGGACCCGACTGGAAGAAATCGGTCGGGGCCTGAACCTCGGCGGCGCAGGTAGGGGCGCTGGCGGGAGCCGGAGAGGCGGTCAGCGACTGCATCTGGACACTGCGATAGGCGGCGTTGCGAATCACTTTACTCTCTCCTCCTTTCCTGCGTTGCCTCATTTTAGGGGGGGGATTTTGAGAGCAGTTGTCCTGCGGGTAACAGTTCAAAACCGGTTTTCAGGAAAGTTTAAGGGCTGTTTTAGCGGGGACAGCAGCCGGACCCAACTAAAGCCAGGTCCCTACCCTCACACCACGAAAGCGGGCGCGGTGATCGATGACGTCATGCAGCACCTGCAGCGAGAGGCCGTGCTCGATTCCCAAGGGGAATTCAGCCTCGACCTGCAGGCCGAGGCAGCCCGGATGTCGCTGTTTGTGCAACAAGAACCCTGCCTGTGGCTGCTCAAAGGGGTTCAGGCGGCGGTAGCGGCGGGCGCTACCGAAGTCAACATCCGGCTGAACCGCTCGCGTTTTGAACTGTCTTTCCAACCGTCACTCGGAGCCGGCCCGGCCTCCTTCGACAGCCCGTCGAACTGGTGTCGCCATCTCAGAACGGCGGTCACGCTGGCCCTGGCCGGCCCTTCGCAGGGGGTGCAGCTCAACCACGCAGACCACCTGCTCATCGGTACACCTGTCGCTTCCCCTGGCGTCTGTTTACGCGTGTTGCGCCCCAAGCGCTCCTGGTGGCAGTTCGCCGACGGCGAGTTGGCAGCGGTTGCCCGGGGGTTAGCGTTGCGCTGCGCCTTCTCTCCCATTGGAATTCGAATAGACGGTCACGACATTCTCTCGGGGGCGCCCGAGAAGTGCCCCCTGATAGAATCGCGCCAGCCCCTATTGAATTTGGGCGAGGGGGTTCCCGCGGTGCCCTGGCTGGGCGAGTCGTGGTCGCTGGTCGAACAGGGTGCAGCCTTCTGCCTGCAGGCACCCTGCCATCGCCCGGCAGCAGAAGTGCGCGTGGGCAGCAGCTACCGGCTGGAAAAAAACGACAGCCACCTGTTCTCCACGCCTGTCAGCTGCCTCAGCTGGCTACGCACCCCGCTGCAGGTGCGCAGGCTGAAGGCCCAGGAGGACGGCGATTGGGTCGGCAGAATCAACCTTCTCGACCGCATTAGCTCTGG
Organism: uncultured Burkholderiales bacterium; assembly: GCA_964649085.1. Classification (GTDB taxonomy): domain Bacteria; phylum Vulcanimicrobiota; class Xenobia; order Xenobiales; family JADMJV01; genus JADMJV01. Next base: position 38,755 of record CAZYPN010000047.1, on the reverse strand, counting down.
AGCTCTCCTGCAGCTTTCATCACCTGAAGTTCTGGGCCTCGGATTTCGCCTGGGCTTCCGTCAGGAACACCACAGGAGAGTGGAAGAGTTCGTGCTGGCCGACGTCCTGGCCGAGCAGCTCCTCCCCGGGTCGGGCAAGCTCAAGAAGCTGCGGTTTCCGTTGGCTCGGCTGCACAGCTGGACAGGCCTGTGCAGCAGAGGCCAGGCGCCCGGGGGGCTGTTCCTGATCAACGACGGGGTGCTGCTCAACCCCATTCGGGGCTGGTCGGCTTATGCAGGAACCACGGCCCTGGTGGCCACCAGCGGTCAGGCGACCGACCTCAGCCAGCTGAACCCGGTTCAAGAGGACACCCTGAACTCGCTGGTGCAGCAGGCTCAACAAGACGAGGCCGAACTGGCGCAAGACCTGAAGGACTCGATCACTTCGCCGGCCCAGTGCGAGCGGCTGCAGGTCCCGCTGGCCACGCGAGAACACTGGCGCAAGCTGTTATAGCGCGTTGCTGGCGGAGGTGTAACACCAACCACCTACCATCGCCACCCCAAACCACCGATACTCACATCCAGGAGGACAGATGGCAAAAGTTACCGGCGTAGGCGGAGTGTTTTTCAAGGCCCGAGATCCCCAGGCTCTGGCGGCCTGGTATCGCCAGCATCTGGGCGTTCCGGTCGACAGTCAAATGGGTTTTGCCATCCTTCCCTGGGGCGACGACCCCGGTCCCGATGGCGGCCTTACGGTGTGGAGCCTGTCCCCCACCGAGAGCGAATGGTTCCAGCCAAGCCCATCGACCTTCATGATCAACTATCGAGTGGACGACATGGCCGGCTTGCTCGAACAGTTGAAGGCCGCCAATATCCCCATTCTCAAGGGCCCCGACACGGAGTTCAACGGCATTTTCGCCTGGATCCTCGACCCGGAAGGCAACAAAGTCGAACTCTGGCAGCCGTTCAAGGTCGAGGCGCCGCCGCCCTCGGCCTGAGGCCCGGCCAGGCATTCACCAAAAGTCGCCAGAATGACGGAACCGCTTTCCTACCAGGCCGAATGGAACTCCCTCACCCCCGGCGAGCAGGGTCACACCCTGCCCATCCTGCTCAGCCACGCCGAAGTCCGTGCCCTCACCCAGGCCTCTCCGGCCCTGCGCACCCTCTATGCCACCGCCGCTCGCCCCGAGCACATCCTGGCCCTGAAAGCCTCGGACCTGCAACAGCAAGGTGTCCATATCGACGGTCGCTGGCATCCGCTCGACCGCCACACGGCCGCCACCCTCCAACTTCTGGCTCTGACTCGCCCCCAACATCTCTTCGAGCCCCACCAGTGGCTGGAAACCCTCAGCCAATCGCCAGTGGCCAAACGTTATCAGGCGGTCGGGCGCAGCCTCACACCCATGGCCTTGCGCCACGCCGCCGCCACCCATCTGCTCGAGAACGGCATGGACCTTTTCGTCCTGCACACCCTCTTGAACCACCAGAACCTGGGTTGCACCCGCAAATATCTCGAACTGGCCGTTTCCCTGCGGGGAGCCGACTACGCTCGCTGCCACCCGCTGATGGCCGACCAGCGCTCGCCTGGCCGCTGGCGCGGTCGCGAGCCCCAGGACATCGAGGATCCCCCGGAAGAGGGGAAAGAGGAGAGCGAGCCCAACGTGGCGCGGCCCACCCACATCGAGGTCCAAAGCCTCATCGCCGCCGCCGCCAACCTGCGCGACCGGGCCATGCTGCGCGCCTACTACGCCAGCGGCGCGCGCGCCAATGAGTTGCTCAACGCTCGCTGCGACGACCTTAACGACGACGAAGGCCGACTCTTCCTGCGCGACGGCAAAGGGGACAAAGACCGTCTTGTATTGCTCGACCCCAAAACCATCCGGCTGCTGCGCCAGTGGGGTGGGAAAGAGGGCCGACTGATCGGCATCAAGGCCGTGCGCGCCGGCGAAATCTTCCGCGACTGCGCACGGCGAAGCGGCCTGGCCCAAAAGTATGGCCGTGGCCTCAGGCTGCACTCGCTTCGCCACGCCTTTGCCACCCAGCTCTACCAGAACGGCATGCCCCTGGGCAGCCTGAAACGTCTGTTGGGACACGACCGCCTGGCTACCACCGTCGTCTACCTCGACTGCCCTTGGGAACGCTGCCTCGCCCAGCTTCAGGCGGCTCTCCCATGAATCGCGAATGGCACCAGGAACTGGGGGAAGAAGTCGAGCCCAGCGACGAGCGCCTGCCGCTGGTGCCCTCCTGGGCCTATCTGCGAAAGCTCAGCCAGTCCGGCCCACCTCTGGCAGAGCTGCTGCTCACCACCGGTATTCGCCTTCGCGAGGTGGCCCGGCTGGAAACCGACGACCAGGGCCTGCGCATCCGGGGAGGTCGACGCCTCGCGGGCAGCCTGCCTCACCTCCCAACCAGCGCTCAGGTCGACCTGCTGAACTGGCTGGCCCACACGCCGCTGGCCGAGCGATTCGCGGCCGTTGGCCGAACCCTGACACCCACCGTCTTTCGCCACGCCTTCGCGGTGGCTGCGCTCGAAGGCGGCGTCGACCTGCTGGTGCTGCGCCAGCTCATGGGCCACCACGACCTGCGCACCACCCAAAACTACATCGCCCTGGCTCTCAAAGACTGCCAGGAGGTCTACCTGCACACCCATCCCCTGTGCGCCCTGCGCAAGCCCCAGGCCAATCTACATATCGACCAGGTTCTCGAACTGCTGGCGGCCATTGCCAAGCCGCGCGACGCCCTCATTGCCCGCCTCGCCTACGCCAGCGGCATGCGCGCCGACGAACTGGTCAGCTTCACCCCCGCCGACCTCGACCCCGATCAGGACAAGATCTTTGTTCGTGCCGGCAAAGGCCAACAGGACCGCTACGCCCTCGCCGACCCCGAAACCATGGCTCGCCTGCGCCTGCATGCCCAATCTCGCCCCCTGGGCGAGCGCGTCTTTCCCACCACCCGCGACCAGGTCTGGAACATCGTCAAGCGAGCCGCCCAAGCAGCCGGCCTGCACTTCCCCGACGCCACCGTGTCGCCCCACGGCCTGCGCCACGCGTGTGCCAGCCATTGTCACCAGGCCGGCATGCCTCCCGAACTGCTGGCCCGGCTCCTCGGCCACGCCGTGCTGCGCAACACCCTGCTCTACGTCCACGTCCCCTGGCAGCGGGTCGTCGACGCCCTCATCAACTGCCACTCCGCCAATCGAGGGACGGTTCGGCAGCACAGGAAGGCGGCGCCTCAGCCTCGGGAGAATCCCTAGAGATGGCTTCGGAACTGCTAGAAACCTCCACAGCGAATTGGGGAGAGTTGGTTGGCAACGGCAAGCGGCTCATTGTCCCGCCTTTTCAGCGCGACTACGCCTGGGAGCGCGACAATTGGGAAGACCTGTGGCAAGATCTTTCAGAATTGCGTAAACCCGGCGCGTTAAGCCACTATATGGGCTCTGTCGTCCTCCAACCTAAAGATGACCGCACATTTCTCCTGGTAGATGGCCAGCAACGCCTGACGACGCTCAGTCTGTTGGCACTGGCGGTAGTCCAGCGGCTGCACGAACTGGCCGACAACGGTAACGAAACGGAGGAGAACCGGGAGCGAGCCGATCTGCTGCAAACCCAGTTTTTGGGCGGAAAGGACCCTGCCTCCCTCGTCCACACCTGGAAACTAAGGCTCAACCGTCACTGCAACGAGTTCTATACCAGCCAGCTTATGCGCAGGCTGATCCCCAAAACCCGACGCACCCTTTCTACTCCAAATAAACTACTATTGGATGCTTACGAGTATTTTCACCAGAAGTTGGGAGAAGACCACGAACTCGCCGGCACCGGCGAAAAGCTCGCCGCATTTCTCAGCAATACCGCCGCCTTGAAAACCCTGTTCATTCAGGTCAAAGTTCAGGATGAGGTCAGCGCCTACACCGTTTTCGAGACATTGAACGCACGCGGGACAGAACTGAGTCCCACCGACCTGATTAAGAATTACCTGTTTTCCATGGCTCCCGACGACGAGGGGGTAATCGACCATCTGGAAGGCCGTTGGCAGCGCGTCGGGGCGCTGGTGGGGTTGCGCTCATTGCCAGAGTTTGTTCGACACTATTTGACGTCAACCCGCGGCCTGACCCGCTCCGAACAGCTTTTCCGCGTGATCAAACAACAACTGACAACTCCTCAGGCCGCCATCGATTTTCTTGACACCCTGGTAGAAGAAGCCGAGGTCTACCAGGCACTCCAGGAACCGGAATCCGAATTGTGGCAGTCCAACGACAAGCTGCAGCAGAGCCTGCGATTCTTGGAGTTGCTATCCATGAAGCAGGTGTTGCCGGTCCTCATGTCCGCGGTCCGTTGCGCCGAACCGAAGCGACTAACAGGGATCGCATCAACATTAGGATCCTTTTTGTTCCGCTTCGGAACCGTAGGGCAGAGACGCAACAACGAATTGGAAACGGTGCTGGCAAAATTGGCCCAGGACCTGAATCTTGGCAAGGTCACGAATGTCACGGGGGTCTGTCGAGCTTTGCAGCACCTCTACCCAGACGACACACAGTTCGAGTCCGACTTCACCCGCTGGTCGGTCGTAGCCACCGGTCCCAAGAAAAAGTTGGCCAAATTCCTGCTGTGCGAACTGGAAGCGACTGCAACCGGTGCCGAGGCGCGATATGACGCTAACTCTTTAACCCTCGAGCATATTCTGCCACTCTCTCAGGGACACGATGGCTTAGAAAACCGATTTGGCAACTATGCCTTGCTGGAAAAATCGCTCAACCATCAGGCCAGCTCATCGTGGCTCAAAAAGAAAAGCCTGTATTCTCAGAGCCAGATGTTCCTCACACGAAGCATTCAGGCGGACGTCTGGAATGACCGGGCTATCGAAGAGCGCCAAAAGGAACTGGCGAAACTGGCGGTTCGTCGTTTCCGAATTGCCAGCGACGACTCGTGCAGCCCCGACCAGGGAACCCGGGCACGCCGGCAACGGATGACCTGACGTTTCCACCACTTTTCAGCCCTATCGCCTAGACTGCCAGGGTGAACAAAGCCCAACTCGTGGTCGGCCATGTCGGAACCGAAACGGCTCGCATCTGGGGGCGCGGCAACTCGCAGCACCGGGTGATGCACGTCCAGGCCACCTCAACCTGCGGTCAGGCCGTAGAAGATCGAGTCGAACTCAAGGCCGAAAACGGCTTTACGGGTGTGGCTCAACTCACGGATCTCAAACCCGACACCGACTATCAGGTCCAGGTTCGCTACGGTGACCAGGGCCCCTCGGCTCGCGGCGAGTTCAGCACCGTTCCAGGGCCCCACCAGTCACGCCCCTTCAGCATGCTGCTCAACAGCTGCAACTTTCACGGCTGGGGCCCGATTCGCAGCAACGACGAAGCCATTGAGCGACGCCGCCACATTGCGCGCGGCGTCGACCTGGTGATTCACGCGGGCGACCAGGTCTATGCCGACAAGGCTCCCATCAGCTTTTCCCTCGACGAATTCCGCCGCGCCTACGACAAGGCCTGGACCCAACCGGCCACGGCGGAGCTGCTCTCGAGCCAGGCCAACTACATGCTGGCCGACGACCACGAAGTGGTCAACGGTTTCGCACTGGACGGACAGCTCACGGCTTTTCAGCGGGCCCTGTTGTGGGTTCGCGGCCACGGCGGGCCCCGCCAGGAGCAATATCAAGAGCTGACCGCCAACGGACGGAAGGCCTATCAGGAGTTTCAACACTCACTGTCCCCGGCGACCTATGGCGACAACAAGCAATATTACACCTTTTCACACGGCCAGCATCAGTTCTTTGCGCTCGACACCCGCTTCGAGCGTCACAACGGCCAGCGTCAAATGATCAGCCCCCAACAGCAGCAAGCCCTGTTTGAGTGGCTGAGTCAGCACCGCGAGGTTCCCAAGTTCATCATCACCAGCTCCCCCTTTGTGATGGAGAAAATCGACTCGGAAGAAAAGTGGAGCAGCCCCGAATTCTCGGCCCAGCGCCACCAGATCATCGAATTTCTGGCCGAGCAAAACATCGACAAAGTGACCTTCCTGGCCGGAGACATCCACGCCAGCGGACACGCCACCATGGAAATTGAACGCGCCCAGGGCCAGCCTCTGGTGATCCACGAGTTGTGTGCCAGCCCGGTCAACGGCACCAAGCAGCGTCGCCTGGAAGAATTTCACCTCAACAGCCAGCACACCACCGAATCGGGCGTGCGCTTTCGCACCCAGATCGACCCCAGCACCTTCTTGGGCAAAGAAGACTGGGGCGGAATTTCCAACTCCTCGGTGATGAAAATCCATGTCGACGGCAATGAAGTGAACTACGAGATCCACCGAACTCGCCAACCCGACCAGGGGCCCGCGCGTCAGGGCCGGTTCACGATGTAGCCTGAGCTGGCCTCAGCGACTGCGAAAGAGCTTTTCCACGTCCTGGGGACGGGGCGTCAGGGTATCCTCGGGATCCCAGGCGATCCAGGTCGACACCGTGGCCGGCAACTGCAGGCGCGCAAAATAGCGCAGCAGGTGGGTGGGAACGGCTCGGGCCGACTCCGACCAGAAGAACCCCTGCAGCCCCTGGGTGCGCCCCTTCAGCACCTCGTAGCGAAATCGCGCCGGAAACAGCGGCAGAATGCGGGCCTGCAGCTTCTTCCCACGCAACAGGCTGCCCATATCGCCGCGCATCAAAATGTCCAGATGAGGCGCCAGCAACAAATTGCTTTCCCAATGTACCTCGCCCTCGCCATCCAGATGGTCGCGAATCACCACCCGGTGCTTCTTGGGCAGGAACAACACCTCGCGGGTCAGCCAGTAGGGCTGCTCAAACTCCATCCACACCGGTCGAATGGCGCACAGATAGTGCCCCTCCCGACACGACTCCAGTTTCAACCGGGGCTGCTCACTGGGCTCGGCCAGTTCGGGGGCCAGATCCAAAGGCTCCAGCTCGCGCCCGATTCGCACCGCGCAGTGGGTGCCCAATTTCGAAAACAACCGGGCCAGCTCGCCGCCCACGGCCGGGCCGCCCGGCTCGATCAACAGCGGTTCGCCGTCCAGCGTCAGCGTAAAGCTCAGGGCGTCGTCGTGGTGGGGCCAGCTCAGGGGAGCCGGCGGAGCATAGGGCCCCTCGCCCTGACGGGTGGGATAGCCCTTCAACTGACACCAGTTGCAACGCGGGCCCCAGTGGTCGCGAACCACGGCCACCTGGGCCTGTTGGAACAGGCGGCGAATACCGCGAGGCTCCTGGCGTGCCAGCTGGCGCCCCCGAGCGGCGGCTTCGGGCCCGATCCACCAGATCAGTTCGGCGGGGGGCTCTCCACCCGGATGAAGATCGCCCCGCTGAAAGACAAGGCTCCCCAGCGACAGCAAACGCTGCACGTGATCCAGCGGACCACAACCCCTGCCCAGCACACCTTCGCTAAGGGTCGCTCCGCTTTCGCCCGACTGGCCTGCCGGCGGGCGCAAATACAGCAACGCGTCCAGTGCGTCCTCACACACCTGGTGCAGCTCCGAGCTGCGCGAGTTGATCAAATCGAAGCTATGGCAAAGCATGAGCCAGTCCAACGCCTCGCGATGCAGCGACAGGTTGCCCGAGCGATGAAAGCCATCTTTGCCAAAATCATCCTCGGCGGCCAGGTGAAGATGCTGGCGAGCCAGGGCCTGCCAGCGCTTCAGCGGGGCAAACTCGGGAAGATGCCCGCATACCAGATACAGGCTGGCCGCGCAGCTGAGCCGATAGCCCTGGTGTTCACCATCGCGCAGCCACAGCGCCAGATAGCCCAGGTGAGCCAGGGCCATTTTTAGCATCCGCACCAGCAGTTCACCCTGCATCAAGTCGCTCAGCAACAGGTGCTGGATCACCAGCAGCCAGTGAAGATTTCGCTGGGCTACCACTTTGGGGTGATACCAGCTCATGCCCAGAAACACCGGATTTCGTTCGGCCCAGTCGACGCTCTGCACAATGCACTCACTGGCGTACGACTCGTTGCCCGTGATCCAGAAACTGCGCCCCAGGTCGACCAGATGACCGAGCTCATTAAACGCCCAGCTGCGGCGCAAACCCTCCTGCTGCTCAAACTCCAGCGAGCGATCGGCCAGGTGCTGACGCAACACCTCCCGGGGGGCCATCATCCACGAGCCCCCGCTGAAGTCGCTATACCAGTCGATCGTCTTGGGAAACTGCAGCTCTTCCCCTTGAAGCGGGGTAAAGCGATGCTGCACCGCGGCCTCGGCCGACTGCACCCAGCGCCGACAGTCCTGCGGGTGGGCCCGCAAGGCCTCGGCAATGCCTTCTACTTCGCCGGGGTGCAGGAAGGCCTGGGGACGAAGTCGCTCGCAGAAATGCTCGAGCAAAGCCTGAGCAGCGTTCTTGGCCGAACCCTGAGTGCCCGAGGATTTAGCCTCCTCAAGCCCGGACGTGGTGGGATCGATCTGCTCGAAGAAAGCCTCGTTCTCAAACTGAAACACCGTACCCTGATCGCGGCACAGGCGAAGCTGCTCCTCGAGGTCGTATTCCCGCGTGAGAAGATTGCGGAAGTGCTTGCCGAGCTTGCGAAACAAGCCTAGTGAGCCTCAACAGGCTGAGTGTGAAAGCGCTTGACGGCCGAGACCACTTTCTCGATCTGTTCGGGCTCCAATTCGGGATACATGGGCAACGACAGCACCTGCTCCTGGGCCGCTTCGGTTTCGGGAAAATCACCCGGCCGATGCTCCATATGGCTGTAGACGCCCTGCAGATGAAGAGCCCGCGGATAGTAAATCACGGCTCCGATGCCTTCCTCGGTCAACCACTTCATCAAGTCGTCGCGACGCTGGCTGCGCACCGTATACTGATGGTAAACGTGCTTGCACCCGGGACGCTCCTGGGGTGTTTTCACCACACTGGCAAGCCCTTCGGTGTAGCGCGCAGCCACCGCCCGACGGCGCTCGTTCCAACCGTCCAGGTAGCGAAGTTTCACCCGAAGCACCGCGGCCTGAATCTCGTCCAGTCGACTGTTGGTGCCCAACTCATCGTGAAAATACTTACGCCGGCTCCCGTGTCCGCGCAGGCAGCGAACGCGCTCGCCACCCTCGGCGGTGCGGCTCAGCACAAAGCCACCGTCGCCTACGCCCCCCAAATTCTTGGACGGGAAGAACGAGAAGCAGCCAAAGTCGCCCATGGTGCCCACTTTTCGTCCCTGGAACATGGCGCCCGTGGCCTGAGCACAGTCTTCCACGACCTTCAAGTTGTGCTTCTCGGCCACGGCCAGCACGGCCGACATGTCGGCGGGATGACCGTAGAGATGCACCACCTGGATCACCTTGGTGCGCGGCGTGATTTTTTCCTCAATCTTGGCCGGATCCAGATTGTATGTTTCCGGGTCGATGTCACAGAACACGGGACGCCCGCCCACCATGCTCACGGCGCCGGCGGTGGCCATAAAGGTGAACGACGGCACGATTACTTCGTCCCCTGCCTTCACCCCGCAGGCGATCAGGGCCAGCATCAGCGCATCCGTTCCCGAGGCCACTCCCACTCCGTATTGCCCCCCCAACCAGGAAGAAAATTCTTCCTCAAACGCGGCCACCTCGGGCCCCAAAATATAGTGGGTGCGGGCCAGCACCTGACAGACGGCCTTCTCGACCTCGGCTTGAATTTGAGCGTACTGGGTTTTGAGCTCCAGGATGGGGATCATGCACTCTCCTCTTGCAATGGGGGGCTGTTCCGATATTTATCGCCGTTGTGTTGGAGACCTGCCGCCTCGAATTGAATACCGTTCATCCCGAGTGGCTGCCCCCCGAGCCTGCAGCTGACGGAACCAGGCCCTCTTCTTCTTTGGGTTTCAGTTGAGCATTGTAAATCCTACGATACAGCCCGTCCTGCTGGATCAGCTGGTCGTGCTTACCCTGTTCCACAATGTGGCCCTCATCGAGCACAATAATGCGGTCGGCGTGACGGATGGTGTTGAAGCGATGGGCGATGATAAAACAGGTGCGGCCCCGGGTGGCTTTCTGGATGGCATCGGTGATCAGCACCTCCGACTCGGGATCGATTCCCGAAGTAAACTCATCGAGAATCAAAATCTTCGGGTCCCTTAGCAAAGCGCGAGCAATGGCGATGCGCTGGCGTTGCCCTCCCGAGAGTCGGGCCCCGCGCTCACCGATCTCGGTGGCGTAGCCCTGGGGCATGCGCTCGATAAACTCCTGGGCATTGGCCAGACCAGCCGCCTGCTCGATTTCCTCGCGGCTGGCTCCGGCCTTGGCCAGGGCGATGTTCTCGGCAATCGTGCCGGAAAACAAAATCGATTCCTGGGTGACCACTCCGATCTGGCGGCGCAGGCTATCGGCGTTGACGGCCTGCAGGTCGGTGCCGTCGATGCGCACCACGCCCTCGGTGGGGGCATAGAATTTCACCAGCAAGTTGATCAGGGTGGTTTTTCCGGCGCCGTTCGAGCCCACCACGGCCACCACTTCTCCCGCTTTCACCTGCAGCGACAGCCCTCGCAGGGCCTGCTTATCGGGCTGGTAGGCAAAGACCACGCCCTCGAACGCAACATCGCCTTTCACCGCAGGCAGGTCGGGCAGGTGTCCGTCCAGTTGCTGCTCGGTGGGCTGGTCCAGCCCCTCGAAAATGCGTCCGGCGGCGGCCGCCGCCCCCCGACAGTTGGAATAAAACCCCGACAGAGCGTTGATCGGCTGGGTGGTCATCACCAGCAGCGACCAGTATTCGGCCATCTGCCCCAAGGTGGCCGATCCCTGCAAAATGCGCATGGCGCCGAACCAGACAATGGCCACAATGCCGATAGCGCCCAAGAAATCCACCACGGGCGACTGACTGGAGGCCACGCTGACCAGCTTCATGCTGTAGCGATAGCTCTCTCGCGAGCTGTCCTTGTAACGGGCCAGCAGTTGCTCCTCGGCGCTGTAGGCTTTGACCGCCTTGATGCTCGAGGTCGATTCATAGATGATCGAGGAAAGATCGGCACCGCGGGCCTGAATGCTTTCGGTCAGCCGGCCGATACGCTTGCCAAACTGGCCAATGGCCAGGCCGATGATCGGGCTGACGACAAACACTCCCAGAGTCATCGTCCAATCCTGGTAAAACATCCAGCCCAGAGCGATGACGACGATGAACAGATTGACGAAGACATCGGCCAGCTGGTTGAAAATCTGGGTGGCGGCCATAATGTCGCCGGTGGCCCGCGACTGAATCTCGCCCAGGCGCATGCGGTCGTAGTAACTCAGCGGCAGGCGCTGCACGTGGGCGAATACGTGGTCGCGCAGGTCGCGGCAGGCCAGCTGCCCACCCAGGTTCACCAGGTAACGCATCACGTAGGTGGCCACGCCCATCGTGGCCATCATGGCCAGAAACAGGCCGCAAATCAGGTTCAGCGCTCCCAGCGGGCTGGTGGCACCCAGCGGGGTTTGCACCACGGCATTGGGGTCGCCACTCAGGAACTGCTTGTCGGACATCAGGCTGAAGATCTTGCCGATGAACTTGGCCTGAGAAAGTTTCGCTACCGTCACCAGCAATGTGCAGCAGAACGAGGCCAACACAATGTGCCAGTAGGGCCTCAGATACGACAGCAGGCGCTTGAAGTTGTCGGAAAAGGTGGGGGACTGCATAGTTACGCTGCCAGCCTGGGGCTAGCCGAGGGGTTCGTATTCGAACAGAGCCTGGCCAGCCTCGATGACCTGCCCATTCTCTACCAAAACCTTGCGGATACGCATCGGACCTTCGGCGGCGATCTCGTTCATCAACTTCATCGCCTCGACAATGCACAGAGTTTGACCCGAGGCGACCGTCTGGCCCACTTCGACGAAGGGGGGCGCATTGGGTCGCGGAGCACAGTAGAACACACCGGCCAGCGGACTGATCACGGTAGGGCCACCGCTCACAGCGGGGGGCGAAGCCGAAGCGGGCGAGGCCGCGGCTTCTAGGGGGGCAGCAGCGGCCGCCACGGTGGCAGGGGCTACGGCCACCACCTCGGTGCGGCGTCGCGACTGAAACACCAGCTTCAAAACGGTGTCGTCTTCGCGATACTCGATCTCGGCCAGCTGGTTCTCTCGGGCAATTCGGGCCAGTTCTCGGGCCAATTCAACGGGTTCTTGCATGCAACAATCCTCTCTTGCGTCTCCTCTTCACTAACGACGCCGAGAACCTCGACGGCGAGGAGCAGACTCGGAAGCCTCGGCCGGTTCGGGCTCGGCTTCGGAACCGTGCCCATTAGACACCGCACGGGTGCGAATCGACCAGTTCACCAGACCGGAGTCGGCACCCGCGGCACCCGC
>CAZYPN010000047.1:0-26437 GCA_964649085.1 uncultured Burkholderiales bacterium | reverse complement strand
CGGCACCCGCGGCACCCGCCACGGGAACGGCCTCTGGGGCCGGCTTCACCTTGGGCGCCGGCTTGGGCGCCACAGGCTCTTCAGCCGGAGGACGCGGCGGCGCCGCATTGCCCAATACCAACGAAGGAATAAAAGCCTTGACGGGTTCGGCTCGGCGGGGCTCGGGGCGGGGGGCCGCTTCCTTCACCCGAGCAGGGGGCGGCGTGCGCGGAGCTTCCTCTCGAACCGACTCGACCGCGACTTCCTCGTCGCCCTCGCCACGGCGACGGCGACGGCGCTTGCGGCGGCGGTCGCTGGCCTCCTCGCTGGCCTCATCGGCCGGCGAATCGTCCACCACCCGAGGCTCATTCACCGTCTCGACGGCCACCGCTTCCTCCACCGTGCGCCGATCGCGGCGGGTGCGGCTCAGGCGACGTCGCCCGTGTCGCGATTCGCCATCGGCGTCGCGCGGCGCCTGACCCAGCAAGTGCTGCAGGCGGGCGGCCAATCGTTCCACGTTGCAGCGCTCGGGTTGGCGAGCCTCGCCGTCGGAAATCTCGGCCTGCCCCCTCAGGGCACTGGCCTCAGCCAGACGGACCACCCAGCGAGCAGGCGGCGCTTCCACCCCTTTATACAGAAACTCCACCCGAGCCCCGGCCTGGCGCAGCTTCATCGCCACCGGCAGCAGCAAACGGGTCGACTCATCGCCCTCGGGAGCAAAGACGAAGTCCAGCTCCTCGGGCTCTTCCTCCATACTCGGCAGCAAGGCCACAACTTCATCCAGATACAGGGCAAAACCGGCCCCCGCTACCTCGTCGCCGCCCATCTGTCGGGACAGGTCGTCGTAACGACCTCCCATGCCGATGGTGCGTCCCTGAGCCACCAGTCGAAACACGCTGCGACTGTAATACTCCACGTCGCGCACCACGCGGGGATTGAAGGTGGTCTCGATGTCCAACTCTTGAATCAGGTGCTTCAGCGCGCTGAAGTGAGTCTTACAGTCCTGACATAAGTAACCGAGAATGGTCGGCGAAACCTGCGCCAACGACTGACAGCCGGACTCGGGGCACGACAGCACCCAGGTCGGATGATTGCGATACTTGCGACGGCAGGTGCCACACAGTTCGTTCTGGCGCGAGGCGAAGAACTCGCGCAAGGCGTCATAGTAGGCAGGACGGCAACTCTCGCAGCCAAGCGCATTAAGCTCGAGCCGCACATCGGGAATCTCCAACTGACGGGTGAGTTCCAAAGCCATGCACAGCAACTCGCCGTCCAGCGCCGGACTGTCGCTACCCAACACCTCTACGCCGAATTGATGCGCCTGGCGACTGGGCTGCTCGCCCTCTTTGCCCAGCAAGAACACCGGTCCCACGTAGTAAAGGCGTGCCGGACGGCCCTCCTGATACAGCTTGTGCTGATGGTAGGCACGCACCACACAGGGCGTAATGTCGGCACGCAAGGCCAGCTTTTGGCCGTGTTTATCGTGAAACGACCACAGGTCCCGCTCGACCAACCCCGACATCACGCCGGCGCCGCGCACGAAAAGATCCGACCTCTCAAAAACCGGGGTGCGAATCTCGCTGAACCCATATTGTTCGGCCAGTTGCGTGGCCAATTTCTCCACGCGCCGGTAATTTCCGACCTGCGCGGGCAGCAAGTCAGCAGTGCCCTTTACCGCCTGAAACATGTATGTAAATCCTCCGTCAGATGGCGACTCGCTGAGGAGCCTGCGCACACCGAGCGCCAGAGGAGGTTGCCAGGCTCAGGGGGTGGGCATCATCCGCCCGGACCTTCCGTGCCGTGACCGAGGACTTCTCGGACCTTTTCAGACCTAAAATCTTCTCGCCATCGATGACCACCCTGCGTTCACTCGCAGTGGTCGCGCGCAAGCTACCTTCGAAACAGTTGCGACCGATGACCCTCTGGCGAAGCTTCCCGGGCCGGTGCAGACAAAGCCCACAGCGTTCAAGCCAACCGCCAACTCAGGGTTTCTCTCCCACCCCAGAAAACTCCTGCCTTGCACCGATCACCTCGCGGATCAGGGGCTCTGGCGGGGGCGCTTCGGGCCCCAGTACGAAGGCCGTCTGCAGCATCTGTCGGGCCTCTTCCAGCCGATCCTGACGATTGACCAGCAGGGTTGCCAGGGGGGCTCCAGCCTCGATTCGATCCCCCTTTTCCACGTGCAACAACAGACCCACGGCCGGGTCGATCACGTCGCTTTTCTTCTGGCGTCCGGCTCCCAACAGCATGGCTGCCGTGCCCACCGTTTCGGCGGCAATCGACTGCACAAAGCCGCTCTGGCCGGCCAGCAGCGGCACTCGCTGCTGGGCCTGGGGCAACAGCAAGGGGTCGTCGCATACCCGACGGTCCCCCCCCTGGGCCTCGATCATGTCGCCCAGCTTCTCCAGGGCTCGCCCACTGTCGGCCAACTCTTTTACCCGCGCGCGAGCCGCCTCCAGATCGGGGGCACAGCCCGCCATCTCCACCAGGTGCGCCGCCAGCTCAAAGGCCACTTTTTCCAAACTGCTGCCCCTGCGCTCGCGGCGCAAAATGCGCAGGGCTTCGTCCACCTCCAGAGCGTTGCCGATCTGGCTGCCCAGCGGCTCCTCCATCGAGGACAGGGCGGCCCGCACCTGGCGCCCGCGACGCCGACCGATCTCCACCATGGCCTCGGCCAGCTTGCGGGCCTCACTCAGCTCCTTCATGAAGGCGCCGTGGCCAAACTTCACGTCCAGCATAATGGTGTCGGCCCCGCAGGCCAGCTTCTTGCTCATCACCGAGGCAGCGATCAGAGGAATTGAGTCCACCGTGCCGGTCACATCGCGCATGGCGTATATCAGGCCGTCGGCGGGCACCAGCTTGCCGGTCTGGCTGATCACGGCCAGCCCGATGCGACGAACCTGCTCCAGGAATTCTTCCTGGCTCAGGCCAACGCGCAACCCGGGAATGGCCTCCAACTTATCCAGGGTGCCGCCGGTATGCCCCAGGCCCCGACCCGACATCTTGGCCACCCGGGCACCGGCCGCCGCCACCAGAGGGGCGATGATCAAGGTGGTGCCGTCGCCCACGCCGCCGGTGGAATGCTTGTCTACCTTGGCGCCCTCAATGGAAGAGAGGTCGACCTGGTCGCCCGATTCGATCATGGCCTGGGTCAGCGTATCGGTTTCTTCGGCATCCATGCCGCGAAACCAACAGGCCATCAGCCAGGCCGCTAGCTGATAACCTTCGAGCGTTCCGGCGCTGAGCTCGCGAACCCACCAGTGGATGTCCTCACTGCAATGCTTGCCACCGTTGCGCTTGTGCAAAATAAACTGAACCGGATTCATGCTGGCCCCCTAGCCGTGAAGTTGTTGGAACAGGCCCTTGAGCGAGCGACGGATCAAGGTGAGCATGGCCGGACTGGTGCGGGCCGCCACATCGAGCACCTCAAGGTGTGTATCATCCGAAGGCCCCTGGTGAAGGATATTGGTAACGCAGGCCAGACCCATCACCCGCATTCCCATGTGGCTGGCCACGATGACTTCGGGAACCGTCGACATGCCGACGGCGTCGGCGCCGATGCGCTGAAAAAAGCGAATCTCGGCGGGCGTCTCGAAGCTAGGCCCGGAAAGAGCCAGATACACGCCCTCGTGAATCTTCTGGCCCAGCTCGGCGGCGGCCTCGCGCACCAGCTTGCGCAGGTCCTCGGCATAGGCCCGCGACATCGGCGGGAAACGCGGCCCGAATCGGTCGTCGTTGGGCCCGATCAGGGGATTGTCGCCCATATAGTTGATGTGGTCCTCGAGCAACAACACATCGCCCGGCTGCATGGCCGGGTTGACCCCGCCGCACGAGTTGGTCACCACCAGCGTGCTGGCCCCCAGGGCACGCATCACGCGCACCGGAAAGGTGATTTGCTGCATCGAGTAGCCCTCGTAGTAGTGCACCCGCCCTTTCATTACCGCCACCTGCAGGCCGTCGAGCCGACCCAACACCAACTCCCCCGCGTGGCCGTGAACGGTAGACACCGGAAAATGCGGAATCTCGTGATAGGGCACGTGCACCGCCCCCTCGATGCTATCGGCCAGGCCGCCCAAACCAGAGCCCAAGACCAGGCCTACCTCTACACTGGACGCCCCGCGCGAGCGCAGAAAACCCGCGGCTTCTTCGACCTGGCTGAACAAACTGGATTGCATCATAACCTCGCATCTTCTGAAGGGGGCTCGGGCGTTCCTTGAGCCGAACGCCGTGAGCGCAACAGGTTCAACTCGTCAGCGAAACTGCTGGCATCGTCAAACTCTTTGTACACCGAGGCGAAGCGCACATAGGCCACCTCGTCGGTCTGGCCCAGGTGGTCGATGACCAGATTTCCGATCGCCTCGGAATGAATCTCCCCCTCGCCGCGCTGGCGCAGGTGAGCCTCAATGGCATTGACGATCTGCTCCATGCGCTCCAGGCTTACGGGGCGCTTTTTGCAGGCGCGGATCAGCCCGGCCAGGATCTTTTTGCGGTCGAACTTCTCGCGCTTGCCGTCTTTCTTGACCACCACCAGCAGCGACTCTTCCACCCGTTCGTAAGTGGTAAACCGCTTGCCGCAGCTCTCGCACTCGCGACGTCGACGAATGGCGGCACCCTCGTCGCCCGTGCGCGAATCGAGAACCCGACTATCGACACCCTGACAAAACGGGCAGCGCATCGAATCCTAGAAAACCTCGGCCAGCCAGCGCCCCACCGAATGAACAAACTGGCGCACCTTGGACGACTTGGCTTCGCCCTTATCGTGGGGAAGGAAGCGACGGGTGGCTCCATGCAGCAACAAACCGATGGATCCCGAGAAGATGGGCGAGGCCAGCGCCTCACTCAGGCCAGCGGGATAGCACGGACTGGCAACCCTACAGGGGATATCCAGTTCGCGATGGGCCAACTGGGCGATGCCCGGCAGCTGCGAGGTGCCGCCCGTGAGCACCAGACTGGTCACCACCAGGCCCAGTCGTTCGGCGCGAGCCAGTTCCTGGCCCACCCACTCAAACATGTCGAGCAGGCGAGCCTCGAGCACCTCGGACATCTGCCCGCGAGGCACTTCGACCAGGCCCTCGCCGCTCAAGGTTTTGGCCTGCAGAAGCTCGTCGGCATTGTGCTCGAGAAACTCGGGCGAAGCCAGGCCCTTTTCCAGCTTGAGGCGCTCGGCCTGGCTGGGAGGAATGCGGAAAAAGCGCGCCAGGTCGTGGGTCAGCAGGTCACCCGCCACCGGCAACACGGCCGAATGGCCCACTTCGCCCTCGCAGTAAACGCCCAGGTCGACGGTGCCGGCGCCGATGTCGATCATGGCCGTGCCCAGCTTGCGTTCTTCTTCGGTCAGCACGGCCAGACTGGAGGCGATAGCTCCGGAAATCAGCCCGTCGGGGTCGATTTCCAGGTTGGCCCGCTGCACGGTTTTGCACATGTTTTGCAAGAACGACGAAGAAGCGGCCACAATGTGGGCGTCGACTTCCAGGCGCACGCCCGACAGGCCAACCGGATTGCGAATGCCCTGCTGACCGTCGACCGAGAAACCGCGCGGAACAATGTGCAGAATTTCGCGGTCGCTGGGAATGCCTACCAGTCGGGCGGCCTCTACCACGCGGCGCACGTCCGAGGTGGTTACTTCGCCGTCGCTGTTGGCGATGGCCCACACGCCGTGGCTGGGCAGCGAACTGAGATATTCGCTGGTCAGGCCCACCACCACGTTGGTCACCGGGTAGCCCGCTTCGCGCTCGGCCTCTTCCACGGCAGCTTCGATGGCCTGCACCGTTTGCTCGGGGTCGACCAGCGCCCCCTTGCGCAAGCCCAGACAGGGACTGATACCCGCCCCCACGATTTGGAGCTCGCCGTCGGAGGTGGCTTCTCCAATCACGCAGGCCACTTTGCTGGTACCGATATCGAGGGCGGTCAGGACTTCCATCTTAGGCATGCTGCAGATCCTTTGGCATCGAGTTGTGAAAAAATTTCGCGAGTCAAGGTTCTTCGCATGATCATGTCTTCCTTTTGATTTGAGAAATATTCAAGAAGCGCTCGGCCAGCGGGGCGCGCGTTTTTCCAGGAAAGCACTCAGCCCTTCGGGAGCATCGGGGTGGCTGCGGGCGGCCGCGATCTGCTCAATGGTAAACTCGCGAGGGTCCTCCAGCGCAAACACCGTGTCGGCCAGCGGCTTGATGCGGGCCTGGGCGGCCGGACTGCCCTTGAGCAGCTCGCCCAGCACCCGCTCCAATTCGGCCTCGGGGTCTTCGGCCACAAAGTGAACCAGGCCGATCTCCAGGGCGCGCCGGGCGTCGATGCGGTCGCCCAGCAAAAAGTGCAGCTTGGCCGTAGAATAGCCCAGACGGCGAATGGCATAGGGCGAAATCACGGCCGGCACAATGCCCAGGCGCACCTCGGTAAAGCCGAAAAGGGCGTTGGGCGCCGCGATGGCGATATCCACCGCACAGGTCAGCCCCGTACCGCCGCCCAGCGCCGCCCCCTGAATCACCCCCACCACCGGCACCCGACAGCCACCGATGGAGGCGAATACCTCCGCCATGCGCCGCGCCCCGGCGCGGTTTTCCTCGGGGCTGGCTACGGCCTGGGCCTTCATCCACTCGATGTCGGCACCGGCCGAGAAGTTCTTGCCGGCCCCGCGCAGCACCAACACGCGCACGCGAGCATCCTGCTCCAGTTGTTGCAGCGCTCCGCGAAGATCCTCGAGAACCTGGGCGTTAAAAGCGTTGTGCACTTCAGGGCGATTCAGGGTCAGCGTGGCCACCCCGCGCTCATCCTGGCTGAGTTGAATGGTTTGAAAATTGCTCATACCCCTCTATGCCCCGGGTGGGCGCGGGCTATGCATCGAGGGAAGGGGGAATGACTGGCACCCTAAAACATGCGTGCTCATATCACCCACTAGGAGTTCAGAATGCTCAGAGGCGCCGCCATTCGCCAGTCTTACCTCGACTTTTTCCGGGAGCGAGGCCATCAAATCGTTGACAGCGCCTCGGTGGTGCCTCACGACGACCCCACCCTGATGTTCACCAATGCCGGCATGAACCAGTTCAAGCCCTACTTCCTGGGCCAGGCCACGCCAGAATGCCGACGCATCGCCGACACCCAGAAGTGCATTCGGGTGTCGGGCAAGCACAACGACCTGGAAGAAGTCGGCCACGACACCTATCACCACACCTTCTTCGAGATGCTGGGCAACTGGTCGTTTGGCGATTACTACAAGAAAGAGTCGATCGAATGGGCCTGGGAATTGTTCACCAAGGTCTGGGGTCTGCCCAAAGAGCGCCTCTACGCCACCGTTTTCGACGGCGACGAGAAAGTGCCGGGCGACGAAGAGGCCATCGAACTGTGGAAGACCTGCACCGACATCGACCCCTCCCACATTCGCCGTTTCGGGCGCAAAGACAATTTCTGGATGATGGGCGAGACCGGCCCCTGTGGCCCCTGTTCGGAAATTCACATCGACCTGACCCCCGACATGTCGGGCGGCCACCTGGTCAACGCCGGCTCACCGCTGGTGATGGAACTGTGGAACCTGGTGTTCATCCAGTTCAACGCCGAGCCCGACGGCTCGCTGCGCGAATTGCCCAGCAAACACGTCGACACCGGCATGGGCTTTGAACGGGCCTGCGCCGTGCTGGAATGCACCCAGGGAGGCAAAGATTTCTCGGGTAGCATTTCCAACTACGACACCGAAGTGTTCATGCCCATTCTGCGCCAGCTGCAGAAGCTGTCGGGGATGACCTATCATCCCGGGCTGTCCACCGACATGCCCTCGATCGCCATGCGCGTCATCGCCGACCACATCCGCATGATCAGCTTTTCGATTGCCGACGGCGCCCTGCCCAGCAACGAGGGCCGGGGCTACGTGGTGCGCCGCCTGCTGCGCCGGGCCGCTCGCTACGCCCGCAAGCTCAACCTGCGCGAGCCTTTCCTTTACGAACTGGTGCCTATCCTGCAGCGCGAAATGGGGGCCACCTTCCCCGAGCTGGGGCGCGAGCAGGACAAAATCCAGAAAATCATTCGCGCCGAGGAAGACTCGTTCAACCAGACCCTCGACCGCGGCCTGCACCTCTTTGACGACGTGCTCAAAGACCTGTCGGGCGAGGTGTTTCCCGCCGAACAGGCCTTCAAGCTGTATGATACCTACGGTTTCCCGCTCGACCTGACGGAAGTGCTGGCTCGCGAGAAGGGCCTGAGCGTCGACACCGAGGGCTTCGATCGTCACATGAACGAGCAAAAAGAGCGGGCCCGGGCCGCCCAGACCCGCCATGTGGTGAGCGCCGCCACCGAAAACCTCGAGCTGCCTCCCACCCCCTTCGTGGGCTACGACCACAGCCACCAACAAACGGCTGTGGCCGCCGTGCTCGACCAGGCCGTGGTGCTGGAGTCCACCCCGTTCTATGGTGAAATGGGCGGCCAGCTGGGCGACACCGGCTGGCTGGAACTGGCCGATGGGCAACGCTTCGACATCGCCAATACCACCAAGAAAGAGGGGGTAGTGCTGCATCACCTGGCCAGCCCGGCCAGCCTGAGCAAGGGCCAGGCGGTCAAGGCCCTGATCGACCCGGCTCGCCGCCTGGAAATCGAGCGTCATCACACGGCCACTCACCTGCTGCACTGGGCGCTGCGCGAGGTACTGGGCACAGCCGTGCGCCAGCAGGGCTCGCTGGTGGCCCCCGACCGCCTGCGTTTCGACTTCACCCACTACCAGGCCATGGAAGCCTCGGAAATCGCCACCGTGGAACGCCTGGTCAACGAGCACATCGTCAGCAACCACGCCGTCAACTGGTTTGAAATCGACTACAAGGACAAGCCCGACTCGGTGGTGGCCTTCTTTGGCGACAAATACGGCCAGCGCGTGCGAGTGGTGAAAATCGGAGGCAAAGATAGCCGCGACCCCCACTTTGATGGCTTCTCGATGGAACTGTGCGGCGGCACCCACACCCGCAGCACAGGCCAACTGGGGCCCTTCCGGCTGGTGTCCGAATCGGCCATCGCGGCCGGCGTGCGCCGCGTGGAAGCAGTATGTGGCCTGGGCGGCCTGAATCAGGTGTTCGCCGATGTCCACGCCGCCGAGCGCCTCTCGCGCAAGCTGGGCGTGCCCGTGCCCGAACTGGAAGCCCGCATTGACACGCTGTTGGAGACCCAGAAAAAGCTTCATAAACAGCTGGAGCAGGCTCGCCGCGCCGAGGCCAAGGTCGAAGCCGACCAGTTGCTGGCCCGGGTGCAGACCCGCGATGAGCTGCCCTACCTGGTGGCCAATCTGGGCGAAACCAGCGCCGACTACCTGCGCTGGGTCAACGACTCCCTGCGCGACCGCCTGAAAGGTGTGGTGGTGCTGGCCGGCACTTCCTCGGGCCGGGTGGTGCTGCTGACCAGCGTCGACAAGTCGCTGCAGAGCAAAGGCCTGCACGCCGGCAACCTGGTGAAGCAAATCGCCAGCCGCGTGGGCGGCGGCGGGGGCGGCCGCCCCGACCTGGCCGAGGCCGGCGGCAAAGACGCCGACAAGCTCCCCGGGGCGCTGCAGGAGGTCGAGGGGCTGATTTTCCAGCAGGCAGGGCGCTAGTTGCTGCGGCCCTTTGCGCTGCTGCTACTGCTGGGGCTGGTAGCCCGGGCCGCCCCCGTTCACGAGGCGGCGGCCCGCGGCGACATGCAGGCCTTGCGTCAGTTCAACCGCGCCGACGTCAACAGTCTGGACGAGGGTGGGCTGTGCCCCATGGTTCGAGCCTTGCAGGCGGGTCATCCCGAATGCCTGGCCGTGCTCTTGGAGCTGGGGGCCAACCCCAACGGCTCGGGACGCTGGTCGCCCCTGCACGAAGCCGCCGTGCTGGGCGACCTGGAAAGCGTCCAGCTCTTGCTCAAGGCCGGTGCCGATCCCAATCGACGCGAGCAGCAGAACCGCGGCACAGCCCTGCATGTCGCTGCCTTTGGCGGCCACCTGGAAATCGCTCGGGCACTGCTCAAAGCCGGGGCCAAACCGGGGCTGAAAGACGGCGAGGGCCTGACCCCCCTGTTTCACGCCAAAGATCAGGCCCATCCCGAAGTGGTCAAGCTGCTAAAGGCCGCCGGGGCCCGATAACCTGCCTACTGTGAAGGCGGTCGAGCCGACACCCGAACGCGAATGCGACCGCCAGCCGCCGCCGTGGTCGAAGTCCCGGAACTCAGCCTGCGCCGGGCGCTTTGCACGGCCTGTTCGGCCTTGCGCCGGGTATCTTTGCCGCCGCCCGTGCCGCCCAGATGAGGCAAAGCCACAATGCACGGGCGATACTCGGGGTCGACACCCTCGATGGCCGAGAAAAACGGAATCTGGTCGGCCTCGAGCTGCTGATACATCTCGGGAATGCCCTGGCGATGACTTTCCGGAGTCGACACCAGCAGCAGGCTCTCTTCATCCTGGCCGGTAAGCAACTTCCAGGCCAGCGAGCCATGAATCAACACCAGCGGGGGGCGAATCGCCTCGATCAATCGGCGAGTTCGTGGCCAACAGGCCCGCGCCAGGGGGGCCGTAACCTCGGCGCTGCGGGCCGACCAGATGGGCACCAGGAACGAACAGCACGAAGTTTGCCCAAAGGCCTCATAGTCGCCACTATGATTGGCGGTGTAGGGCAAATAGCCGGCGAAACTGGCCTTGTCGCTATCGGCCTGGGCGAAATACTGGGAGGCAAAGTCGATGTAGTCATCGGCCTGCCCCGGGGCCTGTTCAATATCGCATCCCGACGGATTGACGCCCAAAAAGAAATAGGCCGGGCGAGAATTGCCCAGATAAGGTACGATCGCCGCCTGCGGACGCTTCTGCAGAAAGGCGCGACAATTGCGGTCCTGGCGGGTTTCGTTGAGGACCTTGCGAATGGCTTCCAGAAACTCAGGCGAGGTAGTCATCGAAGCCCCAGGGTAACATATCCCACTCGAGAGGGGAAGATTGTCTACCCCCGAGGAGGGTGTACCTGCCAAACAGGGAACAGGTTTGCGCTATGTCTGCCAAGTCTTCATCCAAAGGTCCAAATTACGCGCTGGTAGCAGGTCTGGGAGTGGCCGGTGCCGCTGCAGCAGGTGCCGGAGCCCATTTTGGGGCCCATCTGGGCAACATCGAGGCTGGTCTGGCCGCATTGGCCGGAGGCATTCTGGCTGCCGGTGTGGGCCTGATTCCCTCGTTCGGGAGCGACAGCAAGAAACTGGCTGTCCAGATCTCGGTGAAAAAGAACGTCGACCAGGCCTACCAAATGCAGTCGCTGGGTCGCCTGGACCAGGCCGAGAAGCTGCTGCTCGAGGCGGTTGAAAAGTGCTCGCTGCTGGGCGAAACCGACCTCAACAGCATCGCGGCCGTGCATAGCCTGGCCAACCTCTATCGCCTGCAAAAGAAGTTCGATCGCGCCGAGGACACCTATCGACGCGCCCTCAAGGCCTACGAAGCTGCCGGCAAAACCGAGGAAAGCTCCTTTGCCGACTGTCTGAAAGACTTTGCCTGGACACTGCGGTTCCGAGACAATTTTTCCGAGTCCTTGAAACAGGCAGAGCGTGCTCTGCCGCTGGCCCAGAAGCTGGGCGACCAGAAAGAGATCGCCGAAATCAACAGCCTGCTGTCGGCCGATCTGCTGTCGCTTGGAAAGCACCACGAAGCGATCCAGAGCCTGAATCAGGTCAAGCTGATGCAAATCCAGCAATACGGCGAAAACAGCACCCAGGTCATCGAGACATTGCTGACCACGGCCCGCTGTTATGTGGCCCTGCAACAGCCCAACGAGGCCCTCGAGTTCTACAAGGACGCCCTGGTGCGCACCAACAAGGCCGAACGTCCCAACCGAACCCAGGAAGCCGAGGCCCTGGTGGAAATGGCCGAGACCCGCCTGCTGCAGGGTTCGCCACCCCCCAAAGATGTCGAGCCGATCTGCCTGGGCGCGCTGAAGGTTCTACAGACCTACGTGGGTCCGCGCGAAAAGTTGCTGAACCGCATCGTGCAGGCCATTCATCAGGCCCGCGAAAAGCTGGGCCAGGCCTTCCCCGAAACCGAGCTGCTCCAACTGGTCACCCAGAACCGCGATCAGGTTCGCGATCTATTCCGCACTCAAGAGCCCTTGATTCAGCAAAAAGACCGCACCGGCTGGGGCCCCCTACAATGGACCCTGTTTCTGGGCTGGGAAGACTTGATGCGCTGGTTGTTGAGAAATGGGGCTCAGGCCAACGATTTCGAAGCCACCGTCATGTCGCCCATTCACGTGGCGGCGGCCTGGTCCAAAGGTTCCAGCATCACCTTCTTACACGAAGGGGGGGTTCAGCTCGATGTGGTCGGTCCCCAGGGTTGGAGTCCGGTGCACTATGCTGCCTACCACGGTCGACAGGACTGCCTCGAGCAACTGATCGCCAGGGGTTGCGAGCCCCAACGGCTCGACCAGCAGGGGCGCTCGGCGCTGCATCTTGCCGCCGAGCAGGGTCACAATGACATCGTGGCCTTTCTGCTGGGCAAATCGCTCGACAAAGACCAGCAAGAAACCAAATACGGACGTTCTCCACTGCATCTGGCAGCGGCCGCGGCCCAGGGTTCGGTCGTGCGCACTCTGATGATGAACGGCGCCAACGAGAGCCTCACCGACAAGCAGGGCAAAACCCCCATCGACCTGGCCGAAGCCAGCGGCGCCAAGGGACTGGCTACCGCCATGCGTCACTTCAAGGAGTCGAACCAGTAAGCCGGTCGATCATCTGTTGCAAACGCTCGGGGTGCAGCGGCTTGCTCATGAACTCGTCGGCGCCGGCACGGCGACAGGCAGCCTCATCTTCGTGCCCGGCCAGCGCGGTTAAAGCCAAAATCGGCCCTGAATAGCCTCGTTGGCGCAGCCGACGCATGGCCTCCAGCCCGTCCATGCGTGGCATCTGGATATCCATCAAAATCAATCCGTATTGCCCCTTGGTGGCCATCTCCAGCGCCTCCAGCCCATCGCGGGCCAGATCGGCTTCATATCCCAGATTCTCCAGCAATTTGAGGGCCACTTTCTGGTTGACCGCATTGTCTTCGGCCAGCAAAATTCGCGGCCGTTGCCGGGCCGACACCGTGGGCGAAGAGGCAACCTCGGATGGACGCAGTCGCTGCAGCATCTGCGCCAGCCGACCCGCACGCAGGGGCCGCTGTAAGACCAGTTCCGACTCGGCCACCTGGCCCGGGTCGAGCAATTGGATCCAGTGCTCCCCGGGTCGAGGGGCCGGACCCAGCACAAACACCTGGCCCTGTTCCGGCCACTGGAATCGACCCGAGAACCAGTCCAGCAGGCGCTGCTCTCGGGGCTTCAGCCCCACCCCCTGCAGTCGGAACGGCAGCTGCTCAAGTCCGGCGATAAGCGGCTCGGCCGGACAAGGCTGGTCGGGAATCTCGAACTGAAACAGGCTTCCCTGGGGTTCATTGGCCAGCACGCGAAGCTCCCCGCCCATGCGCTCGACCAATCCTCGCGAAATGGCCAGTCCAAGTCCGGTGCCGCCGTAGCGTCGCGCAATAGAGCTGTCGGCCTGAGAAAAGGGCTCAAAAATGCGCTCGCGCAACTCCTGGTCCAGGCCGATGCCCTGGTCGCGCACGCCCAGGCGCCATCGCCTCACTTCAGGCAGATACTCGATCTCGACGACCACCTCTCCCGAAGCACTGAATTTCAGGGCGTTGCCCACCAGGTTCAGAAGCACCTGACGCAGGCGGGTAGGATCACCCAGAGTAGAGGTTTCCCCGTTGCGGTTGGCAATCGGCTCCAGGCCCAGCTCCAGGCCCTTTTCCTGGGCCGTGTGGGTAAACAGGTCCAGCACTTCCTCACAAACGGCCACCAGGTCCAGGGGGCGGACCTCCAACTCCAGTCGGTCCGACTCAATTTTGCTGAAATCCAGAATATCGTTGAGAATCGTCAGCAGCGATTGGCCGCTGCCCAGCATGGTTTCCACAAACTCGCGTTGCTCGGCACTCAGGTCCGAGCGTAGCAGCAAGTGAGCCAGCCCCAGCACGCCATTGAGGGGAGTGCGAATCTCGTGGCTCATCACCGCCAGAAATCGGCTCTTGGCCAGGTTCGAGCGTGAAGCCGCATCGGCCACGGCCTTCAGGCGGGCGGTGCGCTGTTCCACCAGCCGATCCACTGCCACCTGCCGGTCCAGCGCCAGCAACGTCAGCACCGAGGCCAACGAGGCCAGCAACGAGCCGGCAAAGCCCACAAACCAGGGTTGCAGGCTGCGATTGGCACGCAAATAATCGGCTGAGGCGGTAAATTCGATCAGCCAGCGCTGGGCGCCAAACTCCACCGCTGTCTGGTGCTTCATCACCGGAGCATCCACGCTGCGCCACACCGCTTTCTTTGGGCCCACATCGATCTCATAGCCCACACTGGGAGGACAAAAATTGCTCAGGCGTTGACCCATCAAGTTCTGCATGAACACCGCCCCCACCACAAATCCACTCAGGGGCTGCCGGGGCGGACCCGCAAACACCGGCAAGAAGAGGTAGACGGCATCCTGCCTTCCCGGATTGTGATAACTGGCGAGCAGGCTCGTGCTCACCACCCGATCCAGGCTGGCCGACTCGAGCATAGCCTGGCTGCGCTCGGGTAAACTGCTCGCATCCAGGCCCAGCGTTCGGTTGGATTGGCTGAGATAGACCAGTACATGGTGCAACGCTCGCTCGGGGCTGGGCATCAGCTGTCGGTCGGGACGCACATCGCGAATGGGGTAGCCGCGCAGCTTCTCAAACGTCGACCGCTGTTGACCGGGCACCAGGGCTACCACGCCCACATTGGTGAATCCGTGGGGGCGGCCCGAAAAGTGCGCCTCGACCGCCGAGCCAATGGCCTCGGAACTTCCGGCCCGGGAGCTCCAATCGGTCCAATCGGGGTGGCGCAAAGCCAGCACCTGCAACCCCCGAAGCTCATTCTCGAGCTGGCGAAGCTCGTGCTCGATAAATTCTCTCCACAACCCACACTCGCGATGAAAACGCTGCTCCACGTACTGTCGGTCGCTGAGTTGAATATGCACGAACAGCATCGAGGTCAGCAACAGAGTAAGCAAGGACGGGGTGAAGTAAAGCCAACCCCGAAACTTCGGTCGAGTGCGCAACAAAAAGGCCACCTCGGCCAACGGAGCCAGGGCTACTACTCCCAGAACGTCACCCACCCACCACTGGGCCCAGTTCTCGAAGTAGGCCTGAGGGGTAAAAACACCAAACCAGGTCAGGGCCGAAACCCCAAAGGTGGCGCTGCAACAACAGGCTATCGGGCCCACCACGGCCAGAAACTGGAGAACCTTCAGCGGGTCATCCAGACTGCCGGTTCCCCTGCGCAACTGATGACGCCAGCGTGCCGACAGGGCGGCCTGGGCGGCGGCCCCAAAACCCATCAACAATGGGCAGAGCCAGGGCAGGCTGGGGCTGGCCAGAGCGTTCTGAACAAAGGCGCCCAGCCACACCCCCAGCCAGCCCCTGCGTCCCCACATCAGCGCCGAGAGCAGGCCCCAGCCGGCTGCCGGCCAGACGGGACTGGCAAAATTGGCAAACTCGGCCACCGAGAGCGTCGAGTACCCCAGCGCGAAGTACACCGCAGCCACAGCCACAACCGTCCCGAGTGAGCGCACCCTCTGCAAGCCGGTGGAATCAGCCACGAATTCAGCTACGTAGGGCTAGAGCGAAGCTCGCAGCCACTGGTTCAGTTCCTCCAGGCGTCGTCGCAACTCGGGGTCTTTCGCCTCCAGGTCACGGCGCACGGCCGCAAATACGGCTTTGCTTTGAAACGGTTCATAGCCGCGCTCGATCAGGGTGTCCTCCAGGGCGCGCTCCAGGGCGGCCGTTCCGCTCCCCTCCGATACCCGGTCGCGAGCCAGTTCGATCAACTCGATCAGGGTGTCGCGGTCGGGCTTGGGAAGCACCGGCAACTGCTGCAGTTGCCGGTATCGAGCCTGGGTCCAAAAGCGCCGACCCTGCTTCACCTCGGAAGGGGTGGGCTGAGCGGGCACCTGAGAAGGCAGGTCATACTGGGTGCCGGGGCGAGCCAGCACCACATAGTCCGGCTTGTGTTCCAACAGCCAGATGGCTTCGTAGGGCTTCATGCGGTCGGGAAGCGGCCCTACCACCCAGCCGCTCTCTCCGCGCCGAACCAGTGGCCCGTATTCTCGGGCCGAGCCCTGGGGCGATTGCACCTCCGAGCGAAAGGCCCGTTCGGAAAGTTGCACCACCTCGGTGCCTGCCGGGTCGGGGCAAATATAGGTGCCCACCTGTGCCCGCGCAACTCCGCCGAGACAGACCAACAACAGCCAGGCGCGGGACCACATCAGTAACGAGCCAGCTCCGTCATGGCCTTGCTCAGGGTGTCGACCTGGGGAAGAATCACGTCTTCCAGGCTGGGAGCGTAGGCCACAAACGTGTCGGTGGCGCCAATCCGGCGCACCGGACCGTCGAGATACTCGAACAGTTCGTCGGAAATCCGAGCGGCGATCTCCGCTCCATAGCCCCACGACAGGCAATCTTCGTGGGCCACCAGCGCCTTGCTGGTTTTCTTGACCGATTCGGCAATGGCTTCCCAATCATAAGGATTCAGCGTGCGCAGGTCGAGAATTTCCACCTCAATACCGTGCTGCTGAGCCACCTCCTTGGCCGCCACCAGGCTGCGCTGCACCAGGGCGCCGTAGGTCACCACCGTGAGGTGCTTGCCTTCGCGCACCTTGCGAGCCTTGCCAAAGGGAATGCAATAGTCGGTGCCCGGATAGCGCCCTTTGTTGTAGGTCTGGCGATACAAATGCTTGTGTTCCAGGAACAGCACCGGATCATCGCAGCGCAGAGCCGTGCGCAGCAAGCCGGCAGCGTCTTCGGCATTGCTGGGAAAGACCACGTGAATGCCTGGAGTGTGGGTAAAGAGCACCTCGCCGCACTGCGAGTGGTAAGGGGCTCCACCCTTGAGGTAGCCGCCGATGGGAACGCGCACCACCATCGGGGCCTTGAAGGCTCCGTTGGAGCGCCAGCGCATGGTGGCCAGTTCGTTGCGCAACTGCATGAAGGCCGGCCAGATGTAGTCGAAAAACTGAATCTCGGGGGCGGGCTTCAGGCCGCGCACGGCCATACCGATGGCCCGGCCAATGATATTGGCCTCGGCCAGCGGAGAGTTGAAGACCCGATCCTGGCCGAACTTCATCTGCAGGCCGTGGGTAACCTTAAACACGCCGCCCTTGCCTTTGCAGTGTTCCAGCGCCTCGGCCCGGCTGGCGTCGGCCACGTCCTCTCCGAAAATGCGAATATCCGGGTTGCGCTGCATCTCATCGCGCAGGCACGAGTTGATCAGGTCGACCATCGTGGTGGGCTCGCCCTGAAAGGCCGGGGCGGTATCGAAGCGGGCCTCTCGCGGGTCGACTTCGGGGCTATAACGATGGTCGTAAATGCTCTCCACGGGGGGCTGAGGCGAGGCTTCGGCCTGCTCGGCCGCCTTGCGCACCTGATCTTCGACCTCTTTGTGCAGCTGTTCCAACTGTTCGGCCGTAAGCACCTGGTGCTTCAGCAGCCAATCGGCCGTCAATTTCAAAGGGTCTCGTTCGGCCTCGAGCTGGCGCTCTTCGGGGGTTTTGTAGAAGGTCTCGTCGTCGGAAAGGCTGTGCGAGTAAGGGCGCACCACTTTAGCGTGAACCAGAGCCGGCCCCTTGCGGCTGCGCACATACTCCACCGCCCTGCCCAGGCACTCGAAGCTGGCCAGGAAATCGCAACCGTCGCACTCTTCGTGATACAGATTGGGCCAGTGCCCCACCAGGCCCGAAATGCTGCCTCCGGCGGTCTGCACTTCGACGGGCACGGAAATGGCGTAACCATTGTCTTCAATCAAGAACAACACGGGCGCCTTCAAAGTGCAGGCCGAGTTCAGGGCTTCGAAAAATTCTCCCTGACTGGTGGTGCCGTCGCCGCTCGAAACCAGGGTTACATCGTCAGGAACCTTCTTATACATGCTGGCTTCGGCACAACCCACGGCCTGCAGAAACTGGGTTCCCGTGGGGCTCGAAGCCGATACAATGTTCAGATCCTTGTGGCCCCAGTGCGAGGGCATCTGGCGTCCGCCCGAATTGGGGTCGGCAGCTGCGCCCACGGCCGACAACAGCATCTCCAGGGGTGTCATGCCCAGTGCCAGGCACAGGGCCCGATCGCGATAGTAGGGGAAGAACCAATCATAGCCGGCCTTCAGGTGATAACCCGCCGCTACCAGCACCGCCTCGTGACCGGCACCGCTGATCTGGAAAAAAATCTTGTTCTGACGCTTCATCTGCACTTCGCGGTCGTCGATGCGGCGCGAAGTCAGCATCAGTCGGTAAGCTTCAAGCACGCGCTGGTGGCTCAGTCCCGAAGGGAGGTGTTCGGTCAGGGCTGCTGTGGACATGCGGTTCTCCTTGGCTGATATACCTTGGGGTCATTCCCTGAGCGAGCGCGAATGAATCCTCTCAATCTTCGGACGATTTCCCGGCCCAGCGAGCCTTGCTCACAATGGTCTCGCGCAGGAACTTGATCTTGTCGCGCAGATTCACCGGCCCCATAAAGCTGAGCACCACCGAACTCTCGTCACTGGTCAGCATCACCATCTGGCTCTCCAGCCGTCCGTCCCGACTGGTCGAGCAGATCAAACCCACCGAATGGGGGCCCATTTCCACGTGGCTGCGGCGTAGATAGGGTTCGAAGCCGTCGGGGGTAAAGTTGTAGGCAAACTGCGACTGGGTGGCCTCGCCACCCTCGCGCAGCGGCGTCAGGGTAAGGATGACCTGTCCATCGGAGTAGCGTTTCCCCCCGCCACCAAAGGTGGAAGGCAAGCTCAGCGACAGCTTGCCCGAGGGGTCGCGCACATCGCGGTTGAACTCCAGCGTGGCACTGGCTTTATCAAAGCGAATACTCTCGCGGACATATTTGGCCACGTCGGCGATTTTGGCCTCACTGGCTCCCAAACCCCACACTTTCCAGCACAGGTAGTAGTCGCCGTGGCGCACAAACAGGCTTTGCGAGGTGATCCCCGACTCGTAGGTGGTAATGATCTTGCCTTCTTTGCCATCTACCTCGGCTCCCGACTCGCCGAGCTTCTTGCCGTGTTCGGCTCGCAGTCCGGCATACAGGCGCTCAAAATTCTTGGCCTGTTTCTCGTCCTGGATATACTCCTCGTGATACTCCACCGTCAGGTTGGCAGTTCCCCACTTGGTGGCCGTAGCCACCGGCAGGTAAGGTGGCACATCGAAGGAGCAAAGCCCGATAGGACTGCGTCCCGGGGTGCCCAGGGCCAGTGCGCTGACCAACAATATCCATCCGAGAAATCTCATGTGCTCCTCCTCGCTTGTTTTAGCCGGGCCCGGTGTGGATACAATCCAAGCCACAAACCGAATTAGACAGGAAAAAGTGCCATGTCCGAGCAAGCCACTCTCTCGCCCCTGGAAGAAAAACTTCAGCAATCCAAGGCCCTGATTGTTCAAAAGAATTTTCGCGGCGCCTGGGACCTCCTCCAGCAAGCCCGCTCTTTAACGGGAGACACCACCCCGTCCGAACAGGAAGAGATGACCTACCAGATGGGCGTGTGCCTGAACGGCATGGAAAAGCCCGCCGAGGCCATCCATTTTCTGGGCCGCAGCCTCAGGCTGGCCGAAATCGCCCAGGACGTTTCCTGCCAGGCTCGCAACTTCGAGGAGTTGGGTGGCGCCCATCATCAAAAAGGCGACTTCCGCCGGGCCGAAGCCCTCTATGCCCAGGCCCAAAAGCTCTATGAGCAACTGGAAGACGCCGCCGGTATTGCTCGCGGCTACCGCAACCTGGGCAGTATTCGCACCGACCTTGGGCAAATCACCCAGGCGCTGAGCGACTTCAACGTCGGTCGCGACAAGTTCTCCGAACTGGGCGACACCGAGGGCGTGGCCACCTGTGTGACCAACCTCTCTCTCTTAACCTACCGCAATCAGGGGCGCGGCGCGGCCATTCTGGACTACCAGAAGCACCTCGAGCGAGGCGACTGCAATCACTATTTGCTATTCAACAACCTGGGCTTCCTGCTGTTGATGGAAGAGCAACTCGAAGCCAGCCGCCTCTACCTGGAGAAGGGTGTGGCCGACTGCCTCGAGCGTCAGGTTCACGACGACAACCTGGGGCTGCTCTACCTCAACCTGGGAGTGATCGACATCCTCGAGGCCAAGGCCGACAGCGCCAAAGATCACCTGGACAAAGCTGCGGCCGTCTTCGCCAACTACCCGGTGGGCAAAGCCGTGCTGGTGGTGGCCCTGCCCAAGCAGGCCCAGGACGAACTGCAGCAAGGCCGCCTGATGGTGACCGAAGATGGCCACAAAATGGGGGTGACTTTCCTCAATGCCGCCAGTCTGGCCCTGCTCCAGGGCGACGCCGCCGAAGCTCAGCGGCTGGCTCAAAAGTCGGTAGAACTCGACAAAGACCAGGGCTACCCTCACTGTTTTATCGGCTGGATTTTCAAGCACCAGGGCGATGCTCAGGCAGCCGGACACGCCTTCAAGCGAGCCGTGACCAAAGAGCCCAACAATCCCCTGTTCCACAAGTCCTTGGAGCTGACCAACCCCTACCTCAATATGAAGCTGGGCCGCAACGAGCCCTGCCCTTGCGGCAGCGGCAAGAAGTTCAAAAAATGCCACGGAGCCGGCTGAAATGAAACCTATCGCCCGAGTCGAGGCCATGCTGGCCGGGGAACCTGTCGACCGCCCCCCATTCTGTCTGTATCCGGCCTATAACCTGGACTGGCTCGGCGGCGAGGTGCTCCATCGCGCCATGGAGGCTTTCGTGGAGCGGGTCGAGCCCGATGTGGTGGCACTGCCCTACGTGTATTCCTACAGCTTACCGGCCAATCTGTCGCTCGACCGCCTGACCGACCTGGCCGGCATCGAGGCGGTTCACGGTCGACACGGCGACTGGAGCCACCAGGTAGATGCGTTGCGAAGTCTGTGTGGCCAGTATTTCGGCAAACGCTGGGTGGCCGCGGTGGTGCCCAGCGCTTACAAGCAGCTCGAACACCTGATTGGCAGCGAGCTGTTGCGCGAGGGCATCGAGCAACAGTCGGGCTTTCTTTTCCAGGCTCTCGACCGCCTCAATCAGTCGCTCTGTTCGCTGATCCGCACGGCCGTCGATCAGGGAGCTCAGATGGTGGTGGTGGAAGAAACCGGCGCCAGTCACGAGTGGATGAGCCCCAAATTGTACCGTGAGCGGCTGTTGCCCGGGCTGGAAGCTCAGGCCGAGGCAGCCGGTCGAGCCCGATTCGTCCTCCAACTTCAGGGGCGCAGGCTGTTCTGGGAAGAACTCAAGCTGCAGCAACCTTCCTGGGGGTTGGGCTGGCCCCTGGCAGCCGGACCCGGGTTGGTGCGCGGAGCCACTCGCTGGCCGGGTTTCCTCTGGGGCGGCCTCGACCCCACCGATTGGAGCCAGGCTTCCAGCGCATGGCTGCGCGGCGGGGTGCGGCAACAGCTGAGCGACTTTCCCGAACGACCCATCATACTCGCCACCCCGGGCCCCCTGGGCCCCCTGCGGCTGGATCAGTGGGAGGCCCTGGCCCACGGACTCAGGCGCCTGCCCAGCCCCGAGCGCCTGCGCGAAACGCCTGAAGAAATGGAAGAGCGGCGAGCCGCCCGACCCCCGCGGCCTGTGAAAAGGCGCGAGGAACGAGAAGCGCCTCAGGCCCAGTGGCTCGAAGCCCCCAAGCCGCCCAAAGGGGTGCGCACCCGACTGCACGAGAAGGTGTTGCCCAAAGAACCCTCGTCCTCGGTAGACGCCGACCAGTGGCCCGGCGAGGATCCGCGCAGAAGCTGAGGCAACAAAGGGAAATAAGAAAGGCCCCTGGAGGTCGGGGGGGTCATCCGCCAGGGGCCTTTCTCTAAAGATATCGGGACAGGCCCGCAGCAGCCAGAGAGATTCTTACTATTTTTCGCAATCGTGGATAGTTGAATTTCACCAGCCCGAACTCAGGAACGCTCGGGTGGCGGCCCCAGATGACTCTGATTGACGCACAGGTCGGCCACTTTGCGCACCACCGGTCCCACCAGGGGCACCATGCTCAAGGTGCCGCCCATGCTCAAGGCCGCGTTCATCATGCGTGACTTGAAGGTTTTGCCCTCAAACTGCTCGCGCTTCTTGGAGGCGCTCAACCCCTCGCCCCACATCTTGCCCGTAGCCCACTCGTAGAGGGCGGCGGTCTCCCGGCGTTCTTCCGGTCGGTTGTCCAGCACGTGTTGATAGGTCTTGCTTAGATAACCGGGCTCGGCCAGTCGGGCCGGGTCGACCTGTACCGAAGCGCCCGCGTAGAGCAGGTTGGCCTGGTTGAAGCCCGGCCGATCGGAAGCCGTGGGAAACAGGCACGACCCGTCGGTTTCTACACGTTTTTCAAAGCAGTCAAACCCGGCCGACATGTCTTCCGGACGCAGCGTGGCGTAGCCGTCCAGATCGGAGTTGCCCCCCAGCCGTCCGCGCGAGAAGCTGCCGGTCAGATACACCTGGCTGGGGTAGGAAGGCAATTCCGACAGATTCTCGAGCAACGACTGCTGGAGGAACTCCACCCGTCCGTTGACCTGCTGGTCGGTGAAGGGCTTCTTGAGTTCCCGGTCGAGCTTGGCCTGCCAGCGCTCCGACAGTTCCCCCGAACCCGAGCGATGAGAAAGATAGGTGGCCAGGTTTTCCTGCATAAACTGGTGACCGTCGGCGGGAATGCCGCGTTCGGCCATCAACTTGCCGGCATCGTGCCAATCCTGGTCCTGCTTGGGGGCGCGCAGGCGCAGCGGGGGAACGTGGCTCTGAATTCTCATTGCAGCGGCATTCCCAACTGGCTCAGCTCGCTGCGCAGCTGCTCTTCGTTGATCTTGCCCAGGGCGAAGTTGCGGTAGGGCTCTACCTTCCAGGCCACGGGTTCGGCCCCGGTTGTGTTGTAGATCGCCTTTTCCCATTTGGGCCAGAAGCCAACGGCGTCGAGGGCCTTGTTGCTGAAGCCGATCAGGCAATAATCGCTGTCGCGGGTATTGGTGTGCCACTGAGTGTGCTTCAGGGTTTGGGCGTGCTTGCCATAATTGTCGCCTTTGTGATGCCAGATTCCCGAGGCCAGGTCCATTCCCACAATGGCCGCGCCCGCGCCCGCCACCGTCAGGGCCGCTTTCATCAGGCCAAGCGACAGGCTGGGCGAAGTGGCCAGGTCATAGCCGATCTTGGCCACACCGGCCACGCCTACCGCGGCAGCCGCGCCTCGGGCCAGCTTCTTGACCACCCGGTGGGCCGGTCGGTGGCCGCTGAAGTCGACCTGAGACGAATCGACGGGGGGCTGCTGCTCTTCGGGGCGCACCGGCCGCGGGGCCACCTTGGGAAGGTTGCTGTGGAAGTGCTGGATCTTCATCCTGTGATACCCCATTTCTCTTTGCGGGCCGGCATTTCGGTCACTTTGAAGGTTTTGATAATCTCTTTCGAGCGGGCGATGTACTCTTCTTTGCTGATCTTGCCGTCGACATAGTCCTTATATTCGGGCACTTTCCACGACTCGGGCGTGACGCCGGTCAGGGTGTAGACCACCTTTTCGTAGCGCGGCCAAAACTTGACGGCGTTCATCGGTCCGTTCAGGTGGCCGTGCACAATGCAGTAATCGCTGTTCCAGGGCATCCGGTGGTGCTGCCCGTGATCCTTGGGGTCCACCGCCAGGCCGACCTTCTGCAGAAACTTGCCGTGGGCGGGCACTTCGCTCTTGGACATATGCGACCACTGGTGATACTTACCGTAGACGCTCATCCCGCCCACCAGGCCGACGGCTGCCGACAATACCGGACTGGGAACGCCCAGCGCGGCTCCGGCCGCCAGGGGCATCCAGCCCACCGTGCTCAGCGGAAAAGCCCAATAGGACAAATCGTAGTGACCCAGTTTCGCAGGGTAGAAGTGGTGGCGTTGTGCCTGCTTGGCAAACTTGCGAATGAACGGGTTTTTGGCATCGGGCTGGGCGTAGTTGTCGGCCCAGTGATGCAGCAGGCCCGAGGGCAGGTCGGCCATCAGGTAACCGCCCGCCAACGCACCCACGTTCAGGGCCGCTTTGCCCAGGCCCACCCCCAGCGAGGGAGAGCCGGCGATGTCCATGGCCACCTTGGTCCCGGCCCAGGCGGCCGAGGCCACCACCGCGCCAAACATCAACTTCATGAAAGGGCTGCCCTGAGTCTCCTGGCCCTCGACGCGCTTTTCCTGGAAGAAGGCGTTCTTCATGTCCCCAAACCAGGAATCGTTCTCGGTGTCCTCGGCCGCGGGCAGTTGCACCTGGTCCTGCGGCGCCGCGGGTGCCGCTTCAGAGGCCGGCGGCTGCTCGCTGGCGGGCAGGGGTTTTTGGAGTTGGGGGCTGGGGGCCTGTAGAATTTTCATGATGTCTCCTGCACACAGACTAGCGGTACCGGTTGAAATAGTCCTGAACGGGCGGGTTCAGGTCCCTTTCAGGCTCCGGCCGTAGACTATCGGGGTGAATATCCAGCACCTGCCGTCGCCCCTGCGGGGACGGCCTCAACCTCCCCCTCCGCCAACTCCGCCGGTGATCGATCAAATCGGGGCGGTGCAGCTGGGCAGCTTTGTCAGCGACGTCGGCATGGGTGCCGCCTATCAGTGGGGCTCGGGGGCAGCGGTTTCCGGGCTGGGGTGGGGTCTGGCCGCGGCCCATGCCGCTCGAGGGGCCGCCTTTGCGGCTTCGGCGCTGAACTCCAGCGGCATGAAGCTGCAGCATCGCCTGGGGGTGGTCGCCTCCGAAGGCCTGCTGGCCGCCGGGCACGTGGCCGGCGCTCTGGGACACGGCCTGGCCAGCCTGCCTCTGCTGCTGGGCGGCTCAACCCTGAACGCCGTGATGGACTATCGCTACCGCAACCACTTCGGAGTCACCACCCCCGAGAACGGCCAGGTGGCGGGCTGGAGAAAAGGCGTAGCCGCGGCCGACATGACTTTGGGTGCAGGCTATGCCCTGGGCCTTCCGGCCAATGCAGGCTTCGTCGCCGGCGCAGCCCACCTGGGAGCCAGCCTCGGCTACTACGGCGGCAGCCTGGTGAAACCCGAGATGAAGCATCACTGGCACTCCAAGGGCTTCGGACACGCCTTGCTGGCCGCCGGCCACCTGGCCACGGCAGCCGGGGCCGGCCCCTGGGCCCTTCCCGTGCTGGCCGGCGGAACGCTGATCACCACCTTGCAGGACGCCCGTCAGGGCTAGGAGCGCCGCCAGATCCGTTGTTCCGTCGCGGCGAAGCCGCTCCTCCACAAGGTTGAAATAGAGGCCGCGATCCTCGCACATCCGGTGGAGCGTCACCCGACCTACAACCCCTCCTTGACTTCGTCAAAGGGGTTTCCGGCCAGGTTCCTCACCTGAACAGATGGCAACACCCTGGCCATCCCCGCCCAGGCATGATCGCTTATGCTGAACCCGTGACCGTTACCACCGCTTCCCCCCTGGTCGTGGCTCATCGGGGCTCCGCCCAGCAGGCCATCGAGAACACTCTGCCCGCCTTCCAGCAGGCCATTCAGGACGGAGCAGACGTCCTTGAGCTGGATATCCACCTGACCCGCGATCAGGATCTGGCGGTCATCCACGACGACACCCTGGAGCGCACCCACAACCACCCCGGCGAGGTGCGCAAGATGAGCAGCGACGAGCTCCGAGCGCTGGGCGTGCCCATGCTCAACGACGTGCTGGCCATGGCCCCCATTCCGCTGTTTATCGAGATCAAGCACCCCAAGGGCGGGCGCCACGAGGGCATCGAGCAGGTGTTGGTCGACCAGCTCGAGGCGGCCGGGGCCGACGCACGTTCGGTGGTGATCTCCTTCGACGAGACCTCGCTCAAGAAATTGCACGAACTCGACCCCGAGATTTCCACCGGTTACCTCTACTCGGGCCGACCCATCGACCTGGCCGCCAAGAAGGATGAGCTGAGCATCGACTACGTCTCGCCCCACTTTGCCGGGGTTCACGGCGGACTCATCGCCGAGGCCCACGCGCTAGGGCTGAAGGTCAACCCCTGGACCGTCAACCGCCCCGCCGACCAGCAGCGCATGATCCGTCTGGGAGCCGACGCCATCACCACCGACCAGGCGGCCCAACTCAACGACCTGGTGGGCTAACCACCCCCTGGGTTGGGTAGCGGTCTTTGCTGTCGTGAGGACGATTCTGCGCTTTTCAAATGCAGCCCGCTGCTTCTTCGTTTGAGGTCGCTGAGCAGCAGGACAAGAGATCGGGCTTGCGATTTGTTGGAGGGTCTTTCGTCGAAGAGTAGAGCTTGCTCACCTCTACGCAGGCAGAAACGCTCGGAGCATGTCAACCCCCCTGTGTCCATTTTTCATCCGACTTAAGCACTTGGCGGGCAAGCCAGTTCTTTCGCAGGGTCGTTGATCCAAACCGCACCGGCTAGAATTTTCTTCTTCGGGGGTCCTTTCGGATAGCGCTTCGGGTTGAGGAAGTAGGCCTGCATCTCAACTTCGTGGCGGGCAGCGAGGATTTGCTCAGCGCGGCCGAAGTGAACG
>CAZYPN010000046.1:0-53926 GCA_964649085.1 uncultured Burkholderiales bacterium | reverse complement strand
ATAATTCCAGACAGAAAATTCCTTCACCCATTTGGGTTAGTATATTCGGGTGGGGTACTTCGGCCCGTGAGCTGTCGTAAACCCGATGGCACAGGCATCATGTCGTTGTTTGACATGAAGAATGTTCCTAGCCGACTTCCAGTTTGTGGTGAAATCCTAACCGCAGTGCCTCTAAATCGAGCCATCAGGTCGACGACCCGCTCGCATCGGTTTTCTGCGCCAGCTCAGCGAGCCAGGATTCCCGGGCTGGACCACCTGGCCTACATTGGATCCGTGATATCACCGAGACGATTGACATTGAGAAAGCGCCCCTCGTCCCAGGGCCCCTCCAGCCAGATCGATTCACCCAGACTGGCCAGGGCCCGACACAAAGAGCGTTCCCCGCGGGCGACGGCGGCCCTCAGCGCCCCGGCAAGATCACGATGATAGAGGCCGCATAAAGGGTGCATGCGCCCGTTGACGCGGGGCAGCGCCGCCAGGGCCTGGCAAGCACGCTGCTGCTGGAGTTGTTCCCAGAGGTCGACGGGCAATTGAGGATAGTCGACGGCCAGCACGGCGTTCCACTGGGAATCGCTGCGCTCCAGGGCCCAGGCCAGGGCCACCAGCGGCCCCTGACCGGCCGGCTCTTCCCACCACTGGGGCCCGATATGGGGCGGCAGTTCCCCTCGCCCCAGGGCGATTCGGCGGGAGCAGGGGGCCAGCAGATCCCAGGCAATGCTGGCCAGGGGTCGACCCTCAAAGAGCCTCAGCGGCTTATTGCCGCCGATGCGGCGCCCCTGACCACCGACGAGCAAAAAGCCCGTCAAATCTCATTGCCCGGGTTATCCGCAGGGGCCGGCTCGGAAGGCACCTGAGTCGGTGCCGGCAGGGCTTCTCCGCCCGGCGCCGGCAAGGGCTCGGGCTGAACGGGCGGGGGCAGGGCCTCGCCAGGTTCGACATCCGGGGCTATCGGCTCGGGCAGGGGCTGGCCGATGGGCTCGTCGGGGGGCGGCAGCACGTCGGGAGGTGGCCCCTCCACCGGGGCGCTGCGGCGCACACCGGGCAAGATCGAGTCGCCGCTGCGGGTATGCGAGGGGCAGAATCCCTTGGGAACGTCGCCGGGTGCATAAAAGCCTCGGAAGGTGCGAAAGCAAGCCATGCAGGCCCGTTTCTTGCTATCCCGACACATCAACACGCCCACCTTGCCTTTATCGAGGAAGCCAAAGGGCTGAGCCGGCTGACCCGCCATGGCCGCGGCCGTAAAGCGCTGCCAGATACGAGCCGGCAGGTTGCCGCCGAACGACTGCAGCATGCGCGAATTGTCGTCGTTGCCCACCCACACGGCCACGGTATATTGGGGAGTGAAACCCACAAACCAGGCGTCCCGAAAGTCATCGGTGGTGCCGGTTTTTCCCGCCACCTGATAACCGGGTATCTGGGCGGCCGTGCCG
Source organism: uncultured Burkholderiales bacterium (assembly GCA_964649085.1). Classification (GTDB taxonomy): domain Bacteria; phylum Vulcanimicrobiota; class Xenobia; order Xenobiales; family JADMJV01; genus JADMJV01. The sequence continues at coordinate 52,496 of CAZYPN010000046.1, read as the reverse complement.
GTGCCGCGGGTTACCACGTTGGTCATCATATCGATCATGGCCGAAGCCGTGATCTCGTTGATGACCTCTTCCTGCTTGGGATAGGTATTGTCTTCTACAGGATTGCCGTCGGAATCATAGATGGCCTTCACGCCACTCACTTCGGTGCGCAGCCCCATATTGGGGAAAACGCTGTAGGCCCGGGCCATCTCCAACGGGCTCAACTCGACGGCACCCAGGGCCAACGAGGGATTGGGAAACAGCTTCTCGGTGATGCCCATGCGGTAGGCCAGATCGATCACCCGATCGACGCCCACCATCATGAGCAACTTCACGGCCACCACGTTGCGCGACTGCACCAGCGCCTCGCGCATGCTGATGGGCCCGGCATAGCTGCGATCGGAATTTTTGGGCTCCCATGATTCGCTGGCACTGACGGTAATGCGATAAGGCGCGTCGTTGATCACGGTATCCGGCGAATAGCCGGCCTCGATACAGGTCGCGTAGACGATGGGCTTAAACGAAGATCCGGGGTGACGACGGGCCTGCCAGGCCCGGTTAAACTGGTTGTTCTTGGTCCAGCCCAGCCCTCCCACCAGGGCGCGCACGTAGCCGGTTTTGTTCTCGATGCACACCAGAGCGGCGGAATCGGCCCGCAGCCCGGGGCCTTCCCGGCTGATCAGCTCGCGCACCACGCTCTCGCCCATGCGCTGCAGACGCGGGTCCACCGTGGTGTGGATGCGCAGACCGCCCCGATAGAGCAAATCGGAATCGTATCGATCGTGCAGCTGCTTGATGACGTAGGAAGTAAAGTAGGGCAGCTCCAGAACCTGAAACTCTTGCTGCTTGCCCTTCATAAAGGTGGGGTGGCGGGCCTCGAGCAGGGCCTTGCGATACTCTTTGTAGGTCAGAAACTTCTGGTCGTACATGCGCCCCAACACCAGAATCTGACGATGCTTGGCAGCCCGTTCCGAAACCAGAGGGGAAAATTCGCTGGGAGCCTGAGGCAGCCCGGCGATCAGCGCCGCCTCGGATACGGTCAGGTCTTTGACGTTCTTGTTGTAATAGGTCTTGGCCGCGGCCTGCACGCCGTAGGCGCCGCCGCCAAAGTAAATCTGGTTGAGGTAGAGTTCGAGAATCTCGTCCTTGGTGAACTTCTTCTCGATTTGCGAGGCCAGCAAAATCTCTTTAATTTTGCGCTCCAGGGTTTGCTTGGCCGAGAGAAAGACGTTACGAGCCAGCTGCATCGTGATCGTCGAGGCCCCCTGGTGGGCGCCGCGGTGGGTCAGGTCGTAGACAGCGGCACGCAACACACCGATGGGGTCGACGCCGCGGTGCTGATAAAATCGCGAATCCTCCACGGCCAGGATGGCCTTGATCAGGTAGGGGCTGATTTCCTCATAGGGCGTAAAGGTGCGGTTTTCCTTGAACAGCGTGGCGATCAATTTGCCGTCGGCCGAGTAAATACGGCTGGTTTCCGAAGGTTCGAAGTAGCGCAGCTTGGCCACGTCGGGCAGGCCCTCGGCATAGTGGTTCAACAGGGCCGTGACCGAGGTCACTCCGGCGATCAGGATTCCCAGCGAGAGTAGGCAACCCACCTGGAAGAGGCGGAGACAGCCTGCCCCCAGGTTTCTCACGACGGCTGCGACTCCTCCGAGTGGGCCCGCCACAGGCTATCGAGCACACCGTTGATGAAGGGGGCGGTCTTTTCGTCGCCATACTCCTTGGCCAGTTCGACGGCTTCGCTGATGGCTGCCGAAAAAAGCAAATCCTGACCGTTCAACATCTCATAGGCGGCCAGCCGCAACAGGCTGCGCTCTACGCGCCCCACCCGTTCCCAGCTCCAGTTCTGCAAATGCTGCTGGATCATGGTATCCAGATTCTCCACCCGGCCCCAGGTCCCCCGCACACGCTCTTCCACCCAGGCTCGCTCTTCGGCCTCGGGGCACTCCTGACGGGCATAGTCGAGGGCCTGCTCGAGGTCCATCTGGCCGACGTCGAGCATAAATAGGGTTTGGAAAGCCAGCACGCGCTGGCGCCGTCGCGGAGAAACGGGGGCCCGGCTCACGCCAAAAACTCGGTTTCAACGAAGGTGGTATGAACGTCGCCCTGACGGAAACGCGGATGCAGAATCAGCTGCCGCTGAAAGTCGATGGTTGTGGAAACGCCTTCCACCTTCATCTCGCCCAACAGTCGGGCCATCCGGGCCAGTGCTTCATCACGAGTGGCCCCATAGGTAATCACCTTGGCCAGCAAAGAATCGTAATAGGGCTGCACCATCGCTCCGCTGTAGAGGTGGCTGTCGATGCGCACCCCGGGTCCGCCCGGAAAATGCACGTAGTACACCTTGCCAAAGCTGGGTCGGAAGCCTTCCTCGGGGTTTTCGGCGTTGATGCGGCACTCTACCGCGGCACCGCGCATGACCACCTGCTCCTGAGTCAACGGCAAGTGCTCGCCGGCGGCCACCTGGATCTGCAACTTGACCAGGTCCAGCCCCGTCACCAGTTCGGTCACCGGATGCTCTACTTGAATGCGAGTGTTCATCTCGAGAAAGTAAAAGCTCTGGTCGCGAGGGTCGAGCAAAAATTCCACCGTGCCCACGCCGGTGTAGTCCACCGCGCGAGCCGCGGCCACCGCCATCTCGCCCATCTGCTGACGGCGTTCGGGCGACAGGATGGGTGAGGGGCTTTCCTCCACCAGCTTTTGATTGCGCCGCTGCAGACTGCAATCGCGCTCGCCCAGGTGAATCACATTACCGTGACCATCGGCCAGCACCTGAATCTCCACGTGGCGGGCCTGCGGCAGGAACTTCTCCAGGTAGACGCGGCCGTCGCCAAAGGCGGCCTCAGCTTCGAGCTGGGCCGTGGTGAACAGCTTTTCCAACTCGCTCTCGTCGCGGGCGATGCGCATGCCTTTGCCACCACCCCCCGCAGCCGCCTTGATCATCACCGGAAAGCCGGCCTCTTTGGCGAAAGCGTGGGCCTCGGACAGGTCCTGGATCTCGGAGGTTCCGGGCAACACCGGAACCTTTGCCTCAATGGCCGTTCGGCGGGCCATGGCCTTGTCGCCCATCAGGCGCATGGCCTGGGCCGAGGGGCCGATGAAGACCAGGCCGCTGTCGCGGCAAATCTCGACAAAGTCGGCATTCTCGGCCAAAAATCCGTAGCCCGGGTGGACCGCTTCGGCTCGAGCCACGCGGGCCGCGCTGATCAAGTTATGAATATTGAGATACGACTGCCCGGCCGGACCCGGGCCGATGCAAAAGCTCTCGTCGGCCTCGCTGACGTGCAGGCTGTCTCGGTCGACATCGGAATGCACCGCCACGGTACGGATCTCCAGTTCGCGACAGGCCCGAATGATGCGCAGGGCAATTTCGCCCCGATTAGCAACTAAAATCTTCTTGAACACACATCCACCTTACTGAATGACTAGAAGAACCTGGCCATATTCCACCGGTTCCGAATCTTCCACCAGCACCTCGGCCACCGTGCCGGCCCTGGGGGCCACCACCTCGTGCAAGATGCCCATACAATCGATCCAACCCATGACCTGATTGCTCTCCACCGTGTCCTGAGGGCCGATCATGGCCTTGCTGGTCTTGGGGTGGGTCAGGCGGAATACGCCTACGAAGCGGCTGGTGACCGGCGTGCCATAGTCCTCGGGCGCATTCGTCGGGGCCGCTTTAGGAGCCTCGACCACGGCCGGGGCCACGTCCTGACCGTCTTCCAGTCGCCGCAGCTTGAGTTGAACATTGCCCTTTTGCAAACGCAGCTCGCTCATGCGCGTTTCGCGCACCAGCTTGGCTAGCGACTCGGCCCAGCGCACCACATTGCCCTTGTCAATTCCGCGTGTTCTTGCCATTATGCCTCCCATCTACCCGAGAGCACTCGGGGCAAACCCGACAGGTCGGGGACGATTCGGGTATTCGAGAACCCCCGTTCCTGCAAGACGGCTTCCATTCCCTCTATCTGAAACGCAGCCATTTCCAACACCAGCCACCCCCCGGGATTGAGCCAGCGGGTGGCCTGTTGCACCAGTCGGCGCAGCAATTCCAACCCGTCTGCGCCGGCGAACAAGGCCAGGTGGGGCTCGTAGCGCACCACTCCCGATTCGGGCCGGGGCCCAAACTCGGTGCCCACGTAGGGCAGGTTGCTGACGATACCATCGAAGCGCGGGGTGCGCTCGGGCAGCGCCTCCAGCAAATCGCCCTCGAACAGCTTGATGCGCCGTTCCAGGTGGTGAAGACGCAGGTTCTCGGCCGCCACTTCCAGGGCCGCCGGACTGACGTCACAGGCCCGCACCACCGCTTCTTCCACCTCGAGGGCCAGGGTAATGGCCAGACAGCCGCTGCCGGTTCCCACGTCGAGCAAGCGAGGCCGCACCAGGCCGCTCTGAGAGCTTAACTGCAGGGCCTCTTCCACCACCAACTCGGTCTCGGGGCGAGGGATCAACACCGCCGGGGTTACGCTAAAAGAACGCCCATAAAACTCTTTGCTGCCCACTAGATACGCTACCGGCGCCCCCTGGGCGCGGCGCTCAAGCAACTCTCGGTAGCGCTGCAGACTAGGACCGGCAATGGGGTCGTGGGAGCGCACATAGAGTTGGGTGCGGTTGTGACCAATGACGTGGCACAGCAGCACCTCGGCGTCGAGCCGAGGGGTGCGCGGCCGATGCCGCGCCAGGTATTGCGTTCCCTCGTCGAGGGCCTCGGCCACCGAACTGGCGGGATTCACAGATTGCTGGCCTGCAACAGCGCCTCTTGCTCGTCGGCATGCAGGGCCTGCACGATTTCTTCGAGGTCGCCAGCCATGATGGCCGACAAATTCATAATGCTCAGCCCGATGCGATGGTCGGTCACCCGGCTCTGAGGGTAATTGTAGGTGCGGATCTTCTCCGACCGGTCTCCGGTGCCCACCTGAACTCTTCGAGCCTGAGTCATCTCGTTCTCGATTCGCTCTCGCTCGATCTCCAGCAACTTGGCACGCAGGATGCGCATGGCGCGCTCGCGGTTCTGAATCTGCGAGCGTTCGTCCTGACAGGCCACCACCAGTCCGCTGGGCAGATGGGTAATGCGAATAGCCGACTCGGTCTTGTTGACGTGCTGACCACCGGCACCCGACGAGCGGTAGGTATCCACCTTGAGATCCTTGGGGTCGATCGGAATCTCGTCGACGGTGTCGGCCTCGGGCAGTACCGCCACCGTGACCGTACTGGTGTGAATTCTGCCAGAGGCCTCGGTTTCCGGAACGCGCTGCACGCGATGCACGCCGCTTTCATACTTCATGTGGCTGTAAACCTCGAAGCCCTGAATCTCGAACACCACCTCTTTGAAGCCCCCCAGCTCGGTGGGCTGAGCCTCGAGAATGGAGCAGGTCCACCCCTTGGTCTCGGCATAGCGGCTGTACATTCGGAACAGGTCACCGGCAAAAAGCGCGGCCTCGTCGCCTCCGGCGGCGGGACGAATTTCGATGATGACGTTCTTGCCCGCATAGGGGTCCTTGGGCAGCAAGAGCTTGCGCAGTTCGGGCTCGGCCTGTTCCAGCTGAGCGCGCAGCTCGGCCAACTCTTCCTTGAACATGGCCTGCATATCCGGGGGCTGACTCTTGTCCAGCTCGCCGAGAACGGCCTCAAACTGCTCCGACAGCGAGAGGTACTCGCGCGAGGCCGTGGCCAGCTTCTCCAGACCGGCTCGCTGCTGAGCGGCCGCGCGATAGCGGTCGGGGTCGGCCAGCAGGTCGGGATCGCACAGCTTCTCCGTGAGCTCTTCAAACTGAGCCACGATATCTTTGAGCTTACTGAGTTCGAGCATATCTACCTCCGATGCCAGGAAACGCGAAAAGCCCGGTGCGTGACCGAGCTTGTCTCAGGGCTTCGGGGAAAGCTAATTCTTGCCGTAGCGCTGGCGGAACTTCTCTACCTGGCCGGCGCGAATTACAGCGCGCACCTTGCCTGTGAAGAAGGGGTGACAGGCACTGCAAATTTCCACCTTCAGCTCACCCGCCGTCGAGTAGGTCTCGAAGCGATTGCCACAAGTGTTGCACGTGACCGAAACCACGTTGTAATAAGGATGAATTCCCTGTTTCACGACCGATCTCCTCAAAAAAACGCCCCTAGCGGGCTGACGAGGAGGCATCATAGCACGGGGCGTTCGAGGGATCAAGCGGGGCAGGATTGGCTCCCTTGAAGTGGAACCCCACCCCTTCGTTTTTTCTGAGCAAGGAGTGCCCATGGGAGTTCAACTATTCGCCACCAAGTCGGTGGACCAGCTTCGGTCGGATGCCGAACACAGCCACGGCCTGAAGCGCGCCCTGGGCGCGGTGGATCTCGTGATGCTCGGCATCGGCGCCATCATCGGAACCGGTATCTTCGTGCTTACGGGTCAGGCGGCAGCGGCCAACGCCGGACCAGCGGTGTGCCTGTCCTTCATCATCGCTGGCATTGCCTCGGCCTTCGCCGGATTGTGCTACGCCGAAATGGCCTCAATGATTCCGGTGGCCGGCAGCGCCTATACCTACGCTTACGCCACGATGGGCGAACTGGTGGCATGGATCATCGGCTGGGACCTCATCCTGGAGTATCTGGTGGGGGCAGCGGCCGTCAGCGTCGGTTGGTCGGGCTACGTGGTGGAGTTCCTCAAGAACCTGAACATCCACATTCCCAAGGTGCTGACTTCGGCCCCCTATCTATGGGATGAGAAGACGCAGTCGTTCTTCCGCTCGCCCGACGGGGCTTTCATCAACCTCCCGGCCACGCTGATCACCTTGTTTGTGACCTGCATCCTGATTGTGGGCGTAAAAGAAAGTGCCCGCTTCAACGCCATTATCGTGGTGGTCAAGGTGGCCGTGGTACTGGCCTTCATCGCCTTTGCAGCCCCCTTCGTCAACCCCGAGAACTGGAAGCCGTTTATCCCTGAAAACACAGGGACTTTCGGCCACTACGGCATCTCGGGCATCTTCCGCGGGGCGGCTACCGTGTTTTTCGCCTACATCGGTTTTGACGCCGTTTCAACCGCGGCACAAGAGACACGAAATCCCCAGAAAGACCTGCCGATTGGCATTCTGGGGTCGCTGGTGGTGTGCACCTTCCTGTACATTCTGGTGTCGCTCATCCTTACAGGCGTCGTGCACTACACCCAGCTGGGCGTGCCTCACCCGATCGCCATCGGCATCAAGGCCACCGGCATCCACTGGCTGCAAATCGCCGTGGAAATCGGCGCCATCGCCGGTCTCTCTTCAGTAATGGTGGTGATGCTGATGGGCCAGCCCCGAGTCTTTTTCTCCATGGCTCAGGACGGACTGTTTCCCAAGGCGGCCGCGGCCGTGCACCCCAAATATGGCACTCCCTGGATCACCACCCTGATCACCGGCTGCATTTGCGCCGTGGCCGGCGGGCTATTGCCCATCGGCATTCTGGCAGAACTGTGCAGCATCGGCACCCTCTTCGCCTTCGTGCTGGTCTGCCTGGGCGTCATGATCTTGCGTTTCAAGCGCCCCGACATTCCACGCAGCTTCAAGGTGCCCGGTGGCCCTGTGCTGGTGCCCGTGCTGGGCGTGCTCTGCTCGGGCAGCCTGATGGGCTTCGCCACGATGGCCTCACTGGAGCGCCTGTTCGTCTGGATGGTGCTCGGGCTGATTCTCTACTTCGTCTACGGTCAGCACCATTCTCATCTGCAGAAAGAGCTTCAGGATCGCTAAAGGAGCTACCTGAGGGCGGACGAAACCAGAGGATATGCAAGACTTGCAGATCCGCCCGGTCAGCGAACATGACGCCGAAGACATCGCCAGGCTCGATCAGCGCCTGACCGGCCGCTGGCGTATCGACCATTGGGAAGAGCGCATTGCCTTTGCGGCCCGCCGCGACCCGGAAGGTTCGCTGGTCGCTGTGCAGGGGCCTCAACTGGTGGCCTATCTGTTTAGCGACGTGCGCGGCGCCGAATACGGCTTCGCCCAGGCTACGGGCTGGCTCGAGGCCATCGGAGTGGCCCCCGAGGCCCAGCGCTCTTCCATCGGCCGTGCGCTGGTGGAGCGCATGCTGCAACGTTTTCGCCAGACGGGGGTAGATCAGGTTCGCACGCTGGTCTCGTCACAACACAGCCAAATGGGTGATTTTCTCGGTCACCTGGGTTTCCAGGAAGAGCCGATCCGAGTGCTTTGCTGTGCTACCGGCGGTGCCAATCAGGAACGGAGCTCCTAGTCCATGCCGGCTCAGTCCGATACCCTTCCAAAGAAATACCACGATGCCGTGCTGCGCTGGCAGCAGCAGTATCTGCCCGACCTGGATTTTCTGCAAGAAAATTGGGACAAGCACTTTCCCAAGGACCCGTGTTTCAATCTTTGCGCCTATCGAGAACAAGGGATTTGCACCAACATCGAGGTGGGCGAAGAAGCGGGCAAGCCCAAGTATACCCGGGCCTGCGAAATGAGCCCCCAACAGGCCAACCATCTGTTGAAGGCCGTAAAGGCCCAGGCCAGCACCGAGTTCGGCAGCATTCAACAACATCGGCTCACCCTGACCCGCGCCCAGAGCGAACAAGACCAGTTCTGGATCCTGCGCATGATGGCCGAAGAACTGCGTCACGGCTATCAGATGCTCTATCTCTTGCTCAACGACGACTGGAAGAGTCTGGTGGGGCAAAGCGGCGAGGACATGGTCGAGGAAATCCTCTCCATGAAGCCGGGCAGTCACGTACTGGGCGCATTCAATATCGACTTCGACAGTTTCGTCGACAACATTGTGTTTTGCGCGCTGATCGATCGGGTGGGCAAATACCAGCTCACCATGCAGAAGGTCAGCGCCTATCAACCGATGGCCGAATCGATGCCGCCCATGCTTCGCGAAGAGGCCTTTCACCTGGCCGCTGGCGTCATTCCTCTGCGGCGCTGGATGCAGGAGGCCGCCCGCGGCGAGATCTATGCCACTCCGGCGGCCATCCAGCGGGCCTTCAACAAGTGGTTACCGCGCGGGCTGGAGATGTTTGGTGACGAACGCGGCGGAGCCAGCAACATCAAGATGGGCTTCAAAGACAAAACCAACCAGGAAGCCCTCGACCTCTATTACCAGGAAGTCGAGAAAATGGTGCGCGACCTCAACCTGCGCTTCGTCCGCGAGCGCCTGCAAAGCGAGAGTAGCGAAGCCGTCGATCGCTGCCTGCGCGACCTCGAACTCGGCCACCGCAGCCAGGGCATCGAGCCCGAAGAAATCTTGCGCATCCCGCACCCGGCCTTTTTCCGCCGGCGAGGCATGCACGCCTATCAAATGGTCGGAGCCGACGGACGCCGCTACGAGTGCCTGAGCCAGTATCAGGCCCATCTTCGCGACAGCCTGCCCGAGTCGTATCTGGCCAGCCACGATTTCCGTCACTATTTCGAGTTGCTCAAGCAGGTGGTGGCCGGCACGCTCAGTTCGGACGAAGCGCAGCATCGCAGCCCGCAGCTCTCGCGGGTGGGCGGCTCATGCCCCTGCTCGAAGTCGGTCCGCTGGATTCTTCCCGAGCCCGAGGCGCAGGCCGTCGGGCAGTAGCAAAGGAGGTAGGATGAGAATCAATCCGCTCAGGGCCCTGATGCTGGGGGGGCCCGACCCTGATACCTGGAAAACCGCAGCGCTATTCGCCATCATCGTGTTCGGCTGCACCTTCCTCGGATGGCTGCTCCTGCCCGGGCTGTTCGTCATGCTGTTTCTGCCGGGCTACCTGGTGGCTTATACCCGCAACGTAGCCACCGGTGAGGACCGTCTGCCTTCGCTGGGCGACATGAACAATCTGTGGCACGGCTTCGTCGTGCTGATCGTCAGTATCATCTACAGCCTGCCGGCCATGGGCATTATGGTGCTGTGCCTGGGGGGCTCGGTGATCAGCCTGTTGACGGGCATGAAGATGAATTCAGCCCTGGCAGCCGCCGGTGGCATTGCCGGTCTGGGCATGATGGCCGTGGCCGCCATCGCCTTCGTGCTGGTGTGCTACTTCTTTACGCCCGCCATCGCGCTGCAATACTGCAAGGCCAACCAGTTCGGTGACTGTTTCAAGTTTGGCGAAATTTTTGCCACCATCATGCGCAGTCCCCTGGACTACCTGATGCTGGTGCTGCCGTTTCTGGCCTATCTCGGGCTGCAGTTCATTCCGTTTGTGGGTCAACTGTTGGGGCCCGTATTGATGCTGGCCAGTTCCCACCTGATCGGCCAGTATGGGGCCCAGGTCATGGAAATGTCGAGCAACTCGCCGGTCCCCAGCGATGTCGGGTTCAATCGCTTCTAGTCGACCGCACGACAACTGCTATTGGGTATTTCCCGGCCGACTGATGGCCGGGGAATACCCCGGAGATGCCACGGTGGAGCGTGCTGAGGCCAAGCTGGCCCGCATCCTCGACAGTGGCATCTCGGCTTTCCTGGACCTTACCGCCCCCGAGGACGGCCTGCTGGACTATCATCCGCTGCTGCCCGAGCGGGGCTTCCTCTATCGGCGCACCCCGATCCGCGACATGGACGTGCCAACCCCCTCGGGGATGCGCCGCATTCTGAAAACTCTGGAAGAGCTTCTGCTCGACCAGGTGGTCTACGTTCATTGCTGGGGCGGAATCGGCCGCACCGGCACCGTGGTGGGCTGTCATCTGGTGGAGCATCACGGCATGAATGGCCAGCAGGCCCTGGAAACCATCGCCGGTCATTGGACCCAGATGGCCAAGCGGCGGCGCTTTCCCCGCTCGCCCCAAACCGAAGCCCAGTGCCAGTTCGTTCGCAACTGGATCCGGGGCCGATCGCCTGACCAGGGGAGTCGACACCTCGACCCGGAATAAATCCCCAGCGAGAACGACCTGGGGGCTTTGTGGCACGATATCGAGATTTACTTACTCTGGCTCTGGTGATGGTGGCCGCGGGCTGCGGACGCTCCGCCCCGCCCGGACCTCCCCGGCCCAACGCCCGGCCCGCCCAGGCGGTGCGAGAAGAAGACCTGGGTTTGCGATTCCGCCTGACCCCGGGCAGCAAGGCCGGGGCAGCCGGGGCTCCCCATCCCAAAGCCCGCACCTCGGCTCTCGACCCTTCCCGCTTGAAAACCCTGCTGGCGGCTCTCCCTCCGTTGGCGGCCCAACCCTCGGATCGCCAGGATTTCGCCCTGCGTGAGCGTTCCTTGCCACCGCCGCGCACGGCCCGCACGCTGGACCAGCCCTTCCCCCCTCGCTACCAGCGGCCGACTCCCAAGGTGGATGTCGAAAAGGTGCAGGTTCAAAACATCGCTCCGCGCGGAGAAGTGGAGATGGCCCCGCACCTTACCGTGACCTTCAATCAACCGATGGTGCCGCTGACCACCCTCAAACAGCTGGAAAGCAAGGAGATACCGGTAAAACTCCAGCCCCAGCCGCCGGGGAAGTGGCGCTGGCTGGGAACCCAAACGCTGATGTTCGTGCCCGATCTTCGCTTCCCCATGGCCACCCACTACGAAGTGGAAGTGCCGGCGGGGGTTCGCAGCGCCTCGGGGGCAACCTTGAGCGAAGCTCGCAGCGAGACGTTTTCTACCCCTGCTCTGAAACTGGAGAGCCACTGGCCCGAAGCCGGACCCCACCCGCTGAAGCCCGTCATCTTTCTGCGCTTCAACCAGGACATCGAAAGCCGAGCGGTGGTCGAGAAACTTCGCCTGTTGGCCGGCAGCGAGCCGCTCAAGTTGCGCCAGGCCAGCTCGCAGGAAGTACTGCTCGACGATCGGGTGGCTGCCCTTTCGAAAGAGGCGGGCCCCAAGCGCTGGCTGGCCGCAGTAGCCACTCAAGAACTGCGTCCCGGACAAAGCTACACGGTAGAAATTCCCGCCGGCACGCCTTCGGCCGAAGGCCCACTGTTGACCAAAGAGCCGCAAAGCTTCAACTTCTCGACCTATGACCCGCTGAGCATTGTATGGAAAACCGACAACACGGTTCCCATGCAAACCTGGAGCATCAGCTTCAACAACGGATTGAACAGTGAAAAATTTCGCCCCGAGTGGGTTCGTGTTCAGCCCGAACTGCCCGGCATGCGGGTCCAGGCCCAGGGCAACAGCCTCGCCATTCGAGGTCGGTCGAAAGGTCGCTCCAGCTACCAGGTGGTGTTGGCTCCCGACTTGCTGGACGTTTTCGGACAAAAGCTCGGCCACGAAGAACGCTTTACCGTAAAGGTCGGTCCTGCCGAGCCCCAGTTCATCGCGCCTTCGCAAAGCCTGGTGGTGCTCGATCCTCGCGGCCCTCGCAGCCTGGGCTTCAGCGTGCTCAATCACAAGCGCCTGCGGGTGCAGGCCTGGAAAGTGGAGCCCTCGGACTGGCCCGACTTTCTGAAGTATTTGCAGAATCATCGTTCCAACCTCAAGGACCTCAAGATTCCCGGCCGACAAACCCTGGATACCAGGGTGGAGACCAGGGCCCCCGAGGATGAGGAAACCCAGGTGGAGGTCGACCTCCAGCAGGCTTTGGGCGGCGATCTGGGGCACGTGATGGTGAGGGTTGAGCCCGATCCCCCTCCTCCCGACGAGTGGCGACGTCAACCCTACGTGGGCTGGGTGCAATCGACCCAACTGGGGCTCGACGCCATGGCTGACCGCCAGGAACTGCTGGGCTGGGTCAGCGATTTGCACAGCGGCCATTCGGCCCCCGGAGTGGAGCTTGAGCTGTGGCCCGGCGGCTCTCGGGCCAGCAGCGACGCCGACGGGCTGGCTCATCTGCCCCTGGGCCAGGGGGCTCAGCTGCTGCTGGCCCGCAAAGGCCAGGACGTGGCTTTGCTGCCGCGCGATTTCTACTACTGGGGCAGCAGCAGCTGGAACGCCAGCTCACCTTCCGACACGGCCCTGTTCCACGTGCTCGACGACCGCCAGCTCTATCGCCCCGGCGAGACGGTTTCCGTCAAGGGTTGGATGCGGTTGCAGAAATACGGCCCCAAGGGCGACCTGGAGGCGACTCCCAACCAGGAGGTCAGTTTCCGACTGGTCGACTCGCAGGGCAATGAGGTTTCCACCGGCAAAGCCCCGGTAGGCGGCCTGGGGGGCTTCAGCTTTCAGCTGAAGTTGCCCAAGACCATGAATCTGGGACATGCTCGCGTAGAAATCGTAGGCAACTACGGGGGGGGCACTCAGCACACGTTCCGAGTGGAGGAATTCCGTCGCCCCGAATTCGAGGTGGCCGCCGCTGCCAATCCGGGCAGCAGCCAGGTGGGGTCGTCGTCGGTGCTGAGCGCCTCGGCCTCCTACTTTTCGGGCGGCCCGCTGGCCAATGCCCAGGTGCGCTGGAGCGTGAACGCCACCCCCACCAGCTACAGCCCGCCGGGCTGGGACGAATATACCTTTGGCACCTGGACCCCCTGGTGGAACTACCGTTGCTGGTGGGATCGACCCGTGGCAGCTCGGGCCACCAGCCAGGTTCAAGAAGGCCGCACCGACTCGAAGGGCAAGGCCGAGCTCACGGTGGACTTCCTTTCGGTGTCTCCGCCCCGACCCCACACGTTGCAGGCCGAAGCCACGGTACAGGACGTCAATCGCCAGAGTTGGACCAGCCAGACCTCGGTGCTGGTGCATCCGGCCAGTCTGTACGTGGGATTGAAAAGCCAGCGCACCTTTGTGGAAAAGGGAGACCCGCTGAAGCTCTCGCTGGTGGTCACCGATCTCGACGGCAAAGCCGTTTCGGGCAAGCCCTGCTGGATTCGAGCTCACCGTCTCGATTGGGAGGGCTTTGGCGAAGTTCAGCAGGTCGACGTCGTGGAGAAGCAGGTCACTTCGGCCGGCCAGGCCGTCGACTTCGAACTGCCCACAGGCCAGGGCGGCACCTATCAGGTCGAAGCCCTGATTCAGGACGACGACAATCGCAGCAACTCCAGCCAGCTCACCCTGTGGGTGGCCGGGGGCAAACAGCCCCCCAGCCGCGGAGTGGAACAGGAATCGTTGCCGCTGGTGCCCGACCGCAAGGAGTATGCCCCCGGCGACACCGCCAACGTGCTGGTGCAGGCCCCCTTTGCTCCGGCCGAACTCACCGTGACCACCCGACGCAACGGCCTGGCCAGCGTGCGCCGCGTGAGCGCGCCCGAAGGCTCTGCCACGCTGAAGATCCCCATCGAAGAGGTGCATATCCCGGGCCTTCATCTGCAGGTGGACGCCGTGGGCAAGAAAGCCCGCAGCGACGCCAACGGCGAGCCCCTGAAGGGCTCGCCCGAGCGCCCCGCCTATGCCAGCGGGGGCATGACCCTGGCGGTGTCTCGCCAGAGCCGCAGCTTGCAGGTTGAAGTCGTTCCAGAGAAGCCCAAACTCAAACCCGGGGGCACCACCGAGGTGCTGGTGAAGCTGCGCGACCATCGAAATCAGCCCGTTCAGGGCGAGGTCTGTCTGATCATGGTCGACGAAGCGGTGCTGGCCCTGACGGGTTACAGTCCGACCGACCCGCTGGATACCTTCTGCACCCTGCGCAGCCCCGATGTCTCCGATTCGCACCTGCGTCAGTTCCTGGTACTGCAGCGCGCCGAGGCGCCGCCTGAAGAACCCGCCAACGAGATGCGCAGCAAAATGGCCGCCGGAGCCGATCCGGAGGCGTTGATGGATGCGCCCTCGGGAGGGGCCGTGCCTCCTCCTCCGCCGGCTCCGTCAGCCCGCCCCCAGGCCTCGCTGGAAGTCAGCAAAGACGAAGGCAGCATGAAGAGAAGCGTTGGCGGTCCGCCGCCAAAGAGCCAACCAACCTTCCAGCTGCGCAGCAACTTTACACCGCTGGCGCTTTTTGAGCCCTCGCTGACCACCGATGCCCAGGGCATGGCCCGGGTGAAGGTCAAACTGCCCGACAACCTGACGCGCTATCGTCTGATCGCCCTGGCGGCCAGCGGCGTTAAACAGTTTGGCAAGGGAGAGAGCAACCTGGTGGCACGCCTGCCGCTGGCGCTGCGCCCCTCACCCCCGCGCTTTCTCAACTTTGGCGACCGTTGCCAGCTACCCGTGGTGGTGCAGAACCAGAGCGATGTCGAACAGAAAGTCGAATTTGTGTGCCGCGCCAGCAACGCCCGCCTGGCCCAGGGGGCCGAAAGCGCCGGCTACACTTTCTCGGTGCCGGCCAATGACCGGGTGGAAGTGCAGGTCCCCTGCTCGGCCGAGCAGGCCGGGACGGCCCGTTTTCAGCTGGGGCTGAACGGAGCCGAGTTCAGCGACGCCGCCGAAGTCTCGTTGCCCGTGTGGACGCCCGCCACCACCGAGGCTTTTGCCACCTACGGAGTGATCGATCAGGGAGCCACCGTGCAACCGCTGGAGATGCCCAAAGACATCTGGCCCCAGTTCGGCGGCCTGAGCGTGACCACCACCTCCACGGCTCTGTCGGAGCTGACCGACGCTTTCCTCTACCTGGCCAGCTATCCGTTTGAATGCTCGGAGCAAATTTCATCGCGGGTGCTATCGGCGGCCGCCCTCAAGGACGTGCTGACGGCCTTCAAAGCCCCCGGAATGGCCAGTGCTGAAGAACTGAAGGCCTCGATGCAGCGCGACCTCGAGCGGCTTCGCGGCCAGCAGAACGACGACGGCGGTTGGGATTATTGGGTGCGCAACAAACCCTCGCTGCCTTACCTCAGCGTGCACGTGGCCCACACCCTGGTGCGCGTCCGCCAGAAGGGCTTCGAGGTCGATCCGTCCATGTTGGAACGGGCTCTGGCCTTCGTGCAGAACATTGAAAGCCACATTCCCTCGAGCTACGGACCCCAGTGTCGGCGAGCCATTCGCGCCTATGCGGTCTACGTGCTGCGCCTGGCCGGTCGACCCGACCTGCAGCGCGCCCGCCAGGTCGCTCGCGAGGTGGCCGTGGACAAGCTGGGTTTCGAGGTGATCGCCTGGCTGATGCCCACGCTGCACCAGGACCCAACGAGCCGCCAACTGCTGGACGAAATGTTGCGCTACCTGGACAACCACGTCACCCAGACGGCTTCGGCCGCCAACTTCTCCGAAAGCTACTCCGACCAGGGCTATCTGGTGTTGCATTCCGACCGTCGCGACGACGGACTGCTGCTGGAATCGCTGATCGAAGTACGCCCCCGGCATCCGATCATTCCCAAGCTGGTGCGCGGGCTGCTCGACCATCGCAAGGCCGGCCGCTGGGAAAACACCCAGGAAAATTGCTGGGTGCTGCTGGCTCTCGACCGTTACTTCCACGCCTACGAATCGGTGACGCCCGACTTTGTGGCCCGCCTGTGGCTGGGAGACGGCTTTGCCGGCGAACAGCGCTTCCGCGGTCGCGAGAAGGACGAAAAGCGCCTCAAACTGCCCATCTCCGAAGTCAAGGGCAACCTGATTCTGGCCAAGGAGGGTGCCGGTCGACTGTATTATCGGGTGGGTCTCGACTACGCCCCTCGCGACTTGAAGCAAGCGGCGGCTGACTCTGGCTTCTCGGTTCAACGCGAGTACACGCCCATGGACGACAACCGCGATGTCTCTCGTGACGCCGATGGGGTGTGGCACATCAAGGCCGGCAGCCTGGTGAAAGTCAACCTGACGATGCACGCGCCCTCGCGGCGCTATCATGTGGCCCTGGTCGACCCGCTACCCGCCGGCCTCGAGGCCGTGAACCCGGGGTTGCGCGGGGCCGAGAGCCGAGCCGAAGCCGCCCCAAGCAACCGCTATGACGGCTGGTGGAGTTGGTATTGGTATGAACACCAGAACCTGCGCGATGAACGGGTCGAGGCCTTTACCACTCTGCTTTGGGAAGGGGTGTACACCTACTCCTACGTGGCCCGCGCCACGACCCCCGGCAACTTTGTGGTGCCGCCGGCCAAAGCCGAAGAAATGTATCACCCCGAGACCTTCGGCCGCAGCGCTTCCGATCGGGTGATCGTCGAATAGCCCGGGCTTTCAATCCAGAGGCTCAACCTCCAGGCGTTGGATGACCGGCCAACCCTCCTGATCGCGTACCCACCAACGTTGGTGATAGCGCTGCGGGTTGTGCCCGGGCCGTCGCCACTCCACCCGCAGGTCCACCTCAAAGTGGTGTTCTTTGCGGTGCACGTCGAGGTCAAGCACTTCGTGCTCTGCCCCCGCAGGCTCACGGCCGAGGCCGGACCACCAGCCACGGAATGCTTCCACCGTTTGCAGCTTTGCCTCGGGATAGTGCAATTCCCATCCCTGGGGGTCCAGATGAGCCAGAAACTGCTGGGGATCGGCCTGTCGATCGAAAAGTCCGAACCAATCGTAAACCAGAGCCCAAACCTAATTGGGCGTACAGCTTCCCACCAGCGGCTGAAGGTCGCCCCGAAAGTCCTCTCGGGTGGGTGTGAAGCACTCCACCAGCACGACTCGAGCACTGAGTGGTCGCAGCCCGTGGTGCACGTTGGAAGGGGCCACGTAGGCGGCTCCGGGTCCCACTTTTCGCTGCTGGTTGCCTACCCGAACCTCAGCCTCACCTTCCAGCAGCATGGTGATCTGGTCGTGGGCATGGTAGTGGGTTTTCAGCACCTCCTCCTGGGGAGCCGGGTCCATCTCTAACCACACCATCGTGAGGCGGTCGTTGAAGAGCACCTTGCGCCGCAGACCTGGCCCCAGGTTCTGCCAGGCCACCTGGTCCCAAAGTTCGGGCTTGACCGTGAGCATGGGACTGCGCCAGCGATAGTCTCGGGGTTTCTGCTGGCTGTCGGTAAACATCCACTGGGCCTGGGCCGGCCAGGCCACAACCCCCAACCACAACCCTAATCCCAGCAAAGAGGCCAACGATTTCATGACAATATCCTTTCCAGATCAATCAGGCTTCTGCGAGGGCGAGGGACCCAGCCACAAAAACAATGCGCTGGTCGGCAGCACAAAGGCCGCCGTGCAGGCGAAGCGCAGGCCGCGAGTCGACACGGCCGGCGCCAAAGGCGGGGAATCCAGCAATTGCTGCACTCCCTGGCGAATTCGTTGAGTGAACGCCTCGACCGACTCCAGGGGTTCGGCTCGCAAGGGGCTGCCGAAGTGCAGTTCGACCGGGCCGCTGCCCAGGCAACGAGCGTGCCGACCGGCCAGCTTCTCGGGACCCCGCAGCGCGAAGGGCACCACCGACGCCCCCGTGTCTCGAGCCAGCACTGCCCCGCCGCGGCGAAACTCGCCAAGCTGCAGTTGGAAAGTCGGGTCGGCTTCGGGGAAAATGCCCAGACAGTGGCCCCGACCAAGCGACATCCGCGCCTGCTGCAGCGAGTCGCCGCCGCGATGCACGGTGATGGCCCCCAGGCCCCTCAGAAAGTGACCCAGCACGGGAAGGCGCATGACGTCGCCCCGAACCAGAAAGCGCACCCTTCGAGGGGCATACAACGCCAGGATCAGGCCGTCGAGCACCGTGGGATGGTTCCCACTGAAAATCACCGGACCCTCGGCCGGAACCAGCTCCGCCCCCTGCACCCGAGTAGGCCAATACTCGCCCAATAGCCAGCGCAACCAACGTTGGGTAGGGAAATACCAGGCGGCCTCTGTGCTCAACGGCTGGGCGTCAACCCCGGTTCGTCGGGGCTCGAGCCAAGGGACAGAGAGCGTCGCCAGAGCCACAGAGCCCCGGCCCAGTTGCCCAGGCCAAAAGGGAGAGCCACCACGGCCATGCCCACCACGGTCCACATCCAGTAGCCGCTGCTGATCTGCGACATGACCGTGGTGAGGCACAGCAGCGTCAAGGCCAGGGCGGTGAAGCCGCCGGCCTGGATGCAACCGAATCGGCAAGCGCGCTTGGGACAACCCGTGGACAGCTGATAGGCAATCGCCAGGTTCAAACCCGAACCCAGCAGGGCCAGCGTTCCCAAGAACACGAGAAAGACCATGCCGAAGGGTTCGAACCTGGCCGGCTGAATCCTCGACGCTAGGCCGTCAGGGAGAGTGAGCGAGTTTCGAACCAGGCGCGCAAGATCTCCTGGTCGGCTGCGCCCAACTCGTGCCCGCCCGGAAGCTCGTGCACCTGCAGTCGCGCCCCGGCCTGTTGCAGCGTGTGGATGAGGCGATCGGTGGAGGCTGCCGGAATGACGGGATCTTGCAGGGCCCGAATCAGCAGCACCTCCTTCTCCGAAAGGTCTGGCAGGCGCTCGGGCTGGAGGGGCAGCATGGGTCGCAGCAGGGCGGCCCCCGCCAGCTGGCGCGAACCCAGCAGCAGCATGGCGGCCGCCAGGTTGGCTCCGTTCGAGTAGCCCAGGGCCGTCAGGCGAGCGCCAACCGGAAGCTGTCCACGCACAAAATCCTCCATCTCCTGGGCGCGACGAGCAACGTCGGTTTCGTCCAGAACGCCCGGGGCCAGACGCCGAAAGAAACGAGCCATGCCCTGTTCAGGCACATTGCCTCGGGGGCTGAGCAGGGAGGCCCGCCCGTGCACCCTGCTGATGAGAGGAACGAGGTCGTGTTCGTCGCCACCGGTGCCGTGCAGGGCCAGCACCCACTCTTTCGGGTCACGCAGTTGACGTAGATAGTGATAGGGCACCTCGAGAGGCGGCAGAATGGACTCGATCCTGGCCCGATGGGCTTCGTATTGGGGGGGCAACTGCAGACGTTGACCCAGCACCTCCAGCGGCTCGTCGATGGCAAAGCCGGGCGTGTCCGAGGAAACCTCAAAGAGAATGCCCTGTCGCGTGCGGAAATAGAAAGCCTTGAAGTAGTTGCGATCGATGACCGGCGTGGCGCCCCACCCCCAGCTGGCCGCAAGGCCCTGCCACTGGCGATGACTGTCCTCGTCGGGCAAGCGGAAGGCCAGGTGATGAATGGTTCCGGCTCCCGAGGTGCCGCGCTGAGGGTCGACCACCAGCAGGAAGTGATGAGGCCCCATTTGATAGTGGCCGTCCTGGACTCGGCGAGCCCCCATCTTCTCCAGCACGGCCGCCATCGACGCCGAGTCGCTGACGAGCAATTCCAAGCCCCAGAATCCACCGCTGCCGGGCTCATCCGACTCGACCAGACCCAGGCGCATCCCTTCGTCGTCGTGGAACTCCAAACCACGTTCGCTTTCGCGAAAGGCCACCTGGTGGTCACGCAAACGCTGGCGCCAGGCCTCCAGGCTGCCACGCTCGGCTTTCAGATAGATGCGTCCCACCTGTCCTGCTCCCTGACGACCCGCAGCCGACCCTTCCCAGGGGAAGAACGTCAGCAGCGTGCCCGGATCGGCCTGTTCATTGCCGTAGTAGAGATGATAGGTGGCGGGGTCATCGAAGTTGACGGTCTTCTTGACCATGCGCATCCCCAGCACGGTGGTATAGAAACGATAGTTGCGATGGGCCGAACCCGAAATCGCGGTGATGTGGTGAATGCCCTGAAGTGGCTTCATAACTCCTCTTTCGTGGTTGCGGGTAACTCGAGTTGCTGGGCCCGCATTCCCAGCTGGCGAAGCAGGTCTATCAGCAGGCGGCGCTGGCCGCCCGGAAAGACCTCAAAAAGCTGTTCCAGTCTCTGCTGATGAGCCTCGAAGGCAGACTCGATCAAGGCCCGGCCCGGTCCGGTGAGCTCGATGCGCTGAACCCGACGATCGCGAGGGTCGGGCACCCGCTGCAACAATCCTCGCTGGCTGAGGCGATCGACCAGGGCCGTCATGGTGCCGCTGGTGCGCTGGATGACGCGTCCGATCTCGTTGACCGGCATCGGCCCTTTGTGCAACAAGGCTTCCAAACAGGCGAAGTCGGCAAAGCAGAGGTCGGTTTGAGCAATACTGGCCTCATCGTAGCGCTGAACAGCACGATGAGCCTTCATCAACACCAACCAGCAGTGAGCGGCGGATACGTTTTCTTCCACGAACAAAGCCTAGCACGACACATGTCTCGACGTCAAGATACTTTTAATCAAGACAAATCCAGGGGTTTCAGACAGAACGGGGTAATGGACTTCGATGCAGGATGTTCTCGAGACCCTCTACCGCCAGGAAGGCCGGCGGATTTTCGCCAGCCTGGTGGGTTTGCTGCGCGATTTCGAACTGGCCGAGGAAGCCCTTCAAGAGGCTTTCGCCGCCGCCGCCGAGCGTTGGCCGACCCAGGGAATCCCCAAGAATCCTCGGGCCTGGCTGGTGTCTGCCGGGCGCTTCAAGGCCATCGACGGCCTGCGGCGTAAGAGCCGCAACCAGCAGTTGCTGCAGCGCATGGCCTGCCACGAGGAAGAGCTGGACCTCAGCCTGGAACACTGGGAGGAATCTCGCTTTGAAGACGACCAGCTCAAGCTGATCTTCACCTGTTGCCATCCGGCTCTGGCTCCGGCGGTACAGGTAGCGCTTACCCTGCGCGAGGTGTGCGGGCTGACCACCGAGGAAATCGCCAGTGCCTTCCTCACCTCGACCGTCACCATGGCCCAGCGCCTGGTGCGCGGCAAGTCGAAAATCCGCGATGCCGCTATCGCCATTCAGGTCCCCCCCGCTCATCAGCTCAGGGAGCGTCTCGAATCGGTGCAGGCCGTGCTCTACTTGATTTTCAACGAAGGCTACTCGGCCAGCAGCGGTAATCGCATCACCCGCGCCGACCTTTGCCAGGAAGCCCTGTGGTTGGCGCGCCTGCTGGTTCGCCTGTGCCCCGATGGAGAGAGCCACGGCCTGTTGGCCCTGATGCTGCTGCAGGACGCACGCCGCCCGGCACGCCTTTCCCCTCAGGGAGAACTGATACGCCTGGCCGACCAGGACCGGTCGCTGTGGAACCGAGAGGCCATCGCAGAGGGCTTGCTACAGCTTGAAATAGCGCTACAGCAAGCGGAAGTAGGGCCCTATACTTTGCAGGCCGCAATTGCTGCCGAACATGCCCTGGCGCTGAAGGTCGAAGACGTGAACTGGCCCGGCATCGTCCACTGGTATTCCTTGCTCCAACAGGCCCAACCCTCGCCCGTGGTGGAGCTTAACGCGCTGGTGGCTCGCTCGATGTGCCAGCCCCTCGAACCGGTGCAGGTCGGGCTGGAACGTCTGGTGGCCGGGCCTCTGGCCGATTACCACCTGGCCCATGCCGCCCTGGCAGACGTACTGCGTCGCAGGGGGCGGGCTGCTCAGGCCGCCGGCGCCTATCAAGCGGCTCTGGAGAGGACCCGTCAGGAGCCGGAACAGCGATTTTTGAGACAATGCATCGAAGAGCTGTCGAAAAACGAAGTCGCCCCACGACTATAGTTACCTACAAGGAGGTCGGAACGATGGAAACCCTTACAGAACAGCATCTACATCCCTGGCTGGCCCGAATGGTCGGAGATTGGACCTACGAAGCGGAATGTCAGATGCCCGACGGAACGACCAGCCGCTCGAGCGGTAGCGACAGCGTGCGGGCCCTGGGCGGCATCTGGGTTCTGGCCGAAAGTGAGGGAGGCATGGGTTGCGGCGATGGTCGCACCCAGCTCTGCCTGGGTTATCAGGCCGAGGAGCAGAAATTCGTCGGCACCTTCATCGGCTCCATGATGCCCCAGCTCTGGATCTATCAGGGCCAGTTTCAGGCCGAGGAAAGGCTCGTGCTCGACACCGAGGGTCCGAGCTTCACGGGCGAGGGTCGCACCCGCTATCAGGACATTCTGCGCTGGACGGGCGAAAACGAGCGAGAAATGAGCTCGCAATACCTCAATGACCAGGGCCAGTGGGTGCCTTTCATGACGTTGCGCTACCGCCGAAAAACCTGAGGTTCCCGGGGAAAGGCCTGGCGCCAGAAAGGGCGAATCATGCCGGGTGATTCAGCGCCTCACCTCATTTTTCACAGCAGCCCCCGTGCAGCCCTCGCGAGGGGCAACCCCTACGGCCCCCGTGGCCGAGGCTCCGCCAGCCTCGACGGCAGACACGGTGGGTTCGTTGCCCAGCGGTTTTTCGCTCAGCGCAGGCGAGCTTCGCTTTGAGTTACCCTCCAAGGGCCAGGTTTCGGTCGGACGCCTGCCCGACTCGGACCTGCAACTCGACAATCCCTCGGTCAGCCGCCGTCATGCTCTGATGCAGGTCAAAGATGGCAAGGTATTGGTCTGCGACGTGGGCTCCAGCTTTGGCACCCAGATCAACGGACATCGCCTGGAGCCCAACCAGTGGTATGCCCTTCCCCCTGGGGCCACGGTGCAATGGGCTCAACAGGAAATGAAGCTCGAAGGCCCCGACTCGCAGCCGGCCCGACCTCAACTGCAGCAGCACGCCCAGGTTGGGCTCGAAAGCGCCCTGAAGGCCGCTCCCGGAGGCTATTTACTGCAGGTTGCCCTGGGTGAACAGTTCCAACTCAAGCAAGACGGTGTCTATTCGCTAGGCCGCCAGGAAGGCAACAGCATCGCTCTGGCCGACGGCACGGTCAGCCGTCAGCACGCGCAGCTTCGCTTGCTCGACGGCAAGATGGCCCTGCAGGACCTCGGTTCCACCAACGGCAGCAAGGTCAATGGCAAGCCGATTGCTCCGGGACAATGGACCCCGCTGCCGCCCCACGCTCAAATCGCCCTGGGCGACACCCGCATTGAACTGTCGCCGCTGCCGCCCCCGCCCGGGGTACAGCAAAGCGCGGCCGCCTCGTGGGGCGCCGCCGCCTCGGCCGTGGGCGGGCCGATCGGGGCAGCCCTACGCACGGGCCTGCAGCTGTCCGACCTGTCGGCCCTGGCCGAGCGCGACCAGCTGGAGACCAAACAGAGCTACCTGGAGTCGATTCAGAATGCTCGGGCCGAACTGCAAAAAGAGTCGGGCATCGTCGACCTGCCACGCGGAGTGCCCACGCTGGTCCTTTCCGACCTGCACGCCCGTCGCGACTTTCTGATGAAAGCCCTGGAGCACGAGGTCGAGGGGGTCAAAGTCTTCGACCTGCTCAAGCAAGGAAAGATGAATCTGGTCTGCGTGGGCGACGGCATGCACGCCGAGGGCCGCGCGGCCGAGCGCTGGCGCCGTGCCGAGCAGGACATGCTCGAGGGCAAACCCTCGATTGCCATGCACCAGGAAATGATCGAGGGCTTTGGCACCATGAAGATGATTATGGAGCTGAAAAGCGAGTTTCCTGAGAATTTTCACTTCCTACGCGGCAACCACGATGAAATCCAGGGCAACTTTGCCAAATATGCCCGCACCCTGGGCGAAGGCCCCATGGTTCAAGACTGGGTCAAGAAGCATCTCGGCGAGGACTTCCTGCAGCAATACGCCAGCTTCGAAGAAAGCCTGCCCCTGGTGGTTCGGGGCCAGGGATTTGTGGCTTCTCACGCCGCCCCGGGGGGCAATCTCAGTCGTGAAGCGGTGGAGAACCGAGACGCCAAAGCCTTTGCCCAACTGGCCTGGACCGAAAACCGCAACTGGAACGACGCCGACCCCGCCCAACAGGCGCGCTTTCAGCACAACCTTCAGGAAGTCGGCGGAGAAGGGGGACGCTGGCTGGTGGGGCATCGACCCGTTGACGACGGCAACTTCCGCAGCCAGTTTGGCGGACAACTGATCCAGATCAATGCCCCCAACGACTTTGTGGTGGCCCTGGTGCCGGCCAATGGCAAGCTCCAGCCAGAGCGCGACGTTTTCTCGCTGACGGCCTGAACTGACCTTGCTCTGGTCCGTCCTGGCGGCTACGCTGCTCTTGCTTGTGCCCGCCTTTTACAACGGGTTCCCGCTGCTCTTTCCCGATTCGCTCGAATACGTCAGCACAGGCAAGACGGTCTGGCAAGGCCTGCAGGGCCGTCCCTCACCCTTTTACGGGCAGCGTTCCGAACTCTACAGCCTGCTCATTCTGCCACTGCACCGCGAGGGGCGCAGCCTGTGGCCTGTGATCACGGCCCAGGCAGCCACTACGGCCTACCTGATGGCGCTGTGCTACCGCGCCTTGCTGCCCTGGAACACCCCACGTTTCCTCGGGCTGGTGGCCCTGATGACCGGATTCACTTCGGTGGGATGGACGCAGGCCTGGCTGCTGCCCGACTACACTGCGGCCGCACTCATCATGGCCGTCTTTCTGGCCGGACCGGCCCGCTCGCGGCTGTCGTACCCCGAGCAAATCGTGGTCGTACTCATGCTGGCGATAGGTATCGTCTGCCACGGCGCCAACCTGCCTCTGGCCCTGAGCCTGTGCCTGTTGGTGCGGAAAAAGCTACCGCTGCTGGCTCTGGCCCTGGCGATGGCACTGCAATGCTGGATACACGGGGCGCTTTATGGACGCCCCAGCCTCTTTGCCAACCCGCCTCCGTTTCTACTGGCCCGCTGGGTGGGTGATGGTCTGGTGATTCGCTACCTCAACGAAAACCCTGGGGCCAGCCACTTTGCCCTGCACCCCTACCGCGATCGACTGAAGGCCAATTCGAATCACTTTTTGTGGGAGCCCGAGAGTGCCTACAACTACCTGAAAAACCATCATCCAGAGATGTGGGAGCAGGTACAGCAGCAACAGTTCGCGCTGTGCCTGGCAGCAGCTCGAAACGATCCGGCCGGGCAAATCTATTGCCTTCTGCGCAACGCCATCGAGCAACTGGTCTCCCTCGACGCCGGCTATTTCAAGCCGTCGCCCTTCGTGGAACGCTGTATTGGCGATTGGATTCCCGCAACGGCCCGTGGTTTCGCCTCTTCTCGCCAGGCTCGCAGGCAACTTCCGCAGATTGCCCTGACGTTTATCTTTTACACAGGGGTGAGCCTGGCTCTGGCGTGGCTGTACCGACAGCGCACCTTCAAGCCCGAAGGATGGCCCGAGCTGTGGCGGGTTGTCTGGACAGGCCTGCTGCTCAACGCGGTGATCACCGGCTGCCTGTCCTGCCCCGACTCGCGTTACCAGGTCCGGGCCATCTGGCTGATTCCCTGGGTGGCGGCCTTGAAAGCCCTGCAACAGGAAGAGTCTGCCAAGGAAGGAAACGCCTGAACATTCCCCTGTGTATTCGATGCTCCGCCCCCAATGTTGCCGAGGCCGTTCGCTGTGCGGCCTGCGGCGCCGTTTTGCCGCGCGTGGCTGGCGGCGAGGACGAATCCGGCCAGCTCTTTACGCTGGAGGAAGGGCGTAGCTATCCCGCTCCCAGTGAAAGTTTCGACAGCGAAAACCTGGCCCAGTTGCGCATGGCCATCGAAGATTACCTGGAGGGCGGCGAGGCCCGCGAGGTGCAGGTGTGGTTGCGCCACATCGACGGGCATTTTCGCGAATTCGCTGGCCACGGCGTTACCCAACTGAACCGGGCCCTGGACGTCGAGCGACAACTCAACTCCGAAGGTGATTTTCACCACCACGTGGGCTACCTGGTGCGCAAAGGCTGCTTGCTGTGCGAACAAGGTCTGGAGGGCATGAGCCTGGCCCTGGAGCACGAGGACGCGGATCGATTGGTGACCGAGTTTGACACTTTTCGTCTTGGCAACGATCATCTCTGCACCGCGCTGTTGATGGTGTCGGAACGCCAGGAACTGCTCGAGGAAGCGGTGGCTCGATTTGCCCCCGACGACGAGGAAAATTAACAACCTGGCAACCTGTTTGAGAATCGCTTTAGCCCAAATTCTCCCCCGCCTGCCATAGTGTGGACATACACAAACAGCAAGGAGACACACCATGGGTATTTTCGGTGGAATTGTAGACGTCGCCAAGAACGTCGTCAGCGGGGCCACGGCCCCTCTGCGCGGGGCGGCCAAAATGGTGGGCACCGGCCTGGAAACAGCCGGCAAAGTGGGCCTCGACGTGCTGACGCTGCAACCGGGCAAAGCCCTCGACGATCTCAGCCAGGGGCTGCACGAGCAGGTGGATAACGTGGTGGGTATTCCTCGCGATCAGTGGAACGCCGTCAAGGGCGCCGCCGGCGGACTGGGCGAAACCGTGACCAGCGGCGCTCGCTTCCTGGGCGAGCCGGTGCGTGGGGTGGCCCGCGTGGCCGCCAACAACCTGGCCACCGTGGGCGAAGCCACCGGCCAGGCGCTGACCGGCGACCTGGGCGGAGCCGCCGGCACGGTGGTGGACGGAGCCCGAGAAAACTTCTCCATCGGGGCCGAGACCATGTCCAATCAGGTGAACAATCTGTTCTGACGAGAGGCTGCGGCGAGACGGAGCCGAACACCCGAGCATGGATCCGCTTCGTCTCGCCTTCATCCTCAACATCCTGGTTTTGGTGCCCGTATGCGCCAGCTTACCCAGGGGCATGGCGGCCTTCGAGCACAAGGTTCCCGACTCGCCGGGTCTGCGCTGGTTGGTCGCCAGTCTGTGGGGCGGGGTGCTGGCATGCTCGGTGCTGGGCCTGCTCTGGCCTGGCTCTTTCGCTTTTCTACTGGTGTTTCAGGTGATCTACAAATCGCTCTACCTGGCCGGACATTTGCTTCCAACCGCCCGGACCGCGGGCTGGCGGTCACTGCCTTTGGGAGTCACTCTCTGCTTTGTGCTGGTGGTGGCCTGCTATCCGTGGCTCCTGTGGCAGGGGTTGAGAGGGCTTTGATGCCGTCCAGCGCGCTGCTGGAATTCTATCGAGGTCGCAGTCGCACGCCCCAGGGTCACGACCTTGAGGAAGTCTGGGCCTTTTCCGCAGAGCAACTGGAGTCCGTCCACGACTATATCCAGTGGCTCTTCCCCACCCGCAGTCCCAGCCGCTTTCATCCATTGGCTCCGATTCTCGACGAGGCTACCCTGGGTCAGTTTCGCCAGAGCGAGTCGCTGCAACAGGCCGTATTGCGCTCGCTGGAGGTGATGCTGCAGTTCTTTGGCCTTGCTTTAGAGCGTTGCGAGGTAGCCCCCACCGTCAGGGAAGATCCCCAGGGCGAGGCCCGCCGCCGCTTGTGGCAGAGCCCCGGCAACCACAACCTGCTGCGCCTGACGCGAATGATCGACTCGCTGCACAGCCTCGGCCTCGAGCGCTACGCGCTGTCGCTGTATCTCTACCTGGAAGGGGCTCATCAGAGACATCCTGAGCGACTTCCCTACGACTCGCTGGTGCTCTGGCGCAAGGCCGCCGGACTGGCGGGCGAGCCGCCCCGCGCACCGGGCCTCTGGGAACGATGGAAGGCGCATCTGGGTCTTGCTCGGACTAAGGCTCGTGGAGAATCTGAACCCCAGGGTGGGAATTGAAGCCGACGTAGGCGCCGAGATACAGGCCCACCAGGCTGGCCAGACCCCCGATCATCAGGCCTTCATCCAGGGCTATCGAATCGCGTATTGCGCCCACCGCCACCGCACCCACAGCCAGGAGTAGCCCCATCGCCTTGAGATAAGCGTGGCGCCGTTCAGGCTCGTTTCCGAGCCAGCGCCCCCACACCCCGCCAAGCACCATCGACAGGGCCCAGGCCAGGCTTTGCCAGAGCCCGCCACCTTTGAAGGCGACGACCCCCATGATGAGCGAAACGAAGAGCGTGCGGGCCAGCCCTCCCCAACCTGCATTGGAGAGAAAACGTTGCATCCGGCACCATTCTACACTTCCCACCTTGTGCCTCTGAACGAGGCTCCCTCCGCGGCTCGCCGAAAGCCCGATCGTGGATACCCTGGTCAGCATGAAAGTCTTTCGTCAGGTGGTCGAGTCGGGCGGCTTCACGGCCGCTGCCGCCGTGCTGGACATGTCGGTGGCCACGGTCAGCAAGCACGTCCAGCACCTGGAGGCTCATTTGGGCACGCGTCTGCTGAACCGAACCAGCCGAAAGGTGGCCCTGAACGACCCCGGGACCCGCTTCTTCGAGCGCTGTTGCGAGATTCTCGATCAGCTCGACGAGGCCGAGGCCCTGCTCGGCAAATCGCGAGAAACCCCTTCGGGCACGCTGCGCATCACGGCGCCCACCTGGTTTTCCAATCGCTTCTTCGCGCGAGCGCTGTGCGACTACCGGGGGCGCTATCCCGATGTGCATCTGGACATTTCCCTCAGCGACGCCTTCGTCGACCTGGCCGACGAAGGGCTCGATCTGGCCCTGCGCGTTATGCAGCAGGGCCGGGTAACGGCCACCACGCGCTTCGTGATGGCCATGGACTTCGCCCTGGTGGCTTCGAAGGACTACCTCAAGCGTAAGGGCCGCCCTCGCCAACTCCAGGACCTGGAACAGCATCAGCTGCTGGTCTACTCGTACTACCCTCGCTCCAGCCTGAAAGAGTCTTTCTGGAACCGGCCCGGCTGGCGACTGAACAACACCACCCTGATCGCCCAGCTGGCCGCCGAAGGGGCAGGACTGGCGCTGCTTCCCCGGCTGCTGTTCGAAGAAGAGAGTTTTCGTGACCAGTTGGAAGTCGTCGATCTCGACTTCCCTCTGCCCAGCCCTTCACTCTACGTGGTAACCCACGGGCGTCGCCAGCACTCGGCCCGCGTGCGCAGCTTTATGGACTTCTTTGCCACTCTGTCGACACCGCTGTGCCCACCTTAGGCAATTGTAAAACTGTGGGAAACAAACAGCTTCAGCTTTTTACTGCGGCGTAAACTTCCGGCATAGACCAGAAGGTACACTTCCTGAACAGGGAGTCGCCACGTGAAAATTCATCCACAGCTCCAACAGACTCTACCGCTGTCTCGCTCCAACGGTCGTCCGACCCAACCCCTGGATGGCTACGTTCCAGGCGAGCTGCAGCCGTTGCAATCCACCCTCAGTCTTCTCGAGCGTCGTCCGGCTGGAGAGAAGCTTTTCGGCGCCTTGCGCTCGCGAATCGACTCGCTGGCGTTTGTGGGCAAGCTGGCCGGTTTGCTAACGGTGCCTGCCATGGGCGGACTGCTGGCCCGTTTCTTGGGACAGGCGGAGCGGGTTCCCGACTGGGTTCAGAACCACGCACCGGGGAAGCTTCAGCAGGCCCTGAAGGCCGTGCTGAAGCGGGGCAACGATCCGCTT
This sequence comes from uncultured Burkholderiales bacterium, assembly GCA_964649085.1. GTDB lineage: Bacteria > Vulcanimicrobiota > Xenobia > Xenobiales > JADMJV01 > JADMJV01. The sequence goes on along the minus strand of CAZYPN010000046.1, from coordinate 22,938 downwards.
CAGAAATCTCTGGGCTTGTCGGTGCTTGATCTGCTGAAGGCCGAGCGTGAACTCTATCAGCGTCTGGCCCCGCAGCGAAGTGCCCAGGGCGTCGAAGCCGCCCCCTGGCTCAGAAATGTGTTGGGGTTCACCCCCACCTCGGTCAACTCCAAAGCCGCGCCACTGGTTGATTTGGGCCCCGAAAGACAGGCGCAAGCCCAGGAAATCTCGCGCCGATTTGCAACCTTGGCCGGGCCACCGGCCGACGCACCTGCCGAACTGATGCCGGTGTGGAATTCCCTGTTCGAAAAGGCCGAAAAAGGGCACTGGCCGGTGTTCATCGACCTGGACGGCGACCTGACCCAGACCACCGCTACCGAGGCCATTGCCAACGAAGCCGCGGCCTCGCTGATGGACCGCAAAAATCGCCGAGGTACGCTGGGAGGAGCAACTCCCAAGGCATTCTACGGATGGCTTCAGGCGCGTCTCGAAAGTCACTGCAACTACTTTGAGCCCTGGCTTAAGCAACAGCGTCCGCGGGTGTATGAATGCGTACGAGATATCAAGCAGGACCTCAACCCGGCCTGGCTCGACGCCGGTTCAGAGGCTGCGCTGGGCTGGCGACTGTCACCCGAAGTCGCCCGACGCGCGGGTGAACGACTGCTGGCTCTGGCCCAGACCACCTACGCAGGCAGCTTCGCCGATGCCCTGGTGTCGCTCGACGCCGATCTGGTCACTGGCGTTCAATCCTACTGGATCAAGTTGCTCCGAGAATCGAGCCCGGAGTCGCGACGCCAGTTGCTCGGAGAGGTGGCTAAAGCCTGGGCGCTCCTCAGCACTCAGCGCCCCTCGGGTCAGAATCCGCTGAGGGCGATGCAACAGGAGGATGCGTCCCTGCAGATGCCTCATTTCGATCCCCTGCGTGGCCAGTGGAAGAATCGGGCTTATGAGGCGGGCGCAGCCCTGGCCGAAGTGGTAGACCACACTCTGAATGGCCTGGGCATCGCGGAGCGACGAGAGTTCCTACAAACGCTGCGCGGCGCTTTGAAAGCTAGTCAGCCCGAACTGGAACAGCGAGAGCAGAGCCTGCGCCACCAGTACGGTTCGGCCTACCAGGGGCTCGACGTGGCCACCCTGCTCGCCGGTAAAGCCAGCGACCGAGAACTGGAAGTGGCCACCTCCCTGCTTCAGCTGGAAACCCTGGAAGAACAGCTGATTCAGGTGCCCAGCAAGGATTGGGGCCAGCGCCGGGGCGAACTGCAAAAGCACCGGGCGATCATGGGTTGGCTGGCCGGCCTGGACGAGCGCTACGGCGAGATGGACATTATTCGGCCCCCAGGAAGCTCAGGCAGTGTTGGCGTCTCGGAGTTCTTCCCCGAGACTCAGGTTCGTCCCTCAGCAGCCCCTGCCGAGCTGCGCCCTCAGGTTCTGGGCAAAGCCAGCAACCGCTCGCCCCAGAAGCTCTCGATCGTTCTGGAAGGCGGCGGAGGCAAAGGGTTTTGCTATCCTGAGTGTCTCGAGCAGCTCAAACAATCGCTGGCCCAGCGCGAAGGACAGGTGGTACTGGAAGAATTCGTCGGGACTTCTGCCGGGGCCATCACTGCGGGGCTGTTGGCGGCGGGCTTTGAAGGTGAAGAACTGCGCTCGGTGATGGAGCGAATGGATTTCAAGAAGTTCAATTCGGACTTCCTCTGGCTACAGGGAGGCCACGATCCCACCGTTCGGGGCATCGATCGCACCGGTATGTTCTCGATGCAGGAAATGTATCGTACGCTGCATGGCCTGCTGGGCCAGAAGCTGGGCATCGCGGGACGACCGATCACCTTTCAGGACCTGCCTTCAAACCTCAAAGTGATGGGCACCGTCCTCAATACCGATCTACCCGCTCAGCATCCGCTGCGCGAGCATATCGGTGCCGACGGACAGATCGAGTTCAGCCGGCAAACCACGCCGCACTTTGACGTGGTGGGGTGCATCCTGGCCTCGGCCGCCGTACCTCTCTTCTTCAACGCCCCCCAACTGCATATCGCGGACGAACATGGTCAGCGCTACCGCATGCAGCTCGTCGACGGAGGGGTGGTCAATAACCTGGCGATCTCCAGGGCTGGCGACCCCGAGGAAAAATCGGCGCTGGTGATGTTGCCTGCCTACTATGAGGTCGATGGGGAAAACCGCCTCACCACGCTATCCTTCGAATCGACGGGGCCCCAGATCGACGCCAAAAATCGTTACCACTACGGCCACTTCACGCCTCAACTTGGAGCCTTTCTGGATCGCCTCCAGGAGGAGAACTACGAACGCGCCGTGGTGGCCTTTAACCTGACCGACGAAGCCGAGCAGCCCCGACCCCTCGTCCAGGGGCGCACCCGCCAGCAGAGCCAGCAGCTGGTGAAAATGGCCGAACAGGTATGGCTGCCGGTGCTGTCACCCGATGAGGCCGATCGGGTAGTGCGCTCGAACCTGCCCCAGTCGGACTGGAAGAGCCGCCTGTCCCAGTTCGCCGCCGATCTGGCCCTGGACGGCGCCGACCGAGAGAACTATTTGCGTCCCTCGCTGCTGGGCTCGCCCAACTACCGCCCCGACACTCGCGAAGCCAGCAGCCTTTGGCAGGTGCTGTCGGCGGTGGTAGCGGCCAGTCAGGCTTCTCGAGGACAGGGGCAAACCAAGCTCTTTGAACAGAAATGAAATAAGCCGCCGGTGCTTCGGGGGGGGTCACAGCACCGGCGGCCTTGGACTCACTATAGACGGTGGACCGCTCCGGCGATAGAGACTTTTGACCTAATTTAACCATGGGTCCATGGTTAAATTTGACCATGCACAGAATGCAACACGTTCGCAACGCCGCCCTCTAAGATGGGCGACTATGAGCAAGTGCATCGCTATCGCCTGCCAGGGGGGCGGCAGCCACAACGCCTTCACCGCCGGAGTCTTGTGTGAACTCCTCAGCCATTGGTCGGACGACCATCAACTGGTAGCCCTCAGCGGCTCTTCGGGAGGTGGCATTTGCGCCACCCTGGCCTGGATCGGACTGTTGCAAAACGACCTGTCCCTGTCGGTTCGCAAGTTGCAGGAGTTTTGGCACGACAACGCCAGCCACTCGCTGTGGGACGCCTGGGCCAACCTCAGCCTGGTGAGCTATGCCTGGATGATGAACTTCCTGCCCCTGCCGGAGGTCAGCCCCTACCGGCTGCCCAATTTCGGCCAGGAACAACTGGGGCGACTGCTGGACAAGCACATTCCTTTCGACCGTATTCCCGATTGGCTGGGACCCGACAGTCCGCAACTGATGATCGGAGCGGTGGACGTGCTCTCGGGTGACTTCCACATCTTTGAGGGCGAGCGCATCAGCCGCCAGGCCCTGTTGGCCAGCGCCGCCATTCCCAACCTGTTCCGCGCCGTGGAAGTCGAGGGTCGGCTCTATTGGGACGGGCTGTTTTCCCAAAACCCACCCATCCACAACCTGACCCGCGCCCGGCCCGATGAAATCTGGGTGATTCAAATCAATCCGACCACTCGCAGCGAGGAGCCGCAAACCCTGGAAGAAATTCGCGATCGTCGTAACGAGCTGGCCGGTAACCTCTCGATGTTTCAAGAGATCCGTATGATTCATCGAATCAACGAACTGCTCTTAGAAGGCGTACTGGTCAATTCCAACTTTCGGCCCATCGTCATCCGCCAGATTCCCAACGAACTGGGCTTGCACTACCTGACCAAAATCGATCGCAGCCCGGCCCTTATCGAGCGCCTTCAAGAACACGGTCGCAGCCAGGCCCGGAAGTTCCTGGAAGACCGTCTGCCGGCGGTGGCCGTAGCTCACACCTGATGGAAGTGCTATACTCGGCGGCGTGTTTCTCGTCGCCCTGCTGACCTTGCTGCTCGCCGCGCCGGCCCTGGGTCAAATCGAGACCGATAGCCCCAGCCTGGCCAATTCGAGCAAGACCGTGGGCGACGGCGTCTTTCAATGGGAAAGCGGAGCCCTGCACTTCCTGCCCCGCGGGCGCCTGGCCCGCAGCGGCCGCCGCCGCTTCCAGCGCAGTGAACTGGACGAGGCGGAAGCCCCCTATACCAGCACTCCCAACCTGTTTCGCCTGGGGGTCTCCCCCGATCTGGAACTGCGCATCGAGTCGGAGACGCTGGCCTGGCAGGGTTCGACCCGGGCTTTTTCCGACGTTTCTCTGGGCTTCAAATGGACCGCCTTGCAAGGAGACGAGGTCTCGCTGGGCCTGATCGGCATGCTGACCCCGCCCTCGGGAGCCGCCACCTTCCGCAACCGCCGGTTCTCTCCGTCGCTCATCCTGGCCAGCGACTTCCAGCTGAGCTCAAATCAAAGCCTGACCCTGAACCTGGGGGGTGCCCTCAACGACCACCCCCGCCGCGGCTCTCAGGTCATCGAAAGCTTTGGGGCCCTGTGCTACAACCTGGACTGGAACGAACGCTGGCTCAGCTATGTGGAGATGGCCGTGAGCGGCCCCGACGACGACAGCGAGATATTCGAAACCATCCTGGATGCGGGCATCGGCTACCGCCCGACCCCCGACACCATCATCAACCTGTCCTACTTCCGGGGCCTCTCGTCTCAGGGCCTGGACTGGGGCGTGGCGCTGAGCTTTGGGATTCGTCCCTGAGGTCCCTAAAGGATCCGCGCCCCCCCTTGCGAAGCCGCCCGTCCCATGGCTGTATCCAGCAAAATCACGACCGAAGTGTCGACCACCTTCCGCGAATACATTCTTCTACCCCGATGCACCGGCCCGCAGCACGCGATCGGGCAGGTGGATCTCTCCACGCCCATCACCCACGACCTGCGCCTCAACGTGCCCTTTATGAGTGCCGCCATGGAGGCGGTTACGGGCGATCGCCTGGCCATCGCCCTGGCCCAGCAGGGCGGCATGGCCGTGCTGCCGGCTGGCAACGTGCCGCTGGAGCAGCAAATCGAGTATCTGCGCAACGTCAAGCGCTTCAAGGCAGGCTTCGTCGAACGAGTCATCACCGTCAGCGACGATATGCCGCTGCAGCGGGTGATCGACCTGGAGCGCCAGCATGGCTACTCGACCTTTCCCGTGGTCGACGCCCAGGGACGGCTGGTCGGACTGATCACCGAGAAGAAGTACAACCCTTGGAAAGACGCGCAATTGGCCGTGCGCGAACGCATGATTCCTCGTCAGAACCTGGTGGTCGGCAGCCACGGAATGGGCCTGGGCGAGGCCAACAAGCTGATCTTCCAATCGGGCATCGGGGTGCTTCCGGTGGTCGACGAGCAGGACGTGCTGCGTTCGGTGGTGTTTTTCAGCGACATCAAGCGGGCCCACCAGTATCCTCACGGGGTGGTCGACAGCCAGAAGCGGTTGCGGGTGGCGGCCGCCATTTCCACCCACCCCGAAGACCTGCAGCGCGCCGAGGCCCTGGTGCAAGAGGGGGCGGACATCCTGGTGGTCGATGCCTCCGACGGCTATTCGGAATTTATGAAGGCGACACTCGAAGCCTGCAGACCCCTGGGAGTTCCCCTGGTGGCGGGCAACGTGGTCGACGCGGTCGGCTTTGAATATCTGGCCGAGTGCGGCGCCGACGCTGTCAAAGTGGGGATCGGTTCGGGTTCGATCTGCACCACTCGCCGGGTAAAGGCCATCGGTAGGGGGCAGGCCACGGCTGTGCACCAGGTGGCTCTGGCTCGCGACCGCTATTTCGCCAAAACCGGGCGCTATGTGCCGGTGATCAGCGACGGCGGCATCGAGTCGAGCGGCGACATGTCGGTGGCCCTGGCTCTAGGGGCCAATGTGCTGATGATGGGCAAGTACTTCGCCGGCTTCGAAGAAAGTCCAACCACCAGTTTTATGAAGAGGCTTCCGGTGCTGTTTTCGGGCCAGATGGCCGAGGTAGAAGTCACCGTGAAGCCCTATTGGGGCGAAGCTTCGCCCCGGGCCAAAAACGTGCGGCGCTATCAACAAGACGACCCCCGCAGTTTCGTTATCGAGGGCGAAGAGGGGTATGTGCTCTATAAGGGTGGGCTGCACCAGGGCCTGCCTCGCGACCTGATGGCCATCCGCGGCACGGTGTCGTCGTGTGGCTGCGGTAGTTTGCAAGAGTTTTACCAGCACGTTCAGGTAGAGCGCCAGAGTCTGGATTCGGTCCGCGAGGGCGGAACGAGCATCTTTCGGTTTTAGGAGACGCCATGGAAAAGGCCAGTACACTCGTCGTTGGAGCCCAGTTTGGAGACGAAGGCAAGGGCAAAGTGGTCGATCTGCTCGTCCAGCAGGGACACTTTGATGCGGTGGTGCGCTTCAACGGCGGCGCTAACGCCGGCCACACCATTGTGCTCGACGATGGCAAATACCCGCTTCACCTCATTCCCTCGGGCATTCTGCACCCCCAGACGATCAACATCATCGCCGCGGGCGTGGTGGTGGATCCGCTGTTCCTGGTGAAAGAGATCGACAACCTGCGCAAGCGCAATATCTCGTGTGACAACCTGTTTCTAAGCGACCGTGCCCACATGGTGATGCCCTGGCACCGAGCCCTGGACGCCCATCTGGGCGGCCGTATTGGTACCACGGCTCGAGGTATCGGCCCTTGCTACGAAGATCGAGCCGGACGACGCGGACTGCGCATCGGCGACCTCGTCGATGAACAGGGCAACATTGACCGCGAACACTTCAGCCGCCGCGTTCGCGAAGTTTGCGCCGAGAAAAATCTGCAGTTCGAAAAAGTCTATGGCCTTAACCCGTTGGACCCCGAGAGCATCATCGAAGAGTTCGTGGCTGCGGCCGAGGTGTTTCGACTCAAGGTGCGCGACACCGGCGCCATGATCGCCAGCTTGCTCAAAGAGGGCAAGTGCTTTCTCTACGAGGGCGCCCAGGGATCGCTGCTCGACATCGATTGGGGCACCTACCCCTTCGTCACCTCCTCGTCGGTGGGGCTGGCCGGCTGCTACGTGGGCACCGGCAACTGCATCTGGCCGCAGCATCGGCTGGGGGTGGTCAAGGCCTACTCGACTCGAGTGGGCGAAGGGCCCTTCATCGCCGAACTCGGCGACTACGAGCGCATTAAAGAGCACGACCGGGTAACACCGGGTGGCAGCCTGCCCCACCTGACTCCCGAGGAAAAAGCTCTGGCGCTGGGCGGCGACGATTACTGGATGGGGCGCTGGCTGCGGGCGGTAGGTGCCGAATATGGCACCACCACCGGACGTCCCCGTCGCTGCGGCTGGCTGGACATGGTGGTGGTGGGCCACGCCGCACGCATGTCCGGCCTCAGCGGCCTGGCACTCACCAAGCTGGACGTGCTGAACCATATCCCCCGTTTGAAGATCTGCGTGGCCTACGAATACAAGGGCAAGCGGGTGGCCGACTTCCCGGCTCGTATTCACCACCTGCAAGACTACAAGCCCATCTATGAAGAGTTCGAAGGTTGGGGCGACCTGGGCGAGGTCAAAGTCTTTGAAGACCTGCCCGTCCAGGCTCAGAGCTACGTGAAGCGCATCGAAGAGTTGGCCGGCATCCCGGCACGCATTGTCTCGATCGGTAGCCATCGCAGCAGCAGCCTCTGGCGCTAGACCAATTCTCGGTTACAGGGCGGCCAATCAAGACAGAACTTTTGAGAATGGGTATCGACGTTCCAACGGGTTCCGTACTGTTAGAATTGTTAAATTTTTGTTGACTTACGGCCTCCTCCCGGCATAGGTTAGGGACAGCGTGCAACTTCCCGGTATCTTGAATTCGTTCGGATTGGGCAAGGCTTCCCCGCTTGGGGGCAAGCCCAACGTTGTCGCTCCTGCCCCGGCCAGCTCCCCCGCCGCCTCGACGCCCATCGGCGACCAGGTGGAACTGCGCGGAACCTCGGATCCGAAACGCTACCTCAGCACCCCGGAGGGTGAAAAAATCGCCCTGCCCGAGAAAGGCCGCTTCGCCATCGGGCGCAGCAAAGAGAGCCAGGTGCGCCTCGAAGGCGATTTGATCAGCCGCAATCACTGCCAGGCAGAGTTTCGTAACAACCAGCTGTGGCTGCTCGACACCTCGAGCAACGGCACCTTTGTGAACGGTAAGGCTCTGCCCAAGGGCGAGTGGGTCGAAGTGCCCGCTCAGGCCCAGATCGGCTTCGGTCAGCCGCTGCACGCGCTGAAGCTGGGCTCGACGGCGCCACCCTCCGATTCGCAAGAGGTATGGCAGGGCCCCAACGGCCAGAGCTTCCAGTGGCCTGCAGGGCAGGATATTCTGCGGGTGGGCCGTTCGGACGAGAGTCACCTGCGACCCACCGATAGCCTGGTCAGCGGGAATCACGCCATGTTGCGTCGCCATCAAGGCCAGGTGATGGTCCTGGATATGTCGCGCAACGGCACGTTCATCAACGGTGAGCGCATCCCGGCCCAAACCTGGACGGCGCTGCCGGCTGGAGCCAGCCTGGCCTTCGGCGACCCGGAGTTGCAGTGGAGCGCCCCGGCTTCCAAGCCGGCAGCGAGCGCGGCAGCGAGTGGACCCCAGAACATCGCATTGCCTGACGGACGCAGCGGAGTGGTGGAGTTTCTTGCCGACGGTCGCGTTCAGCTGGGCAAAGTGATGCGCACTCTGGGCTCCGAAGACTTCACCCAAGGAGAGTTCGCCAAACTCAACGACGGATTCAGCCCCATTCACAGCGGCGCCCAGCTCCGCCGCGGCGATAAACTGGCCTGGACCGAAGGGAACATGTTCTACAATGGCGAGGTGCTGGGCCAGGACGCCCAGGGCCAGCTGCAAATCGGCCGCAGCCAGACCTTTGCCAACCGGGGCGAATACGAAAGCTACCTGCGCAACAAGCAGGAGGCCGTCGACCGGGCCCGGGCCGAAGAGACTCAACGTCAGCAAGGTCGCCAGGCCCGGGCCGAGGCCCAACGCCAGCACTGGCAGCAGCAACTGGCACCGCTGGGTTTCGACCCCTCGCAACCCCAACAGGCCGCTCATCTCTTGCTGCAGCGGGGCGTTCCTCTGGGCGTCGACGGCATCAGCCTCTGGTCGCCGGAGGTGGAAGCCAGTGTGATGGCGCTAAAGCAAGCAGAACTGGCCAGTCAGCCCGTCGCGGGCAGGGGCACGGTGGAATCCAGCGGACTGCTGCCGCTGCGCCTGGCCCAGTGGCAGGCCGAGCAGCGCGGCGAGTTTTTGCTGGTTCGCGGCATCGTGGGCGAAAACGACCCCAAGGCCTGGGGCCGATTCTACACCTCAGACCTGGGTGCCGCCGTGGGCTATGCCGGTGGCCTGAGCCACGACAAGCAGGGCCAGGTGGTAGGCCTGAGCCTGCCCAAGAGCGACCTGGGTCGCTTTTATCGCAACGTGGGCAGCCTGCCGGGGCGCAATCCTTATGCCGAAGTGTATGACATCGGCAAGGGCGACCTGCCTGCCGAGCGCCAACCCCAGGTTCTCCTCAACTCGTTCAGCCCTCAGCAAGCCTGGGTCTTTCAAGACTATGCCCGCAACGCGCAAATCCAGGACGGCGAACAGGGACGAGCGGATTATCAGCGCCTCAACCAGTTGATCACCGGCCAGCAGTGAGCGCTTTTCCACCTTTGGGTCAACTGTGGCCCGAGGCCGTAGAGCTTCCGGGGCTGCCCAAACTGCCACTGGTCGATGCTCCGCTGAGCGGGTCCTGCATTCTGAGGCGGCTGCCGCCCGAAACGCTGCAACCCGCCTTTCAGCAACGCATGAGCCAGAAGCCCCCGGGAACGCTGGTCGGGCTGTGGTGCGAGGCCCCTGAGCAGGGGGAGGTCGCCTGCGAACTGCCCTGGATTGACGCTCTGATCGTAGAATACAACCCTTTCGTGCCCCAGGCCGACGAAGAACTGTTCTGGCGGGCCCAACAGGTGGGCAAGGCGATCTGGGTGCGCAATCCCGACGGTCTGGAGGCGCCCGAAGCCGTGCGGCAACAGCGACTGCAAAGCTGGGACGACATCCTGGCCGACTTTCCGGAATTCCAGCAACATCGTTGCTGGCTGGCCAGCGCCTTCGTCCGCCACCCCCAGGCGGTCACCACCCTGCTCTATCGCCAGCCCGATCCGGCCTGGGAACAGGCTCTGAACCTGCCCCCCCTGGACCAACATCAAAGCTTTCGGGTAAAGCGTCGCGCTGTGGGACTATAGGCTTTCCAGGCAACCGTCGCAACCCGGACACGCTCCCTCATCAGGGCGCCTGCCCAGGATGCAGCAGCGAGTGCGCCACCATGCCTTCGAGATACCGTGGATAACCTTCCACCTCTTGCAGCCGTTGGCGTTGCGACTCGAGCGGCTGACCGTCTTTCCACAGAGCCCTGAGAGCGCAGAAAAACAGGGCCTCGCGGCGACGAACCGGGCTATCCTCGGTCAGTTCGAGCAACTCTTCTTCCGTGAGTTCTCGGTTCAAAAACCGAAGCACCGGATAGGGCCAGGCCTTGGGCGCCGAGCCCAGGGCCTCGGCCAACTCGGAACGCAGCATCGACTCGCCTTCCGATTCCTTCCAGCCGTTGAGCAGGGCCAGGATGGCGGCCAAACAGGCCTGGTCGCCTTCCCATCCTTCGCTCTTCAAGAGCTGCAGCGCCGCAAGACGAGCCTGATCGTATTGACCCAGCGCCATGTGCACGAACACCGCATAGAAAGGTTGATGCAGCTTCTCACACGAGGCCCGGGCATCTTCCCAACGGTCTTCATACACCAGGGCGATGAGTTGCAGCATGCGCACGGGCTGATTGGTAGCATCCTCGAGCAACTGCTCGGAGGCTGACTCCTCGGCCTCACGGAAAGAGCGCTGGGCGAGCAGCGCCTGCAGCCAGTCGAGCTGAGCCGCCGGGTTGGATTCGCCGTGCTGCAGCTTTTGCAGAGCTTGCAACGCCTTGCCCGGATCGTCGCGGTCGAGCTCCAGCTCGGCGCGCCAGATCCAGAGCTGGTCGGGGTCGATGTCGGTGCCCGCCAGCTCCTGCAAAATCGCCTGGCTGCGCGCGCTGTCTTCGTCGCTGCGGCTGGCCTCGAGGCGCAGCACCAGGGCCTCGCTGCGCCTCGGGCCATCGGCCAGATCGGGCCAGTCGGAGGCAGCTTGCCTGGAGGCCGAATCCCAGTGCAGCGCGTGGCCGGGGTGGCTGCCGCCATGACAGTACAGTAAGTTGCGTCCGGGCTGTACAAACCAGCGATAGACCAGGCCACTGGTGGGGCAGCGGTAGGCCAGGCCCAGCTGATCGGGCCGCACCCCCTGGCCCTTTTCGATGCGTGCGCTCAGCTCGTCCCCCAGCAGCTTCAGCTGCTGCAAACAGAGCTCGCGCTTTTCCAAACTGTCGGCCAGGGGCTCACTGCTGCGTCCACAGTATGGGGCATCGGGGTTGGACGGGCTGGTCGGCAGGGGAGTCGGCGAAGCCGATGCCGAGGCGGTGCTGGTCGGTCCGGGCCGTTCGCCCCTGAGCAGGGGGGGCACAGGAAGCCGGAACCCCAGCCAGGCACAGGCCAGGACATAGGCGAAACCGACCATCACCCCAGCGGGCAAACGCATCTGGCAGATTACGGTTCGAAGAGGTCTGACACCTCCGAGCGGGGAACGGCCCCGCCCATGGCGATGGAAGTTCTGGTAACCGGTGGAGGCGGGTTTGTCGGCAGCCATCTGGTTCGACTGCTCTTGGAGCGGGGCGATCGGGTGCGGGTCCTGGCCCGCAATCCGAAAGGTCTGGAGGTGCTGGGCAGCCTGCCCTATCAGCCCGTAATGGGAGACCTGCGCGATCGAGACAGCTTGCTGCGCGCCGTAGAAGGCTGTCAGCGAGTGTATCACTGCGCCGCCGACTATCGGCTCTGGGCCCCCAACGACCGAGAACTGTACCAGACCAACGTCGACGGCACCGATACGCTGCTGCAGAGCTGCCGCGAACAGGGCGTCGAGTCGGTGGTCTATACCAGTTCGGTGGCCGCCATCGGCATTCCCCACAATGGCGTTCCGGGCGACGAAGACACTCCGGTGACGCTGGAAGACATGGTAGGCCACTACAAGCGTTCCAAGTTTCTGGCCCAACAGGTGGCCCTGGAACACGCGCGCAGCGGCTACCCCGTCTATCTGGTGAACCCTTCCACCCCGATTGGTGCTCAGGACTGGAAACCCACGGCCACCGGCAAAATCATCGTCGACTTTCTCAACGGCCGAATGCCCGCTTTCGTCGATACCGGCCTGAATCTGGTGGCCGTCGAAGACGTAGCTCTTGGGCACCTGCTGGCAGTGGAACGGGGCCGCCCCGGAAGGCTCTACATTCTTGGCCATCAGAATCTGACGCTGCAGCAAATCCTCGAGTGCCTGGCCAGGCTGGCTGGCAAGCCCGCCCCCCGGGTCAAGCTGCCCTACGGATTGGTGTACGCTCTGGCCAGCCTGGAAAACGCCGTCAGCCAGGCGTTGCTGCGTCGCCCCCCGAGCATTCCCCTGGAGGGGGTAAAGATGGCCCGCAAGCGCATGTGGTTCAGCAGCGAGCGAGCCCGGCACGAGCTGGGCTTCCAGCCCACTCCCATCGAGGCGGCCCTGCAGCGGGCCATCGACTGGTATCGCGGGAACGGTTACGTGAAATGAAGTCGGTGGGCGTTCTGGTGGCCATGTGGGAGGAACTCAACCCGCTGCGCAAGCGTTGGAAGCTGGACTGGACCGGGCCCGGCAACTTCTTTACGGGCAAGCTCGGCAACCTGCGCGTGCAGGTCGCCCTGAGTGGCGTGGGTGCGCGCAGGGCCCAGCAGGCGGTCGAAGTTCTCAAAGCCTGGGGTCAGCCCGAGTTGTTGGTCAGCCTGGGGTTTTCTGCCGGGCTGCGGGCGGGTCAGCAGGCCGGCGACTGTTACCTGGCCGACTCCATCGAGGACCCCGAGGGCCAGGTGCTTCAGGCACCCATTTCTCCCCAGCACACGCGCTGGCAAAGGGGCCGTTTGCTGTGCGTGGACAAACTGGCGGCCAGCCCCAGGGCCAAAGGGCGCTGGGCCGAACGGCATCCGCTGGCCCAGGCGCTGGACATGGAGAGCCTCTGGGTGGCCCGATCGGGACTTCCCTGGGTAGCCCTGCGCAGCCTGATCGACCCGCTGGAAGAGCATCTCCCTCTGGACCTGTCGCGAGCCATGGGGCCCGACGGACAGGTGCACACGGCCCGGCTGGCCAGCCAGGTGCTGAGCAAGCCTCACCAGTGGCCCAAGTTGCTGCGCTTCTCGCAGCTCTCGCAGCGGGCCACCCGGGCACTGGTCGAAAGCAGCACCACCCTGATGGAGGTGCTCGACTCGTGATCCTGCTCTGGCTATTGCTCGGCTTCGCCCTGGGCTATCAGCTGGTCAATCGCTACCTGGTAAGCCGATTTTATCGCTTTGAACTCAGCCTACCGCCGCGCATGAAGCCCGACTTTGCGGTGAGCCACCTGAAGACCATTCACGGCCGTCAGCCGCGTTCTGAGGAGAACTGGCGCAGCTATATCGATCAAGACTACCAGGGGCGCTGCGAAGTCGTCTTCACAGCCGGCCGCCTCGGGGACCCGGCCCTGGAAGTGGCCCGCCACATCGCTGCCAGCGACCCGCGCGTCCAGGTGATCGAAGGGGACGCTTCGGGACTGGGGGTCAACCCCAAGGTGGCCAACATGATCCAGGGGTTCCCCCACTGCAGCCATGACTTCATTCTTTCCAGCGATTCGGACATGTTCGCTCCACCCGACTACATGGACAAGGTGATGGCCTGTTTCGAAGACCCGCAGGTCGGCCTGGTGACCTGCCTGTACTGCATCCAGCGGGTCAACTCACCGGCCATGGCTTTGGAGGCACTGTCGGTGCTGGACTTCTCCACCTCGGTGCTGGTCGCACGGGCCCTGGAGGGGATGAGCTTCGGACTGGGCGCCAACCTGGTGATGCGCCGCCAGGCGCTGGAGCAGATCGGCGGACTGGAGGCCCTGGCCGACTATCTGGCCGAGGACTATCAGGTGGGCAATCGCATGCACCGGGCCGGCTGGAAGGTCAAGTTGGCCGGCGTGGTTGTCGAAGACGTCGTGCCCCAGATCGGCCTGAAGGACTACTTTCTCCATCAACTGCGCTGGATGCGCACCTATCGCATCTCTCGACCCGGGGGTCATTTCGCCTACATTGTGACCCAGGGTGCCCTGTGGGCCACGCTCTTGCTGCTGCTGCACGGAGGCCTGGTCGGCTGGGCCGCCTTCCTTTGCTGGTGGGCCGTACGTTTGGGCTGCACGGCCTACAGCTGGACGGTGTTCGGGGGACGGCAGGTGCCCCTCTGGATCGGCTGGCTGGTGGTGAAAGACTACCTGTACCTGGGGCTCTGGGCCCTGAGCCTGCGGGGCAATCGGGTGCGCTGGGGCCCTCGCGAGCTCGAGCTGTCTTCTGACGGCCGCATGCGGCTGGTGAGCGGGCTCGACCCAAGTCCGTGAGGTCGACCAGGGCCCTTCTCCTGGTCGGCCTGCTGCTTTACGGCGGCTGGCTTTGGAGCAAGACCGGCGCCTATGCCTCCGGCTCGGACCCCTCGGGCTACCTCAACTTCGCCCGCCTGCTGCTGGCGGGTCAGTGGAACTGCCCCCGGCCTTCGCCCCTGCCACCCATTCCCGATCTCTCGGAAGCGGCCACCATTCCGCTGGGATTTCGCCCCATGCCGGATCAGCACATGGCCCCCACCTACCCCATCGGCCTGCCCCTCTTGCTGGCGCTGGGGCAACTGATAGCCGGCCCCGCCACGGGGCCCCACCTGGTGATGTGGTTGCACGCGCTGGCAGGTTTGGCCTTATCCTTTGCCATCGGTCGGAAACTGGGGCTGGATCGGGGCCTTGCCGCCATGGGCCTGCTGGTCCTGGCCACCAGTCAGCAATACCTCTTCAGCTCGTTGCACTGCATGAGCGACCTGCCCGCCATGGTTTGGGGCTCGGGAGCGGTATGGCTGGCCTGGCTGGCCCGCAGCCAGGATCGGAGGTGGGCCTGGCTGGCGCTGGCCGCGGGGGCAGCCTTTGGCATGGGGGTACTGATTCGACCCGCCAATCTGATGCTGGTCTGGCCGATCCTGTTCTGCCTGGCCAGCTCGCCCTGGCGATTTCGGGCCCTGCTGTGCTTTGGCCTGGGAGGACTGCCACTGGCCGTGGTGCTGCTGGCCACCAATCAGGCCGCCTACGGTCAGGCCCTGACCAGCGGATATGGCGACCTGAGCTCGCTCTTCCGCCTGAAGTATGTGCCTCTGGCGCTGCTTCACTATGCCCGCTGGCTACCCGTGGTGCTCAGCCCGCTGGTGCTGCTGGGGCTGGGATGGCCTGTGCTGTTGAACCGAGCGCGCTTCGAGGCCTGGTTGCTGATGCTCTGGGTGCTACCTTCGCTGGCTTTCTATTCGGTGTTCAAGCACACCCACGACACCTGGTGGTATCTGCGATTTCTGCTGCCCGTGTTCCCACCGCTGCTGATGGGCGGTCTGCGCATCGGGTCTGGCCTGCTGCGGTCGAGGCGCATTCGCGCGGCCGTGGCCGCTGCAGTCGTGCTCTGGGCCCTGTTCTGGGAAAGCCAGCTGCACGTCTCGGGCATCGGGTCTGGCGAACTGGCCCACCTCCAAATCGCCCGCTGGAGCCAAAAGAACCTGCATCGACAGGGAGTCATCCTGACGCTGCAGCTCAGCGGCTGCCTCACCTACTACACCGACTTCTCGCTGTTGCGCTGGGACACCATGCGGCCTGACGACTGGCAACGCCTGGCCCGCTGGTGCGAGCAACAACAACGCCCGCTCTACGCCATACTCTTCCCCTTCGAAATCGAGCAGGGGGCCCTGAAGCGCTGCCCTTGGGGGCAGTGGGAGCCCATCGGCCAGATGTTTGCCATTACGATGTGGCGATGGGATCCGGCTCCGGGCGCACCCGGTAGATCCGCACCACCTCGTAGCCCCAACTGAACAGGCGCTGCTGGCTGGAAGTCAATTCCAACAACGGATGGTCACACGGCCAGCCCACCGTGACCCAGCGACAACCGGGCTGCAGCTGCTCCACCAGGGCCAGCAGCTCTTCCTTGGTCTCGGGGGCGAAAATCGAACCCGCCACATAGACGACATCGGCCTGAAAGACCTCGACCAGGGTGAAGTCTTCGAGCCAGAACTCAACCAGGTCCTGAAGGCCCAGACGGTCGCGCATCTTTTGGGCGATCTTCCAATAGGTGGGCAAGAGCTCCACTCCAATGGCTCGAGCACCGCAGGCCAGGGCCGCGGTAAAGACCATCTTGCCGCGACCACAGCCCAAATCCATCAGCAGCTGGCCCGGCTGAAGCTGACACTCTTTGAGAATCTCCAGGGCCGTGGCATAGGGCGTTTCGCCGAAACGAAAGTCGCCGTAGGGGCGGTCTTTGAGCGGGGTGGCCTGGAGGACGATGTCCAGGGGCAGAAACTTGGGCAGGTAGTAGAGCCAGAAGAGCAGCTCGACCTTCCACAAAGAGGAAACCCCGAGTACGGCTTTCGCCTCTCGGGGTCCCATCAGCAGCACGTCGAGGGCTTCGCCCATCCCTCCGCGGGCCATGAACTAGCGTGCGGTCAGATGCCAGTAAGCCATCTGGGCCATGCCCTTGAGACTCTTGGAGGCCGCTTCTACGGCGCTGTATTCAAAGCCCGAGTGCATTTTGCAGTTGGCGCAGCGGCGGTCCTGGCGGGTTTCCCAGTAGTCCCAGTTGACCTCGTTCCAGAAGGTATGGAAGTCGTCGAAGAACTTGTCGCCGATGAGGTAGCAGGGGCCTTTCCATCCCATGGGGGTGTAGTTGACCGTCGACCAGGGAGAGCAACGCAGCTCGATCAGGCCGGCAGCAAAATCCAGGAAGGTCGGCGTGGCCGTCAGACGATAGCGCCCGGACAGCTCGCGCACGCGCTTGAACTTCTCGTGGATCTGCTCTTGCGTCATGAACACGTCGTTCTGAACGCTTTCGTAGTGGTAGCCGGGGCTGATCAGAATGCCGTCCACCTTGAGGCTGGCCAGCAGTTCGCACAGCGCCTCGACTTCGTCCATGTCGGTCTGTTTGAAGATCGTCGTGTTGGTCAGGGTCAGATAACCCCGCGACTTGCTCTCCTTGATCATCTCGACGGCTTTATCGAATACCCCTTCGCGGTCGCAAACATAGTCGTGGGTCTTCTTCATGCCGTCGAGGTGGACGTTGATAAAGAGCTGCTTGTGGGGGGGGATGATGTCAAACAGCTTCTTGTCGAGCAACAGCGCGTTGGTGCACAGGATGATGTGGCGCCCCTGATCGATCAGGCCCTGAATCAGCTGGGGCAACTCGGGGTAGAGCATCGGCTCGCCGCCACACAGCGACACCGTCGGAGCATCGGCCAACCGAGCCGCTTCCAGGCACTTCTCCAAAGGCAGTCGGTCCTTCAGCTTGCCGGTATGGCGCTCCACCGAGCAACCGATGCAGGCCAGGTTGCAGGTGTACAGCGGCTCCAGCATCAGCACGGTGGGATAACGCTTGCGGCCTTTGGCCCGCTGGCCCACCATGTGCTTGGCATTGCTCATCACGAAGTCGAGGGGAAAACGCATAAATACTTACCTAACCTTGAACTTTCTTCCTGGCTTTTGTCACATCCAAGACAATCCCCCTGCTACTGCCCTGAAATGCTTCCGTTCAAACTACCCCCCGCCCGAACCAAGCTCCTGGCTGATCCTTTGGGAAATCTTCAGGCGAGCCTGGGAAGAAAGGGGAGGCAACTGCTCCTCCCAGGCCGACCCGCGAAAGAAACTGCGCAACCGTCGAACCTGCTCCAGATATTGGCGGCACATCCCGCACAGCAACAGATGCAAGCGCAGTTGCGTCTTCTGAGACCAGCTCAGACGCCCCTCGAGCTCATCCTCCGTGAGTTCACTCGCCCGGCGGCAGGAAATCATCATAGCCTCATTCCTCCTTTCAAAACACATCCCCTGAGCTTGATTCGCGTACGGTGCAGAATCACGCGGACGTTCTCAGAGGTCAAACCGAAGGGCTCGGTCAGTTCGATGGGCTCCATCCCCTCAAACTCGACCAGCAGAAACAATCGCCGAGACCGCTCGCTGAGGTCTTGCAAACACGTCAGAACCAGTTGCATCAAATCGCGAAATTCACAGCGACGTTGGGGATTCACCTGTGCCTGCTGCGCTCGCCAGTGTCCGTCGCTCTCGAAATACTTGTCCAGGTCCACCTCATCGGCCGGTCCCTGGGGCGACTCACGCACCGCCTTGCGGAAGTGATCGATGAGCCGATTTCGCAAAATCGAAGTCAGCCACGAGCGCACCGATGCCTGACCCCGATAGCCTGGCAAGCCGCGGATGCCTGCCAGCAGCGTTTCCTGAACCATATCCTCGGCCAGTTCGCGGCTAGTGCCCTGGCGTAAGGCCCAGCGAAACAGGTAGTCACCGTGTTCCTCGAGCCACAATGCCGGGTCGACCTCGAGCTCTACCTTCACCCCGCCTCCTTTCGGAAGACCTCCCAACGGGCCCACTCCTCAAACCACTGTTGCAGGGTTTCTGGAAGCAGTTCCGGGAAGCGCCGAGCGGCTCGCACCAGAGCCGTTTCCAGAGGAATGCCCTGCCACAACCAGGCGAGCAATTGCCAGGCAGAGCGACTGAGGTGGCGCCGACCCATCTGAAAACGCCGTCGAAACACCAGCACATATTGACGCTCTGGCAGGGGGCGACGCGGCTTCTGCTCGGAGTCGACCTGCTGCAAGAAGCTCGAAACAGGATAGCGAAAAGCCAATAGTCCGCTGCTGGGTCGAGGAACGAGGCGCTGGGGAAGTTGACCGGGCTCGGCTTGAAACGGCTCGACCTCTTCGGCCTCAAACACGCGACACAGTTCACGCTCGAGCAGGGCCAGCTCGAAGAAGAAGGTACGCGGGCGACCGGCCGTAGCCCTGACGAACTCCGGCAAAGCGTCTCCCAATCGATTCAGCGTCCAACTTCGCGAAGGATGGACCTGAACGTATTCCCAAACCAGCTGGCTGAAGCGATCTTCTCCCAAGGCCCAGGCCAGCCCCGGATAGTCGGTCTGCAGCGCCTCTACCATTCGCATGGGATACATGCTGCGATAAATGTCCACTCGATCGGCAGCATCCAGGCCGAAATCCCCACGCACCCAGTTTTCCCAACGCTGCGGCGAGGGCTCGGGCTCCACAATGCGCTCCTGCAGCCAGGTTTGGAAACTGCGCAGGTCAACCAAGCAGCACCTCCGACTGGCGACAGGTGCGGGCCTTGAGTACCTCGGCGTGCACAATGTCGAAGGCGGGAATCTCGGCATCCCACTCCACCATCGTCGAGCGCGGCCCCAGCCGCTGGAAAGCTCGTCGATAGAGGGCCCACACCTCATCGATGACATGGTCGTCGTGGGTGTCGAGAATGTGCGTGCCATAGTTGGTGTGTCCGGAAAGGTGGTGATAGACCACCCGCTCGGGTGCAATCTTGTCCAGATACTCTTCTGCCGAGAAACCGTGGTTGAAAGCACTGACGTAGACATTGTTGACGTCGAGCAAAAGTCCGCAGTCGCTGCGAGCACAAAGTTCATTGAGAAAATCCCACTCGCTCCAGGTGTTGCGAGAAAACTCCAGATAGGTCGAGGGGTTCTCCAATATCAGCGGTCGCTCCAGGTAGTCCTGAATCTGGCGCACACGATCGGCGACGTGCTCCAGGCTCTCGTCGGTCAGAGGGACGGGCAATAGATCGTGAGAATTTCGGCCCAGCACCCCTGTCCAGCAGAGATGGTCCGACACCCAGGGGGCTCCTACCCGATCGGCCAGCTCTTTGAGCAACCGGAGATATTCAAAGTCCAGCGGGTCCGTGCTGCCCACCGAGAGTGAAACACCGTGAATCATCACGGGATAGCGTTCAGCCACCCGGTCCAATATCTGGAGGGGCCGGCCGCCCGAGCCCATATAGTTCTCGGCGATGACCTCGAAAAAATCCACCTTGGGCCAGTGTTCAAGGATGTGGGCGTAATGCACGGTGCGCAGGCCCATACCAAATCCCAGGTCGGGGAAACCCCATCGATTGCTACTCATCCAACCTCTCTTCCGCTCTCTACAGCGGGCTCCGGCCACACCGGAGCCCGCTCAGATCAACAACAATCAGTGCTTGACGGGAGTGGCGCAGCCGCCCTTGCCTTTACACGAGTTCTTGCCAGCGCATCCGTTGTCGCCCGACTTACAGCCGCCGAGGCCCTTACAGGCATTATGCCCCTTACAGGCGTGCTTGGCCGTGGCGCAACCACCCTTGCCCTTACACGAATTCTTACCCGCGCAGCCGTTGTCGCCAGACTTGCAGGCGCCCTTGCCTTTACAGGCGTTCATGCCCTTGCAGGCATGCAGGTCTTTGCTGCCCTTGCCGTTGCAGCCGTCTTTGCCCGAGCAGGCGTCCTTTTCTTTGGGATTACCGGTCTGAGCCAGTTGACTCCAGTCCAGCGAACGCTCCTGATTGGCCTGATAGCCGCTCTCGGGCAGGTTCATTTCGGGGGCCTGGGCCGCCCTGGCGGCACTGGCTCCTGCCATCAGCAAGCCGGCCATGGCTGCGGCCATCAGAGGATTTCGCTTCTTGTCGTTCATGAAAAGGTGCTCCTTTGTTTCTCTTGAGCTCTGGGCTCTGTGCATAGACGCCCGGGCGGGTCGAGCGTTACACGTTGCGGGCCAACTTTTTTCTGTGCCGCAACCTGGCTATGACGGTGACCTCGGGATGGCGTTACGGTTCAGGTTTCCTGCCAGGGTTGATAACGCTCGGGCTCGTCGAAGCCAAAGCTCCAGGCCACCGCCTGGGCGCAGGTGCGCATTTCGGGGGGCACTCTCAGGAAAGTGCTTTTGCCCGTAGACGGGCAAACCAGCACCACCACCATCACGCTCTCCCCAGGAAAGGGCAACTCCAGCAGGCGCCTGGGATAGCCCGAGGCCTCCAGATCGAAATCGACGAGGCGAGGAGTGGCCAGACCGAACAACCAGGGGTAGCCCATCACCTCGATACAGTGCTCTCGTTCCCACAGGCTCATTCTCTCGAGCTGCTCGTAATGGACGGCCGAGGGGTCGAAATCCAGAGGCTGCAACCTGCCATGATGGGCCCAGTGCCCTCGACCATCGCGCCAGCGCAGGGCCGGACGCCCCTCGGCGTGCAGGCGACCTTCCCGGTCGACCAGAATCTCGTGCGGCGCTCGCAACACCAACACCCGGTCGGCCTGCAGCCAGCAGCACCAGCCCCCGGCCTCGACAATACGGCCGGCCAGTTGCTCCAGCAATCCTCCACAGCCGAGGCGCGAACGGTACACCCAACGAGGAGCGCAGGCCGAGACGGCGCCCAGGGTGTGTCCCCAAAGAGCCAGCTCTACGTGAGCCGTGGTGGCGCAGGTAAGGTTCCACACAGCCCCCAACTGCTGACGCCAGCGTTGGGAGGTCGTGCCCATCGGGCCTCCGGCCGCCTGAAGCGTCGCCAGCAACAGGGCCGAGCGCGCGGGAATACGAGCCCCGCTACGAAAGCATTGGGCCGCGCGGGTCAGCGAGTCGACCTCTTCCACCAGCGGTGCTGGCAACCCCAGCCCGCGCACATAAAAGTCGACCACGGCTCGGCGAAGCTGGCCATCGGCTCCCGAGGGAAAAGGCCCGTGGCGGAAGAGTCGGTCGACCTCCTGCTCGACTTCAGGTTGGGGAAGCAGCCCCCTCCAGCAGCTGTGAAGCTCGCGGCTCAGGCGACGAACGCGCTGCAACACGCCCTAATCCTCGACCCAGGAGTGTTCTTCGCGGGCAGGTCGGTACTGGCGCTGGCGCTGCACCCGGTAGGTGCCGGGCCCGAGCTGCAGTGAGCCGTGCTCTTCGTGCAGCAACTGCACCGCGCTCTCTGCGCAGACAAAGAGTTGACCCTGGGGGTCTTGCAGCAGCCTGCCGCCGTCCAGACGATGGCAATGCTCGCCTTCCAGCACCACGCGTGTCGAGAGGGGGGCCGCCCCAAGCGGGATTCCTTCGGTGGGAATCAGCAGCAGATCGCCCTGTCGTTGCATGTTCTCAGCTTAGCACGCTGGCCAGGGTTCAGCTGTGACTTCCGTCTCTCTGCTTGCGAAGCAGGCTCAGCCCGCTGCCGATCACCAGCAGACTGACGCCCACATCGGCCAGCACGGCCATCCACAGCGTGGCCTTGCCGGCTACCGCCAGCCCCAGGAACAGCAGCTTGGCCCCCAGCGCCAGGGCCACGTTGAGGTGCAGGCGACGCATGACGCGGCGGCTGAGACGAAAGAGCTCGGGAACCAGCTCCAGACGGTCTTGCATCAAGACCACTTCGCCCACCTCGACCGCCGTAGCGGTACCCCCTCCCATAGCGATGCCCAGAGTGGCCCGGGCCAGAGCGGGGGCGTCATTGATGCCGTCTCCCACCATAGCCACCGGACCATTGCGCAGCTCGTCTTCGATGCGCTGCAGCTTTTCTTCCGGCAACAGGCCGGCGGCCACCTCGACCAGGCCCAACTGGCCGGCCACGGCGGTTGCGCTGGCCTGATGGTCGCCCGTCAGCAACAGGCAGCGGATGCCCATGGCCTGCAGCTCTTGCAACACCGGCTTCGACTCGGCTCGCAACGGATCGGCGAAAGCCAGCAGAGCCACCGGATGACCTTCTTCAAACAGCACCGAGGTGGTATGGCCTTTCTCCTCCCACTGCAACAGGCGGGCGTGGGCGGCTTCAGGGCAGAGGCGATCGTGGGCCTGTCGGTGACTCACCAGGCTGAACTCCCGACCGGCGATGCGACCAAAGACGCCCCGACCTGGCTCCTGACGCCACTGCTCTACCTCGACCAGCTCTGCCTGCCAGCTGGAGCGCACGGCTCGGGCCAGCGGGTGTCGGGACGGGTCCTGAAGGGAAGCGGCCTGCTGCAGACGAGGCTGGTCGTCCAGGGCCTCGAACTCCACCAGGGCCGGATGTCCCTCGGTGAGGGTGCCGGTCTTGTCGAAGGCCAGTCGGCGAATGTGAAAGGCCCGTTCCAGAGCTGCGGCCCCGCGCACCAGCAAGCCGCGGCGCGCGGCCACGGCCAACCCCGCCACCATG
>CAZYPN010000045.1:32673-55702 GCA_964649085.1 uncultured Burkholderiales bacterium | reverse complement strand
CGAGGGGCGAGGCGTAGGTTAGCACGTAGGCCAATGCCTGTCAACCATGATTGGCCAGTTTCATGAAACTCTGAGAGGCGCTTATTTGCCTTTTTCCAGCATCCTTCGCCGAATCTGCTCGGCCAGGTCCTGATTGCCGCTGCGACCCCCCATTCCAAAGCGAGATGCAGGTTGGGCAGATGGAGGCGCAGGTGCGGCGGCTGCGGCCGTTGGTGGGGTGGGGGCAGGGTCCTTTTTGGCAAAGAGGCTGCCACCCTGGCCACCTCCGAAGGCGGACGGCCGACTGGCGAAAGCTGATTCCACTCGGGGGTTGGCTTTGCGCGCGGCTTCTTCTTCCTGCTTTCTGCGTTGCTCTTGCTTGAGCATCACCATCTGCGGGTCGACCGACGGAAGGGGGTCGAAGGCCAGTTGCGACTGTTCTACCGGCTTGATCTCTGCTTTGGCTTTGGCTACGACCCGGGGGTCGCGAAACAACCAGGGCGTCGGAACCAGCACCTTGCCTGGTTTGGGCTGGGGGAGTTGAAGTGGAGGAAGGCCCGTTGTTTGGGCTTTGGGAGCCACTGCTGGATTTGGAGGTGTTGGCGGAGCCGGTGCTGGCGGAGGTGCGGCGGCCTGGGGTGATGGAGCAGGCGGCCGTGATAGACGAGTCATCTCCAGCTTCGCCGTCTCGTTCTCGGGGTCCATTTCCAGGACCTTGGTGATGAGTTCACGGTGCTTGCCGGCCACCCCACCGTCTTTGTAGATTTGGGCTGCTTCGAGGTAGTAGCGGATGGCCTTGGGCAATTGACCCATCTCTTCGTAGAGTTGAGCTACATCCAACCTCGCCCGGGCTTCATCGTCGACACTACCAGACACCGCAAATCCTCCTGTTGGCTAACGATTAGACCAAAGGTGTAGAGTTTTCCTTCCTGCCACGGTTAGGATAAGCCAGCACTTTTGATGAAGCGGGCCGCGCGTTGCTCCAACTGCCTGGCATGGAACGCTTCCCACTCCCGCTTCTCCTTGACCTTCGTGGCCAGCAGGTCGCGAAATTCGCGAAACGGTCGATGACTGGTCATCGCTCGCTTGAGCGCCTCCTTGAGTTTGGGGTCGTGAACGGTGGCAACAAAGGCCTCAAGTTCCGCGAAATTTTCCCTCGGTTCAGGCTTGGGAATCTGGGCGAACCTCTGGGGGTCGTCTTTGATGCTCTTCTTCAACTGCTCAAGGCCGGCTTTGTCCTGTAGGGTGTAGCGCTGAACCTTGGAGGTCCGACGGTCGACGAAATAAAGGTTGCCGGGCTCCATATCATCGAGCGCCTGAATGACGGCTTTCTTGTCGATCACGGTAGCTCCTTACCAGGGAAATAGCATCAGCGCAACAGCGCGCGTCCAGTAGGCGATGGCCTGGTCGATTTTGCCGCGCTGGTAGAACAAGGTGCCCAAATTGTGATACACGTGCCAGAACTTGGGATTGATCTGTACGACCTTGTCCCATTCCAGGATGGCGAGTTCGATCTTGCCCTGCTCCAGGTAGGCTTCTCCCAGATTGTAGTAGGCCTGCCAGTGTCCCTGGTTGATTTGGGTAACCCGCTGCCATTCCACCACGGCCTCGTCGATCTGGCCTCGGTGATAGTAATAGGTGTTGGCCAGGTTCCAGTGAGCCGGCCAGTAGTCGTCTCGGAACTGGACGGTCTTTTGCCACTGGCCCAGCGCTTCGTCGAAGTTCGACTTGTGGTAGTAGGCATTGCCCAGGTTGTTGTGGGCCTGCCAGAAGCCGTGCTTGGCTCGAGTGGCTTTTTCCCATTCAGTGATGGCGATGTCGACGTTCCCTTTTTCATACTGAACATTGCCCATGTTGTAGTGAGCTTCTGCGAAGTCACCATTGACTTCAATCGCTTTGGACCACATCTTGGTGGCGCCGTCCAGGTCGCCCATTTCGAGCTTGATGGAACCGATATTGTAGAGAGCGATAGCGAACTGGGGGTCTTGCTCCAGGGCCTTTTCCCAGTAGCCTACGGCTTCTTCTTTGCGCCCCTTCTTATGGTATGCATTGCCCAGGTTATAAAGCACTTCGGCAAACTGAGGGTTGAGAATCAGTGCTTTCTGCCACTCTTCGATGGCCGCGTCTACCTTGCCCATCTTGTAAAGGCCATTGCCCAGGTTGTAGTAGGCCGGGGCGAACTTCGGATTGAGAACGGTGACCTTGCGATATTCCTCGATGGACTGTGACAGGTCTTCCTTGCGATAGAATGCCGAACCCAGATTGTAGTGAGCTACGAAGTTGTTCGGATTCAGGTCGACTGCCTTGCCATATTCGACGACGGCTTCGCCAAGACGCCCCAGACCGTCTAGGGCAGTGCCCAGATTGTTGTGGGTCAGGGCGTTGTAGGGGTCAAGAACGGTGGCCTTCTGCCATTCCAAGATCGCCAGGTCGAGCTTGCCTTGCTTGTAGTAGTTGTTTCCCAGGATATTGTGCAGGGCCGCCTCAGATGGACTGATTTTGGTTTTGTAGAGGTCCTCGGGGGCATCGGCGATCTCGATGGCTTTGATCAGGTCATTGATGTTCTGGAAACGCTCGGCGGGGTCTTTCTTCAGGCAGCGTAAGATGGCCTGATCGACCTTTTCCGGGATGGCCCGATTGTGCTTGCTGGGGTTGACGGCCTCTTGAGTGAGATGAGCCTGAATGACGGCCGGAAGGTTATCGCCAAGGAAAGGAACTCGACCCGTGAGCATCTCATACAGCACGATGCCCAGCGAATAAATGTCGGCTCGTCGGTCCACCTTTTCGCCACGAGCCTGTTCCGGGCTGAAGTAGAACACCGAGCCAACAATCTGGCCAGGCTGGGTGAGGGTTTGCGACATTTCTACCCAAGCAATGCCGAAGTCGCCTACCTTGACCATCTTGTCATCGCTGGTCACCATGACGTTGCCCGGCTTCACGTCGCGGTGAACAATTCCGTGCTCGTGAGCGTAGTTCAGGGCCTGTGCCATAGGTACGAAGATTTGCAGGGCCTCCATAAGTGGCATGGGGCGCCCCTGTTGCCCTTTGAGAATCTTGTCCAACGACGACCCGTTGATGAACTCGAAAACGAGGTAATAGATGCCCTCGTGCTCGTTGATATCAAAAATGGCCGTGATATTCGGATGGTTCAGTCGGGCAGCAGCCTGAGCCTCGCGAATGAACCGCTCTTTGGCTTCGGGGTTCTGAACGAGCTGTTGGGACAAAATCTTGATCGCAACCGGTCGATTCAGCAGCGGGTCGTGGCCATGATAGACCACGCCCATCCCTCCCCGCCCCAGTTCTTCGATGATGTGGTAGCGGCCTATGGTTGCACTCACCATGGACAAAAGCCTATCCTCCCGAGTCTCGAGGTCTTCGACTCACCCTTGGGCTAAGCCCTGCCTGTCCCAGTGAGACTTGGGGAGCGTGTGGTTGCCGATTCTCAACTCGGGGCGGGCGCGGCCCACCCGACTGAGCAGTTCGCCGATCCCCAAGGCCGACCCGCCCGGAAACGGAACCGTTTGCGCATACAGGTCGGGGTCGATGTTGAGCGTTCGCATCTGGATCATCTGAATGTCCAGTCGATTCACGAAATCGCACAGCGCCTCGACCTCCTCTTCCCGATCGTTCCATCCCGGCATATGCAAATAGTTCAAACTCACCAGGATGCCGTGGGAGCGGGCGATGCGAATCGTCTCTTCCAGCGCCTGGAATGCATAGTCGCGCGGTTGATAATAGGCCGTGTAGACCGGTTCGAGCACCGAGTTCAACGAGACCCGGAGCGAGTCCAGACCCGCCTGGGCCACTGCTGCGAAGGCCTGAGGTCGCGAACCATTGGTGTTCAAATGAATCGTGCCGCGGTCGGTCTGACGGCGCAGTTCAGCCACCGCCTCGGCGATGCGCTTGCCTTGCAGCAGGGGTTCTCCCTCGCAGCCCTGC
This sequence comes from uncultured Burkholderiales bacterium, assembly GCA_964649085.1. GTDB lineage: Bacteria > Vulcanimicrobiota > Xenobia > Xenobiales > JADMJV01 > JADMJV01. Next base: position 51,784 of record CAZYPN010000045.1, on the reverse strand, counting down.
CCGAAGCTGTAGATGCTCTCGTCATCCTGCAAATGGGCCAGTCCTACCTCGACGATTTCCTCCACCGTGGGTACGAAGCGAAAGCGCTCCTGGGGTGAGGGTGGCTTATCCTCGGGTTGTTCGGAAATGCAGCCCACGCACACCGCATTGCAGGCCGGGGACACCGGTACCGCCCCTTCCCAGCGCCCCAAGAACACATTCTGCGCATTGTAGCAACCATAGTCGCGGGCGCAGATCTCCAGCTGTTGCAACACTCGATTTTGTGGGCTCAGGGCACGTCGCCGTTCAATCGCGGCCTCCACCCCCCCATAGTGCGACGGTTGCCAGTGAGGGTTGTTGTCTGTCTGTACCGCCGCCACCCAGGGCTTGCCCTTGAGGAACGCCACCGCCGTGTAGCCGAAGAAGGGCAGGAACGGACCGCCATCTACCCGTTGAAACGCCGGCAGCAGCGTGCGCGTATAGCCCGAGGGCAGTTGTGCCGCCACCGCCAGACCGCCTTCCAGGCGCACAGGCGGTTCGCCCGGTGAAGAGCCGCGCGGCCATCCTAGCGGAGCGCGCCCGGGCAGTCGTTGCAGCACCGTGCCCGGTGGGGCTTCGATCCAATCTTCGCTGCGGGCCGGCCGCATCTCGACGCCGCTGCGCACGGCTGGTGTCCAACCCCGAGCGTCCCACATCCCCCCGTCCTCATCGGAAACCACCAAGCGAAACGCCATCACGAAGGCTTAACCGGCCCCCCACAATTCCCCTCCCGCGCGACAATGCAACCCAAGCGTACACGAAAAAGGCCCGGGCGAACCCGGGCCTTTCCTCACCAGACCAACCCCCGCCTAGCGAGAGCCGCTCGAGGCGTAGCTGCCTTCCTTGCCCAGCGAATCCAGGAACTCCTGATTGGTCTTGGTGCGGCGCATCCGCTCCAGGACGGCTTCGGTGGGATCCTGGCCATCATTGAGCAGGTCGAGGGCGCGGCGCATCAGCCACACCTTGCGCAGCTCGTCTTCCTTGAGCAGCAGCTCCTCGTGACGAGTGCCCGACTTCTTGATGTCGATGGCGGGGAAGATACGGCGCTCGGCCAGACGGCGCGAAAGGTCGAGTTCCATATTGCCCGTGCCCTTGAACTCCTCGAAGATCACCTCGTCCATCTTCGAGCCCGTGTCCATCAAAGCCGTGGCGATGATGGTCAGACTGCCGCCGTTCTCAATGTTGCGGGCGGCGCCGAAGAAGCGCTTGGGCATGCGCAGCGCGGCGGTGTCCAGACCGCCGGTCAGGGTGCGTCCCGAGGGCGGCGTAATCTGGTTGTAGGCGCGGCCCATGCGGGTCAGCGAGTCGAGCAGAATGACCACATCCTTGCCCATCTCCACCATGCGCATGGCCTTGGCCAGCACCAGTTCGCTCACGTGGGCGTGCTGTTCGGGCGGCTCGTCGAAGGTCGAGGAAATCACCTCGCCCAGAATCGAGCGCTCCATATCGGTCACTTCCTCAGGACGCTCGTCGATCAACAGCGCCATCATCACCACCTCGGGGTAGTTCTGGGCGATGCCGTTGGCGATCTTCTTCAGCAAAATGGTCTTGCCGGCTTTGGGCGGGGCCACCAGCAAACCGCGCTGACCCTTGCCGATCGGGCAGAACAGGTCGATGATGCGCTTGCTGAAGTCGTTGTCGCTGCCTTCCATCGTGTAGCGCTCTTTGGGGAAGATCGGGGTGAGCTGCTCAAAGTGCGGGCGACGGCGGGCCGTGTCAGGGTCCTGACCGTTGACCGAGGCCACCTGTAGCAGACCATAGTATTTCTCGCCCGGCTTGGGGGGGCGCACCTGGCCGAGCACCATATCGCCCATACGCAGCCCGAAGCGGCGCACCTGCGACATCGACACATAAATGTCGGCGGGTCCGGGCAGATACGAGCGGCCGCGCAGGAAGCCGTAGCCCTCAGGCAACACCTCCAGAATGCCGCTGGCATACAGCAGTCCCAAACGCTCGTCCTCGGTGGGGCGCTGGTAGGCTTCGCCGTCGTGGCTACGACGGATGCGCTCCATGTCGTCTCCGCCTTCCGGGGCCTCCTGCTCTTCGCCGGCCTCGGTGCGATACTCCGAGCGTTCGCCTCGGCGTCCGCGGCGTGAACGACCGCGACGACGTCCCTGGCTCTCTTCCTCGGGCTCCGCTGCCTCTTCCGGTTCGGCGACTGCCACCTCGACTTCTACCTCGGGTTCGGGTTCGGGCTCAGGAGCGGCCGCTCGGGTTCGGCGGCCTCGGCTGCGGGTCGAAGGGGCCTCCGCCGGCGCAGCGGCGGGTGCGGGGGGGGCTGGTTCGGCGGGGGCCAGTTCCAGCAAGCGGGCAACCAGTTCTTCCTTCTTAAGCTTCTGGTAGCCCGTCAGGCCGCGTTCCCGAGCCACTTCAAACAGTTCAACTCGGGACATACGCCGCAGTTCGGCAGCGCTTTGCTCAGACATTCAATGTACTCCTTTGTGCTATTGGGGGGTCATCGGTAGCCCTTGAGCAGAATTCGTCCGACGAAGGTCAGGGAGAGCCCAAGGGAAACCAGGATGCCGAAGTGGACCACCAGCGTGGCCATCGGTTCCTGGGCCAGCACCGTTCGCTGAATACCATCGTAGAGATAGTAGGCCGGAGAAGCTTGCGCCCATCGACTCATACTCTGGCTCGTTTCCGATAGGGAAGCGGGAACAAAGAAGGCGATGAAACAGAGACCCGTCCAGGAACTGGCCGCGGCAGACCCATTAGCCAGCAAGCCAATGATTCCTCCTGTGGCGGCAAACACGAAGCTCGCTACCACCGTCAGCCCCAGGCAATTCCCCAGAGCGGGTCCGCTGGAACCCCGCAAGGCTACCACGGACATCGCCGCAATCGTGCCCAGGGCACTTCCTACGACGAGCTTGCCAAGCCAGACTTCGGTCAGACTTGCCGGCGATAATAGCATTTGCTGCAGCGTTCCCGCTTCCTTCTCTTCGGCCAGATTTGAGGCCGTCACCACCATCGCCGACAGCGCGGCCAGCAACACCGTCGAGGCGAACCACAGGTCGCCGGCCGAACGCGCCCGTCCTGGCATCGTTTGCGCCTCAATACGGGCCGGGGCCTGCTGGCCGGCCATCTGGCGCAGGGCCGTGCGCACATATTCGCGGGCCAGCGCCACCTGAGTCGGCCGCGAACTATCGCTCCACAGTTTCAGGGTGGGGCGTTGGCCGCTCAGCAGCGCCTCGTCAAAGCCACTCTCGGCTTCGCCCACCAGTGTCAGGCGCCGCCGTTGCAACTCGCCCAAGGCCACCTGCAGCGAGTCGTAGCGGCGCACCTGCAGGCCCGGATGCTGTTGCAGAACGCGCACCAATCCGCTGTCGGGGGGCGCCAACACGCCGATCGACAGCTGCTTCAGATCGCGGCTCTGACCGGTAGACTGGAAGATCCAGGCCAGCAGAAAAGGGCTGCACAGAATGAGCACGGCAACCTGATTGCGCAACGACTCCAGCAGGTCTTTGCGAGCCAACCAGTAGATGCGGCGCCACACTAGGGCGTGGGCGAGGCGCTGGGGGTGGCCGACTCGGATTCCACCTGAGTTTCCACCTGATCGTCTTTCAACTTGAAACTCTTCAGGGCTTCCTCGGCCTTGCCCAGCAGTTCCGCATCCAGGGGTTCGCTGGTCAGCACCACCACCTTGACCGTCTTCATCACCCGGTTCTCATCGATCGAGAAGGCAAAGCCGGCCTTGTCGGCGTTGGCCTTGGCCTTGGTGGCCAGAGCCTTGGTCTTGTAACTGTTGCCCAGCAGAATTTCCTCGCCCACCATCTTGACGGGTAATTTATTGTTTTTCAGGCTGGTCAGCATGGCTTTGCGCAAATCGGGGTCGGAGTTGCTCAGATACACCTTAAAGCCGTCCACCACCTCGCGCTTCCAGGGCACGGCCGACTGCGATTTGGTTTCCACCTTCAGGGCTTCCAGCGCTTTGGCAATACTCTTGGCCTGGTCGGGCTTTTCCACCCGCACAATCAGTCGGGTTTTGCTCGGCGGTGGGGGAGGGGGGGCCGAGGTCAACACGTAAGCGAGCAAGCCGCCGTTGACGAGCCAAGCTATGAGAATCACGATGAACAGGATGCGTCGCCCAAACATGTCTTTCCACCTCAGGAGCCGAATTGGGTGAGACTGTTCCCTGTCAGTTTGCGGTAAACCTTTTCCAGGCTGGGTTGGGCGGAACTCCTCTCCAGTTCTTGTTCCAGATGGCGTCGACAGAGCTCGCCCGGCGAATCCTGGTCCAGCAGTTGTCCGCGCTCGAGAATGCCCACGCAATGGGCCAGCTGCTGCGCCTCCAGCATATCGTGGGTCGACAGCAGGGCCGCCCCTCCGCCTTCCACGAACCGCTGCAGCAGCTCGTGAATGCGTTCTTTTGAGGCCAGGTCCAAGCCGCTGGTCGGTTCGTCCAGCAGCAGCAGTCGGGCCCCCGTCATCAGCGCCCGGGCCCAGCCCAGCCGCTGCTGCTGTCCCCGCGACAGCTGGCCGCAATAGCGGCCTTCCAGTCCTTCCAGCCCCACCTCGCGCAATGGCGCCCGACAGGGCACCCCAAAGAGGCCGGCGTAAAATTGCAGCAGCTCTCCCACCTTCAGGCGGGCGTGCACGGCCGGTTGGTCGCTCAGCCAGGCCATCTCGTGGCGGCCGTCGCGCAGCACCCGGGGGTCCTGCCCCAGCACCCGCACCTCGCCCTGTGAAGGCTTCAAGCTGCCGCGAATGATCTTTTGCAGGGTGGTTTTGCCGGCTCCATTGGGGCCCAGCAGGGCATAGATCTGGCCGGGAAAAAATTGCAGGGAAACCGCTTGCAACACGGCCGCAGGGCCGTAGGAAAACGAGACCGACCGAACCGAAACCGCCGGCTCGGTCAGTACATGTATCCCCAGCTCTCTTCGATCTTGCGCTGCGACTCCAGGTTCAAAGCGGCCGCGTCGATCAGTTTCTCGGCCCCGCGCAGGAAGATCTTCAGGGCCTGCTGGGCCAGCACCAGATCTTCCGTGTCCACCGCCTGCCAGACCTGATTCAGAGCCGTTTCATAGTCCTGCACACCGGCAAACGACATCTCGACTTCTTCCTGGAAATCCTCGTAATAGCTCCAGCCCGGTCCGTGCGACTGCTGGATGCCGTCTACGTGCAACGCGATCTTTTCCAACACGTCGTCATAGAAGCCCTGATACCACTCGGCGAACTCGGGCCAGCCCATCTGCCCGGTTTTGAGGGCCAGCACCTTGGTCCGCAGCAGATCATACTTGGGCGTCTTTTTCGACGCCACCACGGCCGTCCGGCTGTCCAGTTTCGGCAATCGAGCGCTGCACTTGACGCACTGATTGACGAACGTCTCGTTTGGAGTCCCACACATGAGACAAATTATCACAGGTCCTCGCTCCTCGGCTGCTGCTTCTTCATAGAGAATGCCTGCCCTTCTAACCTTCGAGGTTGCCGTTGTGAAGTCGGTACACTCGTTGGGCGTAGGCAGCCACCTCCGGGTCGTGGGTCACCAGAATGGTGGTTACGCTTTGACTGCGATTGACCTCCTTGATCACTTCCATCACCTGTAGCGTCGACACCCCGTCCAGGCTGCCGGTGGGTTCGTCGGCCAGCAGCAGCCCCGGCAAATTGGCCAGCGCCCGCGCGATGGCCACCTTTTGCTGCTGACCCCCCGAAAGCAAATTGATGCGTTGCTCGGATTGACGCTCCAGCCCGATCATCTGCAGCAAGGCGCCGATCCGCTGCTTGCGTTCCGAGCGCGACACTCCGGCCAGCTGCATCGGCAGCAAAATATTCTCGCGCACGGTCAGCGACGGCAGCAGTTGATAATTTTGGAACACAAATCCGATGTGCTGCAGCCGAATGCGCTCGCGCAGCGACTCGGGTGCCTTCGACACCTCGCGCTGATCAAAAAACAGCTGTCCGAAGGTGGGCGTGTCCAAACAGCCCAGCAGGTTCAGCAGGCTGCTCTTGCCCGAGCCACTCGGCCCCGTAATAGCGATAAACTCGCCGCTCTCCACTGTCAGCGTCAGGTCGTTGAGCACCTTCACCGGGCGGCTCTTGCCATACACCTTGTGCACGCCCTGCAGCGAAATCCTCATTCCGACCTCAGCCCGTCCATGATCTTCTGGCGCCACACCAAAATCAACGGAATCACCGCTCCCACCAGGCCCACCAGCGCCGAAAGCAGCATGCCCTGCAGCAGCAACAGCGGCGTCACCCGGGCCAGTGGGAAGGGCAACTGCAGCAGCACAATCACGGCCTGGTCCAGAATGCCCGAGGTCAACAAGCCAAATAAACAGCCCAGTACGCCGCCGGCGCAGCTCAGCATCAGCGACTCCCACAGCAGCATCAGGCTCACCGTCAAACGCGAGGCTCCAATCGCGCGCAGCACGGCAAACTCGCGCATACGCTCATAGGTCGACATCAGCATCGTATTCATCGAAGCCGTAATGGCGATCAAAATCCCGATAGAAGCCACCGAGGCCTGCACCAACCAGGCATACTGCACATACGAGTTGGTGCGCTGCAGGTATTGCTGGCGAGTCAGGGCCACCATTTCCGAGGGCAGCATTTCCTGGATCTCGCGGGCCGTGCCGATAGCGTTGGCCTTATCGCGCAGCTGCACCCACACTTCCTGGTAGCCGTCCGAGCTGGCCGCCGGCTTCACGAAGGCAAAAAAATCTTGAAACCCTCCCCCGCGCAGCACCCCGACCACCTCATACGAACTTTGTCCGTGCTGCAACTTGCCTGAAGTCCTGCCCTCCAGTTCCTGAGCCGCCAGACCCTGTCCCAGCAAAATTTGCCCCTCCAGCAGGTCGTCAGGCAGGCCCTGCAGGCGCGGGAAATAGGCCCGAATGGAGGCGCAGTCTAAATAAAGAATGGGTAAAATCGCTTTTCGCCCGCTCCAGCTGTCGCGGTTTACGCCGTCCACCCGCTGCACATTACCCAGTTCGCCCACCTGTCCCACCAGCGTGGCCGCCACCGTATCCTGACTGAAGCCCAGCGTGCCAATCGGTCCGCTGGGCAGGGCCAGCGACTTGTGGGGCACCACGTAGATATCCACATCGCGGCTGTCCACCTCGTGGCTGGCCCGATAGCTCAGCCCCTCGGCCAGCGACACCAGCCCCACAAACGAGCCGATGGCCAGCAGCACTCCGATCAGCGTCAGCAGGCTGCGTTCCCGGTTGCGCAGCACGTTGCGCAGGGCCAGAAAAAAGCTCAGCATCGCAGCTTCTCCCAGCTCCGCGTGTTCAGCAGCCGCTCGGCTCGAATGCCCGCCCGTCGCGCCTGCAGCAGCCCATACTTCATATTGTCAAATTCGCCCAGGCTATGAGCATCGGTTCCCAGGCTCAAGGTGCAGCCCAGCTCCTGGGCCCGCCGGGCCATCGAGTCGCTCAGGTCCAATCGCCGATGCGAAGCATTCATCTCCACTGCCACCCCGCGCTCGGCGGCCTTGCGAAACACCGCGTCCCAGTCGGCCGAATAGCCCGCTCGCTTGCCCAGCAGCCGCCCCGTGGGATGGGCCAGCACGTCCACGTGCGGGTGTTCCAGGGCTTTCAGCAGGCGCTCCGTCATGGCCTGGGGCGACATTTGAAACTGGCTGTGCACCGCAATCACCACAAACTCCAGTTGGGCCAAAATCTCCTCTGGATAGTCCAGCGAGCCATCGCTGGCAATGTCGCATTCGCTGCCCCACAGCAGGCGAAAACGCCCCTCCCAGCGCTGGTTCAAGTGGGCAATTTCGCGCCCCTGCTCCAGCAACCGCTCGATCGTCAGGCCGTTGGCGATCACCATGGAGCGGCTGTGGTCGGTAATGGCCAGATACTCATAGCCCCGTGCCATCGCCTCCTCGGCCAGTTGTTCCAGGGTATCCTCACCGTCCGACCACAGCGAGTGGGTGTGCAAATTGCCCCGCAGTTGCCCGGCCTCGAGCAGCAGCGGCAGCTCGGCGCCGATCTCGGCCCCGCTTTCGCGCAGTTCCGGAGCGATCCAGGGCAGCCCCAGGCGGGCATAAATGCCCTCTTCGTCGGCCCCCGCCAGGGCCTGGCCCAGAGCATCGAAGAGGCCATACTCGTTCAGCTTGCAGCTCATGCGCTCGGCTCGCCCTCGCAGCACCACATTGTGGTCCTTCGAGCCCGTGAAATATTGCAGGGCGGCTCCAAAGCACTCGGGCGGCACACAACGCAGATCCACCTGAAACTTCCCCTGCCAGCGAATCGACGACTTGGTGGGCCCCTTCATCAACACCTGGGCCGGCTCTACCCAGCTCACAAAGGTGTCCATCAAAGCCTCGGGAGCCTCGCTCACCACCAGCAAATCCAGATCGCCCACCGTTTCCTTGCCCCGGCGCAGCGAGCCCGCGGCCTCGGCCCGGGTCACTCCGGGCAGCGCCCGCAACCGCCCCAACAGCAGCCCGGCCAGCCGGTCGGCTTCGGCCAGGGTCCAGCGTTGTTCGCCCTGGCGCAGCTGGGCCAGCCCTTCCAGCAGCTTCTCCTCGGACTTCTTCCCAAAGCCCTTCAACTCACTCACCCGCCCGTCGCGCAGGGCCTGCTCCAGGTCGTCCAGGCTGGCCACCTCCAGCTCGCGATACAGCACGGCCGCCTTCCTGGCGCCCAACCCCGGCACGTCCATCAACTGCAACAGACCGGGCGGAAACTCGGCCTTCAGGCGCTGGTGCAGCTCCACCTGGCCGCTTTCCAGATACTGCCCCACCTTCTCCACCAGGGCCTTGCCAAAGCCCCCAATGCTGGCCAGCTCGCCGCTGGCATAGAGCTCAGCCACAGGTCGCTCCAGGCCCTCCAGTGTGCGGGCCGCGCGCTGATAGGCCTTCACCTTAAAGACATTCTCGCCCTGAATCTCCAGGAAATCCGCGATCTCCTCAAAGATGGCCACCAGTTTCTGATTGTCCTCAAATGCCACGGGCCCCAGTTTACCCCCATCGCCAAGAGCCCCTGCCCCGGGGAAAATTTCACGGTGTCCGGCCCCCAACCCGGCTACCCTGAGCCTATGAAAATTCACGTTCGCTACAACGGTCGCAGCACCACTTTCGAGAGCCCTCGGGAGCTTCAGCCCGAAGAGGCTCTCGCCTACCTCCAAAAACAGGGCGTTCTGCCCTTTGAGAAACTCGAAGTCATGACCGATCGTCATCCCGACGGCCTGGTCATTCGCCCCCCGGCCGTCTTTGGTTAGAGAGGAGACAAGCCCATGGAAGCCTCGGCACGAGAAGCCCTGATCCAATCCTTCTTGCAGGCCAGCCACGGCAACCTGCAGTCGCTCAAAGAGCGCCACCAGCAGGGCCTGGAGCGAGACCCCCTGCTCTATGCCCACCTCAGCCGCTGGTATCAAGTCCACGGCAGCCTGCGCGACCACCACCAGATGTTCGCCGCCCACCTGCTGGCCAGTGAACACCAGGAGTTTCGCGATCATGCCTACGTCATGGTCCAGCCGCTGCGGGCCTACCAACTGGCCCGCACCGTGCGCTACAGCAAAGAACAGCTGGGCAAAACCACGCGCAGCCTCAAATCCAGCGTAGAGTACTACCTCAGGCGGCGGGAAAACGACCCGCTCTGGTTCGACGAATGCGTCCTGCGCGACCGTCGCTCCATGAAGTACCTCTACGCCACTCTGCACATCAAGCCGGGCAAGCGCGCCCAGCAGGTGCTCTTCGACGAAGCCCCCCCGGCTGACAGTCGACTGATCCCCGTGCGCCGGCTCCAGCAGCTGGCCCACGACCCGCGCCAGCAGGCCCAGCTCATCCGCCAGCACCACATCCATTTCACCACCGCCCAGGGTGCCATCCGCCAGTTCACCCCCGAGATCCTCACGGCCCTGGTCGAAGTCATGACCCCTCAGCAGCTCATCAACCACCTCGGTTTCCTGGAGAAGAGAGGGGCGCTGCTGCAGCCCGACATTCGCCAGAAAGTCAAAGAAAAACTCATCGCCGGCCAGCGCGAAAGCCGGGTGCACGACACCAAAACCCTGGTGGCCCTCGACAAAGTCGGCGGCGACGATGCCGAACTGCGCAAAGAGCTCTTGCGAATGACTCAAGAGCGCCTGCGCAACCGCGGTCGCCTTACGCGTCCCACCCTGCTGCTGGTCGACAAGTCCGGCTCCATGGAAGTGTGCATCCAGATCGGTCGCTGGATGGCCGCTCTCTGTTCTACCATCGCCGAGGCCCCGCTCTACGTCGAGGCCTTCGATAAAGGCAGCATTCCCGTCACGGCCAGCGAGCCCACCTTCGAGGCCTGGGAAAAGGCCTTCCGCCACATTCGGGCCGACGGCTGGACCAGCATCGGGGCGCCTCTGGCCAGGCACCGCCAGACCCACTACGAACAAATCCTGCTGATTTCCGACGGCGTGGAGAACTCCACCCCCTATTTTTGCACCGAGCTCAAGCGCTACGAAGAGGCCCAGGGCCGCAGCGTGCCCGTGCTCTGGGTCAAAGTCGGTGGGGTAGGGCACACCCCGCTCGAAGAAGCCGCCCTGCGCCTGGGCGTGTCATTGCAAACCATCCACTTCACGGGCGACTACTACAACCTGCCCAACCTTGTGCCGCTGCTGTGTCAACAAGAGTCGGGGCGCAACCTCGTCGACGAAGTGCTGGCCGAGCCGCTCTACCAGCGCAGCGACCTGAACAACCTGGGTCGGGGCTTCTGCCATGAAACCTTCGAAATCCTCTGAAGTCACGGCTCCGGCCCTGGGCGGGCGCCTGTATCTCAGCCGCGACGGCTGGTGCTGGACGGCCCCCACCTCCAATGCCCTGCGCGGCTGGTATCGTTGGCGCGAGGACTCACAGGGTTGGCAGTGCCTGGGTCCGGCCAGCTATCCCGATCTGGCCCAGCTGCAGCCGCTGCGTTCCGTGTGCAAGCTGCGCACGGGCCGGGGCTGCCTGAACCCCCATCTGCAGAACCCGCCCGAAATCAACCTCCGTCTCGACGAGTCCTTCAGCGACGGCCAGTGGATCCAGTGTTGGATCTGCCTGAACACAGCCTGGGCGGTGGGTCCGGCGGCGGCCCCTCCCGTGCGACGTCGCGACCGCATACGGCCCGTGCAGGGCCACGACCTGGCCCGGGCCGTGGCCCAGGGTGGAGGTCAACTGCTGGAGGCTCGGCCCCAGGGTTCCAACTGGAGCGTGCGCTGGCGTCGCGGCGGGCGCGACATCACCAGCATCGTCGATGGCCAGTTCAACGTGCTCGAGGCCGGATTCTGCCTCAGCGGCCAGGACCGTCGTCAAGACCTGACGAGCCTGGTGTCCCTGTTAGAAGGAGAGGAAAGTCGTTATGCAAGTCATGGTGGTTGGGACGGGTACTCTGGGTGGTAACCTGGCCGAACATCTCTCTCGCACCCGGCCCGGCTGGCAGCTCAGCCTGCTCGATTGCGACCGCGTCGAAGAGCGCAACCTCAACAACCAGCCTTACTTTCAACACCAGGTCGGCAAATCCAAAGTCGAGTCGCTGGCCGAGAACCTCTTTCGCATCGGCGGGCAACGTCCCCACACCACCCACAAGCGGCTCACCGCCGGCAACGCGGTCCGCCTCATCCAGCCCTTCGAGCTGGTGGTCGACTGCCTCGACAACCACGAAGGTCGCCTGGCGCTGCAACAGGCCGCTCGCCAGAACGGCCAGCGCCTGCTCCATCTGGGCCTGGCCCCCGACTACGTCGAGGCCATCTGGGACGAGCACTACCGCGTGCCCCCCGATGTCCCGCGCGACCCGTGTGCCGATCCGCTCAGCCGCTCGCTGAGCCTGGTGGCCATCCTGCTCTTTGAGAAAGCCCTCGACACCCAGAGCAACTACTGCTGCACCACCGGCGACCTCAGCCTCAGCCAGCTCTGAGGCTGGAGGAAGTGGAGGAAGGATTGTCACGGTCTGGGCCGGATGCAACGACCCTTTCGTTCCCTGTCACTCCTGGCTCTACTGCTTCCCGCCCTGCTGAACGGATGCGGAGAAGATGTGCAGCTCGTCACAGCTCCACCCGGAGGGCCGACCCTGGTCAGCCTGAGCGTCCAGCCCGCAGTGGCCCTTTCGGCACCGGGTTCAAGGCGACAGTATCATGCCACCGCCACCTTTAGCGACGGCTCCGTTCAAGACGTCACCAGCCAGGTTAACTGGTCGAGCAACGACTCCGAAGTCATCGTCGACAACAACAACCTTGGCGCCAACAAATTTGGTCGAGCCTCCATCGACGTCAACGCTGCCACCGGGCAACAGGTCCAGGTGTCGGCCAGCCTGAACGGCCTCTCGGACACGGCCACCCTCACCCTGGGGGCCTTTGCCTACTCGGCCAACCTCGATGGCGACACCGTAACCCCCTTCACCATCGACACCAGCAACGGGGCGTTGAGCGCGGGTACCAGCGTGAATGTCGGCGACCAGCCGCGCTCGATTGCCATCCACCCCACCGGTCTCTTTGCCTACGTCGCCAATCTGACCTCAGATACCATCTCCACATTCGCTATCAATCCGACGAGCGGAGCCCTTTCGGGCGGGTCCACCATCGCCACCGGTACGAACCCCGGGGTGGTGGTGGTCGATCCCTCGGGTCGCTTTGTCTACACCTCCAATGTTGCGGGTTCCTCGGTCTCCATTTTCGGCGTCAACCAGGTGAACGGAGAACTCACCGCTCTCGCCACCTTTGCCCTGGCAGGCCCCGGATCCAGTATTGCCATGGACCCCAGCGGCCGCTTCGCCTATGTCTGCGACCAGCTGGCCAACACCGTCCAGTCGCTCAACCGCGATGTCGCCTCCGGAGCACTTGCCTTTGGTCCGGCGGCTTCGGCCACGGGGCTTACGCCCTTCAACATCGCCGTTCATCCCGAGGGTCGTTTCCTCTACACCAGCAATCTCAACGGCGACAACGTGACCCCTTTCACGATCGCTACCGATGGAACGCTTACCCCGGGAACGAACGTCAATGCCGGGGACGGGCCTTCCTTTGCCGCAGTCGACCCAAGCGGGCGCTTTCTCTATGCTGCCAATCTCAACAGCAACAACGTATCGGTCTTCACCATCGACGCTGGCTCAGGCGCCCTGGTTGCAGGCACTGCCGAGGGTGTAGGTACGGGCCCCCGCGGCCTGGCAGTCGACCCCAGTGGTCGCTTCGTCTACACCGCCAATCGCACCTCGAACAACCTGTCCCTCTTGACGATCAACCAGGCATCGGGTGCCCTTACCTTTGTCGGCAACACCCCTGCTGGAACTGGCGCCTTTGCCGTAAGTCTCACCCCCTGAGCGGCCAACGTCGACGGCTGCAAACCTTGCTACTCGGTCGCGAACTGGCGACTGGGATAGGATGGTGGGCCGGGCCGGGTGACCGGCTTTTTCCTGGCCCAGGAGTGATTCTTCAAACTCATCGAGCTCCCCCCCATGCCCTACCATTGACCGATGACACACCTTGACCCCATCACCCTCAGCCGGGGCAAACTGCGCGAAGTGGCCCGCATCGCCACTCCCGACACCCGGGTTACTCCTCCGCGCCGACATCCGACTCCGTATCGGATCGTCCTGGACTTTCTGTAAGAAACTCGGCCTCGGCCGCGGTGAGTTCCGCTTCAAACTGACGGCCACGGTTGTAACCCCGTTCGGCCATTTCGGCCAGAGCTTTTCGAGCGATTTTCCGGTCGTGCTCCTGGGCCAGGTTCAGAAGCGCGTTCAGGTCCAGTCGGTCCTGAGGTCTGATCTTGTCATCCCGGGCTAGAATTTTCATGGCAATCAGGTCGCCCAGGCTGGCAACCGGAACTCGAACCTCGTGGAAAACCTCGAGGACTTCCGATCGAGAGACGATCGAGCCTTCGATTCCCGAAGATGCGAAGAGCAAGTCGATGATCACCGGCTCTTGAGCTCCCGGCGGAGCCAGACGAGCCGTCGCCAGGCGGCCACTGGCTTGATGCTCCAGGATTGCCAGAATACGATATCCGGCTCCCTGAAGCGCGAAGAGCAATTGCTCGCTGGCTTCGTCATTCTGGCTGTTGACTGCCAGGTCCAGGTCTTTCGTAAATCTCGGGTCCGTTCGAGCTCCGACGGCCAGTCCACCGATGAGGCACCAACTCGTTCCGGCAGCCTCAAGGTGTTGCCCAACTTGGAGAAGGTATTCGGGAAATTGATTCAAGGCAGTTCGCGGAGCCGAAGACCTGGGGGAATGGGTTGGTCTTGTACCCACTGGCTCAAACGAGCGGCGATCTCCTCCGGGCCCTCCTGAGGGTAGGCGCGCCTGAGGTTCAGTCTCTTCATCTCAAGGCCCGCGCCCATCAGTTCCAGAGCCAGGCGAAGTCGTGCGGCGCAGTCATTCTCCTCCGCTTCGAGAGGACGAACCAGGGAGTGCAGGAGTCGGCGACTGTCGGACATCCCACTGGATTCGCTCCCTGGCCATGGCGGTCCTCGCTACGGTGGAAATCGCGGATCTGCCCCCTTGCTGACAATTTCCGTCACTTTGAAGGTAAGACCCTACTCCTGGACCGAGTTCGCGCTACAGTTCTTGAAAGAGTCCGTTCTGCAGGGCACTTCACCCCCAATCCAGCCTCCCCAAACTGCGCCCGGGATCCACCCCGCGGGCGATGCGCATGGCCCGGTCCAACAGCCACCCCCGCGACACCCGGGGCACCTGGGTGCGCCCCCCGGCTCGCAACACCGTGCGAATCACCGGCAGCCTCATCAGATCGCCCAACACTCGCCGACTGGGCTCATCCCACATGTCCGCATACTCACGCCAATACTGCGGCGACAACGCGGGCTCGGCCTTCAAAGCCCGATAGAAATGCCCCATCGCCTCCTCGCATCGTCCCAGTTGCCAGCACAGCGTGGCCCGATGATACTCCCGCCAGGCATCTCCCGGCGCCATCGCGGCCACCACCTCCAGCGCTTCCTCCACCCTCCCCAGCCGGTGCAACAGTCGGGCCGCCCGCAGCGGCGTCCGATCGCCCTCCACCCGGGACATGCGCCGCAGATACACGCCCAAACTCTCTTCCCAGCGGCCCCGCTGCTCCAGCTCCAGGGCCTCCTGCTCCTGCGCCTCGGCCCAGGCCTGAATCTCCGGGTCCTGGGCCCAGTAGCGGCGCCCACCCACCACGGGTTCCCCCAGCAGCCGCCGCTGCAGCACCCGAACTTCCTCCACCGCCTCCAGCTCCGGCTGGTGCACAAGCAAATGC
The DNA here is from genome assembly GCA_964649085.1 of uncultured Burkholderiales bacterium. Taxonomy (GTDB): domain Bacteria; phylum Vulcanimicrobiota; class Xenobia; order Xenobiales; family JADMJV01; genus JADMJV01. The sequence goes on along the minus strand of CAZYPN010000045.1, from coordinate 36,648 downwards.
AACAAAGCCCGCGCCCCACCCCGCACCCGCTCCTGGGGCGGCTTGCGGGCCGGCCGGATCTCCTCCAGCAGGGCCAGCGCTCGATCCCGCAGCCGCTCCACGTGCCCGGCCGGCACCAGCTTGGGCAGATGCTCCTCCAACGAGGCCCGGTCGCGAAAAGCCGCCAGCCGGCGCTGACACACCTTGCCCCGGTCATCTCGATAGCTGGCCAGCAACAACAACTGCCTCCCCAACCTGCGGACGAACATTCCCACCTTCCTTCCCCAGGAGAACGATAGGCCGCTACCTCCAGGTGCACCCTGCCTCGGGTTGGGCTATCGCCGCCTATCGGGCGATCCAGGGGACGCGGCGGGGGCCAGCCACAGCAGCGAGTGTAGGGGGGCGGCAGCCAGGCCATCAGGGGGAGCAGGATGCCGAAGATGGCGAACATGGGGTGGCGATGGAGAGCTATGTGCTGCGGCGGGGCCGCATCGGGGCGTTGCGCTTGCGGGTGCTGGCCGGGGCGGCCGAGCCGGCCACTCGACAGTTATTGGACCGGCTGCCCTGGAGGCCCCACTGGCGCTCCCTGGATGTGGGCTGTGGGTTGGGTCTGGTCACCGCTGAACTGGCGCGCCGAGGGTCGGGGGCCGTGGGGTTGGACTGCTGCCTGGATTTCTGCCAGGGCCCGGGGGACTTTCGGTTGGGGGATGCCCGCAGGCTGGAGCTACTGGGTGAGCGTTTTGAGCTGGTCTATGCTCGCTATCTGCTGTCGCATCTAAGCGACCCGCAGCAGGTCGTGGTAGGCATGGCCGATCGTTTAAAGCCGGGAGGCTATCTGGTTTTGGAAGACGTTGATTTTCCCGGTCACACCTGCGCTCCGCCCTGTGCGGCCTTTGAGGCCTATGTGGGTCTGTATGGCGAGCTGGTCCGGCGGCGCGGGGGCGATGCGCGCTTGGGTCGCCGCCTGTGGCGGCTGGCCCGAGAGGCGGGGCTGGAGGTGGTCTATTCGGGCGCCAGCTTGAGGTTGTTCAACAGCGGACCGGAGAAGCGGGTGGCCGAGTTGACCCTGGCTCATATCGCCCGGGGTTTGCTCGAAGAGGGTTTGGCGACGCGAGCGCAGATCGCAGGCTGGCTGCGCGAGCTCAGGGACTTTCGGCGCGGCGTCAGCCAGCTGGCCCTGGCCCCGACTTACCAGCTGGTGGCCCGCAAATCCGGTCTTGTCTTTGACGAAGCGGAACAGCCGGGCTTGGGCTGAGGCCTGCAGAGCGGCGATCTCGCTTGCGACGGGTTGTTCAAGGAGGTCGCCGTCAACGACTTCATCGTGCACGGAGGGCCTCGCAGGCATGGGCTTAGTCTTCGATGGCGTCGATGCCCTGTGCTTGAAGGGTTTGCAGGTGATTCTTCATGGTTTGGATTTGTTCGGGGGAATGTCCCTGCCAATCGCTGATTTCTCCAGTGACGGTCAGGGGGTGGCGACTGCGGTAGGAGCGGGTTGGATTGCCGGGATACTTTTTGTCGGTCAGGTTGGGGTCGTCTTCGAGGGGGCCGGTGGGAACAACCGTGTAGATGCGGCCGGGTCCGTCGCCCTGAGCCAGCTCGGCTCCCCAGGCGGCGGCTTCGAGAGTTTCGCTACAGTAGACGAAGCGGGCCGAGCGGGGAGCGTAATTGGAGGGGAATCCGGGACAAATACTGTCACCCGGCTTAAGCGAGGCTTTGGTGCCGTGATAATACACGAGTAGGGTTTCTCCCCGGAAGAGGCCTGGCCTGCTGGGGTGAGTCCCTAAAAGCCTGAGCGGTTCATCGACCACCACGGCGCTCAGCGATGCAGCTCTTTCACCTTGGCCAGCAGCTTCGGATAGTTGGATTCAAAGTCGGCTTTCTCGGGCACCTTGTTCGACCATTTGGCAATCGTCCAATCCCCCAGGTGGATCTTGTCTTTCCAGTCCAGCACGGTCAGGCGCAGAAACCCGCCGTTGCGCTGACGATACTCCAGCACGTAGCCCACGGCGCTCACTTCCTCATCGTTGCTGGCCTTCAGGTTCTCCTCCAACCGGGCCATGGCGGGATGCACACGGGCCGACTGCGAGGCGTTGGCGGGAGTCGTTACCAGCAGAATCTTGCCCGACCAGCGGCGCTCGCCGCTCTGGTTGGCGGCTCCGCCGACCTCCGGAGGCAGCGGGCCATGCAGGCCCATACTGTCGGGCAGCATCATGTCGCTGCATTTGCTGAGCAACTGTGGTGAAAAGGCCGGACCGCAACCCGTGAATGCCAGCAGCAGGACGGCCAGCAGAAGCTTTCTGATCATGCTTAGCAATTGGCCGAGCCGGTCAGAAAGCCTGGCAGCAAGCGAGGTGATCCTGATCATTCCCCACCGGGCACTCTTCGACTAACCTCACTCCACGAGCCGGCAACCGGTCAAACAGGAGGCGAACTTGACGACAGAGCTTTTGAATAGCGGTGATGCACAGGAGTTGCCCTTCCGGTCGGAGTTGCTGGCGGCCGGCAAAGCTTTGCGAGAGAAATGCCCCCGCGAGTCTCACGGTTCCTGGGTGGCACCCTCGGATCGGCCTGAAGCGGTGGCGCTGGTGTTGGCAGCCGAGGAGGGTCGCGAACCCTCCCTGCTTCCCCTGCGCCACGGACGCATGGCTCGCTCGGCTTTCTGCTTCTACCGAGGAGCGGCCCTCACCATGGCTACCGATCTGGCGAGCACTCCATCCACCGGCGTCTACGTCCAGTGCTGTGGCGATGCTCACCTGGGCAACTTCGGCGGCTTTGCCACGCCCGAACGGCGCGTGGTGTTTTCGGTCAACGACCTCGACGAAACGCTGCCTGCCCCCTGGGAGTGGGACGTCAAACGACTGGCTACCAGCTTCGTGGTGGCCTGTCGAGACAACGGCCTCAGCGACCGTAAGGCAGGGGCTGTGGCCGCTGGATGTGTGGCCAGCTACCGCCGTTCGATGCGAGAGTTCAGTCGCATGAAAACGCTCGACCTTTGGTATTGCAGCATGTGGGTCGAAGACCTGGTGGCATCGGTTAAAGACGCCAGGCTCCGAAAACGGGGCCTCAAGAGGCTGGCCGCCGAGACCACCAGGAGCCGGGCCGAGGAAATGTTCCCCAAATTGGTGGACGTTGAGAACGACATCCCTGTCATCAAGGATACGCTCCCGACGATCTTCCACCCTCACGGCTACGCGCCGGGCCAGGTTCAGGAAGCCCTGGCAGATGCCATGAAGAGCTATCGCGACACCCTGCCTCCCTCGGTCCAGTCGCTGCTGGACCGCTACCGCGTGCGTGACGCGGCCGTCAAGGTGGTGGGCATCGGCAGCGTGGGTACGGCCTGTTGAGTGATCTTGCTGATGGCCGGCGAGAACGACCCTCTGTTCTTGCAGATCAAGCAGGCCCGCAAGTCGGTCTTGGAGGCTTTCGCCGGTCCCAGCCCGTTTGCCAATCAGGGCCAGCGAGTGGTCCACGGCTATCGCATGATGCAGCCTGCCAGTGACCTCTTCTTGGGCTGGACCCGTGGCAAGTTGCGCGGCCTGCACTACTTCGTCCGACAACTGCGCGACATCAAGATCGCGCCCCGGATCGAGACCTTTGGTTTCGCAGAGATGAAGCTCTTTGCCCATTGGTGCGGCCGGGCCCTGGCCCTTTCCCACGCCCGCTCCGGTAAGTCGTGTCTACTCAGTGGATACATGGGAAAAAGCGACGTTTTTGACGAGGCGATCGCCTCGTTCGCGCTGGCCTACGCCGACCAGAACGAAAGCGATCATGCTGCCCTGGTCCGGGCCGTGAAGGCTGGCCAGGTCGAGGCCGAAGTCGAAGAAGAAGACTGAAGGGTTCTCAAGGCGCAAAGAATGCCTGGCTGCAGTCTCAGGGAGCCAGTGTCAGACGCTCAGGCTATCCCGACGCTGACCCCCAAGCGGCCACCTCGTCCTCGGCCAGCGCCTTTTTCAGGCAAGGCAGTTCCAGTCCCATCGTCCCCCAGTTCTGTACTCG
>CAZYPN010000045.1:0-32573 GCA_964649085.1 uncultured Burkholderiales bacterium | reverse complement strand
GCCCAACCCGGCCAGCGGCCCGAGAACCCAACGGCTACAGCGAGCCCAGATCGACAAAGTTGACGTACTGAAAATAGTCCGGATTGACCGTGCTCCCGTCGCTGCGCAACGTCGGTGCCAGGTCGAGCTCGGCCCGCAGCTGCCGTCGGGCTCGCGGCTGTTCCAGCGGACCCGAGGTGCCCACCGAAGTAATTCTCACCAGGTAGAAAGGCTTTTCGCGCATGCTCAGGTCTACGGTCACGCTGTAGCTTTCCTCGTCGGCAACGAGGATTTCGGTGTAGCCAAACAGCTTCTGGTCGCTGCCCGAGCGCGGCGGAAAGTCGTCGCAGCGGTCCAGCTTCACCCGGGCATCCTCCAAACCGGCTCGGGCCAGCTGCAGAGCCAGCACGCCATAGGTGGTCTGATACGCGCCCTGGTACTGACTGGCGCGTCGATTGAGAAAACCCATTCCCAACAATAGCAGTACCAGGCTCAGCATGAGGATCACCGGCAGGCTGAACGCTCGTCTCACGGTGCCAGCTCCCCAGGAACCGCCTGCAAGTTGATGGGCAGCTCCAGACTCTGAAGCTGGGGCCCCGACTGAACCGTCAGGCGCACCACCAGAGTGCCTGCCAGGGGGTGACGTGCCTGAAAATCCATCACCTCTTCGGCACAACTCTGCTGCTCGAACCCGCCCCCCGGAAAGTCCACCCTGCGCATCAACTGGCGCGAGCCGTTCAGCGAGTAGCTCACCCGAACCACATAGGCTGGGTCGCGGGGCTCCCAGGCGGCCGGAATGGGCACAGGTTCGGGCAGCAAGGTGGGGGGAATCCGGTCGGGATGGTTGGGGTCGATGCGGCTAAAGCTCAGCCAGGCCGAAGTGGCGTTCAGGGCTGGCACAATGTCGCCACAGGCCTGGGCCGACTCACAACCGACTCGGTGCAGGGCCAGCAGCCCTTCCAAAGCCGTGTCGCGGCGTTGACTGCGAGCCATGACCCGCTGAAAATCCCGCGTTACCAGGCCTACGATCGCCAGGGCAAGCCCCACCAGCAGGGCCGTGATCAGAGCTTCGAGCACGGTAAAGCCCCGGCGCTTCACGGCGACATCGTAATCGGCGCCGAGGTTCCGACCAGCTCCGTTCCTCGATACACGGCACGAGCCTCCACTCGGCATGGCCCCGGGGCCGGGCGAAAGATGCCGTCGGGCCAGCGCACCCTGTTGGTCAGGCGGGCCTGACGGGTGTTGCGCAATTCCAGCGCAATCGAGGCATTGCCGCCCTCGGGACGCACATACCAGTGATAGGTAAGGTCGGGCAGATTCTGCCCATCGGCGTCCCTGGCCGTGGCCTGAAACACGGCCGGGGCATTGGCGGCCAGAGGGTTCCCCCCGTTCACCTGGGTAATCGACAACACCGGGTCGGCACGCCGCGCCGGGGCCCCGATCAAGGTGCTGGCCGTCAGGCTACGGCTGTTGCCCCAGGTCACCACGACCCGCACCAGAACCGCCGAGCGGTCCAGTCGCTGTTTGTCGGTCTGGCCCTGCTCGAGCCAGGTTCCGGGCAGGTCCAGAGGGTGCCATCGCGCGGTGGTGGTCAGCTGCAAGTGGGCAAAGTCAGGGTCGTTGGTCACTACGCTGCCGTAGGTGGTCACCAGATTCTCAAACTGATAGGTGTTCCCCGACTTCTGGCGAGCCCACTGGCGGATCTGCTCCAGGCGCCGGTCAGCCGCCAATGCGGCCAGGGTTTGCAGCTCTACCTGACGACCGTAGCGCAGCAGTGAATGCAACAGGCTGACCAGCACCAGCACCACTCCGGCCAGCAGGAACAGGGCGATCATGGTCTCGGCCAGCGACACCCCCCTGCGCCTCAAGGCACGATATCCCAGCCGGAATAGGGCAGCAGTCCGTGGGCGATCTTGTTGCCCCGCGTAATCCGAGCGCTGGAACTGCCGTCGATGCGCGAGCGAAACAGGTCGCCGGTAAAGCTGCTGGCCGAGATGTCCAAACCCGTATAAACCACCTGGCTGCCGTCGGGGGTGAACCTGGGATACTCGTAGTATCGGCCCGAACCCGCGCTGTCGGTCAGCTGCAGCCGATCGCTGCCGTCGGCATCGCAAACGAATACGTCAACCCCCGAATGAAAGGTCACGCGCGCGCCGTCTTGGGAAAACCTGCCCGAGCGAAAGTTGGCAGGGCCCACATTGCCCACCAGCGGGTCCACCACCGCGCCGTCGGCGGTGAAGTCCATCACCTTCAGATTGCCACTCTCGCGATAAAGCAGGCGATGATTCCCCGCAACCAGGCTGGGACAGAGGTCGATCAGCTCCTGACCCCCCGACAGCCCGCCGGTCAATAACACGGAAGGTCCGCCTGCCAGGGGCTTGAGGCGAATTTCCACATCGCTGGAGTCGGCCGGGTCGACACTGTTGTAGACGATAAACCGGTCGTCACACGACCAGAACGGATGCTCTTCGTTGCGCGAATTATTGGAGGTGAAGCGCACCACGGTGCCACCTTGAACCTCGGCCAGATAGAGGTCTACCGAGGGCGGCTCGACGGGCAGCACGCCCAGTCCCGGAAAAACCAGGCGTGTGCCCTGGGGCGAGTAGTCAACACCGCCGAAAAAGATCCAGGGTAAATGAAGGGCTACGCTATTGCCGGGAATGTCAAAATTGACAACCTTCGCCAGCGTCCCGTCCTGGTTGCAGGCGTAGAGCAGGCCGCCAAAATTGTACAGCAGTCGGTCCCCGTTGGCGGCCACGTCCAGGCCCGAAAAGCCCTGGGGTAGGGGGGCAAGATCAACTTCGCCGCTGCCGCTCAGATGGATCTTCCTCAGGCGGCCGGTCACCAGATCCTCCGAGCTATCGCCAAAGACAATACTGGGACCGTCTTCGATCCTCACCGCCAAAGAACCCTGAGCGCCCCCGCTGGTCGAGGCCCCTTTCGAGTCGGTCAGCGTGCAGGTCAACTGGAAGTTCCCGCTGACCGCTCCGGCTGGCGGGCGCCACTCCCACTGGGACACCCACTGGTTGTTCTGCCACTCCATGGCGTCCTTGTCGGGCGACGAGAAGTCCCCGCCGTTGGCGCTCCAACGGCAGTACACCGGGTCGCCCTGAGGGTCGCTGGCCGTCACTCTCAAAGCCAGATGTTCGCCGGGCGCCAGCACCGCCGTTCCTGCAGCCGCCCCATCGGGTGGCTCGGGGGTCACCGTGCAGGCCACGATCGCCGGCGCCGAGTTGCCAGGAATGGACATCAGCGGCGGCGAGGGTGCAGCCGCTGTGGTGAACCCCCGCTGCTCCAGGGCCGTGCTGCTGTCGGCCGCCGGCAGCCCCGACGTCACCGCCACCGCACCCGCCGCGCTGACCCGAATGCACCAGGGTTTGGCCAGCCGACGCAAGCGATAGTACGTCAGCGAGGGTCCGCTGCCAGAAACGGCCTGGGGCTGAAATTCCACCCCCTGGCTGGCCACCAGATAGAAGTCACCGTTCCACAGCGGCAGTCCGTTGGACGTCACGCTGCCCGAGGGAGTGAAGATCAAAGTCGGGTCCTGGGGGTTCACCGGATTCACCCAGCCGGAGGGGTCGAAGGTGTCAGAATTGGACATCGGCTTGGGCTGGGTGCGCGTCCAGGCGCCCACGTCGCTGCGCGCCCAGGTTCCAACGCACAGGAACGTATCGGGAAACTCGCGGGCCAGGTTGCGCACCCGCACCAGTTGAGGCCTGGCCTGACCGGCCAAATGGTAATAGGCCTGACCATGGGGTCCGCTGTTGCCAGTGGCCAGGGCCACCGCCACCGGAACGCCCGATGCCACGGCGCTGCGGCCGGCCAGCCGCAGCTCTTCGGCCAGGCTGTCGGCCAGCGCCCGGCTGCTGGCCGAAGTGCGGGCGGGCCACAGATGAACAGCCCCCAGGCCGATCAGGAGCAGGGCCAGGCCCAGGGCCATCAGAATTTCAAGCAGGCTAAAGCCCTTACTTGGGCGCACGGGCACCGTGCCGCTCGGCCATGGATTTCAGCTGCTCCTGGCTGAGCGGCGTAAAGCCCTGCGGCAGCCCCGTCGGCACCCGTGGCGGTGTGGCCGCCGTCCGAGCCCTGGCGGTCGGATAGCGATAGGCCTGGCTATCGCGGGGCTGCCCGGCGGCCTCCATCTCGGCCTCACCGAACTGGGCCAGGGGTCCCTGCACCACGGCGGGCTTCCAGCGGGCCCGCCCACCGTCGGGAACTTCGGCCCACATCTCCACGGTGCCCGGATCCCCTTCGCAAGGCAGCTCAAACTCGACCTGAAGGGCCTGGCCCGAGCCCTCGATCAGCCTGCCCTTCAACGTGCGACGTAGTTCGGGAAACGAGGCCATCACCACGCTTCCAGCCGGCAATCCTGTGGCCGGAGGCCGGGCGCTGATCACCAGAGTTTGACGGGGCGCCGGGCTGGCCGTTGGGGCCGAAGGGGTGGAAGACGAAGGGGTGTTGCCAAGAACCACCCCCAGTCCCACCAGCGCGCATGCCCCCAGCCAGGCATAGAGGGAACGAATGCGAGCACCACCGTCGGGTGAAAGTGCCATAAAACTCCAAAGTTCTGGAACCTTACCGGAGGTCCTTCACTCGATCTGGTTCAGAAAGCCATACAAGGGGAGAAAGACCGACAGCAAAATGACCCCTACCAGCAAGGCTACCGCCAGCAGCATCACGGGCTCCAGCGCTGCCTTCAGGGTCTCGACCTGGGTTTCCATCTCCAACTCGTGAAAGTGCCCTGCTCGACCCATCATCTCCGGCAATCGAGACACTTCCTCGCCGGCCGCCGTCATGTGGGTCAGGGTTCCTGAGTACAGCTCGGGATGCGCTCGCATATGCTCGGAAGCCGGGTTGCCCTGCATCACCGTCTCGGCCAGCGGCTCGCGATCCTGCTCGAGGAAGGGGCTTCCGCTCACGGCTGCTGCCATCCGCAGGGTTTTCGGAAGACTGCTGCCGGAGCGAAGCAGCGCTTCACAGGCGAAACAAAACCTCGAGATGCTGCCGTTCCACAGGATGGCACCCAGCAGCGGAACCTGCAATCCAAGCCCGAAGAGAAAAGCCTTTCCATTGGGGTCGCTCCAGGCCCCCCGTAGCTGACGCCACAGCCCTGCCGCCAGCAGGGCGAAAACCAGCCAGCTCAGCGGCCTGGCCACGGCGCGTGTCAGGCCCATCACCAGCCGGGTAATCAGCGGCAGTTCCACTCTCATCTCTTCAAAAATGGCCATGAAAGGCGGCATCACCACCAGAAACAAGGCCAGCGTCAGGCAGCAGGCCAGGGCCATCACGAAAGCCGGGTAGGTCAGCGCCGATCGAATGCGCTGCCCCAACTTGCCGTCTCGCTCCAGCCAATCGGCCAGGCAGCTCAGGCTGGCCACCAGCGCTCCCGACTCCTCACCGATCTGCACCATGACCCGATAGACCTGCGGAAAGATCTGGCTGAATCGGCCCAACGCATCGGAAAACCGATGCCCGGAAGAAATGTCCTGACAGAGGCGGTCCACCACCCGCCCAAAATCCGGCTGATCTTCTTGCAGGGTCAGCGTTTCCAGGGCCAGTACCAGGGGCACTCCACCTTCGAGCAGCGTGACCAGCTGACGCGTGAAGAGCACCAATACCTGGTTGCCAACCCGGACGGAACGAAGACGTTCCAACTCGGACTTCGGAGGCTTGCCCATCGCCAGCAATTCCCGATTGTCACCACACTTCCCGCAGCGCTGGGCGCTGGTCTCCGCCCATCAGTCGAGCCCCCTGCAGAAATCAACCCGTGGGATGCCAGCCCTCCACCCCTTCACCGTCCCGCGAGCAGTTCTCGCCAGCGGGCTTCGTTGAATCCCACCGCTCCCCCGGCATCGCTCAGCAGGAAAGGGCGTTTGATCAGTTTCCCGTGGCCACTCAGCAGTTCAAGCGCCTGCTGTTGGGTCATTCCGCCCTTGAGTTGTTCGGCCACTTTCAGTTCCCGATAGAGCTGACCCGAAGTATTGAACAGCTTGCGAAAGTCGCCGTCGAGATAGCCGACCATCTGCTCCAGTTCCGCAAGCGAGGGCGGCTGTTCCACAATGGGCAGCAGCTCATAGGTCCGGCCCTCCAGAAACTTGAGGGCCTTCTGGCAGGTGGCGCAGTTCTTGTAGGCATAGACTTTAAGGCTCATCGAGCGGCCTTCTGAAGCACTGGCCAAAACTCATTCCCTTTCGCCCCTGGGTCCACCGGACAATCGTCACGGTAGGGCCAGCCGGGTTGCGGTAGTCTGGGGCCATGCAGATTGAACGCAGTTTTCGAGCCCCCCTTCGCTGTAACGTCGCCACCGAAGGGCGGGAGCAACGGCAGATGCGCGAGGAAGCACTGGGCCTGGTATGGGAAACCGACGAGTGGTTGAACGACGCCTCGGATCGTTGCGGATTGGTAGGGCAGGTTCGCTACCAGGGCCAGCGGGTGATGGAGGCCCAGTGGTTGCAGCTGGGTGAGAACCGGGAAGTGCTGGCGCGTCGCCACTTTTGCGACGATGGGGAGGTGCTCTCGATCTGGCACATCGAGCCGGTTTCACAAGGTCGGCAGGTACAGGTGATGTTGAATCGCCGCGAGGGCACCCTGACCTTTCTGGAGGGTTTCCAACCCAACTGAGGCACCCCGGGGGCAGGGAGTTGGAGGCGCTTGAGATAAGGCGGGCCGCTATGAACAGCAATGCCAGCGAACCTATCGGCCAGTTTTTCTCCAACTCCTGGGCCGTTTACGAGAAGGTGGTCGAGGGAGACTATCTCTCCCACCAGGGATTGTACCAAGGGTTGGGTGCCTTCTTGTGCTCGCGAACCGGGCCCCTTCGTCTGTTGGAGTTGGGATGTGGCGATTGTCGTTTGACGGCGCCCCTGCTGCAGTCTGCGGGTGTCCAGGAGTATCTGGGAATCGACAGTTCTGGGGTGGCGCTAGAACTGGCGCGGGCCCGCTTGGGCCCCGATGTGGGGCGTTGCAAGCTGGTGCAGGGGGATGTGCGTACCTGTCTGGGAGGGTTGCAGAGCGGCTGGAATGTCGTGCTGGCTTCCTTCTGTCTGCATCATCTGAGCACGACCGAGAAGCAGGCCGTATTGCGGGACATACGGCAAGTGTTGCCGGAGGGCGGGGCCTTTTTACTGGTGGATGTCTTTCTGGCCGAGGGCGAGAGCCGGGAAGACTACTTACGTCGCCGACACGCCGCCATGCGGCGCGACTGGAAAGGGTTGACGGGGCCAGAGCTGGACATCATTACCACCCACGAGTGCCAGTCGGACTTTCCCGAGACCTTCAGCGACTACGCGATTTGGGCCCGAGAAGCCGGATTCAGGGGGGCGGTGGTGAGCCTGGCCCTGGATGAGGGAATGCACAGCTGGATGACCTTTCAGGGTTAGAGCTCGTAGCGGTTCTGGGGCGGGGCAAAGTGATCGCGCGTGGTGCGAGCGCTGCCCGTAAAGCTGGAGAAATCGCTGCTCACCTCCAGTTGGGAAGCGCGGCTCAACAGAGAACCGTCGGGGCGCTCATCGACCACCACCGTTTCGTAGCACTTCAGATTGCCCTGGCTGGTCCAGGACTTCAGGGACATTTGCGCATAGCGATTCGATTCGCTGCCCTGGACGGCGAGGGTGGCGGTGGAGTCGGTGAAGCTGGCCTGCAGCGACGTGCGGCCGGGGTAGGACAGCCCGGAAAGTTCCAGTTGCTGCCCCTGCAGTTCCACCTCGCTATGGCCGGGAAACTTTTCGCGGAGGGACTGCAAGAGATGGCTGGTCCAGGCGAAGTCTTGTTGGAAGTCGCGAGTCTCAAACCGGTCGCCCAGGCTCTGCAGGATCGAGTCGCTACGGCCGGCCTCGTAGCCGAAAGGCTGGAAAGCCTGGCTGTCCAGGCCGCGCTCAAGTCGCTCGCGGATGGATGGATTGGAGATGGATTGCAGTGTGAGGTTCATCGCTCGGGCCTCCAGGGGTCGCTTCATGGATGAGCCTATCGCGGGAGGCTGAAAAAAGGCTGATCAGGTCAGAGCTTCGATGATCTTGCGAAAGGCGGGATCGGAAAGGTTCAGGTTGAGCAGTTGAGCCAGCCGCTCCTGCAGGGCAACTTTCGGGTGGCGACGGATGCCGTCTTCCAGCAGGGTGATGGCCTGCTGGCGCTGGTCCTGCTCGGCCAGCGATTCGACCAGGCCCAGGCGGGCAACGCTATCGTCGGGGTCATCGTAGAGGAGCTTGCGAAAGATGTCGGCGGCCTGCGGGTAGCGGCCGAGGCGATTCAGATATTCGCCCTTGCGGCGCAGGGCGGGTCGCAACCCGGGGTAGCTGCTGAGCGTGACTTCGCAGACCTGCAGGGCTTTTTCGAAGTCACCATTGGCGACGTGGGTTTGCTCGGGGCTGAGTTGAGGGGCGCCGAACAGACGCGGCGCTTGATCGGGAGAGTCGGAGAGGAAGAGTTCGCTGCCCAGGGCCTGAGCCAGGTAGAGAGCCGTGGCGGTCACCTCGCCGTCAAGAGCGTCCAGGTCGCGGTCCCAGCCGGCATAGCGGTCTTCATCCCAGAGCCGGAGCAGGTCGCCGTTGGGGCCACGGAAGCTGAGGCAGAAGCTGTGGGTTGTGCTGTCATCGGCGCTGCACACGGTGGTGGACTTGCAGAGCAGCAACGAGGTGATTCCACTCAGGGAGACGCCTTCGGGCTCCAGCTCCGGGCGGTCGGGCGGGGGAAAGGCAACGGGCGGTCGCAACTGCAGCCGCGCGCCGTTGCTGAAATGCAGACAGCGATCGTCGCGCCGTTGTTCGCGCAAACCGCTCCAGCCGGGGCAGTCTGGGGAGGTCACAGAATCACCAGCTAGGGCCGAGGCGGTTGAGCATTCTTGAGATTTCCCGAGAGGCGTCGGTCATCCCCCCTGGGCTGAAAGCCCGAGCTGCAGGCACGGAGCACACCGAGGCCATCTGCTCGGTGGTTCACCTGAATCGAAGCGCCATCGCCTGGCACCCACGCGGAATGACAACGATTTCAACTGGGCCGGATGCACCTGAGAGATTTGTCGTGTCAAATGCAATTTTGACACGACAAATCTCTCAGGCGAGCCCCAGGGTATTGCCTCTCTCGAAATTGCTGGCAGTCTGATTTGCCAGGGGGCAACCTCCCCGCGGGCAGTCGCTATTTAGCGCAGCATCCACTCCTCGGGCGACAGTTCTTCAGCCGGAATCTGCTCGATCTTCAGATAGGCCTGGGCCAGATGTTCCTCCAGCGCCTGGGGCGACATCACCTGAAAGCCGTCCTCCAGGCGCGCTCCCGGAAAGGCTCGGGCCTCCTCGCCCTCGGGGTCAAAGAGGCGCGCCTCGTGCTCGTCAAGCGACCGCAGCAGCAGCTGATGCCCGCCACACTCCACACGGAGCACCACCGGTACGGGTCCCTGGCGGGCCGCCACCCGCAGTGTGTCCAGCGAGGGTCGCTTGCGGCTCCACTCCTGGCTCGTCAGCTGTTCCAGCAGCTCCTCCGTTTGAACACTCGACAGTCCCCGGGCGGGCACTCCGTCCAGGCTGTGGTCCAGGCTCGAGTAGGTAATGCTCCTCCCGGCCAGTTGCTGGGCCCCAGCAAAGAGCGCCGCCTGGACCAGCCGGTCTAGCAGTCGGCGGTCGGTGCCATCGTCCTCCAGAGCATCCTCGATGCGCAGCAACGTCAGGCCTCCGGCAGCGCGAACTTTGCCCTCGGGTGAGGCCAGCCCCACGGCCAGCTCCACAAACCCCTCCGGATCGACCTGGGCCAGATAACTCTCCAGCGCGGCCGGCACGCACATATGCGGATGCATTCCCTGCAGGGCCGTGGCCGGCTTCTGCAGCACCTCTTCCAGCTCGCGCTCAAAACGGGCCCGGTCGATTTTGGGATGCAGCCTTCGCTGCTGAAGTGCGGTCACAGGTCCCAACATAGAGGCAGCCTATCATCAAGACCGTGAAACAAAGTCGAAAGGCCAGCCGCCCGGTTCCCTGGAAGAGTTACGGCCTTGCCTTGCCCTGTCTCCTGCCCGGCATCTGCGTGCTCTTCCCATCCCACAGGTCTGAGAGTTTGTTGCTGTCTTGCCTCGCACTCTACCTGGTAGGCATCTCTTGGCTGCTTCGTCCGGCGCTACAACGAGACCGCTGATTTGCTCCCGCCCAGAGCTCAGTGACCGAAGCTCTCGAGCAACTCCAACAGGGCCGCCCGGTCCAGAATATCGATCCACCCCCGCCCCGTCTTCACCCATCCCTGCCGCCCCATGGCGTTCAGCGCCTTGGACACGCTCTCGCGCGTGGCCGCCAGATACTCGGCCAGTTGCTGCTGGGTGATCACCAGCCGGGGCTCCGGATGCCCCAATAAGAAGCGCCCCAGCCTGAGCTGCACCGGGTCGAAGCTCACCTCGGCCAGGCGCTGGCTCAGATGGCGAATGCGCTGGGCCTGGCGCAGCAGAAGCTGCTCCAGGTGATCGGGGTGGTCGCGCAGCCAGCGCAAAAACTGTTGCCTCTCCAGCAGGCGCACCGTGCAGGGCACGGCGGCCCGCAGCGTGGCCGAATGGGGCTGCCCATCCATGCACGACATCTCCCCCGCGATCTCGCCGGGCTGCAGCCGGTTCAGCACCGCATCTTCGCCCTGCAGGCTGTGCTGCACCACTTCCAGCACGCCCGATTCCAGGTAGGCCACCAGCCCGCCCGGCGAGCCCGCCTCCCAAAGCAAATCCCCAGCGCCAAGATGGCGCTGGGGACTATCTTTCGGAAAAGCCGCCAAGGCTTTGCCTAGTGACGCTCGCCCGAGTGGCTCTTGCGGCGGAAGATGGCCGGCTCCAGGTCGAGGTCACGCAGCGGGCTGCCAAACGAGATTTCCTCCTTCAGCGCGCCCAGCGAGAAGCCGCTCTCTTCCGACTCCATCGAGGTCGAAGGTGTCGAGGTGAAGCCCGTGGCCACCACGGTAATGCGCACCTCGCCCTCCATCCGCTCGTCGATCACCGAGCCGAAGATGATCTGAGCGTCGGGATCGACGGCCTCGTAGATGATCTTGGCGGCTTCGTTGAGCTCGATCAGGGTCAGGTCGGTTCCGCCCGTAATGTTGAACAGCACGCCCGTGGCTCCGTCGATCGAGGCCTCCAGCAGCGGGCTGGAAATGGCCGCCCGCGCCGCTTCCACGGCCCGATTCTCGCCCGAGGCAATACCGATGCCCAGCAGCGCCGAGCCGGCGTCGGCCATAATGGCCTGAACGTCGGCGAAGTCCACATTGATGCGGCCCGGCACCGTAATGATTTCCGAGATGCCCTGCACGCCGTTGCGCAGCACATCGTCGGCAAGCCGGAAAGCGTCAGCGATGAATTCCTTGTCCGAGACGATTTTCAGCAGCCGGTCATTGGGGATGGTGATGATCGTGTCGACCTTGGACTTGAGCTGAGCGATGCCTTCCTCGGCCAGTTGCATGCGGCGGCGCCCTTCAAATCCGAAGGGCTTGGTCACCACCGCCACCGTGAGCGCGCCGGCCTTGCGAGCCAGTTCGGCCACAATGGGGCTGGCGCCCGTGCCCGTGCCGCCGCCCATGCCGGCCGTGATAAACACCATGTCGGCGCCTTCCAGGGCTCGCAGCACCTCTTCGTGGTTTTCCTCGACGGCCTTGCGACCCACCTCGGGGTTGCTGCCCGCGCCCAGACCCCGGGTAGCGGCCGAGCCGATGTGAATGCGTTGGTCGGCGTCACAAAGGAAGAGCGCCTGAGCATCGGTGTTGATGGCGATGAACTCCACCCCGCCCAGACCTTCCTGAATCATACGGCTCACGGCGTTACAGCCAGCTCCGCCGACGCCTACCACCTTGATGCCGGCGAAGTGTTCCAGCTGTCCGCGTCCGTCGGCGCGCTGGGGGTTTTTAGGGGTGGCCGGCAGCGAAGGCAGGCCAGGCACGTTGGCCGGCGGCGCGGCCTTGGCCACGGGCGGAGCGGCCGGTTTGGCCTGGGGCGGTTGGCCGCTGCTGCCCAAAGCGGGGCGAGCCGGTGCCGGGGGAGCAGCCAGGGGGGTAGGAGCCGGGGGAGGAGGCGCGCTGGGAGGAGGGGGCGGGACCGCAGCCCGCTGACCCGAGGCCGATGTTGACATCGGCTCGAGACTGGGCTCGATCGAGGGCTCCATTGATTTGCTGGCCTCTGGTCTCAGATTTTTGGTGGGATCCATGAAAACACCCCGGCTTTCCTTTAAGTTATTTCAGCGTTCGACTGGGATATGACTTTGCGCAGACGGTTTCCTTCCGAACACTCGGTCGAAAACTTAGAGAAAAATTCACCACAAGCTGGATTATTCCTCGAGCCCCTCGGGCCGATTTCAGGCGCGAAAGTCGTACAGGCTGTATCCAAGCTCTTGCAGAGCCGATTCCACGGCGCACAACGGCAGCCCCACCACATTGTCGTAGCGGCCTCGAATCCACTCGACGAACAGACCTCCCCAGCCCTGAATGCCATAGGAGCCCGCCTTGTCCAGCGGTTCACCGGTGCCCACATAGCGTTCGATCTGTTGCTCGTCCAGAGCCTGAAAGCGCACCTGGGTTTCTTCCACCCGGCTGCACAGGGCGCCGCTGCTGCAGCACAATACCGAAACCGCCGACAGCACTCGATGAGTGCGCTGCGACAGAGTTTCCAGGTGGCGCCGAGCCACCAGACCTCCGCCCGGCTTGCCCAGGATCTGTCCCTGGGCATAGACCACCGTGTCGGCCGCCAGCACCAGTTGCGCCCCCTCGAGCTGGCTGCCCACCGCCAGAGCTTTGCCCTGGGATACCTCGGGCAGCAAATTGCGCAGACGCGGCAGGGGCAGGTGTCGGGGCAAAGCGCGTTCCGCCTCGGGGGGCGGTTCCTGTACTGCAAACTGCACGCCCAGGTCGCGCAAAATCTGGCTGCGACGGGGCGAGGCACTGGCCAGAATCAGCTGCATCTCGGCCGATTCCCGTCGGGCCCTGGCTCCCCCTGCTCAAAATTCCCCCCTCTCAGGCGCTTTACAATGCAAAGTGAGTGAGCTACACTGCACCTCGTGGATGTAACGCAGGCACTCAACAGCTTGAGCGAAATTCGCGAAAAGCTTTCGCAATCTCAGATCTATCGTGGCTATCGCCCTCTCACTGTGGCCCTCACGGGTGTCTTCGCCATTTTCGGGGGGTGGCTCAGCCAGCAGTCGCCGCCCGCCATCGTGTGGCCGGCCGTAGCGATCGTATGCCTGGCTCTGGTGGGTGGCGAGATGGCCTATGACTATCTCTGCAACTTCTCCAGGCACCAGCAGCACATGGCTCGCAAAGTGCTCCACCAGTTTCTGCCCGGGCTCATGCTGGGTGCCGGCTGGACGGTGGTCTGGCTGCAGGGCGGGCACTCCCAGACCTTCTTGCCGGCCGTGTGGTCGCTGTGTTACTCCCACTGCCTGTTCGCCTCGCGCCCCTACCTGCCGGTGGGGGTGGGCTACGTGGCGCTGTTTTACGGGTTGTGTGCCATGGCCCTCAGCACCCCCCTGGCCATGACTCGATTCAACCTGGGCATGACGCTCACTTTCGCGCTGGGTCAGGGCCTGCTGGCTCTGATTCTCTACTGCAATCATCCTCGGGGGGAATGCTGATGAACGGACGCTACGCCTACGAAGGCCTGGATCGAGTGCTTCACGAGAAGGCTCGTCTGGGCATTGTCACCTGTCTGGTGGCCCATCCTGAGGGTCTGCTCTTCAACGACCTCAAAGAGATGTGCAACCTGACCGACGGTAATCTGAGCCGCCACCTGCAGATGCTCAGCCAGAACCAGATTGTCGAGATCTACAAGAGCTTCGAGCAGCGGCGTCCCCAAACGCTCTGCCGCATCAGTCCCGAAGGCCACCGCCGCTTTATCGCCTATATTGACGAACTGCAGCGAGTGCTTCAGGATGCCGAAGCCTGTCAACCCGAAGCCGTCCGCGGATTGCCCCCCGGCTGGCAGCCGGCCTAAATTTTTTTGCGCAAACACTTTGCGGTGCAAAGTTATTGGAGGAGAGATGCTTATCTTGCAGGCCCGTGCTATGGGAATGTGCTTTGGAGTGGAGGATGCCCTCGAGCTCGCTCACTCGCTAGAACGCCCTGACGAGGTCACCATCCTGGGAGAAATAGTCCACAATCCTCAGGTCCAGCGCGACATGGAGCAGCGCGGATTTCACCTGCAGCCCGAGGACCAGCGCGCCACCCTGCCCACCTCAACGCGGGTGCTGGTCACGGCTCACGGCATCTCCGAGCGCTTCCGTCAGCGGCTGCGCTCGTCGGGCAAAGACATCGTCGACACCACCTGTCCCCTGGTCGTGCGCGTCCACAAGGCTGCTGCCTTCCTCGCCCAGCAGGGGTTCCGGCTGGTGCTGGTGGGCAAGCGCGGCCACGTGGAGGTGCTGGGCATTACCGAAGACTATCCTGAAACGGTGGTCTGCTCCGGCCCCGACGAGGTGCCCAAAGATCTCGGTCCACGCCTGGCGGTGCTGGCCCAGACCACCACTCCCCCCAGCCTCTATCAGGCCGTTGCCGAGGCCGTACGCGCCCGCAACCCCCACAGCGAAGTGCGCCAGGTCGACACCGTTTGCCGCCCCACCCGCGATCGCCAGCAGGCCATTCGCGAGCTGCTCACCCGAGTCGAGGCCGTGGTGGTCGTCGGCGGGCCCCGCTCCAACAACACCCTGCGCCTGCTCGAACAGGCTCAACAGGCTGGCCTGCCCGCCTGGCGAGTTGAAGGTCCCGAAGAACTCAAAGCCGACTGGTTCCGGGGCATCCACCGCCTGGGCCTCACCGCCGGCACCTCCACCCCTCGCAGCGCCATCGAAGGCGTCCATCGTCGCCTGCTCCAGTTGGCCCGCCAGCGCCCACCCCAGGCCGCTATCGCCTAGAAGGTGCGCGAACCGAGGAAGTTCCGGGTTTTCTCAACCTCAAGCGCGGGGGCCTGGGGATGGTTACCGGCATCGAGTAAAGGCGAGCTCAGTTTCTGCTTCATCAGCTGCTCCACCTGAGCGCTGTTCATCTTCGGGTTCTGCCGATGCAGCTGGGCCATCGTGGCGGCTACTCGCGGGCTGGCAAACGAGGTGCCCTCACCTTCAGCCACGGTTTTGCCCTGAGCGTAGACATCGACTTCACGGTCGCGGCTGGAATATTCCGCCACTTTAGCGCCATCCAGGGCACCCACCGAAGTCACCTGGGAGTTGGACAAAATATTGTCCTCGAAATCGGCCGGCAGGGCGAGGCGCCGACCATGGGCTTTCTCGGCCAGCTTGTCGGCGGTTCGACCATCGTTGCCGGCCGAGATGACCACCGAATTTCCCCGTTGCTCGAAATTGGCCACGGCCTTATCATAGCGAGTCTTTGACTGCTTGATCTCGGGCGACCGGTCGACCGCCTCAGAAATCAGTTTCAGCATCCCTTGCTGCAGCTGAAGATGTTCGGGCCCGGCGACGTTGGGGTCGTTGCTGTCCAGGCGTTCCACGCTCAATCCCAGCGAACGGGCGGCGTTATTTCTCACCTCGACCTCACCCAGGACAAGCGATTGCAAAGTAGAGGCTTTGGAGTTGCCCATGGACAGGTTGGCAGCGCTGTTTCTGGCCCCCAATTTGGTTAGCCCCTCCAGTCGCTCGCTCGCCTGGTTCAGCAAACCCGTATTGGCCATCACGGTGGTCGTCGAAAGCAGCTTGCGGAACTCTTCAGGGGCACAGTCAGGCTGGCGCATTCGGCTAAAGAGTCGAGCCTCTTCAGCAGACTTACCGGCTCCGAAGGCCCCAGGGACGATCGGCCCTTGAAAACCGGCCTTGTCGGCGGCTGCGCGCACCATCAGGCCATGGGGAAGAGATTCGAACTGGCTGGGAATGTGTTCGTCCAGAATAATCAGGCTACCGGGCTTCAGTTGCTGAGGAAAGATGCCCCCCGACTGGGCGATGGCCGGATCCAGGGGCACATATTGATCCACCGGCTCCGCCGGCGCCTGGCCTGCCGCCGGAGCCCACGAGCCATAGGGAATCATGGGGGGCGGCGGGGTAGGGGAGGGTGAAGAGCCAATTGCAGGTCCAAAAGCCATAGCGGCATGATAGCAGGGCCTCTTGAACGCTCGTTTACGTCAAGGTAACCTTCCCGGGTGGATTTGGCTGCGAATTTGATGTTTGTTTACAGCCGCGGCCGGTCGTTTAGCCAAAGATACTCTTCGGGAGTCTGATGGGTGAAGTGGTCGGGGGCCATACACCAACCGTCCATCGAAGAATAGTGCGGATAGCCCTGTCGGAAACCCGCCATCCCAAAGTGCCAACCCGTGCATCGCAGCTTATAGCTGTCGGGCATCGCCGTGCTGGAATACTGATAGGCCGTCAGGCACACCGGGCAGCGATGATGGAAGGCCAGGCGCTTGGGGTAGCGCCCCGAGTTGTCGGTGGCATACATCTCCACATAGGTCGTCACTGACTTCATGCTGCGGCTGCACAGCATCGTGCCGGCCACCCAGCCCACCACCTGCTGCAGCCCGAAGAGGGCCACCAGTATCCACAATACCCGCTTGCGCCTGCTGCTCATCTGTCCACCGCCTGTTCCCATTCCCAATTCGGCTTTAGGTCGCTCAAGAAACTGCTTTCTTCCCCAGCAAGACCCCCTTCGAACCTGCCCGCAACTCCGATCCGTCGCTCCACACCCCCCCCAGCCAGCCCTCCCCAGCCCCAAAATCACCCACCCTCAAATCATCCCATAAATCGCCACCAAAGCCCATAACCAAGACATTCCTGGCGCCCCCAAAACTCGACCTTCGCCCCCCACCATGCCCCTCATAGACTGATGACAAAGCTTGACCCCACCACCCTCAGCCCCCGCCAGCTCGAAGACCTCGGCCCCCACGCCGTCCACCAGCTGGCCCTGCGCGCCACCAACACCCTCACCCGCTACCGTCTGCTGCTGGGCCGCTGCCTCCTCGCGCTCCACCGCAGCCAGGACTACCTCCAGTTCGGCTGCTCCTGTTTCAAACAGCTGTTCCCGGGGCGACGAAGGAGCCCTGGAACGGATGTTTGGAACCAACATCTACCCTGGGAGCGGAGCGAGCAGGGTTAGGGGATTGCGCCGTCCACTACGCCACCTCCGTCCTGGGCATGCGCCCCGAAAGCGCCCGCCAACTGCGCCGCCTCGGGCGGCGTAACCGCCACCTCCCTCTGTGACGGCTGGGACTGACCCGTGACCTCAAGGGGCAGCTCCGGCTTACCCTGGGCGGCAACTGCCCTGACCACCAAGCCCGCAACCTCCGCAAGATAACGGGTCCATCGTGCCAGGAAGGCCGGCAGAAAGCTGAACACACCGTGTTCTCTACAATGCCAGCGCTGAATCGGGATAGGCTCAAGGCGCTCCCCTGACGCGATCCTTACATCCTTGCGGCTGTAGCTTCCGTGCCGACTCATTTCGGCCTGGCAGCGGGGACAGCAGGCCCGCTTGCCGCTCTTTTTTCTAAAAACTTCTCTGTAGCTCTTGACGACCGCCGGGTCCGACGCCCCCCCTGTAGGGGGCGTCTGGTTTGTTTTAAGCGATTCATCATGTGCCCAGGCAGGCCCGGGTAACCCTTGGGCCTGTTTTCATGTCCCGCTACCGGCCAGGGATCTCGGTCAGAATGGGTCAGAAAGCGGCCACCGAGATCGGCCCCCTACACTCGAGACAGGCGTTTGCGGGGCCTAACTACAGACCTAACTCGTAGGCCAGGGCCTTGTTCACTTCACCCATTTTCAGGTCGTCGAGTCTGCCGATTCGCTGGATCAATCTTCCTTGGTCGATGGTCAACAATTGGGAGCAGTTGATGAAGCCCGCTTTGGGCAAGCCTGCTTCACCCTCGGCAAGAAGCACTACAAAAGGGTAGGGCTTCTTGACGGCGGCGCTGGAAATGGCCGCCACAACCGTGGCTGGAGAAGATCGGTTACCAACATCATTTTGAACGACCAGCGCGGGTCGGCGGCCTCTTTGTTCGACTCCTCGAGCTGGTTCCCAATCGACCCAGTAGATTTCTCCTCGTTTACACCTACCAGTCAGGCCAGACCTCCCCGGCCAATCCGAGAGCAGATTCCGCAAATTTCAGCGACTCATTTGCCAAGAGCTGGTAACCCTCTTCTGCGAGCGCTTGCTGCCTGCGCAGTTCGGATTCTACTATCAGCTGACCTAGATACTGGCTCAGAGGTTTTCCGACTTCGCTGGCACGTCGTCGCAAGAGCGAAGCGACTTCTTGATCCAGACTGATATTTAGCTTTACGTATGCCACTTACCCAGAGTAAAGAAGTGACTTCTCTGCGTCAAGGCCTACTCGATGATCGGGTGTATAGGGCAACTGGCAAATCCCATTCCAGGGTCACATAGGCAGACACGGCCTGACGCTCAGGGCCCGTTGCAATCGCCCGCTCTGGCCATGCTGCGTTGGGCCGCCCACTGGCCGCCGCCAGTCTGGAAACAGCACCAGCCAGTTCGATCGGTTTGACCCAGGGAAGGACGTCGAGCCGCCGTGGTTGCCGCTCGGCAAGTCAAAAGGAAGTCTCTTCCCCAGGACCTTGAGAACTCGCGAGCGTGATGCAAGATCCTCAGAACCTCGATCTTGTCGGGTGTCGCTCGATAGATCAGGCGGTAGCCTCCAACCACTAACTGGCGATGGTCTGCCTGTTCGTCCAGTTCGGGCACGCGGCCGCCCAGGTTCGGGAAGCGAAGGAGGTTCTTCGGGCTTGCCGCCAACTTCTGGATAAACTTCCGCGCTGCCAGGGACTCTCGGAATCCAATAAGCTCTTTGATTTCCAGAAGATCCCGTTGAGCGGATTCAGACCACTCTATTCCTCGTCGAGCCAACGGGCCACCATCGAGTCGATTTCTTCCTGGGAAACCTGTCGGCCCGCTCTGATGTCAGCTTCTCCCTGCCGAATGGCCTGGCGGACGGCCAGAAATCGACTGAGGTCTTGCTCTGTGCAGTCTTCTGGTAGCTCTCGCAAGAAAGCCATCGCTTGCTGCTTGAAGGTCACGGTCGAGCTCCAATCCCGTCTTGAACCCGCGCTCGAGTTAACAACTGACCCAGGAGTTCGTTCAGCTTCGGGTCATCAATACTTCGGGTCGCGTTACGAACTCCGTCGGCCGTAATCGAGAGCAAGTCTCCCGGCTTGATGTCAAAAATTCGCGCCAATTTGGGCTGAACTTTGTCTTTCTCCCACCGCGTCACCCTCGACTGATGGATACTGAGGAGTTCAGCCAGTTGTCCCTGACTCATTCCCCGTTGCTTTCGGAGCAAGGCGGTATGAAATCCAATCGACATCTTCTCAGGATAACGGAAAGCGTGAAGCAGGTGGTGCCCTGACTGGAGTGGTGGAAAAGTTCGTGGCTCAGTGCAAGTCGGAGGCCAAAGCCAACGGGGGCGACACCGAAAAGGTGGTGCGCGAGAAGCTGGCTCCACTTACCGAACTGGTCAACGGCTTCGATTTTGCGGACGTTTTGGTCGCCTACTACCGAGGCTTTGAGCAGGGCAACGACCAGCTCAGGTCGGACGCGGTGCGCTGGCTGCGCGGCGAATTCACCACCCGCACTGATGCGCGTAACGCTCTTGGCGTGCGCGCCATTGTGGACGACAGCACGGTTTACGACCAGCTGAAACTGCTGGCTCAATTCGTGCGCCTGGCCGGCTACAACGGGCTGTTGGTGTGCCTGGATGAGTGCGTCAATCTCTACAAGCTGGCCAACACCCAGGCGCGCAATTCCAACTACGAGCAAATCCTGCGCATTCTCAACGACTCGCTGCAGGGCTCGGCCGATGGCCTGGGCTTTGTGCTGGGCGGAACGCCTGAGTTCTTAATGGACACGCGTCGCGGCCTCTACAGCTACACGGCGCTGCAGTCGCGCCTGGCCGAGAATACCTTTGCCAAGGACGGACTGCTGGATTTATCGGGGCCGGTGCTGCGCCTGACCAGCCTGACACCGGAAGACTTCTACCTACTGCTGACCAAGATCATCCACGTCTTTGCCAACGGCCAGGCGGAGCAGTATCTGCTTCCCGAAGACGCGGTGCCGGTTTTCATGGAGCATTGCGCGCGCCGGCTTGGGGAAGAATACTTTCGCACGCCGCGCACCACCATTACCGCTTTCGTGAACCTGCTTGCCATTCTGGAACAGAACGCGGCCACCGAATGGCGTCCGCTGATCGGCGGTATGCAGGTGGAAGAGGACCACGGTGGCGAGTCGGATATGACGGCCGAAGAGGACGACGAGCTTGCCAGCTTCCAGCTCTGAACAGCGTTGCTCGCACTTCGAGCTGCTCCACGAGAGCATCCGCCACTGGATCTGGAAGCAGGGCTGGACTTCGCTGCGCGATGCCCAGGAAGCGGCCATCCCGGTCTTGCTGGAGGGGCAGCGTGACTTGATCATCGCGGCTGCCACCGCCGCCGGTAAAACCGAAGCCGCCTTCCTTCCCATTCTCAGTCGGTTGCTGCAGCCGGAGAATACAGACGCGACGGTGCTTTACCTCAGTCCGCTGCGGGCGCTGATCAACGACCAGTGGGGAAGGCTCAACAACCTGTGCGAGGACCTGGATCTTCAGGTCACCCCCTGGCACGGTGACATCGACAGCGGCAAAAAGAAGAAGTTCATGAAAAGGCCGCGCGGCATCGTGTTGATCACGCCCGAGTCGCTGGAGGCGATCTTCGTGCTGCGCGGCCACCAGGTCGGCGGCTTCTTTCGCAACCTGCGCTACGTGGTAATCGATGAACTGCACTCGTTCATCGACTCGGAGCGCGGAAAGCAGCTGCAGTCCCTGCTGTGTCGCCTGCAGGCCCACCTCGGTCACGATGTGCCGCGCGTCGGCCTCTCGGCCACCCTGGGCGATATGGCGCTGGCCGCCCAGTTTCTGCGACCGCGCGACCCCAGGCGAGTCGAGATGATCGTATCCGGCGCGGCCCGGCAGCCGATCAAAATCTTGCTCAAGGCCGTTGAAAATGCCGACCCGTTAGATGAGGACAGCGAAAGAATGGGCGTGCTCACCATCGCGGACGGGCTCTATAAGTGCCTGCGCGGCAGCAACAACCTGGTCTTTCCCAACACCCGGGCTGATGTGGAGAAGTATTGCGACCTGCTTGCTCGCCGCTGCGAGCGTGAAGGAGTTCCCAACGAGTTCTGGGCCCACCACAGCAGCCTGTCCAAGGAGACCCGCGAAGCCACCGAAGCGGCTCTCAAGGAAGGCACCCGCCCGGCCACCTGCCTGTGCACCAGCACCCTGGAGATGGGCATCGACATCGGCAGCGTCAAAACCGTCGCTCAGATCGGCGCCCCGCCCTCGGTGGCCAGCCTGCGGCAGCGACTGGGCCGCTCCGGTCGGCGTCCCGGGGAGGCGGCCATCCTGCGCGCCTACCAACTCATCACCCCCGCCCACGACCTGGAGGGCGTCGTCGAGAACCTGCGCCCCGACCTCTTGCATACGATAGCCAGCATCCAGCTGCTGCTGCAGGGCTGGTGCGAACCGCCCCGTCTCGAAGCGCTGCACGCCTCCACCCTGGTCCAGCAGATTCTCTCAGTAGTCGCCGAACGCGGTGGGGCCACCGCGGCGCAACTGTGGAAACTGTTGGTGGCGGAGGGGGCGTTCGCGGTCAGTCGGGCCCAGTTTACCGACCTGCTGCGTGAACTAGGCCGCCGCGAGCTACTCATGCAAGAAAGCTCCGGACTGCTGCTGCACGGGGCGAAGGGGGAGCAGTGCGTCAACCACTACACCTTCTACGCCACCTTCCAGACCGACGAAGAATACCGAGTGATCTGCGAAGGCCGCACCCTGGGCAACCTGTCGGTGACGAACATGCTCGTGCCCGACTCCAAAATCATCTTGGGCGGCAAACGCTGGTGCGTAGTCGAAGTCTTTCACAAGGAGAAGACCATCGTGGTGAGGCCCGACCCCGGTGGCAGGCCGCCCCGCTTCGAGGCTCAACGAGCGCTCGCTCACGACCGCGTGCGCGAGCAGATGCGGGTGCTGGTGAGTGGCTCGGAGCCGTGATGTTTCTGGATGAGGCCGCCGCCGAGGCCCTGGCGGCCGCCCGCCGATTCTTTGGGGAACTCGGTGGGCGAGCGTTTGTGGCTCAGGGTGCCGAGACGTGCGTGCTCACCTGGATGGGCGACCGCGTGAATGACGCCCTGGTGTTGCTGCTGGCCCAGTTCGGGGTCGAGGCGATGAATGAGGGAGTTGCCCTGACCGTGCGCGCGGATGAAGAACGCACACGCGAGGTGCTGGGGCAAATTGCAGATTGGGACGGTGAGGGCGCAGCGCTGTTTTCAACTGCAGAGGTGCCGCCGCTGGAGAAGTGGGACTGGGCCCTGCCTAAGGCGCTGTTGTTGGCGTCTTATTTGTCGTCCGCGTTGGATGTGACGGGGGCGAGGCAGTGGTGCGCTTTCAGAATAGGGGGAATTTGTGGCTAAGACTGCTCTGAGTTTATATCTCCTGAAACCGGGGGCCTCGCCTGATTTGGTGGAGCTCCAAGTCAGGCTGCGGTGAAGCGAATGCTGTCCAGGTCGTCACGCCCAGACCCCTTAATCCAGCCACTGCTCCAGCGCCGGCACTACCCGCTCCAGGGGATGCAAGCAATTGCAGGTAATGCCCCGGGCCTCACCGCCAATGCCGCCGGTGCGCTCCACCCAGTTGCCAATCACGGTGGCCTCGGTGGCGGTGTTGGCCGTCAGGGTCATGGGAAACAGTTCCAGCTCCTCGGCCGTGAACAGTTCGGGTCGCAACAAAAACAACGGCTCCTCTGGCGTCTTTACCCCATAGCGTTTCAAATGCAGTCGCAGGGTGGTGACCACCAGGTGTCCGCCGGGGTCCCAGTCCACCAGGGCCACCACCCTCACCGGTCCGGCATATACCTGGCGCAGGGCGCGCACAAAGAACTCCACCGCCACCAGGCGGGGCACCCCTCCCGAGATGAACAGCGACAGATCGTGTTGCTCGGCCAGGCCGCGACAGAAGTCGCCCACACCGCCCTTCTCGGCCAGCAAAATCACCTCGGGACGTCTCTTGCCAATGCGTCGCAGCCCCTCGCCTTTGTCCGCAAACCCCAACTCGGCGAAGGTGAATAAACGGTCCTTACCCACCATCCTCCCCAGCATCTGCTCAAATCGCCGGAACAAGGGTCCGTTGATGCGAAAGGTGCGCATAAAGCCCGTGCGTTGCAGGGCCGGGCCCAGGGGAAAGTAGTTGAAGTCGCCATGATCGCTTCCATAGCCCATGTTCAGGCCCAACCCGCAGTAGTGGCGCGCCTGCCAGGCCAGATTGGCCATCAACTCATCGGCCTCCCGGAAATGGGCCTTCAAGACCTCGCCCCGAGCCCGGGCCAGCTCAAAGGGAAACTCTCGCAGAAACTGGCGGAAGAGCCCGGGGCGAAAGGGCTCCAGCCGGCTCAGGCTGGTCAGGCCCAGGGTTTCACACAGGTCGCTGTGCCAGCGCCGATCCACCACCTGCTGGCGCTCACCCCCAAAGCTCAGCACGGCCTTGCTGCCCTGCAGCCGGATCCGCTCCAGACGCCGCGGGTTGAAGAAGCGGCCTGGCTGCAGTTGGCGCAGGTAAGGATGCAGCTGCAGGGCCTCCTTCAGCGGCAGCTCACAGGGCACGAGGCCCTCGTCGGTGTGCCAGAAGTTGTCCTCCAGAGCCCAGATTGCATCCTCGACGGTCTCCAGCGGCACGGGCTTTAGTGGCGCTGGCGGAAAGGCGAATCCGGCCGGGTCTTCCCACCCCTCTGCCGTGGCTCGCAACAGTTGCGGCAACACCAGGCTCTCCCCCAGGGGCTGCCAGGGCCCTGGCCCTGGGGGTCCAGGACGATAGGCCACCGTGCCGTCGGCCAACACCACGCGCCAGCGTTCCGGGTAGGCGGGCGTCAGCGAGGCCACCCGCTCTTCGCGGGCGAAAACCAAGCCCTCGCCGTCCTGGGCTACCAACATCGCATCAACTCCTCAAAGGCCTGGGCAACGCGTTCAAAGGGCTGCAGCGTGTCGAGATGCAGCCCCAGAGGTCGACCTCCGATGCCGCCGCCGCTCTCCATCCATCGCTCTACCTTGGTGACAATGGCGGGGGTCGTCAACTTGATGGGCCGAGCAAAAAGCTCCAGTTCTTGGGCTCGAAAACGCTGCGGCACCACCAGGTGCTGCAGCCCCACCACCCGACAGCCATAGAAGGTCAGTTGCTTGACGAAGGCCTCGGCGATCATCCACCCATAACAGTCAAAGTCCACATAGGCCACCACCCGCACTTCCCTCACTCCGCGCTCCCGCAGCGCCTCCACCAGCCGCTCGCAGGCCATCAACGAGGGCTGTCCTTCGCTCATCACCAGGCTCACCCCGTGTTCTCGGGCCAGGTGACGGGCATAGTCTTCGGCCACCCCGCCCTTTTCCAAGAGCAACAGCACCTCGGGCCGCTGTTCTCCTAAAGCGAAGTCGCCCTTTTGCGGTTCAAACCCCAGCTCTCGATAGCTGAACAACCGATAGCGATAGACGAAGCGGTGCAAGGTGCTGCGAAACAGCCCAAAGTAGGCCTCCAGCCTGGCCGGAAAGCGCCCCAAAAAGCCCCCTCGTTGCAGCATCGGGCTCAGCGGAAAGTAGAAAAAGTCGCGCAGGGTTTCAGGGTAGGTCGGTCCCCCCGTCTGGCGATACACGCCGGCTTGAAACAGGGTATTGGCGATGAGTTCCACGGCCCGCGGAAAAGCGGCTTTCAACGCCGGTCCACGGGCCCGGGCCAGTTCGAAGGGAAAGTCGCGCAGCCAGAAGTGAAAGAGCCGGTCGTCGGCAAATACCCCAAACGAGGCTCCCAAGTCCAGCTGTCGCGCCAGTTCGGCGGCCTGATAGTCGGGGCGAACGTCGATTTCCAGCCCCGTGTCCAGCTTCAGCACCCCCCGATTTCCCTGCAGAAAGAGCTGGCTCAGCCGGTTGCGGTGCACATAGCGATACTTGTGCACCCTCACCAGTGCCGGGTGGCGAGCCGCTTCCCGAGCCAGGGTTTCCCGGGCTGCCACGACGCCTTCCTCGGTGTGCCAGAAAACGTCACCCTCGCGCCGCTCCAGCACCAGCATCGAGTCAAAGGCCGAGGGCGCTGGCGCACTCGGCGCCGGGGGCAGTTCTCGATAGGGCCATCGAAAGCCGGCCGGATCCACCCAGTGGTCGCCCTCGCGCCGCAGGTGTTCGGGCCGCACCCAGCTCGCCCCCAACGGCACCCAGGGCGCGGTGCCAGGCAAGGGGTCGGGAAGGTATCCCAGCCAGCCATCGGCCAGCACGGCTCGCCAGCGGTTGGGAAAGGCCGGGGTCAACGAGGCCACCTGTTCAAAGGCCGCCCAGCGCACCCCCTGCGGGTCCTGCATCGCCAGTTTGCGTGCTGCCTCGGGCTCGGGCCAGCTCTCCACCGGCTCCAAGTGGGGCAGGTCCTCCAGCAACTGCCCCAGTCGCTCCCGGGCACGACTTTCGGGCAACAGTTCCAGAGCGCTCTTGCCCGACCCCTCGGGCCCCACCAGGTAAGCGGTGTTCCCCAGCGACTCCAGGCCCATGCGCTCAGCCCCCCGGCGAATCAGGGCCACATCGTTCCAGCCATAAGCAGCCGCATTGACCCAGGCCAACCAGCGCACCGGACGGCGAGTCTCCCGCCCCAGCGCGCGCAGGAAGAACTCGCGATGCAGCGGGTTGTCCCTGGCCTGGATTTGGTAAAAACTCATGCCCTGTTCGCGGGCCAGGGCCAGGCCGGGCTCTTTCAGCGCTTGCAGATCGGCCACCACCAGCACCATCTCGGGTTGCCGGCTGCCCAGTTCCCAACAAGGCTCGGCAGGCGGGGAAAAGCCCAGCTCGCCATAGGTCAGCAGTTCATAGTTCTCGACCATTCTTCCCAACAGGTTTTGCTGAAAGTGGTGCCAGCGCATCCCGTAGCCGGCCCGAGCCAGGGTGCTGCCCACCGGGTGCTCAAAATAGCTGGCCACCTCCCGGCCATAGTCATGGGCCACCTGGTCGCGCTCATATTGGGCGGTTTGCCACAACAGGTTCAGGGCCAGGTCGCTGGCGTCGTCAAATTCGCTCTGCAGCTGCTCCCGGCTGGCTCGGGCCAGTTCGTAGGGATACTCGCGCAGGCGAAACAGCACCGGGGGCAGGCTGGCATCGATCCTATCTACCCGGTCCAACTCCAGGTCGCGGGCCAGTCCCGCCAGCAAACTCGAGCGCGTGGCCACCAGCTCCTGTCCGTTGTCCAGCGTCACGATCGCCTGCGCTCGCTCGGGCCGAATGCGCCGAAAGCGCCGCCGGTTGGCGGCGATTCCCCCGCCGATCACCACCAGTTCGGGGTAGTTCGCCAGAGCCTCTTTCCAGGTCAGCTCACACTCGCGCTCCCCCTCGTCCTCGCACCACCAGCGCTTCCCACCCTCACGCTTCAGCCACAGCACTTCCGGTTCCAGCGGCTCTTCCGGCATCCCCTCGGAGGCGCCCTCGGGGCGGGGAAAACCGGCCGGGTCCTTCCCCTCGCGCAGGCAACCGGGGTTCACCCAGCGCTCTCCCAGTGCGGGCCGGGTCACAGAATAGGCCACCTCACCGGTCTTCAGCACCACCCGCCAGCGGTTGGGGTGGGCCGCAGCAATGCTGGCCACCTCCCAGGGGTGGGCCCAGAGCACGCCCTGCCTGCCTTGCAGAGTAAGCAACGGGCTATCCCAGTCTCGACCGCAAGGCCAGCTGTTCCAGGTCGCTCCAGGAGGTGCTTTCTTCCAGCGGCATCTCCCCGCTCCGCAGCCCCAATACCCGGGGCGAGCGCAGCGAGATTTCTCCGCTAGCCCGGTCCCACAGCACGTCCTCGTAGCCCACCGTCACCACCAGGTGCGGTCGCAGTTCCACGCCCGGCGCCTCGCCGCGGGGGCTGCGTCGGATCAGCGAGCGCCCGGTCAGCAGCTGGCCACGGAAAATCTCCCCGGCCACCTGAGCCGTTACCTGCTGGTCAAAGCCGCTCACCGTTCCCACCTCGCGCCAGCCCCCCTGGTGGCGGGCCGCCATCGAATAGCTGTCAAACAGCCGGGCTCCGGGCCGGCTACCCTCACCCCAGTAGGCGGCGGTCAGCACCAGATCCACGCTTTCCAGGGGCTTGCGTTTCTGCCAGGCGGGGCTGCGCTGGGCCAGCGGATAGGGCGCCTGCAGGTCCTTGATCATGCAGCCTTCGTGGCCCTGTTGGCGAAACTGTTGATACAGGCGGTTGAGCTGCTCCCGGTCGCCGACCAGCGAACCCTGGGCCAGTTCCAGCGGCAGTCCCCCGGGCCCGGGATGGCGCATCCCCAGCACCTTTTCCAGCGTGGCGCGGCGTTGCTGAAAAGGCAGGCCGGTCAGGTCCTGCCCGTTCAGATACAGCAGGTCAAAGGCCACATAGCGCAGAGGCAGCCGCAGTTCCCCCCGCAGACAGTCGTGCACCTCATATACGCTGGCCGGCCGCGACACGCCGTCGGGGTCCAGCACCCGGCCGTGCAGTTCTCCGTCCAGAATCAGGTTGTAGGCCTGCAGCGACTGCAGCATGGGCACCAGGCCGGGGATCAGCTCCGACCAGTCGTTGCGCCTTCGGGTATAGGCCGCGCAGCGCAGGTTGCCCAGGGCGTCCAGCTCCTTATGCAGCAGCAGCCGAATGCCGTCGTATTTACAGTCCACCCAGCAGGGATAGGTGACCTGATCGGTCATCGACTGGGCCAGCGCCGGGCGGAAGGCCGCGAGCGGCCGCAGCACCACCTGCTTGAGCCCCTCGGGACCGTCGCGCTCCAGTCGCTCCACCAGATGTCCCAGGTCCTCCAGGGCGTGGGCCGACGCCAGCGTATCGGGCGACACGCCATAGTGCTGGGCCAGCAGCTGAATGAGGAATTCCTGGCGTTGACTCCAGCTAAAGTCCAGTTTGCCGGTCAGTCGACTGACCACCATGTAGCGCTCCAGCGGCGAGCAGCGCCGTAGCAGGTCAGGCCAGGCCGGGTGGCTGCGTGGGGGAGGGGAGAGCAGGCACCAGGTCACCACCCGAGTGGCCAGCGGCGGTCCCTGGGCCTCGGGCGCCAGCAGGGCGGCCAACGCGGCCACGCCTCCGGCCTCGATCATGCGCTTGCGCAGCCCCTCCAGCGGCAAAAAATAGGCCTGCGCCAGCAGCGACAGGGCGCGCGCTTCGTTCCAAGAGCGCCGCGAGCCAAAGCGTTCGCCGGTCAGCCAGCACACCTTTTCCACCATGGGCAGCCCCAGGTCGCGGCGCAACAGCTCTTCCACCCGCCCCTGGCGCTCTTCGCGGCTCAGCACCGCAGTGGCAAAGCCAAAAAGTCGCTGCTGCTGGTGGGGCGACAGGGCCAGCAAGGGGGCCAGGCCGCTCTGGCAAAAGCGCAGGAAAGGCAGGCTGTCCAGCGCCTCGGCTCCAGCCTCGGGGTACTGGCGCAGCAGGGCCTCGGCGGCCCATACCTCGGCCGGCGGCAGCCCCAGCTCGTCCAGGGCCACTTCGCTGCCGAAGGTGCGCACCAGGTGCATCAGCCCCTGGTCCTGTTGACCCCGGGCCAGGTCTACCCAGCTGGCGACTTCTGGCATCAGACCTCCGGCAAAGCGTAGGCTTCGGGTTGCAACGGATGCACCATCAGGGTTCCGGTCGGATTGTCCTGGCTCACCCGCACCGGGTGGGGGAAGATCGGCGTGGTCACGCTTTTGATCGCCCGCAGCACAATGATCACCTCGCGATAAGCCGCCCCCCAGATGGCCCCCATCTCCTTCGAGGCCATGCTGAGCTCTTCCAGCAGAAACACGGCGTCGGCCGTGTGCATCAGGGCCTCGCCGCCCACCGGCATGCCGGTATCGCGAATCTGGCCAATCGTCAAACAGCTGACGCCCTTCTCGTGGTTATAGGTTTTCAAGGCACTCAGGTGGTCGGCCGTGCGGGTTTTGGCGGGGTCGAGCATGTTCAGCGAGTCGATCACCACCATGCCGATCTTGTAGCGCTCTACCACATAGCGATAGCGGTGGATAAAGTCATCCCAACTCTGACCCTTGTGATACTGGGCCTGCAGCACCCACAGCTGGGGCAGCACCCGGGTTTTCAGTTCTTCCTCGCTCATGCCCAGGGCTTCCATGCCGATGCGGGCCATGCGCGACACCAGCGGTTCGCGACCCGATTGGCCCTCGTCCAAGAAGCCTTCTTCGGCCACCACCAGCAGGCTGGGCACGCCGCTGGCGGCAACTCGCAGCAAACCCTCCAGGCAGGTGCGCGTCTTGCCCTTGCCGGGAGGGCCTGCAAAGGCCACCGTGCAGCCTTTGGGCAACCCGCCCAGGGCCCGACCGTCGGGCCGTAAACACAGTCGATCCAGCACCGAATGGAAGGGCAAAGGTTGCTGCTCGCTGATCAGCCGAGTCAACTGAGAGGGGCGCACGAACTCGGCTTCCAGTCCCGGGTCCACACCGGCCTCCACCGGCTGAGGGGTGGTGAACGGTTGGGCCGCCGGGTCCATCCCCCCGCCCCCCTGCATCATTTGCATCATCTGCATCATCTGCATCATTTGCATCATCTGCTGGGGGTTGAAGGGTGCAGCGGTCGGGGAGGGAAAACCTTCCCCAGTTGGAGATGTCATTGCCACGTTATCTGTACTCCTGGGCTCGCAATAGAGCCACCGTTTTCGCAGTCTTGCTGCTGCTTACCTGGTTTGTGCTTCCGGGTTGGGCCTCCACCTGGGTCGAGCGCCGCAACCAGGAGCCCGACTCGGCCCGTCCCCTGGGGTGGAGCTTCGAGGTGCCCGACGATTGGCGCAGCCATTCGCTGGCCAACTTTCCCTATCCGTTGGGCGAAAGCTGGAGCGGTTCCGAGGGCTCGTTCCAGGTGTGCTGGCTGGGCCAGAGTGCCGCTCTCGGCGGCGAGCAGTTCAACCTGGAAGAGCGCGGCTACCAACGCTCCGAGGTGCGCCTCGCCGGTCGTGACGCCAGCCAGTTCCAACGCCAGCAGGACGTGTTTTGCTACATCAAAACCCCCCAGGGCTGCTGTCGCCTCCACATCACGGGCAGCAATCCCCTGCAGCAGCGCATCATCAAGAGCTTCACGCTGCTCCAGGTGGCCAGCGCCGCCCCCTCCACCAGTCAGAAGTTCGCCGAATTTACCTTTCAACTCCCCTCCGGCTGGAAGTGGAAAGAGCCCGATTTGCTCACCATCGGTGACGATCCAGTGTGTCGCCTCACTCGTCACGATCTCAGCCGCGAGCAAATGCCGCGTGGCTGGGCCCGAACCCAGGCCACCCAGGACCACCCCGAACTCAAAGAGCGCCTCGGCATGGAGCCCTTCGCCAGTCAGAAGGGGCTCGACGGCTACCTGGTCGAGTGGAAGGGCCCGGCCGGCTCACTGCTGTTCGGTTATGCCGCCCGCGAGCAAAAGGGCGTGCGCTTCCAGCTTCTCAAGCCCTCCGAGCTCGAGCGCCTGCGACGTCTGCTCAGCACGCTCCAATTTACCCCATGAGGGTCCGACTCGGGGTCGACGATCTCTTCACCGTGCCTCATCGAGGCGGGCTCTGGTGCCACCTGCTGTGCGATGATTTTTCTCTCGAGGGTCTGCGCGTGCTTCACGCCTTCGCCGAGCAGATCGGAGCGCCGCTGCGCGCCTTTCACAATCCCGCCGGCCATCCCAGGCCACACTACGACCTCACCCCGGGTCTGCGCCAGATGGCTATCGACCACGGCGCCGAGCTGCTTTCGCGTTTTCAGGTGGTCGAGTTTCTCCAGCGCGGACGCCGCTCAGCTGGCTCGCTGCAAATCCCCTAGCAAGCGCTGCAGGGCCTGGCGCTGGGTAGGGCTGACCGAGGAAAAATGCACCCCCACCACCCGGCTCTTCCCCCGCAGCAAGGGTGCTTCCCATACCTGACGGGCCAACAACTGCACCGAGCCCAACTGTAGCGTAAACTCGCCTTCTCTCAGACGCTCATCCTGCACCACCATGCGGGCGCCCGTGCTGCTCACATTGATCGTGCGCGCACTTCCGGTAGCTCCGCTCTCGGTGCAATACTGCGCCGTCACCTCGCCGGCCACGCGGTCAGCCCGGCGGCGATTATCCAGCTGCAGTAACTCGTCCAACTCACACCAGCTCGTCCTCATATTCTGATCAAGCCCGCTCAGGGCAGCTTTCGGTCACCCAAATATGAACAGCCTGAAAACAACCTGTAAACCTTCTGTGAACTCCTCCGCGCCCCCGACAGAGGGCAACAATCCGAGACAGAAACGTTCATATTTTGACAACAACATTCCAGGGACGTTAACGAACTTCCACTCCCACCCCCTCCCAGGCTGCGCCATGATGGAAAAAACGACCAGAGGAGCGATATCGATGTCGCAAGTTCGAAGCACCGGAAGTTCCACCACCTCGCGCTCTAGCAGCACGCGCAGCAGCTCCAGCTCACGCACCAGCTCCGGCTCACGCACCCGCCCCAGCTCGCGCACCAGCTCCAGCTCTCGCGCCAGCTCCAGCTCTCGCACCCGCCCCCAGGACCGCGCCCGAGTTTCCGGCGAGGCCCGCCGCGCCGACGGCAACAACCCGGTCAACTTCGGAGCCTGGGCTGGCAACACGCTCCAGCAGGGCTCACGCGGACAGGACGTCAGTTCGCTGCAAAAGCAACTCAACGCTCAGGGCGCCAACCTGAAGGTCGACGGCGTTTTCGGCAAAGACACCCTGGCCGCAGTCAAGAAATTCCAGGGCGACCGCCAGCTGAAGGCCGACGGACTCGCCGGCCCCAAAACCATGCAGGCCCTCGGCGGCACCCAGCCCAACAGCACTCAGCCCAACAGCACTCAGCGCGACCAGGCTCAGGCCGCTCAGGCCAGCCAGGGCCAACCGCAGCAACAGCAGTCCCAGGCCCCCGCCGCTCAAACCAATCAGGCTCAACGGGCCGAACAGACCCAGGCCATCCAGCCCTCGGCAGATGGTAGCGCCTTCGGTCGGCGCCTCGCCTCCGACGCCAATCAAATCGCCCGCAGCGGCGTCGCCGGCAAGGGCCGAAACTGTAAACGAGGCGTGCGCATGGCCCTGAACCGACAGGGCATCCAGTTGCACGGAGTCTCGGCCTACATGGCCGCCGGTCAGCTGGCTCGCAACGACCGATTCCGCGAAGCCAAAATGGGTCGCCAGGACCTGCGCAACCTCCCCCCAGGTGCCATTGTCGTCTGGAACAAAGGTCAGGGACGCCCCCACGGCCACATCTCGGTGGCTCTCGGCAACGGCAAAGAGGCCAGCGACGTACTGCGCAACCAAATCACCAACTACCCCACCAACTTCAGAGTCTTTCTTCCCAAGTAGCCCCGGGCGAGGATGGATGGTCGTGACCTCCTCAGGACACGACCATCCGCCTCACCCCCGATGTCGTGCCCGGCCCCCCGACACGACAACTCCCTCCACACCCTCAATGTCGTGCCCAATCGCACGACACCCCCCCACGCCCTCCGCCCGATGTCGTGCCCAGCCCCCCGACACGACAACCCCGCCACGCCCCCGTCCCCGATGTCGTGCCCAACCCCACGACACGACAACCCCCCCCACGCCCCCGATGTCGTTCCCGGCCCCACGACACGACAACTCCCCCAGGCTCCCGCCCCCGATGCCGTGCCCAGCCCCCCCGACACGACAACTCCGCCCACGCCCCCGATGTCGTGCCCAACCCCACGACACG
>CAZYPN010000044.1:0-55828 GCA_964649085.1 uncultured Burkholderiales bacterium | reverse complement strand
CAATCTCTCTGTGGCCCTCTGTGTGCTCTGTGGTTAACCTAAATGTCAACAGGCCTCCTAGCTAGATAGCCCCATTTGGAGGCGCAGAGCCTCCTCCCAGCGCCCGACTCTGAAGGGTGAAACCCGTGGCCCGACCTATAACGCCCCGGTCAAGGGGTTCCGGTCGCATCCTCGACAGGCACTTCGGGCATGCTTTCTGGCGACGGTGGTTCCGAAGCGTCCTCGGTGGGAAGGGGTTCAGGCGTGGGGCTAAGGGTTTCCACCACCGGAACTCTCAAGGTCGTGGTGGGCGGACGATCTCCGGGAACCGGGCCGGTTCTGGCCAGAGAGCCAGAAGTAAGCAACCAGTCATCGCCGATCTTTTCCACGAGGTAGGAGCCCATGTAGGGGACATCCTGACCCAGCTCATCGGCGATCATGCTGACATCGACCTGATACAGCCCCTGACCCATGGGGATCACCTGGCGAATCTCGGTGCGCAGGCTGACGGTTCGCGAATATCCCTCGACGAAGCGATTGAAGTCCAGTTCCTCGCGCCAGGGACCGGCCAGATAGTGATAGGCCTGAACATAGTCCTTCCTCATCACGGCCTGGTAAAAGGCCATCGTTGCCGCCTCGGCCTCGCTGGGCCGATTGAGGTTGGCCGGCTTGGTGAACGTCAAACTTTTGCTTTGCACCCATCCCTGAGTGCCGTCGGCAGTGCGAATCTCATCCCACTGCTCGTGTTCCTGTAAGTGAGCAACCTCCTCCCAGGGATGGAGCTGACGCACGGGGGGCAGATTGAGCCCGGGCTCAGAACGCAGCGGAGTCTCTTCTACGGTCCAGGCGATCGGGGCCCTGATGGGCCGAGGAGAATCGCCCCCCATGGTGGGAATTCCGCTGCTGCTTGAAGGTTCGGGCGTCCGATTGATGGGAGCCACCGGCTGAGGCCGGCGGGCCGTCAGCCAGATCCCGGTGCCCAAGCAGAAAAATCCGAGCAGAGCGAACATCAACAGGGGACGAGCGCGCGGGTGCTCTTGCAACCACTCCTGGAGCCGATTCAAGTCAGTTTTGACCGAAGCGCGACCGCAGCTTGCGGTAATCCTCTTCAGAAAGGTGCTCGCGCAAATGATCCATGCTCTCTCGAGCTTGAGTGACGTCGCTGGGCTTGAAGGAGCGGGTGGCGTCTTTGCTAACCTGACGGAAAAGCGTTTTCATTTCGTCCTTGCTCAACTGGCCCTGGGACTCGAAATAACGAATGGCGACCTCTCCGAGTCCGTAGGTCCAGCCGTAGACGAAAGGAGCACTGACCAGCTTCCCGATGATGGGAATCAGGTTGCTGACAAACAACGTGGTAATCTGCCCGAATACCGAGGCGCCGCAGGCGGCCGCGATATGGGCCAGGGTCTTCTCGGGGGGATCCTTCACTCCGTAAGCCTTACCAATCGAAATCACCATAGCCGTCTGGATGGGCATCAACAGGACCAGGTCGGAAAAGGGAATGGGAAACAGCACGATACCCGCGGCCCAGAGCGAGAACGAACGAGCGATATCCCGAGCCTTATCGCGCGGCGACTGCAACGAGGGGCTGTCGAAAGAGAGTGGCGGTAATGGCCGACTGGCATCGACCCGCGGGCGCGACTCGTAGGTAGGCGCCTGGTAGCTGCTACCGGGATAGCCACCAGGCGGGGGATAGGCCGTGCCCGACGGAGTACTGTAGCTGGAACTCGGCGACTGACTGGGGTAGTCATACGACTCCCAATGCTGAGGCGGGGCATATTCACCGCCCGGCACCCCTGGACTATCCATGGACGGCCATTCGGAACTCGCCGAACCACTGGCTGCCTGAGCTGGGAACGACCCACCGCAGCCGCTACAAAACTTCGCCGTATCCTTGGCTTGGTGACCACAGTTGGGACAGAACTTGGCCATTCTCGACCCGCTTTCTCTTCAACCTTCGAACTCCCCAAAAGGAGTTTGTTCCGGCCTGCTTCGCGACCTCCTTCTGAAAGCCCGATCAGCCCAGAGTGAGCAGGCTCTGGACCCAGGCGAACACCGGAGCAGCCCACCAGGCGAGACCGAACACGCCGACCACGCAGATACCCACCACCAGTCCGAAGGGAGCGGGTAGTTCCTGACGGGGTTCGGGAGCCGGACCCGGGCTGTAACAGGCCACCACGACCTTCAGATAATAGCCTACCGACAACAATGAGCCTACCAGTCCGGCAGCGACCAGATATCGCGCCGGCATACCCCAGGGGGCGTTCAGCAGCGAGACAAAGAGCGAGACTTTGGCGAAAAACCCTGAGGTGGGGGGCAACCCGGCCAGGCTGAGCAGGCAGACGGCCAGGCTGGCGGCCAACCAGGGACGTCGCAGACTCAGTCCGGCCAGCGAGGCCAGCGTCAACTCTTCTCCCAGTTCCTCCAGGCAGACCACCACCAGGAACGCGCCCGTATTCATAAACAGGTATACCAGAAGGTAATAGCCCAGGCTGGTCAGGGCTTCCGGGGTTCCCACCGATACCGCTGCCAGCAGATAACCAGCCTGAGCAATACCCGAATAGGCCAGCAAGCGCTTGAGGTTGGTCTGAGACAGAGCCATCAAATTGCCGAACAACATCGAGAGTATCGCCAGTGACCAGATCAATGCGCACCAATCCAGCCGCGCAAGATCCTGGCCGCCGCTGGACACCCCCAGGGTTAACGGAAAGAACCGAACCAGGGCGCCGATAGCGGCAACCTTGGTGGCCACCGACATAAAAGCCGTGACCGGGGAGGGCGCTCCCTGATAGACATCGGGTGTCCACAGGTGAAAAGGCACAGCCGAGGCCTTAAAAGCAAAACCCGCTGCCAACATCGCCGAACCGATGATCAGGGCCAGACCTCCCTGGTCGATCTTGTCGGCGATCTCGTGAAGCCAGGTCGACCCGGTGCTTCCGTATATCAAAGCCATACCGTAGAGCATCAAAGCCGAAGCCAGAGAGCTCAGGATGAAGTATTTGAGCCCGGATTCCTGACAGGCCGCTTTGTCGGGGAAGAAGATGCACAGCAAATACAGGGCCAGCGAGAACAACTCGAGGGCGAGGAAGCTGATCAGCAGATTGTTGCTTCCCAGCAACATCACCATGCCCAGCGCAGCGCCTACGAGCAGGGCAAAATACTCACCGAGATGCTCCGACTCGCGAATTTCGCGGGGAACAACCAGAGAGACCATGGCCAGGCTGGCAAAGACCAATACCGAACCGAGCCGGGTAAGTCCGTCCAATTTCCACATCTGGTGAACGACCGCAGCCCCCGATACCGGTTCGGGCGGGAAAATCAGCACGGCCAGGCCCACCACCGACACCAGCAAGGTCCAGAATCCAGCGGTGGTTCGGCTTCCAGGTCGACGCAGTACCTCCAGCAGGAAGACCAGGACAAACAGCCCTCCCAACAACTCCAGGGGCAGCAGCGACTGCCAGTTCACGTCTAAGGGTTTGGCAATTTCCAGCATTACAGACCCCGAGTCCATTGAAGTAGGCTAAAGTCGGGAAACAGCCCCAGGGCAAAACACAGGACCACCAGGGGCAGTAAAGCCACCCACTCGTCCTCGACCAGATCGCTGTGTTGCGGCCCCTGGCGATGCTCGCCGTTGAAGGTCCCCTGATACATTCGCAAACCATACCAACCAGCCAGCACCACCCCCAGCGAGGAGAGCACAGCCAGCGCCGGGCTGTTGCGATAGATACCCATCAGCATGGAAAGTTCGGCCGGAAATGAAGCCAGACCAGGACACCCGAGAGAAGCCATGGCCAGCACCAGCGCACAGGCGGCCAGTGACGGCATGCTTTTTGCCAGGCCCCCGAGTTGGGAAAGTTGCGAGGTAAAGCCACGGTTCTCCAGCCCGGCCAGCACCAGGAACAGTCCGCCGGTGCTGACAGCATGAGCCGACATCTGCAAGTGAATCCCCGCAATGGCCTGTTCACCACCGACCATGATGGCAATCGTCATCAGGCCCAGGTGAGAGAGCGAGGAGTAAGCGAGAATGCTGCGCAAGCAGGGCGCTCCCAGCGCACAGAAACCGCCATAGAGCAAGCTGACCAGGGCTAAACCCACAAGAATCGAGCCGTGCTCGGCGCAGCCCTCGGGAAACAAGCCCTGGAGGATGCGCAGAAAACCGTAGACGCCGGCCTTGGACATCAGGGCCGCCACCACTGCCACGACCGGAGCGGGCGCCGAACGATAAAAATCGACCTGCCAACCGTGCAACGGGAACAGGGGCGTCTTCACCGCAAAAGCGATAGCAAAGAGCCAGAAGGCACTCTTTTGCAATTCCGGCGGAAGTCCGCTGAGGCTGGAAAAGCTCAGACTGGCATCGCTGCTTTGCAACGATAGCGTCAGGATGCCCAACAACATCGGCAAACTGCCCGCCATGGTGTAGAGAAAGAACTTG
Source organism: uncultured Burkholderiales bacterium (assembly GCA_964649085.1). GTDB lineage: Bacteria > Vulcanimicrobiota > Xenobia > Xenobiales > JADMJV01 > JADMJV01. The sequence goes on along the minus strand of CAZYPN010000044.1, from coordinate 51,417 downwards.
AGCGCGACGGCCTGTCCTCGTTCACCGCCCCAGCGAGCACACAGCAACAGGGCTGGAATCAACATCAGCTCGAAAAATACGTAGAACAACCCGAGATTCTCTGCCAGGAACAATCCCTGCAAACAGGCCAGCATCAGCAACATGTGGCCGCAAAACTCGGAGCGGCGCTCCAGGCCGGGGCGAATCATGGTAAGGGCACCCAGCACCAGCAGTGGACCCAGCACCAATAAAGGCAGAACGGCGGCCTGCGGCGCCAGTTCGAAGTGGATGCCGAACTGTGGGAACCAGGGTCGGAAGAAGTGCCGACCCTGGGGGTCAAAAAGCACCTGGAGCCCGAGTAGCGCCGTGATCAACGAGGCCAGGCGGGCGACCTGAGGCGCGGTCCGTTCCCGAGCCTGATAGCAGAAGGCCGAAGCCAGCAGTGGCAGCAGAATAAGCCAGACCAGACTCATTGCGCAGCACCTCCTCCCGTCAGGGCAAAGTGGAGGAACAGTAGCAGCACCAACACGGTAACTGCCGCCAGGACGGCCGTGGCATATAGCCGCAAACTGCCCCCCTGCAACTGACAGAGCACGCCAGAGGTATTGACCATGCTGCGCCGCAGCACCTCAGGGGCTGTAGTGGTAAAGATGGAATCCACCAGTCGAACCAGGGCCTCTGCGCCTCGACGGACGGCCCCCGCCACCACCTTGGAGAGACCGTCGAGCGTCTCACAGCCCTTGAGCAAAGGGTGAAGGTTCTCGGGAATCACGCTTGCGGTTCCTGCGCGATGCAGGTTCAGCCCGGCGGCAATACCTGCCAGCGCCACCGCAATAGCTACCAGGGCCGGTCCGCCCATCCCGTGATGTTCGACCGAAGCCTGCACCGTGGCCTGGATGGGCTCGGACCAGAGCCCCGAAACCAGAGCCAGCAAGCTGAGCACTACCAGCGGCCACATCATCGCACTGCCGGGCAGATGCAGGTCATGATGGGCCTCCTTCGGGGGGGCCAAAAACACCAGCGCGAAGGTACGCCCTGTATAGAAGGCGGTGAGCAGGGCCGTGACGATGCCGACCCCCCACAGCATCGAAGACTCGGCCAGAGGCGCGTGGTAAGTGGCCATTAAGATGGCCTCTTTGGAGGCAAACCCCGACAGCGGCGGCAGACCCGCCAGGGCCACCGAACCGATGGCGAAGGCCAGCATCGCGCCCGGCAGCGGGCGAGCCAGGCCACCGAGCTTGCGGATGTCCTGCTGGCCGTGAGCAGCGTGAATTACCACCCCGGCGGTGAGAAACAGCAGGGCTTTGAAAAAGGCGTGCGTCAGCAGGTGAAACAGAGCAGCCCCGCTGGCACCTACCCCTGCAGCCATAAACATGTAGCCCAACTGGCTCATCGTGGAATAGGCGAGGATTCGTTTCAAATCGTTCTGCACCAGGGCCGCGCAGGCACCAAGCAAGGCCGTGAAAGCCCCGGCCAGGGCGATACCCGACATCAGTTGTTGACCATCGGGCCCGTAACTGAGTAGGGGGGTGCAACGCACCACCAGGTAGACCCCGGCCGTAACCATGGTGGCCGCGTGAATCAGGGCGGACACCGGGGTGGGACCTTCCATCGCATCGGGCAGCCAGGTATGGAAGGGCAACTGGGCCGACTTGGCATAGGCGCCGATCAGCAGACAACCGCCGCACAGCATCACCCAGGGGCCCAGCGCGGCCAGCTGCTGGGGCTTCAGGAAGGTGTCAAAATCGAGTGCACCGACGCGCGCAGCCAGAATAAAGATGCCCAGCATAATGCCGACGTCACCGACCACGTTGATCAGGAAGGCCTTGCGCGCCGCGGACACGGCCGAGGGCTTGTTGCGATAAAAGCCGATCAGCGAATACGAAGCATATCCAACCCCACCCCATCCGACCAGCATGAGCCCGAGGTTGGCAGCCATGATCAACAGGACCATGGTGGCCACAAACAGGTTTAGTGAGGCAAAGAAACGGCCGTAATCTTCTTCTTCGGCCATGTAGCCCATCGAGTAGCAGTGAATCAGGAAGGCCACTCCGGTGATCATCACCAGCATCGTTGAACTGAGCGGATCGACCAGAGCCGCCAGATCGAGCCCGCTGACTCCGGGAATCTGAATCCAGGCCCCCAGGTTATTGATGTAACCGCCGGTCGTAGACACTCGCAAAGCGGCCTCCGAGGCGGCCAGAAAGGCCCCCAGGATGGCCAGGCAGGCCAGCGCCCCCGTTCCGGATTTGCCCAGGGTGCGAAAGTGAGTGGCGCAAGCCAGCGAACCGGCCAGAGGCAGCAACAATACCAACCAAATCGAGTCCATGCTAACCTCTCAAGGCCGACAGGTCGTCGGCGTCGACTTTCTGCCGGCTGCGGAAAATGGCGATGATGATGGCCAGACCCACGACCGCCTCGGCCGCCGCAATCGTCATGACCAGAAAGACGAAAATCGATCCGTCGGCTCCGCCGCCGAGGGTGGTGGCACTCAGATCGAGTCCATCCCCTGTCAGCGCGGGCCCACTGGAGTAACGGGAAAAACTGGCCAGCGCCAGGTTGGCCGAATTCAACATGAGTTCGATACACATGAACATCACCAGCGGGTTGCGCCGAAACGAAACGCCAGCGGCTCCAATGGAGAAGAGGATGGCGCTCAACACGAGTGGCAACTGGGCTTCGGTCATTGCAGATCCTTTCGATCCAGTGCCTTGAGCCGCCGATAACCCAACAGCACAATACCGATCAGGGCCACCAGCAGAATGAAGGCGGTTCCCTCGAAGGCGAAGACAAAGCGTCCGAACAGTTGAGCGGCGAAACTGCGCAGGTCACCGGGAAAATGAGCCGAGGACTCGGTCAGCGGAATCGTGCGCATCACCACCGCCAGCGTGGCCCCCAAGAAGGCGGTGACAAAGAGTCCTGCGATACGGTGGCTGTCGCCAAACTTTGAGCTGATTTCCTCTTCCGGAGCCAGCACGGTCACCGCAAAAAGAAAGACCACCATAATCGCTCCGGCGTAGATCACCATCTGGGCTGCCCCCAGAAAGTGCAGCGACATGGTGAGATAGAGCACAGCCACACAGAGTAAGTTGCAGGTCAGGAAGAGCGCCGAGTGGACCGCCTGCGGACTCAGGATCACCCCCAGGCCGCTGAGCACCGCCACCAGCGATATCAGTGCTTTGAACGCGAACATGTCAGTGGGACTTCCCCTCGGGCTTGGGGTTGCGCGCAAGATTGCCCTGACCCACGGCTGCCGCTGAGGTCTCGGATCCGTCAAAATGGCGGCTCAACTTGGGGACAAATTCGGCTTGATCGGCGGGCGGCTTGGGGTCCCACGCTTCGGTGGAGCCCAGCGTGGCTGTGCCCGGGGGCTCGAGCAGTTCCTCTTTGTGAATCAGCAGGCTCTGACGGGTGTAGCCAGCGATTGCGGTGTTGTTCTCCAGAGTGATGGCGTTGGTTGGACAGGCCAGTTCGCAATGTCCACAGTAGATGCAGCGCAACAAATCAACGTCAAAAACTTTGGCATAGCGTTCGCCCGCAGAGACTTTGTTTTCGGCAGTGTTTTCCGCAGGCTCAATGTAAATGGCGCTGGCGGGACAGGTCCCCTGACAGAGCAAACAACCCACGCACCGCTCCAGACCATCCTCATAGCGATGGAGCACGTGGCGACCGCGAACTCGAGCCGGCAACTTGCGTTGCTGCTCTGGATAGGACACGGTCACCGGCTTTTTCCAGGTTTTTACCATGTTGGAAAAAGTAATGCTGAGCCCTTTGCCCAGGGCCAGCAGGTCCTTGATCACTTCGTCCACGGTTGTCCTTCCTCTCGGCGCTTCGTGAAATTTTTCACAGAGCCCCCGGTAATCTATTCGTTGTCAACGGTCTTGTAAAGCTCAGTGGTGAGCCTGGTGCCCAGGGCGTGGCTGAGGTCGATTCAACACCGAGAGCATCACGAGCATCAAGATCATACCGCTCACGGCCAGAGAAAACTGGTAAGACTTCCACTTCAGAACCACCCCGAGCGCCGATACGGCCAGATTCAGCAGTCCCAGCGGCAGCAGCATCTGCCAGCCGATACGCATCAGCTGGTCGTAGCGGAACCTGGGAAACGTGGCCCGCAGCCAGATGAAGCAGAACATGAACGAGGCCACCTTGAGGAAGAACCACCAGATCCCGGCCGGGATCAAAGCGGGAACGGGGCTGTTGGGCCCGCCCAGAAAGACGGTGGCGGCCACCGAGCTTACGGTGATCATGTTGACGTACTCCGCCATGAAGAACATGGCGAACTTCATACCGCTATACTCGGTGTGATAGCCAGCGCCCAGCTCTTGCTCGGCTTCGGGCAGGTCAAAAGGCGCCCGATTCACCTCGGCCACCGCGGCGATGCAGTAGAGCACAAAGGCCAGGGGTTGGGCGAACACCAGCCAGCCACCCTCGCCCCAGAAGGGGCCCTGGGCCTGATAACCCACGATATCTCGAAAGCTCAGACTGCCGATGAGCAACAGCGGACTGATCAGCGCCGTGCCCAAAGCCAGTTCGTAAGAAATCACCTGGGCACTGGAGCGAATGGCGCCGATCATGGCGTACTTGTTGTTGCTCGACCAGCCGCCCAGGATAATGCCATAAACCCCCAGCGAGCTGATGCCCAATAAGTAGAGCACCCCGATGCCCGGATCGGCGATCGAGGGATGCACCGTCCAGTTGAGAAAAGGAATCGTAATCGGACCCGAATGCACAGGGATGACCGCATAGGCCGAGAGGGCCACGACCAGCGAGATGCAGGGTGCCAGACCGAAGAGGAAGGGCCGGGCGTCGCGCGGTTGGAGCTGCTCTTTGAAGAGCAACTTGCCGCCGTCGGCCAGGGGCTGGAATAACCCCTGCCAGCCCACCCGGTTGGGACCCACGCGCCACTGCATCCAGGCCACCGTGCGCCGCTCCCACCAGGTCATGTAGGCAAAGCAGGTGAGCAGGGTGACGATGACCACCACCGACTGCAGACAAATGCCCAGGAACAACTGAAAAGCTTCGCTCATTGCGATGACACCTCTTCGCTGGCGACTTCTTCGGCCAGGGGCTGGGCCTCCGGTTGGGCTTCACGCGGCGAAACACCCACCTGGTGGTAGCGTTCCGAAGGGCTGGGGCCGGGAGGCTGAGGGCTTCTGCTGGGGGCGATTCTATCCGATCGGTCCTCGACCTCGGCCATCGGTAGCTCTTCGAGCTGCCGACCCAGCCCCAGAGCTGCTGCCACCAGGCGCGGGTCGGACTGACCGGGCACCTGCGGGGGGGCGTCGCCAGCAAGCGAACGCGCCACGCGTTCGACCCGAGAACCGGTGGGCACAGCTGCAACCCAGGGAGGAGCATCGGGTCGAGTAGCAGGGATGGCCGAGAGGTCGGGACGAGGCGTGCCGATGCGTCCCTGCTGGGGGTAAGACCAATGCTGCGAAGCTTCGGTTTTGAAATCGGAGTAGCTGGCACCCTTGTAGAGCGGGTTGAGTCGACCGATCTCGGCAAAAATCTTGGCCGAGCCGTCGGTTTCCCAGTTCTCTCCGAGCGCCGCCGCCAGTTCGCTGAGAATTTGCCAATCGGGACGACTCTCAGCCTGAGGGGGCAGGGCCTGCTGACAGAGTTGCACAGTACCATCCAGAGAGGTCATCGTCATCGCCTGCTCAACCAGCGAACAGGCTGGCAGCACCACGTCGGCCTGGGCCGCGGCCTCGGACAGCACCATGTCCAGGACGACCAGGAACTCCGGCTTACGCGCCAGTCGGCTTTCCCCGACCAGCAGCAGGGCCTCGAGTCCGTGAGCAGAGCCGGTCATCGTTTCGTAATCCAGCCCGACTTTGCTGGAAAAGGCGCCCCAGGCCTGCTCAAACTCCGACTGAGCCTGGTCCAAACCGACCCAGCCCGGGGCAAAGCGGGGCAGCACACCCATCTCTCGCAGCCCCACCGAATTGGCTCCGTTGACCAGCATCATCAGCCCGTGGGGAGCCTGATTCAGGGCCCCTACCTGCTCGGCGAGCTCGGCCAGGCCGGATACCGGACGGTTCTCATCAAAAATCAACACCACGCGCGGACTGGACTTGAGGGCCCGAGCCGCCTCCTGGACATCTCGGGAGGCCTTGCCGCCCGACTCCCAAGGCCGAGGCCGGGGATGGCGAATGGCAGGCGCCGCCTCGTCGGCCAATCCGGCGTAGGCCTCGCCGAGAGCTGTCAGGTCGGTCAGATGAAAATCAGCGTAGCCGGAGAGGCCACAGTCTCCCAGCACCAGCAACTGAGCCCCTTTACGCAGCGCTTTCTTGATGCGCAGTTCCAATACGGGGTGGGTCTCCGTGGGGTCGCAATGAGCCAGCACCACGGCCGTGGCGGTATCCAGTCCCTCGATCCGGGCCGAGAGGGGCAGGGGTCGATGCTCTTCCGTCCAGGCCTTGCCGCGACGATGGTCCAGGTTGCCGCTCTTCAAGGTGGAACGCAGCAATCGCATCAACTGCCAGCCCGCCTCATTGGAGATGCGCGGACCGGCCACCGCCCCCACTTTTTCTGCGGGCACTCGCTTGAGCCCGGCCGCGGCGACCTCGAGAGCTTCCTTCCAGGTGGCTGGCTGCAGTTCGCCGTTGCGGCGTAGCAGAGGGGTTTTCAGGCGGTCGGGGTTGTGAATAAAGCCATAGCCGTAGCGACCTCGGTCGCACAGCCAGCCGTCATCGATGGCGTCATTGCAGCGCGAGCGCAGTCGAACCACCTGATCGTAACGGACATCTACCGTGAGGTTGCAGCCCACGGCGCAATGACTGCAAACGCTGGAGAAATTCTGTAACTCCCAGGGCCGGCTGCGGAAACGGTAGGACCGCGAGGTCAGCGCTCCCACCGGACAAATCTCGACCGTGTTGCCCGAAAACTGGGAATCGAAACTGCGCCCAGGAAAAGGACCGATCTCGGCCTTGGTGCCGCGTTCGATGATGGTCAGGCCTTCCTCGACAGCAACTTCTTCACAGAAGCGCACGCAGCGCATGCACATGATACAGCGTTCGCGGTCGAGAACGACCTCGCGGCCCACCTGGATCGATTTGTCGAAATGTCGCTTGGTTTCCTGAAAGCGAGACTTGCCCGGACCGTAGCGCAGAGTGAAGTCCTGCAGGTCGCACTCGCCGCCCCGGTCGCATACCGGACAGTCGAGCGGGTGGTTGATCAACAATAGTTCCAGCACCCCTTCGCGGGCCCGCGTTGCCGCCTCGTTGCGAGTATGCACCACCATATCAGGAGCCACTTCGGTAGCGCAGGCGGGCATAATGGGTCGACGCTGCTTTTCCACCTCCACCACACAAACTCGACAGGCTCCCACGGGAGCCAGTTTCGGGTGGTAGCAATACACGGGGATTTCGATACCCAGTTTGCGAGCGGCCTCGATGATTAAAGTGCCCTTGGGCACCGTAACCTGCTGACCGTCAATGGTGAGTGTGACTTGATCCGACATCAAACTACCGCTACTTTCTGGGCCCCGCTACCACATTTGCTGCGCTTCTCCTTGATGAGGAATTCATATTCATCGCGGAAATACTTCAGGCTTGACTTGACGGGCACACAGGCCGAGTCGCCCAGGGGGCAAAAAGTTTTGCCATCGATATTTGTGACCACTTCCTGCAGGGTGTCAATATCTTCAGGACGTCCGTGTCCGTGCACAATACGGTGCAGAATTTGAGCCAGCCACTGGGTGCCCTCGCGGCACGGCGAGCATTTTCCGCAGGACTCTTCATGGAAGAACTCCACCAGGTTCAGGGCCACTCCCACGGCACAGGTATCCTCGTCAAAGACCACGACGGCTCCCGACCCGGCCATGGAGCCGGCCGCTGCCACCGCCTCAAAATCCAGAGTGACGCCGTAGTGCTGGTCGGGAACCAGCCACGGGGCCGAGGCTCCGCCCGGAATGATGGCCTTGCACTTTTTGCCGTTGCGCACCCCGCCACCGAAGTCTTCGATCAACTGCTGAAATGTATACTTGCCGAGCTCGACCTCGTAGTTGCCGGGCTTGTTGACATGTCCCGACAGAGAAAGCAGGCGCGTTCCTTTGCTCTTCTCGGTTCCCAGTCGGGCATATTCGCTGACCCCCATACGAAAGATAGGGGGCAGGCTGGAGAGGGTCTCGACATTGTTGATCACGGTGGGGCAGGCATAGAGGCCGGAAACCGCCGGAAACGGGGGTTTCAGTCGCGGAAAGCCCCGCTCGCCCTCGAGGCTGGAGAGCAAGGCCGACTCTTCTCCGCAGATATATGCTCCGGCCCCCCGGTGCAACACCACCTCCAGGTCGAAGTCAGAACCCGCCACCTTGGAACCGAAATAGCCGGCCGCATAAGCCTCTTCGATGGCCTTCTTGAGGGACAGATAGCCTTCGAGCATCTCCCCGCGAATATAGATGAAGGCCTTGTGAATACCCACCGCATAGCAGGCGATGGCGATTCCCTCGAGCAACTGGTGAGGCAGGTGCTCTACCAGTTCGCGGTCTTTGCACGTGCCGGGCTCGGATTCGTCACAGTTCACACAAAGGTATTTGGGCTTCCCCAGGTTGTTGGGCACAAAGCTCCATTTCATGCCGGTAGGGAAGCCTGCCCCACCGCGACCGCGCAGGCCCGACTGCTTGGTCAACTCGGTCACTTCCGAGGGCTGCATCTCTTTCACGATGCGTTTGAGGGCGCTGTAGCCCCCCTGCTTTTCATAAACCGAAAGCTTGCCGATCTCGGGGATGTCCCTCCAGGCAAGCAGCAGCCGATGTTCTTTGGGGTGAGCCATCTTATTGAGCCTCCGGTTTCCAGGACACCTGAGCGGGAGGATACGATGCATCGCCCCCGCCTTTCAATCTTCTGAGCAAGTCGTCGAGGCGCTCTTCACTGGCATTCTCGAAAAAGCGGTCGTTGACCTGAAGACAGGGGGCCCCCGTGCAGGCCGCCAGACATTCCGACCCGATCAGGCTGAACTGCCCATCGGGGGTGGTTTCGCCCAACTTCACCCCGAGCTTTTCCTCGAGATGGCCGATGACCTTAGAAGCGCCACACAGGTAGCAAGAGATGCTGCGGCATACCTTGAGAACGTATCGCCCCATGGGTTGGCGGTGATACATATAGTAGAACGTCACCAGCGACTTGACGTCCTGAGCATTCATTTCAAACAAATCGGCAACCTGAGCCTGAGCGGGCTCGGGAACCCAACCCAACTCTTCCTGAATGCGGTGCAGGGCCATCAAGATCGCCGAGCGCGGCTTGGGGTACGAGGCCATCATCTGGCGAATCTCTTCTTGTAACTTGGGACTGAGCAACTCTTGTGCAGGCATGGAACTCCTAGCGGTCTACGTCGCCGAGGACGAAATCAAGGCTGGCTAAAATCACCACCACGTCGGCCAGCAGATGGCCTTGCAGCAGCACCGGCATGATTTGAACGTGGGGAAAACTCGGGGTGCGAGCGTGCATGCGATAGGGCTTGTTGCTTCCATCGCTGACGATGTGAAAGCCCAACTCGCCTCGCGGCGACTCGACGCGCTGAAACACTTCTCCCGCGGGTGGAGCATAGCCCTCGGTAAAGAGCTTGAAATGGTGGATCAGAGCTTCCATCGAACAGGTGATTTCCCACTTGGGCGGGGGTACCACTTTTCGGTCCTTGGTTCGATAGGGCTGGGGCCGCGATGGAGTACTCGGCTCGATCTTGGTCAGGGCCTGTTCCACGATGCGAATCGACTCGTCCAACTCGGCCATTCGCACCAGGTAACGCGCGTAGCTATCGCCCTCGCTGCGCACAGGCACTTTGAATTCATAGTCGGCATAAGCGGCATAAGGCATGTCCCGACGCAAGTCCCAGTCAACTCCGGAAGCGCGGGCCACCGGACCCGTGCACAGATAGTCCAGGGCTACCTGGCGAGGCAAGGCCCCCACGCCTCGGGTTCGGTCCAGCCAGATGGAATTGCCGGTCAACAGGTTGTGGTACATCGCCACGTGGGGCTTGAAGTATTCGAGAAACTCACGAACCTGCTCGAGAAAGCCGTCGGTCAGGTCGGCCATCAGTCCGCCGGGCTGAATGTAGGAGGTCATCATACGCACGCCCGCGATGGTTTCGAACAAATCGAGAACCCGCTCACGGTCTTGAAAGCAGTAGAGGAACATCGACATAGCGCCGGCGTCAAGACCCGAGGTGCCCAACCAGACCATGTGACTGGCGATGCGCTGCAGTTCGGCCAGCATCACTCGAATGTGGGACACCCTCTCGGGAACTTCGACGCCCAGCAAGCGCTCAACGGCCAGACTGTAGCCCAGATTGTTGCTCATCGGCGACAAATAATCCATGCGGTCGGTGAGCGTCAGCGCCTGGTTATAAGTCTTGACCTCGGCGGTTTTCTCGATGCCGGTGTGCAGGTAACCGATATCGGGTTCAGAGTGCACCACCCTTTCACCATCGAGGGTCAATACCAGGCGCAACACGCCGTGGGTCGAGGGGTGCTGCGGGCCCATATTCATGACGGTGAACCCGTATTTATCGAGTTCTTCCTGGGTGAAGCGGGAAACGATGTCACCCGTAATTAGCGTCTGGCTCAATGAACCTCCTTAGCGATAGACCGAGGTGGCCGGTCCGGTCACCGGATAATCTTTACGCAGGGGATGGCCCTGGTAATCGGGGGGTAGCAGCAGTCGACGAAGGTCGGGGTGACCGGCGAACTGCACACCAAAAAGGTCAAACATCTCGCGTTCATACCAATTGGCGCCCGGCCACAGTGACGTCAGGGTTTCTACCGATTCGTCTTCGTCCACCAGGGTCTTGAGCCGCAACGCGCTGCGATCCTCGAGAGAGAGCAGCATGATGGCCAGATCGAAACGCGGCTTGCGATCCAGGTAGTCGGTGACGCTCAGGTCCTCGAGAATCTGAAATCGGGTATCGGCCTTAATCCGTTGAGCCGCCTCCAGCCAGCGGCTCCGATCGACCCAAAAGGTCAGTTCACCACGGTCTTCGCGCAACCCCAAGAAGTGGCGACCGAAGTGCTCGGACAATAGGGGCGCGACGGCCCGGGCAGCTTCAAGAGGGTTGGGGAGCATAGGGTTCCCTTCGCGCCATAGGCAAGGTCTCGATTTGAACCAGTTTGGGATGGTCGAGGGCGACCACCTCGGGGTTTTGTCCGGGGGGAATTCCCCGCCGAATCTTCTCTTGAAGCATTTCAAATGCGGCCAACAAGGCTTCAGGCGTAGGTGGACACCCAGCCACATAGACGTCGACCGGCACGATTTTATCCACACCCTGAACGATGGCGTAGTTATTGAACACCCCACCGCAGGAAGCGCAGGCCCCCATCGAGATCACCCACTTGGGATCAGGCATCTGGTCATAGATCTGGCGCAACACGGGAGCCATCTTCAAGGAGACCCGGCCAGCCACAATCATCAAGTCGCTCTGACGAGGCGAAGCTCGAAAGACTTCGGCACCGTAGCGAGAAATATCAAAACGCGAACCCGAGGTCGCCATCATCTCAATCGCACAGCAAGCCAGGCCGAACAGTGCTGGCCAGATGGAGTGGGTTCGGGCCAGATTGGCAAATTTGGAGACATTGCCCAGGATGACGCCGCCATTTGCCAGCGACTCAGGCTGGTGCGGGAACAGCCCATCGTGGGCATAGACCTGTTTCTTCACGAGATCCATTCAAAGGCTCCCTTCTTCCATTCGTAGGCAAACCCGAGCACGATGAGCGCGAGAAAACTGCCCACGGTCGCCAGGACATAAAACCCATCTCCCATCAACGCAGCCGGCTTGAGCACCATCACGGCCGGATACAGCGCAATGGCCTCGACGTCGAAAATCAAGAACATCATGGCGATCTGTAGAAACTTCACCGAAAAACGCCGGGGCAGCGGGATCAACTCCTGAATGCCGCACTCGTAGGGAGCCAGCTTCCGTTCGTTGGGAGCCCTGGGCCCAAAGTAGAAGCTGATCAACGTGATCGTTGAAGCGGTGGCCACCGCCATCAAGATCATGGCCAGCAAGTTCAGGTAATGAGGAAACTCGTTGCCGCTCAACTTGTACAATCCTTAGACAAAAACTATCTAAAACTTGAAGTTTGTGAATTATAGCACAATCTCCAAGTTAGTGTAAATCGAACCCTCCCGAGCCAATCTCCTGCAGGGGAGTGGCACAAACTCCCTAACTATGGGTGGTGCGTCGATGGATATGGGTCTTCTACTGGTTCAGCTGGACCTCGTTGGTCTGGGCCCAACCTGCCGGGTTCGCCCGCGAGGGCGACCAGCAGCTGCCCTGGGACAGCTTTCTGGATCGCTGTCAGGAAGCCCGGGTGCTCTATCTGGGCGAGGAGCACACCGGCAAAATCGACCACGAGCTGCAGCACGCGGTGGTCGAAGGCCTCGCACGTCGAGGACGGAAGCTGGTCGTGGTTGCCGAGATGTTTCAGTGGCCTCAGCGCCAGGTGCTGGTCGACTATGTGGAACGCCGCCTCGACGACGAAGGACTGAAGACCCAAAGCGAGTGGGCTCAGCGCTGGGGGCACCCGTGGGACCTGTATCTGCCCATCTGGCAGGCCTGTCAACGCTATTCCCTACCGATCTTACCCCTGCGTAACTCCAGCGAAAGTGGTAAACAGCTGGGAACCCTTGGAGCCGAGGCCTGGAGCCCCGACGAGCGCGAAGAGCTGGCAGCCGAGCCCTACGAATTCGGGCCGGGCGCAGAACAACTTCGCAGCCTTTTCGCCGCCCACGGTGGCAAGGTGAGCGAGGCATCGTTTCAGCGTTTCCTGAAGGTGCAGGTGCTCTGGGAAGAGTTCATGGCAGCCCAGATCCGCAAGGGTCTCAAAGCCGATTCAGACCAGGTGGTGGTGCTGGTGGGCAAGGGTCACCTCAGCCACGGCCACGGGCTACCCTGGCGGGTTCAGCGGGGCTGGGACGAAGCCCTGGAGCAAAAGGTGGTGCTGGTCAATCCGAACGACGAGGAAAAACCTCGGGCCTCTCTCGAGTGGCTCAGCCCCGGAAACCCTTCAACAACCGATTGAGCAGGCCGGCCTTGGGAACCGTTTCGGCCAATTGGCGCCGTGCTCGCGTATCCAGCAGTTCCCACTCCATCTCCCAGATCCGCAGCACCTGATCGGCGCCGAGCAGATACAGCTCGTAGCCATCGCTGGCCATGGCCAACCCGGTCAACTTGCCCCACGGTCCTTCGAGAACCTGACACAGTGCCCGATGCTCGAGATCCCAGAGCTGCACCCAACCGTTCTCCAGCGCCAGTGCCAGACACAGCCCGTCGGCGCTGATGGCCAGGTGAGTGACCGGGGCCTGCAATTCCAGCAACCGGGTCAAGTGTCGACCCTCCTGCACGTCCCAAAGGTGGATATTGCCTTCGGGGGAAGCCGTTACCACGTAGCGCCCTTCGCCGTAGGTGGCCGCAGCCGAAGCCAGCAGAGCCGAATCCCCCGCCTCGGAAGAGAGCTTCCACTGGGCGGGCTTGCGTAGTACCTGACCCGTGCGGGCATCCACCACCATCATGCGGCCTGGTAACACCGGCCCGCCGACCACAACCTGGCCACCTGAGCCCACCATCCAGGTGCAACCTGTGGCGGCCTCTTGAAAGACTTCCTGACCGGCATCGAAATCCAGGCCGCACAGGTAATACTGGTTGGTCAGCGCCAGCACCCGAGCACTGTCGGGCAACCAGTGCAAGGCGATCACCCCTCCTCGGCTCACGGCAACTCGCTGCAAACATTCACCCGACTGCATGTCCCAGCAGCGAACACCTCGATCGAGCGAGCCAGAGACAGCTCGACTGCCGTCCCGACTGACGTCGATAGCGCGAATGCTCTCGCTATGGCCGGGAAAACCACGGATACAATTGCCTCGTTGGCTATCCCACAGACGCAAGATTTTCTCATTGGCGGTCAGCAGCAAATCCTGACCGGGAAGAGGGCAGATCGGCGCCCCCCCTACCCCACCGGCCTGGGCCAACAAGCGCACTTCCCAACACGAGTTCAGCGCTCCCCGCCCCAACTGCAGGCTGAGTTGGCGCGTGAACAGCCGGGCCTGGGGGTCGCGGCGATAACCCGGAACCTGACGCGCCTCATCGAGAGTCTTGCGGGAACCCGAGGTATCACCACGCTCTAACTCTTCCTCCGCTTTGCGCAACAGACTCACGAACAACTCGCGGCTCTCCTCCAGGTCCTGACCGCCGCGGGTGTAGGTCAGCAGCAACTCCCGAGGCATGGGGCGGTAGGCTTCATCGAACTCATAGAGGAAGAAGTGTCCCGTGAGGGTCACCGCGGCGAAAAATCGGCCGTCCTCAGAAAACGCCAGATCCGATACCGGGCCGTCATCCACCCAGAACTGTCGGCGGATGCACCCCCCCGAAACCTCACGAATTTCGATCACCTGCCGTCCTTCGGCCTGACGAGCCAGCACCAGGAAATCACCATCGGGCGAGACGCGCGAAAACCCCGGGTAGCGCCGACTCATTTCCCCGGTCCGCAGGTCGTACACGCTGGTAAAAGGCTCGCTGCCGTCGAGTACGTTGAGCACCGCCAGCTTTCCTTTGCGGGCAAAGGCCACCGAGGTTACCGGGGCACTCTCCTCCAACACTCGGAACTGCTCTCCGGTATCCAGTCGCCAGGTGCGCGCCTGGTTATCGTTGCTGCCGGTGAGCAACAGATTGGTTTCGGCGCTGTAAGCCAGGCAGGTTACGTAGTCGCGGTGGCCGGCAAAAACCTGCAAGCAGGCCCCTCGCTCCGGATCCCAGCAGCGGGCGGTGCGGTCACACGAGCCTGTAACCAGCCGATCACCGCAGAACAAGGCACACAAAACCTGCTTTTCGTGGCCCCGAAGGCGCCGGCCTGACTCGCCGCTGCGCAAGTCCTGTAAACGCAGATCGACCAAACCCACCACGGCCTGCTGGCCTGAGGGAGAGAGACAAAAATATCGCTCCCCGTTCTCGAGGCCTTCCACCGGCGAGCCACTGGCAAAGTCCCAGGCGGCGGCCGGCAAAGACTCCAGGCTGATGACCCGCGAGGCCGCCGTCGACAGGGCTACGCGACGCACGCCAATATCGTGATGGACACTCCAGGAACGCCGGGCCGAATCGGCCGGCAGCAGCTCCATGTGTTCGGGACCCAGCCACATCCAGCCCCCTCCTGCGGGCAGAACCTGGGTCAGGCGATGCTGGCGCTGAAGATGCACCAGTGGCTTGAGGCGAGGATAGAAGCATCGTCCCTGCTTGCGGCGGGTCTTCTTCTCGGCCATTTCCCAGCCGCTGCGTGCCAGTTCGTCGCTGGGGTTGAGCTGAAGGGCACGATGATAGCACTGGGCCGCCTTGGTGAAACGCTCCTGGGTCATGCAGGCATCGCCCAGATGACGCCACACCGAACTGTCAGTAAGGGATTCACCAGCCTCGATGGCCTGAGTGAGGTTGGCCTCGGCCTGTTCGGCCTCCCCCCCCAGCAAATGAGCCAGCCCGCAGTGGACCGCCCCGCGGGGGTAGGTCACCTTGACCTGACGTAACAACGTTGCCAGTTCCTGGGCCGAGGTCCGCCCCTGGCGCCACATCAGCCAACCCCGGTTATACACCACGTCGGGATGCAGCGAGTCGAGGCGCAACGCCTGCTGCCAGGTTTGTTCGGCCGGCTTGCGACGCCCCATCGAGAACAGGCTGACGGCCTTGTTGTTGAGCACGTCGACGACCGCCTCTACGGGCTTGGGCAGGGGTCGAAAGTACGCCTCCTGAGCCAGCTCCTGATAGAGGTCGATCAGGTCCTCACGCAAGGCCGCCGCGCTGGCGTGGCGGTCCTTGGGCTCTTTGGCAAGCAGGCGCAGGATAATCGCCTCGAGGCGCGGAGGAATGGCCGGTTGCAGATGACTCGGCGGGGTCGGGTCCTGAGTCAACACCTGGGTGAGCAGCTGGCCGAGCCCCATCGGGCCGGTGCCGGCCTCGAAGGGTAACTGGCCCACGCACATTTCGTAGAGCACCACCCCTACGGCATACAGGTCGGCCGGCACCCCCACGTCGTGCTGCATCCACTGCTCGGGGGCACAGTAGTTGGGGGTTCCCAGCACGGTTCCCGTGGAAGTCAAACTGGCGTCCACTTCACTGAGGTCTACCTGGCCGCGCTGCTCGTCGCTGCGTCCCTGCAGCTTGACCAGGCCGAAATCGGTAACGTAGACCCGACCGGCATCGTCGAGCAAGAAGTTGGCCGGCTTGACGTCGCGATGCACAATGCCCGAGGCGTGGGCGTGCTCCAGGCCAAAGCAAACCTGAATGGCCAGGTCGAGGAAGCGGGTCCAGTTGGCCACCCCAAAGCGCTGCTGATCGATGGCCTCTTTGAGGCTGCCTCCGGCCACGTAGTCGAGAAAGAGCAGCGGAATTCCGTTGTGTTCGCGGATGAACCAGCAACGCACAATGTTGGGATGAACACCCAGATCGATCCAGGTTTGGGCTTCCAGCAGCCAACGCTCTTTATCGGTATCGCTGCTGAGCAGGTCGGGGCGAGGCGATTTGACCGCCAGGTAGAGACGCCAATCTCGGTGCAGGGCCAGGTAGACCGAGCCCATACCGCCACGACCAATACGATCGAGAATCTCCAGTGAACTCCCCAGGCTGAGGCCCGTCAGGTCGCCCACGCTGCGTTGAGAGACCACGGACGGTTTGGAGCTGTAGTGAGATTCCGACAATCAACCCCCAGTTCGACCCGGAACATTTGATCGCACTTGATGGGAAATCCTGCCCGAACGGCTAGAGTTTCTTAAACCAGCGCAACCAGCGCCTGCTCCAGGGCGAGAGTTGTTGGAGCCCGGCATACTCGGGTTCCTGGGCACGGTCCGGAAAAAATCGCTGGAGCAGCTTGGTGACCAACAGCCGATCGTGCTCTCGTCCCACGTGGTAAAAGCCCAGGGTGATGTCCTGGGCGAACGAAGCGCCAGCGAAATCGAACAGATACAGTTGCTCATCCTTGCTCCAAATGAGGTTGGCGTCGCGGCCAAAGTCTCCATTTGAATCATGCCCAATATCCCCGTGACTCACCCCGCAACGTTCGAGGTCGAGGATCAACTGTCGCGCCTGAAGCACGCCCACCCAGGGCAGTTCGCCGCGCTGCATCCGGTGCACCGGCCGCCCGTCGATGTATTGCACCAGCAGACTGAAGGAATCGGGGCATCCCCAAAAAGCGGGAATGCCCTGGCAACCTTCGAGCTTGCGATAGGCTCGACGCTCGGTGGACACCACCCAGCGACCCACCGTGTGGCGTAGCCACCAGGGGCAGTCCCAGTAGTCCTTGAGCACCGCCCGTTGCCCCCCCGAGGAGAGCAACAGGCGCACTCGAGGCTTGTCCTTCCCTGCCGGCTGAAGAACCGCTTCGGTGCGTTCTTCGGCCCAACCGGCCAGTCGCCGGGGGGGAGGCGGATCAGACCAGGACTCCATGGGGGTTGCTCCAGGAGCGCAATGACTCCAACACCTCCTGGCTCCGAGAACAGGCCTCCCAGTTCAATACCGAACAGATATCCTCGACATACTCGGGACGGCGCATACCCACCAGCACGCTGCTGACCCCCTCCAGGCCGGCCAGCACGTGAACGGCCAGCTGAGACATGCTGGCCTGAGCACGGGCGGATCCGTCGGGCATCAATTCACGAACCGAATCGGTCAACTGCTGACTGCGAGCCATCGCCAGCTCTTCCAGATCGTTGCTGACATCGCGGAAAGCGGCCAGATATCGCTCTCGCCACTGTCCCCAGGGCTCGGCCAGTGGACCATTCATGGCCTGATCGATGGCCTCGACCTGCTCCATCAGGGCCGGGCGAATGCGCTGGCTCTCCAGCTGTGTCCAATGCTCCAGGTGCTGCAGATGGGCATCCAGGCCCCGAAGATTCTCAGCGAAACGGAAAAGCTGTTCAGACCCTTCCCCCTTGATGAAAGGCCCGAAGGTCTGGCGATACTCATCCTCAGCTCGGGCCAGCTGCTGCAGGCTTTGCTCAAGGTTGACCGAGTCGCCTTCGCATTCAAAATCGGCCAGTCGCACCAAGGTCTGTTGGACAAAGGCATTGAGCGGCCGATTGAGCAACACTCCGACTCCGGCCGCCTTTGCCTCGGCCAGAAAGCCCCTGGCCGGCTCCGACTCGAGCAGATTCATCGGTAGTTGAACGACCTTGAAGTGATGAGACTCTCCGCCCACCTTGCGGGCCAGCTCGAGCATCCGACTCAGTGAGGTGGTTGTGAGAGTTCCCGAGTCTCCGGCGAACGTATTGGAAGACACGCCGTAAAAGCGGATCTTCCCTTCGCTGACGAGCTCTTCCAGGAACTGAAACGCACCCTCGAGACGCCGATCAAACTCTTGCTGCACTTCGCTTCGATCGGTTCGTCCCTGCTGCTGACAGTCCATCAGGTAGTATTCCGGGTTGTGCAACAACAACACGTCCAGGGTTTGTAGCGAGAGCCTCATCAGGCTCCGCTCCAACTGATCGGCCAGGAACTCGGGGTGAATGCAATGCCAGCATCCCTCCTGGTAGGCGACCATATCCTGGTAGGGGCGACCGATCTGCTGGCGGGCCCTGGCGACGTCCAGGTTGGAGCCCTGGACATAGCCGATCTTGCTGACGACCACCAACTGGTTGCGGCGTTCACGAAACTCTCGCAACAACCCGCCAAACAGACGCTCGCTACCTCCGTCGGTATAGTTGCTGGAAGTATCGAGCAGATTGACTCCGGCCTCGATGGCCTCGCGCAGCGCCTGCTGATGCTCCAGGTTTTCATCGTCGACCCGGTAGCCGCCAAAGCCCACCTGGCTGACCTTGAGACCGGTGGTTCCCAGCTCGCGATAGGCCTGAGGACTGCGCTGAGCCAGAGCCGCGGTGGCCTCGGAAGTAGCAAAACCCTCGACCCGTGGCATCAACTCAAAGCGCACGTGCTGGCGCAGGTTGGCCAATACCGCTCCCAGGTCGTCGGCCTGCAACACCGGCTCGGCGCAAACCCCCGACTGGCAGCAATACAAGGCGGGCTTGTCCGATGGCTTACCCATGGCCTTGGGATGCTTTTCCGATGACCCCCAGGCCAGCATCCGGTTGGGCAGGTAATGCAGAGCCAGAGCCTCGACCAGCGGCGTGCGCGGACGCGGTTCGGCGCAAATGACGACCTCTACCGGGCCGGCCAGAGCAAAGTCGAGGGCCTGAAGATACTTACAGAATCCGGCGGCAACCTGGCGCATCTCCTTGCCCACCGAAGTCAGAACCTGCAACCCGCGCTCGCGCATTTCGGCGCGGCCCAGGTGGGCAGCCATTCTGACCAACGCCAGAGCGGCCACGCCCTGAGCCGCCGGTTGAGCACCGTCGGTTCCCGAGCGGTGACGCACGATCAACTCCTCGTGGTCGTCGCTGGTTTCGAAGAAACCTCCGTCCTCTGCCGAAAAGTGCTGCTCTATGCGTGCCACCAACTGTTGGGCTCGCTCAAAGTCGCTGAAACGCCCTCCCGCCTCATAGAGGCTCAACAGCCCTTCGGCCATCCAGGCGTAGTCTTCGAGGAAGCCGCTGCCACGAGACTCACCCTGGCAGTAGCTGCGACGCAGCCGGCCCTCGGCGGTCGTCAGCTGTGCGGCCACGAAATCGGCCGCGCGCAGGGCCGCATCCAGGTAACGCTCCTCGCCAAGCACGCGAAATCCCTCGGCCAGAGCCTGAATCATCATCCCGTTCCAGGCAGCCACCACCTTGGTATCCACCGCCGGAGCCACCCGTTGGCGCCGGGCCTCAAACAGCTTGATGCGCGATTCTTCCAGTTCGCGGCCCAACATTTCGGCGTCCACACCCAACTGAGCCGCTACCTGATGAAGTGCCTGAGGCACATAGAGAACGTTTTTGCCCTCCCAATTGCCCCGAGGCAAAACTCCGTAGTAGGCACAGAAGCGCTGTCCGGCCACCTCGCCCAAATGCCCCATGATTTCTTCGTGGGACCAGCAGAAGTACTTGCCCTCCTCGCCCTCAGTGTCGGCATCGCTGGCCGAGTAGAAGCCGCCCTCCGGAGAGGTCATTTCGCGCAGAACATAGTCGAGCGTCTGCACGGCCACCTGGCGGTACAGCGGTTGCTGAGTGGCCTGAAAACCCTCCAGATAGACGACAGCCAGCTGGGCATTGTCATACAGCATCTTCTCAAAGTGCGGCACTCGCCAGGCTTCATCAACGGCATAGCGGGCAAAACCACCGCCCAGATGGTCATAAATGCCTCCCCGAGCCATGGCGTCGAGGCTGCGAGTGATCATCTCCAGCACCCGCGGGTCCTGACTGCGAGCGTGGTAGCGCAGCAGCAAGAGCAGGCTGGAGGGGGCGGGAAACTTGGGAGAATCGCCAAAGCCCCCGTTCTTCGCATCGAATCGCCCGGCCAGCTGAGATACCGCCTGGTCTAGTAGTTCCGGCTCCAGGCCCAGCACGGCGCCCGAGCCTTTGAACTGGCGCCGCAGACGCTGCACGACTCGTTCTGCCTGCTGCACCAGGTCGTCTCGACTCTCCGACCAGACTCTGGCCAGCTCGCGCACCAGCGTCAAGAAACCGGGGCCCTGGCCGTCTTCGGCGGGAAAGTAGGTGCCGGCAAAAAACGGTTTGCCTTCGGGCGTCAGGAAGCAGTTCATCGGCCACCCTCCGGTTCCAGACAGGGCATTGGTGGCCGCCATGTAAATCTCATCGAGATCGGGGCGCTCCTCGCGATCTACTTTAATGCTGATAAAGTGCTCGTTCAGCACCGAAGCGATCTCGGGATGTTCGAAACTCTCCCGCTCCATCACATGACACCAGTGGCAGGCGGAGTAACCAACGCTGAGAAAAATCGGCTTGCCTTCCTGGCGAGCGCGTTGCAGCGCCTCTTCTCCCCAAGGATACCAGTCTACCGGATTGTGGCAGTGCTGCAGCAGATAGGGGCTGGACTCCTGGGCCAGGCGGTTACTTTGACGGGTTTCAGTGCTCATAATGGGACCTCTCTGGAACTATCCCGGACTTTTTCCCCGCTTTTCTCCGATCTATACCAATTCTCAAAAGTCCTGACTTGATTGGCCGCCTTGTAACCTGTTTCTTCGCGAGGGGGTCGACTATCGCACGGGCGTTCCCCTTTTTGATCAAAATCCGCTCGACAGCGTGACCTGGGTCACTGCCCGAGCGATCCAGGGCGACTACAATCCGCTCGGGGACGGAGAGGATCCCGTCGCGACGACGAGAAAAGTCCCTTGTTGGAGGCTTCACGGATGCAGGCATTATGGAACAACCCCATCTTTTACAAGTCACGCATCCTCGAGCGTCGCGAGTATCAGCGCAGCAAGTCCAGCTTCTGGATCAAGCAAATGGGCCTGGTCTGGTGTGTGCTGATTCCGCTGGCCTGGGTAGCCTTCATGGCCTTCCCCGAAATCATGGATTCGGTAGCCACCCAGGCTGATTTCGTCCGCCTTCGCAAGGCCCTCGACAACCTGGCCCAGATGTGGATGACCGCACTGACCTTCAGCTACTTCATCGTTCTGCTGGTGGCTATCGCTATTGCTCTGAACGGCACCAGCAGCCTGGTGACGGGTGAGCGGGAAAAGAAAACGTTCGAGAGCCTCCAGGCCACGATGCTGACTCCGAGCGAAATTGTGGGCGGTCGACTGCTGACCGGGCTGTGGCCGGTGATGCGTGAACTGCTGATCGTAGCCCCCCTGGGGCTGGCCCTGGGAACCCTGGCAGGCTGGGGATTCCAGGCGCTCATGGGCGTGCTGCTACTGTTCTCAACCATCGGCTTCTATGGGGCTGTGGGTCTGTGGTCGTCCTACTGCAGCAAAAATACCCAGTTCGCCAACCGTATGGCCAGCGGCCTGGCCGGCAGCCTGCTGGTGGGTGTGCCTCTGTTCTCGATGCTCTTCGACCAGGAGGCCCTGCTGCGGTTTCACCCGGTATTCGCCAGTGCCTACCTCACCACCGAGGGCTTCGGCCCCGTCATTTCGGTGACCGCCTTCCACCTGGTAGGGGCCACGTTGCTGTATCTCGACACCTTGCGTCGCGAACGCTCGGCGGTGAGGATCTAGGAGGCACCATGATTACAGCTCTCAAGAACTACCTGCAGCGCATCCAGAACATCGGCGACAACCCTTTCTGGGCCACCCAGCGCAGTCGCGCTCAGCGAACGGGCTGGCTGAAAACCCTCTGGCGCGGCTACGCCGGCTTCACCCTGCTGATTATGCTCCCGCTGGGTTTTGTAGCGCTGAACGTCATCGACCACGGCTGCCACTGGCGCCCGGAACTGGCCGGATGGCTTTGCGCCGCCGGCGTCTTGCAACTGATCTATCTGGGCATCAAGGCAAGCCTCGCCACCGCCCCTTCGGTCGTTCAGGCTCGCCAGCAGGGCACCTTGCTGGCCCTGGCCCTGACGCGGATCAACAGCGCCGACTTCGCCGACGGCGTGGCTCTCTCCGAGAGCAAGAATCTGCTGCGGGAGTTCCTGGTCTGGACACCTGCCCTGGCGCTGGTCACCGTCATCTCCGGACAGGGCCTCTACAGCACCTTGATGCTGACGCTGATTTCGATATTGGTGGTGGTGTACTGCGCCTACAACGGAGTGCTGATCTCGGCCACCAGCAAGGATAGCCAGGAAGCCGGTCGTCGGGCCTCTCAGGGGGCCTTCATCGGACTGGCCGGAAGCTGCCTGGGCTTCGTCTGCGGCGGCTTTATGCTCGGCCCGCTCTGGATTTTGCACCCGGTGTTCGCTTACATCTGCAGCCTCTACGGTGCCGGCACCACCTACGGAATGACGATGAACCAGGATCTGGCCCCGATGTTCTGGTGTGGCTGGTCGCTGCTGGTCATTCCGGTCTACCTCTGGCTGGTCCTGAACGTCCGTCAATTGGCGATCCGAGCCCTCGAACGCGTGCGCATCGCCTGAGGGTGGCTCACAATTCCATCGGCGTCGGGCGCGTTCTGGCCGGCCGCTATCGCATCGAACGTATGTTGGGTTCAGGAGCCAGCGGAATCGTCTGGTTCGTTCGCGACACCCGCGAAAAGGGCAAAGTTTGGGCGCTGAAGGAACTGGATGTCTCTTCGCTCAGCCTTCAGGAGCAGCAGGAAGCCTGGGTGATGTTCAGCCGCGAGGCCGACATGCTGATGCAACTTGAACACCCCTATCTGCCCAAAGTGGTGGCGCGTTTCCAAGAGCAAGGAAGGCACTTTCTGGTGATGGAGCGCGTCGAAGGCCCCACTCTGCAGTCGGTGCTCAAGGATGCCCGAGTTCCCCCTCCCGAATCGGACGTGCTGGCCTGGGGGCTGCAACTCTGTGAGGTCTTGCAGTACCTGCATACGCTTGACCCCCCGATCGTCTACCGCGACCTGAAACCCGCCAACGTGATGGTGAGCGTCCGAGGGCCCCTGAAACTCGTCGACTTCGGCATCGCCCGCGTGCTGCGGCCCTCACAAGCCGGCGACACCACCGCCTATGGCACCCCCGGATATGCCCCTATCGAACAATATCTGGGCAAAACCACCCCTCGCTCGGACCTTTATGCCTTGGGAGCTACCCTGTATCAACTGCTGACCCTGCAGGACCCCGAGCAGTTCCGCTTCGACTTCCCCCCTTTGCGGCGCTATTTGCCCGAGGCCAATCCCAAGTTAGAGTTGCTGCTCTCCGACCTGCTGCAGAAGGAGGCCGACAAGCGCCCGGAAACCGCTTTCGAGGTACAACAGCGACTGCAAGAGATTCGCGAACAGCCGCGCAGCGCATGGAAACGTTTAAAGTCGGGGCTCAAAGCTTTTTGGAGCGGTGAGATACGCTAAGCTTGCAGGGGCCCTGCCACCTTTTCGAAAACCTGGCCCGATGTTCTCTCGAATCCTCATTGCCAATCGTGGCGAAATTGCCGTCCGACTGCTTCGTGCCTGCCGCGAGTTAGGTATCTCACCGGCCGTAGCCTATGCCCCCATCGACAGAGACACCCTGGCCGTCGAACTGGCCGATGTGGCCGTCGAACTGCCCGGCGATAGCCCACGTGGTTGCTACCTCAACATTGAGGGCTGTCTGGAAGCGGCCCGTAAGGTCGGCGCCCAGGCGATTCATCCCGGCTACGGGTTCATTTCCGAGAACGCCGAATTCTCACGGGCCTGTCGCGAAGCGGGCATCGTTTTTATCGGGCCTACTCCAGAAGTCATTGAAGGTCTTGGCAACAAGAACCAGGCTCGCAAGCTGATGACCTCTGCCGGCCTGCCGGTGGTGCCGGGCACCGAAGATCCGGTGCCCGATGTCGAAGAGGCCGTGCAGGCCGCAGCTACGATCGGCTATCCGGTGCTGATCAAAGCCAGTGGAGGCGGCGGCGGTCGTGGCATGCGCAAAGTCGGCAGCGAGTCCGAACTGCGCCAGGCCTTTCCCCAGGCGCGCTCCGAGAGTCTGGCCGCTTTCGGCTCACCGGACCTCTTTCTGGAAAAGTATGTCGAACGACCCCGCCACGTCGAGATTCAGATCATGGGCGATGCCCACGGCAACGCTCTCTATTTTGGCGAGCGGGAGTGTTCGATCCAACGACGATTCCAGAAGATGATCGAGGAGGCGCCCTCTCCGGTGCTTACCCCCGAACTGCGCCAGCGCATGGGCGAGGCCGCAGTGGCCGGGGCCAAGAGGCTCGGTTATTGTGGGGCGGGCACCTTTGAGTTCCTGGTCGACAAGGATCTCCAGTTCTATTTCCTCGAGGTCAATACCCGACTCCAGGTGGAACATCCCGTGACCGAGATGATCACGGGCGTCGACCTTGTGAAGCTGCAAATCGCCTGCGCGGCCGGCCAACCCCTGACGATGACGCAGGACCAGGTCGAGCTCCGAGGCTGGGCCATGGAATGCCGCATCACCTGCGAGGATCCCTATCGAGGCTTTCTGCCCTCGCCGGGCCGCATCGAGAAGCTGCATCTGCCGGCGGGGCCAGGAATACGCGTCGACACCCATCTTTATCCCGGCTATGAGGTGCCGGGAGCCTTTGATTCAATGGTGGCCAAGCTCATCGCCTTCGGGCGTGACCGCGAAGAAGCCCGACGCAGAATGCTGGTGGCGCTGAGAGAATTTCAGCTGGCCGGCATCGCCCACACCCTTCCCTTTCACCAGGCCGTATTGGAGCATCCCGAGTTCATCGCCGGCCATCTGACCACTCACTTTCTTCAAGAGCACCTGCCCCAACTGACGCGGGAGTTGAGCGATGAACGGGTCGAAGAATTGGCTCTGTTGGCCGCCCTGGAATCTCGCACTCCTGAGGAGCCGGCCAGTTCGGGCAGCAGCAACCGTGAGGCTGATCTTTGGAAAATGGCGGGGCGGCGCTAGAGGTCAGGGCCCGAATCGACGCATCAAGAAATAGCTGGACTGCGGCACCCCGCCAAGCGACCAGGCTACTTTCCGCCCCCTGGCCTGGTATGCCAGCTCCAGCCGAAAATGACCGTAGCGATAGTTTTCCCCTACCGTGCGCTGAGACTGCAACGAGTCCTGGCCCAGCCGGAGCTCGGCCCGATAGGCAGCCGAACTCGAGGAAGGGTTTTGGCAGTTCACCAGCGCTGTCAGCGTTACCCAATCGCCGGGTCGACAGTCCACAACTCCCTCTGAAACGCCGTCGGCCTTCCATTCGCGAATCTCCTGCAACGGCAGTCCCGATCCGGGGCGAAACTGCAGCACAAACCCTCGGGTCTCGTGGTCGATCAACTGGCAGCCTCGGCCGTAGGCACCGCAAACCTGCAAACGCAGGCGATGGGCCTCACGGACCAACGGCTTTACCGCCGCCTCCTGGTAGGCCTGCAGCTGCGGGTGCTGCGAGCAAACGTTCTCCCCATAGAGGTTGGCACAGTTTTCGCCGTCCAGACTTAAAGCGGTGAAGACCTGCTCTCCATCAAATCGCGGATACAGGCGTGCATACGGGCCAATCTCGTCGCTCCTCTTCTGGCGAGCCGACAACTGAGCAAAGAGCACAAGCATGTCCCCGGCCGAGGCCGTTACCGGCCATTCCCAATAGTCGACATAGCGCCGCGGCGTAACTCCCGGAATCAGGCCCTGTTGAACAGGCACCTTGCGGCCTTGAGTGTGCACCTCGCCGAGGCCCGCAGCCGGCCAGCGCCCATAGCGGATCAAAGAAAACCGCCCGTAGGGAACCGCCGGGTCGCCGTCGAGGAGCACCCACTGAGCCGTGGAGGTCTGGGGCTCAACCCGGAAGTCGGCCGCGAACTCGACGTTGCCCGTGCGTTCTGCTTTCCACAAGCCGAGGGCGGTCACGGGACTATGGTGGCTTCCCCCGGTTTCAAGGGGCTGAGACACGCTTTGGGTCACTCCCGAGCCCACCTCTTGCTGACCCACCCGCAGACGGGTTTCCACCTTGACATGGGGAGCTTCCGAGGTAACCTGGGTGGTCATGCGCAACTCATATAGTTGGCCTGACTCGACGGCGCGAATCCATCGGTAGCCTGTTTGCCAGCGACCGGGTTGCAGCTTCAACGGGGCACCGATCGGCATGTGCACGATTTCGACGATGCCTAGAGGTCCAACCCCTACCTGCGGGACCGCGGGCAACACGGGGCTTGAAGTGCGACAACCGGCCAGAATCACGGCCAGACAAAACAGCGGCCAGGCTGTCACCGAGTCAGCCACAACCGCAGCGCCACCCACAGGGCACACAGCAGAGTCAGCGGAATGCCCAACCTCAGCAGGTCGCGCTGGCGGTAGTTGCAAGCACCCATCATGAGCAAGTTCACGGGATGGGCTACCGGGGTGAGAAAGGCCGTGGAACAGCCCAGAGCCAGCACGATGGCGATTTGATGAGCGGATATCCCGTGCCCGTCCAGATGGGCCACCGAAGCCACCACCACGGGCCCGAGCACCAGCGACGCCACCTGCCCTCCGATGACCTGCGAAAGCAGGGCTGCCGCAAGGAAGCAGACAAAAGTGAACACCTGGGGCCCGTAACTGACAAAGCCCAACAACGACTGGGAAAGGGTGTGAGACAGGCCGGTGGAGGTCAGGGCTGCTCCCACCGGAGACATGCAGGCGATCAGCACCAGGATGTTCCACTCAATACCCCGGTAGGCGTCCTCGGCCGTCAGGCAACCACTGAGCACCAGCAAAGCTCCACCGCCGAGCATGGCCATCGCCAGGGGCACGAGGCCCTGGGCCGCCAGGGTCATGCTGACGGCCGCTACCAGCAGGGTAAGGGCGACGCGAAACTGGCTCGGATGATGGCGTGGTGTGTGATGGGGCAGGACAAAGTCGGGGCTGCCCGCCAGCGATTCGATTCGCTCCTCAGAGCCCAATACCAGCAGAGCATCACCCTCCTGCAGCTTGTAACGACTGATGTTTGAAAGAATTGCCTGGCCCCTTCGCCATAGTCCCACAACCGTAACCCCATAGCGCTGGCGCATGCGTAAGCGAATCAGATCGTGGCCCAGGGCCGATGAGCGCGGGGCAACAATGGCCTCGCTCACCTGAACGGGCAAATCGGAGGTCGAGTCTCGCCGACCCAGTGCCAGGCCCTCCAACTTGAGTTTCTGCACATCCTCGAGACGGCCGAGCAACAACAGCACGTCACCCTCTTGAAACTGCTGCCTGGGGTCCAGGTCCAGATGAGCACTCTGACCCCGCAACAACCCCAACAGCGAAACCCCCAGGCGATTGCCGATGTTGGCTTCGGCGATGGTCTGACCAACCAGGATCGATTCAGGTCGAATGCGTCCTTCGAATAGACTTCTGTGAACACCATAAGTTTCCAGCAGGTCCTCACTGTCGGGCTCGGAAACGGCCACCGGAGTGCGGCTACCCAGCCTGGGCAAGAACTTTCTGCCCCAAAGCACGGTAAAAGCGATTCCCAGCAGGCAGAGCGGCCCCCCCCAGGCGAGAAAGTCCAACATGGTGAGGCCTTTCTGACCCTGCCCCTCAAGACAGCTGCTCAAGACCAGGTTGGCCGTGGTGAATAGAGTCGCCATGCCCCCCAGCAAGATGCCATATCCGAGGGGAATGAGCAGGCGTGAGGGGGCAACGCGTGCGCGTCGGCAGGCTCCGAGGGCAGCCGGTAACAGTACCGAACCCGCGGCAATATTGTTCATCACGATGGACAGTGCAGCTCCGGCCAGCATGAAAACGGCCACCAACCGGGCCTCCGAAGCTCCAGCCATCGCCTCCAGACGTTGACCCAACCAGTGTACCACCCCATTGCTGTCCAGTGCCCGGGTGATCACAAACAAACCGGCCAAAGCCACCACGGCCGGGCGCGAAAATCCAGACAGAGCCTGCTCGGGGGTGATCACCCCCAAGAGCGACAGAGAAACCACCAGAAACACAGCCACCAGATCGGGGGCAGCCCGCTGCGACAAAATGGCCAGCAGCGCCAGGCTGAGTACAACGAGCAGTTGGTCGGCCGGAGTCACCCGAGCCTCTTGCGCAAGCCAAGGGCAGACCCCTGCGTTTCATGATTTTTTCAGCACTCCGCCCTATTCTGGCGGCGGAGGAAACCGAGAATGCGGATCAGTCAGTTCAATCCCGGGTCAGCCCACCTGCGACGCCCTTCCCGCTCGGAAGATAGCGTGCAGTCGAAACCCGAAGGACCGGTTCCGGTAACCGCCCAGGACATGTTGCTGCTGAGGCGCATCGAACGCGACGAGAACCTGCTCCGGGTAGCTCACGGCATTCCCTGGGCCACCACGGCCATGACCTCGGCCGTGTGGTACATGGTTTCCAAGTCTATCCCTCAGGCCGGCTGGCTGGGCCTCCCCATCGGGCTGCTGCTGGGCTCTGGTATCGCCGAGTCCTGGTCAGAGCGAATCGAGGCGCGTATCGCCCAGGCCGAGGCTCAACTGTCGAGCAACCAATAGCCATCCCAAAAGGTCAGGGACGCTCGGTAAGCCCCAGCCCCGCCACATACTGGGGAAACCCCCCCGAACCGGTAAGCTCGGTGTGAAACAAGCCCACACAGGTGAAGCTGTAGCCGTTCGGATTGGCCGTGGACTGGTAGTCTGTGAACGTGCACTGGCCAGCGGCAGGACAATTCGGAAGCCTCCCCAGGTTGCCGTGGTCGATCAGTTGCTGAAGCCCGGCCAGCCCCCCCAGGTCGGGGTATTTGCCGTCATAGTCGACAGAATAGGTTTCAAGAATGGTGCCCAGGTTCTTGCAGTTGCTGGCGCAGGAGGTCAGCTGGGCCTTCATCCGGACTTTTCGAAACGAGGGCACAATAAGCGCGGCCAGCAAGGCGATGATCGCAATGGCTATCATAAGTTCAATGAGGGTGAACCCCCGCTTTTTCCTGACCACCTCGGCCAGAATACCACAGTTCGACCGGAATGACCAGACCGAAGGAGCTTCCTGGTGGGTGAAAAAGAGCCCGGGGTGGCTTTTCAAGTGGCGGCATTGTATGCTTTAGCGTCCCTCGAGGCGGCACGCTGCCGACAGTTGCAGGAGGAAATCCTGAACTGGCAAGCGTCGGACGCCAGTCTGTGCGGCCTGGTTATCCTGGCTCCCGACGGCCTCAACGCCACCATCGCGTCCCAGAACGACTTGAGTCGTCCCCTGGAATGGCTCGCCGAGCAGTTGCCTCTGTCGACCGTGAAGTGGAGTCGTTGTGAAAAGGCCCCGTTCCAACGCTGGAAGGTGGTGTTGCGGCGCGAAACCATTACCACGGGCCTGGACGAGCAGCCCCGCGGCGCATCCCCAAATACCCACCTCTCCCCCCAGCAGTGGCACCAGATGCTGCAACACCGCGAGGTGACCGTGCTGGACACCCGCAACCAGTATGAAATTCGTCTGGGTCGCTTTGCTCAGGCGCTCGACCCTGAAACCGAACATTTCCGACAGTTCTTCCACTCCGACCGGGTTCAGCAACTGCCCCGCGATCGGCCTTTGCTTACCTACTGCACCGGGGGAATCCGTTGTGAAAAAGCGGTGCCGTGGCTCCTCGCGCAGGGCTTCGCTGAGGTCTATCAACTGGAAGGCGGAATCCTGAACTATCTGGAGCACTACCCCGAGGGCTTTTTTCAGGGCGACTGTTTCGTCTTTGACGAGCGGGTCGCACTGAATTCCCGCCTGGAACCAGCGGAAGACACCATGCGCTGCCCCCAGTGCGGCCAGCCCCGGCGAATCGACGACCCTTGTCTGCACTAGACTTGCTGGCCGAACACTGGAACCCGGAACAAGCCACCCTGTTGCTGGCCGGCGGACCCCACCCAGGGTTGCATCCCGGGGCAGTGGTTCAACCCCACCGCCGCTTGCGTCGGGCTCTGGCCTGTGACGACTATGATAACCAAAGCCTGTGGCCACAGGTCTTGGTGTGCGGAACCGGCAACCGCCGCGAGACCCGAGCCTATCTCGAACTGGCCTCGCGAGCCTGTCGTCCGGGAGGCCAGATACTTTTTTGCCTGGAGAAGCGGCTGGGGGCCGACAGTTGGCAAAAGCGCCTGAACCCCTCCCTGGTGGTGAGTCGCTATCA
The DNA here is from genome assembly GCA_964649085.1 of uncultured Burkholderiales bacterium. Taxonomy (GTDB): domain Bacteria; phylum Vulcanimicrobiota; class Xenobia; order Xenobiales; family JADMJV01; genus JADMJV01. The sequence goes on along the minus strand of CAZYPN010000044.1, from coordinate 21,029 downwards.
CTGCAAGTTGATGCATCCCGACCCTGCCACCATTCAGGGCGACGGACACCCCTGTCGACTTGCCCCCCCGCACCCGGAAGCCGATTTTGTTTCCTGTCCGGGGCTGTTCAGCTGGGACCGGCTCGACCCCGGCTCGGCCCTGCTCGCCCGCCATCTGCCAGCCGAGATGCCGGGGCGGGGCGCCGAGTTCGGTTGTGGCCCCGGATTGCTGACCCGCATCCTGTTGCAACGCGGTGCCGACAGCCTGGTAGCCGTCGATGTCGACCAGCGAGCCGTGGAGGCCTGCAAACGAAACAATCCCTTGGGACAACTGACGGCGCTCTGGCTCGATGTCCGAGACGAGCTCGCCCCTGGACCCTTTCACTGGGTGGTGCTGAATCCGCCCTTCCACGAGCATGGCCAGGAGGCACGCGAACTGGGTCAGCAATTGGTGTTGCGAGCCGTGCAGGGACTGATGAAGGGCGGCGAACTCTGGTTGGTGGCCAATCGCATGCTCGCCTACGAGGAACTCCTGAGCCGTGCTCACGGACAACTGGAATTTCGCCACATCGAATCCGGATTTAAGGTGCTGCGGTGGCGACGGAGCGCCTAGATCGCCTGCTTTCCCGCCTGGGTTACTGTAGCCGCAGCGAGCTGCGCAGGTGGCTGTCGCGGGTTCTCTATCTGGGGCAGCCGGTACATTCGGTCGACCAGAAGGTTGAACCGGACGGCGTGCAGTGGGACGGTGTCCGGCTCGACCCCGATCCGCTGTGGATCTTGATGCACAAGCCCCTGGGATTGACCTGTAGCCATCATGATCGGGGACCGCTGGTGTTCGATCTCTTTCCCGAGCGCTATCGGCAAAGGCGACCGCAGCTCTCGAGCGTCGGCCGGCTCGACAAAGACACCAGCGGTGTGCTGCTCTTCACCACCGACGGTCAGGCCCTACACCGCCTGACCTCGCCGCGCTTCAAGGTTGAAAAAGTCTATCGTGCCGTTCTAGAACGCCCCCCCAGCCCGGACGACCTGGCCCGGCTCGAGGCCGGAGGCCTGACCCTTGCCGATGACCCCAAGCCACTCTTGCCCTGCAAGCTCCACTGCAGCGCGGGCCAGGAAGTGCTGATGACCCTGATTGAAGGCCGCTACCATCAGGTTCGGCGAATGTGGGAACTGGTCGACAATCGCGTGCTCGAACTGCATCGAGAACGCTTCGGTCCTTTCGCAGTGGCGGACCTGAAACCCGGTGACTATCGATTGCTCAGGGCCGACGAAATCGAGCAACTCTTCCCATCTGCCACAAGGTCCTGACCCCTGACTGGCCAAGCACCCTGTATGCCCGGGGTGGTGCTGGTCGTAGACGACAATCGAATTAGCCGCGAACTGATGCATCGTCGCCTGGTCCGACAGGGGTACGAGGTGGTCGTGGCCGAGAGCGGCAAAAGTGCCCTGGAGGCCATTCAACTGCACCCCATCGAACTGGTGCTGCTCGACCTGCAAATGCCGGATATGTCCGGACAGGAAGTGCTGCGCGAATTGCGCAAGACTTATCCACCGCTACAACTGCCCGTCATGATGGTCTCGTCGAGCGACGACACGCCTTCCATGATCCGCTGCATCGAAGACGGCGCCACCGACTACCTGACCAAACCCGTCCAGTTTGGCCTGCTGTTCGCCAAGATCCGCCAGCATTTGCAACTCAAGCCTCGAAGCCTGATACTGCCAGCCAGTTCCGATTTTGAGTATCAGCCCCCTCCCGCCCTCGACTGTGGCGACAGTCTGGCCCACTATCTCTTGCAGGAGCGATTGGGACAGGGCGGCATGGGCTCGGTATTTCGAGCTCAAGACCAGAGGCTGCTGCGCTCTGTGGCGCTCAAGCTGATTCACCACGAGCCCAAGCCCGGTGTGGCCCTGGAGCGCTTCCTCACCGAGGCTCGAGCGCTGGCGCGGGTGGACCATCCCGGCGTGGTGCGCATCTTCGAAATCGGCCTGGAACCATGCCGATTTCTGGCCATGGAACTGGTAGAAGGAGCCCCCCTCAACGAGGCTCTCCAGGGCCAGTCGGTAGCTACCATCGTGGATGCCTTCGTGCAACTGATTGAGGCCCTCGAAGCCATTCATCTGCAGGGCATCGTGCACCGCGATCTCAAACCAGGCAATGCGCTGTGCACCAGGGACGGGAAGGTCAAACTGATGGATTTCGGGCTGGCCCGAACCGCCGAGGTCGACCCCATGGGCGGCGATAGCCTCTATGGAACCCCTCAATACATGGCTCCTGAGGCTTTTCAATCCAGTCTGGGACGAGTTGACGCTCAGTCTGACCTGTTCGCCGTGGCCGTGATGCTTTTTGAGATCCTCACAGGTGAATTGCCCTTCCGCAGCACCTCATTGGGCGACCTGATCACCTCGGTAACCCAGGAGCCCCCTTTAGGCTTGCTCGACGTCTGTCCGCAGCTCCCTGAATCTCTGGCCAGAGTTTTGAGCGACGGCCTGGAACGCGACAAAAGCCTGCGCTTCGCCACTGCCCGTCAATTCGCTCAGGCTCTGCGCACCTGCCTCAGCGAGGAAAGCTAGCCTCTGAGGCGAAACACACCAGATGCAGCCGATATCCTCTTCCCAACCCAGCACGATTCGAGCGGGTTCTTTACAGAACCGCAGTCCACTGTCGTCGGGCAGCCCTGCCCCGCGAGAGAGCTTTACGGCTTCTGAGCCCGTCGGCCCCTGGGCCAAAAAGCCCCACTTTGAGGAGCAGTTTTCCACTCGTTCTCAGAAAAAGTCGATGGGCACCGGTCAGAAAGTGGCTCTGGTGGCGGCAGGATTGGCAGCAGGCGCGGGTATCGCCGTGGGTGTCATGCACACCTCGTCCCCGCCCACGGTTCAGGTGCAAATCTCGGCTCGCGACGCCCGTCGGGCCGAAGAACAGTTCGGCTACCTTCAGCAAGTTGGACAATCGTTCGGTGGCAGTTTGCGCGGTGAGCCCTCTTCACTGATGCAAAAACTCTTCCAGCAACAGCCCGAAATCGATGGTGCCCAGGCGGTGCGAAATCTGAGCTACGGACAGACCGTCTTCTGGTATCCTGGCGAAGACAGCCAGGCCATCGAAATACGCTCCCCCGAGCAGCTCAACCAGGTAACCCGGCAGGTTCGCCAGCAGATGGCTCGCTCGGAGTTCGAGCGGGGCATCGAGAACCTCAAAGAAGCAGGTCGGCAACTCGGCGATCAATTGAAAGACGAACTCGACAAGCTGGGGGACATCTTCCGTCAATAATCCCTCATTTGAGGAGTTCCCGAAAAAGAGTTTAGCGGGACCTGAAGAATGCCATAACCAGACCATGAGAACTCTGGCCGAACTGCAACCCGATCAAGACGCCGAAATCGCCAGCCTCGAGGGCCCCCGGCCCTTTGTGCGCAGGTTGATGTCGCTGGGCGTCTCCCCGGGCTCCCGTCTGAAGGTTGTTCGATTCGCCCCACTGGGCGACCCCATCCAGGTATCGGTAGGCAATGTTCATCTCTCGATTCGACGCAACGAAGCCCGCCAAGTGCGCCTTCATTAATTAGTGAATGCCCCCCTCCGCGTTGCCACAGTAGGCAACCCCAACGTTGGCAAATCCAGCCTGATCAATGCCCTCTCCGGGGCCGACCTTAGCGTGGGCAACTGGCCAGGAACCACGGTGGATCGCCTGGCCATTCAGTTCGAACTCGGTGACCGGCAGGTCGACTGGGTCGACCTGCCCGGAACCTACAGCCTGGCCGGCGCCACTTCCGAGGAAAGGATCACCCGCAACGAGCTGCTGCGACACCCCCCGGACGTGCTTGTCAACGTGCTCGACGCTGGCAACCTGGAGCGAAACCTGGGGCTTACCCTGGAGGTTTTGGAACTGGGTCTGCCAACGATTTGCGTGCTCAACCTGGTGGACGAAGCTGAATCCCATGGCGTGGAAATCGATGCCGTTCGTCTTGGCGAGTGCCTGGGGGTCGAAGTGATCGCCACCGTAGCGAGTTCGGGGCGGGGGTGCGAAGACATCAAGCAAGCACTGACCCGCGCCCGCACGGCTCCGCCACCGACGCCCTATCCCGAATTCTTTCAAAAGGCGCTCGATCAGGTGCGGGCCCCAAATCTCTGGCATGCCATAACTCTGCTCAGCGAAGACCTGGACGGCCTGGAAACTTCTCAGGAGGTGCTGGAACTGCGACGTAGCCTGGAGCAGGCCCAGGACCCCTTCCTGACCGTGGCCGAGGCAAGGCTTCGACAGGCTCGAAAGATCACCCACGAAGTAGAACGCCGGCAGCCCGCTGGTCCCACCCCCACCCAGCGCCTCGACTCGGTGCTGCTGCATCCGCTGCTGGGCCTGCCGCTCTTTTTCCTGGGCATGCTCTGGATCTTCCGCTTCACCTACCTGTTTTCCGACCCCTGGATCGGCTACCTGGACGTCGTCAAAGGCGTGCTCTCGGGGTGGGTCGCCAGTTTTCATCTACCTTCGCTGCTCGAGTCGTTCATCGTCCACGGCGTCATTGATGGAGCCGGCACCGTAGCAGCCTTTTCTCCAGTATTGTTCCTGCTCTACCTGGCCATGGCTTTTCTCGAAGCCTCGGGTTTGCTGGCCCGCACCACTTTCATGTTTGACCAGGTAATGAAAGTGCTGGCCCTGCCTGGCCGCAGCCTGATTCCCATGTTGCTCGGATTTGGCTGCAATGTGCCGGCCATCTACAGCACACGCATTCTGCCCAATCTTGGAGATCGACTGCGAGTAGCACTGGCCATTCCCTTTATGGCCTGCAGTGCCCGCCTCACGGTGTTCGTACTGTTTGCCGCCGTATTCTTCCCCGCTAACGCACCCCAGGTCGTGCTGGGGCTTTATGTTCTGGGCATGTTCTTAGGGCTGGCCACGGCCTTCCTCACTCGCGGGCTGGTGCCTCAAGACTCGGACCTGACGGGGGTTATGGAGCTTCCGCCTTACCGATTTCCCACCTGGAAGGCCATCTCTCGCCAGGCCTGGTTGCGCACCCAGTCCTTTCTAAAGGATGCCGCCGGTCCGATCTTGGGAGCCGTCTTGTTGGTGTGGTTTCTCCACCAGGTTCCCCCTGGCAGGGCCGACCAGAGCCTGTATGCTCGGGTGTCGCAAATGTTGACGGTGCCGCTGGCCCCCCTGGGTATCACCGACTGGCGTCTGGCCGGCGCGCTGATGCCGGGCTTTATCGCCAAGGAAGTCGTCATCGGCACCCTGGGGGTCAGCTTCCTGGGAGAGGAAGCCACGGCCCCGCTGGCGCTGACGCCCGGCCTGCAACAACTCGCCCTTGGCCTGGGCGAGGCGGTGAAGAGCACCGCTCTGGCCGTTCCCCAGTTATTTGGCCTGCCCAGTGCCGAGTTACCGGCCGATGAGTCACCGCAGGGGCTGCAAGGAGCCCTGGCTCAGAGCTGTACGCCCGCCTCGGCTCTGGCTTTCCTGATTTTCTTGCTGCTCTACACCCCGTGCGTGGCCACTCTGGCTGCCATCGACCAGGAATTTGGGCGCCGCTGGGCCCTGATCTGCCTGGTCTGGCAACTGGTCTCGGCCTGGGTCTGCGCCTGGATCGGCTATCAGGTGATGCAATGACCGAGGAACTGCTGCGCGCGCTGCACGACCGCCCCCTCAGCCTCGATCAACTGATCCAGCGAACGGGGTATCCTCGAGGACAGCTCGAGTCGGCCCTGCGCGTGTTGCAGAGGGGGCAATATGTCGATCGGGCCATTCCCGAACAGGGAGCCTGTCAGACGGGCTGCGGCGGCTGCAGCGTCAAAACCCTATGCCCGGGCCATCTGGAGACGGCCCCCAGGGGGGAGACCTGGCGCTTGACGGACAAAGGTCAGGCCCGTGTTACCTCCTCAGCCTGAACTGTTGATTGTCCATACCGGTGGTGGCCTGGGCGACGTGCTGCTCGCCACCGGCGTGGTCGAGGCGCTGCACGAACGTTTTCCAGGGGCCAGCCTCGATTTTCTTTGTCAGAACAAGACGGCGCCTGCCCTGAAGGACCATCCTGGCATTCGCCAACTCTGGGTCTGGCCCGGCAAAGGCCCGGGCGGCATCAAGGCATGGTGGACCTGGGTGGGCCGGCTGCGGGCCCGACGCTATCATGGGTCGCTGGTCCTGTGGAGCACCACCGCCACGGCCTGGCTGACTCGACTGGCCGGGATTCCCCATCGAGTGGGTCAGGACTCACGACTGAGCTACAGTTTTCTCTTCAATCATCGGGTGAAAGTGCGCAGTGAGCACGGAGACCAGCACAGCCACTGGTCGCAAATCCTGCTCGATTACGCACGAGCTCTGCCGGGTGGACGGCCCCTTGGCGAAGGCCCGGCTCGGGTTCGGCTGCACATCCCGACCGAAGCCGAGCAGCGGGCTCAACAGCTTCTCTCCCCTCTGGCCGAGCGTCCGGGGCCATTGCTAGGACTGCACCCCTTCAAGGGCCCGCCGGTTGCCCTCGAGCGCTGGCCCCTGGACGTTTTCGCCAGCTGGCTGGCGACCCTGGAACAGCAGATGGGCGCACGTCTGGTCGTTACGGGCAGTCCCGGCGAGGCTGCCTGGGCCCAAAAACTGGTGGAACTCTCGGGAACCCGGGCCCTGTGCCTGGCAGGACAGACCGATCTGGCCACTCTGGCCGCCCTCAGTCGACGCTGTGACGCCTTTCTCTGTCCCGATTCTGGGCCCATGCATGTGGCCGCGGCCGCTGGCGCCAGGGTTCTGGGTATTTACGCCATGGAAGAAGATTTTCCGGCGCGCTGGGCCCCACTTACGGAGCACTACCGGATCCTGCGCCCTCAACCGGTCGGCTGTCCGCCGGGATGCCGAAAACCGACGTGCCAGGACTATCGCTGCTATCGGACAGTATGTGCTCAATCTCTGCTGGAAGAACTGGCTGAACTTTTGCAAGAGGCCTGACCTCTTGATGATAGTACCAGGCTGCCCGCAGAGCGGCTCCGAGCACGAAATAAGTCAGCGACCAGAGATTGAAATCCGGCTCCCAGCGCCCCCCGTGAAGCATTCCTGTTGAGGCCAGAAGACAGGCCATCAGCGATATCCAGGCCGCACGATCATAGCGACCTACCTCGATCATCATCGCCAGACCTCCCCAAAGCAGGCCGATCAGCAAGCGATTGAAATCGGGCTCGTTGAAGAGCAGCCAGGGGGCCAGGGCCGCCGCCCACCAGGCGCAACTGGCCGGCATTTGCAGACACGAGTGACCGGCACTGGTGATGAGCAAATAGCCCCAGGCCATGGCCAACACCGGCAGAGGGAGCCAACCGAGCCACCCAGCGAAGCCGCCGGTGGTGGCCAGCAGTAACATGGACCATCCCGCTGCCTGACTGTAAAACTGTCCACCCGACCAGCGCTGGATGGCCGAAAAACCGGGCAGCACGCCCAGCGGAATACCACATCCCAACGCCCCGCCACCTAGATTGACGAAACCCAGGAGCAACAGGTGAGAGCGGCCTCGTTCACGGTCGGCCCCCTCGAGCAACACCGCGTCTCGCACCAGTGCCCATAGGGCTAATGGGATAGCCAACGAGAGCATTTGAGGATGAAGCCAGAGCATGTCGGCCGCAGCCGGAACCAAATCCAGCCTGGGTTGGGGCAACAAGGCTCCGGGTAAGGCAGCCACCTCGAAGGTGGTGCCTGAGACCAACGAGCACATGGCGCCACCAATCAGCAACAACCAGGCGACCGAAAGTCCGAAGGGACGGGGAAGCTGAAGCCGATGGAAGGCCAACAACAGGCACGCTGAGATCACGAAGTAGAGGGGTTGCTCGAGCAAAAAATCTCGATAGGCCGCCAGCGTCGTCAGGGCCACCACACCGCCGAGCAACCGCAATAAGGGCAGCGACCATGGGCGCATCAACACATCGCGCGCAAGTGCCAGAATCAACTGACCGCAACCCACCGCCAGGGTCACCACGATGCCCACGGTCCAGGCCATCCAGACGCCCTGCTCGAGATTTCGAATCGGCTGACCTCCCACCGTGGAGAGGTAAAATGGCCGCATCAGCAGCGCCACAAAGGCCAGTGTCCATCCCAGGTGATAACCCAGGGGGATCGCCGTGCTCCCGGGCCGTCGCCGCGCCAGCCAGGCCGAGAGAAACCAGGCTGCACACAGGGGCCATACCAGCGAAGGCAGGAGTCGCCCGAAGAGTTGCTCAGGCTTGAGAACAAAGGCCCGAGCCAGTTCGTGGTCGAGCAAGTAGAGCAGCACAAACTGGCTGCCCAGCAGTGCCAGCAGGCTGAGCCCGGGACCAAATTGCGGTCGTTTCTGCTCGGACGGGCCCATCCAGCAATTCTTCTCCCCATGCACCCAGGCTCCTGGGAAGCACGGAGAGAAGCCCCCGAGGTGCGCTCCTCGCTACCCAAGACCTACTACGCTCTGTTGGCGCGCTTTCCCCAGCTCACCGAAATTCAACGATTGGCTATCCCCCCGCTGCTCAGGGGACAGAACGCCTTGTTGCTGGCCCCCACCGCCTCGGGCAAAACCGAGGCTTTCCTGGGGCCGCTGCTAGAGCGCAATTTTGAGAGCCTGCGCCAGCAACAGGGGCACCTGCTGATGGTGTGTCCCACCCGAGCACTGGTCAACGACGCCGCACGTCGCCTGGAGAAACCCCTTCACCAGCTGGGGCTTCGCCTCTGCCGCCGAACCTCGGATCATTCTCAGGACCCCGCTCAGCACCCGGCAGCCCTGTGGATCACCACACCTGAGGGACTGGACAGCCTGCTTTGCCGCCACGGTCGCTGGCTACAGTCCACTCTGGCCCTGATTCTCGATGAGATTCATCAGTTCGAACGCAGCCCCCGCGGAACCCAGGTGGAGTGCCTGCTGCAACGACTCGACCGAGTGTGCCACTCGCTGGGCCGGGCCGCTCCCCAACGGGTGGGAGCAACCGCGACCTCGGCGCGCCCCGAGGCTCTGGCGCAACGTTTTCTGGGCACGCCGGACAGTCCCCATCCGATGGTATTGAAGGCGCTTCAGACCCGCCCTCTGGTGCTGCACTATCACCGCTGGTTCGATATCGAGCAACTTCGCAAAGAGCTCGCCCAGCTTCCTCGGGCTCGTAAGGTTCTGCTCTTTACCCGCAGTCGCGCCGAAGCCGAAGAGATAGGGGCCTCCTTGAAGGGCCTTCCTCCTTATGGAGCAGCCGTCTTCGTTCATCACGCCTGGTTGAGCCGCCCCTTACGACTGGAGGCCGAAGCGAACTTTCTGCGGGAGCGCAGCGCGCTGATGTGCTCGACCAGTACGCTGGAAGTGGGCGTCGACATCGGCGACGTCGATTGGGTAGTGATGCTTCACCCCCCCGAGGGTCGCGAGGTGTTCTGGCAACGAGCCGGTCGCAGCGGTCGCCGAGGCGAAGCCTGTCGAGTCCTGGGTGTGTGGCGTCAGGAGTCGGAGCGGGCGCGCTTGCGTTACTTTGGCGAGTCGATGGCCGACGGCCTGGTCGACTCGCCTGGCTGCCTTCATCACGGCGTGGTGCCACAGCAAGCCCTGAGTCTGCTATGGCAGAATCCGCGCAAGCAACTCCCGGCCGAGGCGCTGCTGGAACGCCTTCCTGAGCGGCTTCGCTCGGATTGGAACCTGGAAAGCCTGGAAGGTGTGCTGGAGCGACTGGCCGAGAAGGGCTGGCTCGTCAAGGGGACCCCCCACTGGATGCCGGGTCCGCGACTGGAGCGTGCGGCCCGACGCGGCCTGTTTCACGGCAACATCCCCCAAAGCGGGCCCGAAGGGCTGGAGGTGCGCGACACCGTGACCGGCAAGGTCTTGGGCAGCGTGCAACCCGACCGCCAGGGACGATTACCAGCCCAACTGCGGCTGGGGGGCCGCAGCCACCGCCTGAGCACCGCCCACAAAGGCGAGGAACTTCGCGCCGCTCCCCTGCCCCACCCCGACCTCCAAGGAAAATTGGCTCGCTCTGCGGGAGGTGGTCCGGCCATTTCCTTGATAGACAGTCAGCACTTTGCCAAATGGTTGGGGGTTGGACCGCGTTGCCGGATCTCTGGCCCCCAGGGCAATCTTGTGGGCCATTTCCTGGGCTCGACCTGGGGAAAATTGCTGCAACGCCACCTTCAGCAGTGTTTTCCTCAGAGCATTTTCTATGCCGACGCCTATCTGGTGGCCTGGCAGGGCAGCTGGCAGGACTCCCTCTGGGACGAAGACGCGTTGCAAAGCTGTGTGCAAAAGTTCTCCTCAGCGGTGATGTCGGAACTGGGGTTCAGCCAGTGGCATCGCTACCTGCCGCGCGCGCTGCAGCGCCAGGAAACCCGCGCGGCTCTTCACTGGGAGTGGATCCGGACGGGCTGGATCGCCTCGCCGTGGAAGCTGCTCAGCGGTGCTGAAGCCGCACCCCTGCAGCAATTGATTCCTTCCGACAATAGCCTGCCGGTTGCGGGATTTTTCCCCATCCAGGCGGAAGACCTGTAGAATGTCGGAAGACGCCGCCAGCCTTCCCCTCCCCGTTCCTGGTGACGAACTGGTGCCGCTCAGGCCCCCGGTGCCTCGCACTCCGGATCTCCCCCCTCCCCCCTCTTTGTTGACCACGCCCTTTTTGGAAGCCGAGGAAGCGCCCTGGAAGAAACTCGAAGCCCAGATCCAGAAACTCGAGGCGCGGCTCGGGCAGCAGGATAGGGAGATCCAGGCCCTGCGTCAGCGCAGCCTGGAACGGCCGATATCCTCGGCCGGCGAGGGGCGAAGTCGCACACTCGATCTCGACATTCCCCGTCCGCTGGAACTCAACTTCAGTCTGGACGATCTCCTGCGGGTCGTGATCAATTATGGAGCATCCGACCTGCATATCAAGGCCGGAGCACCGCCCACCGTTCGATTGAACGGAGAGTTGATACCCATTGGCGACCGGGTGCTCAGCGAAAACGAGTCGCTGTTCCTGGTGGTGTCCTCCTTGCCGCGCGAGAAGCGCCATCGCCTGAACCAGTTGCGCGAGATCGACCACGCCTACGTCAGCAAGGGCGTTCGCTTCCGTATGAACGCCTTTCTGGAACGGGGCCGGGTCAGCGCTGCCTACCGACAGATTCAGTCTTCAGTTCCCGGCTTCGAGAGTTTAGGACTCCCCCCGGTGCTCGGCCGTCTGGCCAATCTGCACAACGGTCTGGTGCTGGTTACCGGGCCTGCAGGCTCGGGCAAGTCCACCACTCTGGCCTCGATCATCGACTGGATCAATCGCAATCGCCGCGTCCATGTGGTGACCATCGAAGACCCCATCGAGTATTACCACCAGGACGTTCATTCCTTTATTTCGCAACGCGAGGTCGGCACCGACACCACCTCCTTCGTCGAGGCCCTGCGCCAGGCGTTGCGCCAGGACCCGAACGTCATTATGGTCGGCGAAATGCGCGACACCGAAACCATCCTGACGGCGGTCACCGCGGCCGAGACCGGCCACCTCGTGCTGTCCACGTTGCACACCCCCAACGCCGTGCAATCCATCGACCGTATTCTCGACACGTTTACCGGCGACCAGCAAAAACAAATCCGCATGTTGCTTTCCTCGTGCCTGCGCGGCGTGGTGTCACAGAAGCTGCTGCAGCGCATCGACGGCAAGAGTCGTATCGCGGCCGTCGAGGTGCTGGTTTGCACGGCCACGGTGCAGTCCTTGATTCTAGAGGGCAACACCAAGGAAATCTATACCTACATCCAGCAGGGTGGTAGCGAAGGAATGCAGACCTTTACCCACGCGCTGACCCGCCTGGTAGAACAGGGGCTGGTCACCCGAGAAGAAGCCATGTTCCACGCCGAACAGACCACCGAATTCCGACTGGCCAGCAACCAGGCGCCGGCCCGAGGCGGCCCCAGTCCATCAGGAAACTACTTGAACTGGCTATGAGTCAGGCTTTCTTCACCTGGCTGGAAGGCCCGTTTCTGCAAAGTCTGCCAGCCTTCGACTGGGCCTCACTGAGCCCCGACCGAACCGCCATTCTGGTAGTGGATCTGGTGCGGGGTTTTTGTCACCTGGGCCCGCTGGCCAGTCCCAGGGTAGAAGCTCTGGTGCCCCGGGTTCGAGCCTTCCTGGAGGAAGCACAGCGGAGAGGGGTGGCCCAGTTCTGGTTCTGCTGCGATGAACATCAGGCCGACTCTCCGGAGTTTCAGTCCTTTCCGCCTCATTGTGTAGCGGGCACGGCCGAATCCGAACTGCACCCGCACCTCGAGGGCTTTCCGGGCGGCCTTCGCTTTGCCAAGGGCAGCCTGAATGCTTTGCTGGAGCCCGAACTCGAACGGCACTTGCAATCCCACGCCGAACTGGAGCACTTCATTCTGGTAGGCGACTGCACCGATCTGTGCATTTATTCGGCGGCCATGCACCTGCGCATGCAGGCCAACCGGGCCGGTCTGTCCCGCCAGGTATGGGTCCTGGCAGACCTTGTCGATACCTACGACCTGCCGCTGGACCTGGCCCAAGGCCTGGGGGCCATGCCCCACCCCGGGGACCTTTGCCACGCCTGGGGCCTGTATCAGATGCGCCTGAATGGCTGCCAGGTGGTGCGCTATTCTTCGATTTCGGCGTGACTACCGTCGCAATAGGGCGGCTTCTTGGTCGCCTTGCATTGGCACAACGACAGCCTTTTCTTCTCGGCCAACTCAACCTTGAGTGGAGAGAAAGCCGTGCCCTTGTGACTGCCGTCGCAAAAGGGCTGATTCTGCGAAAGCCCGCAGGCGCACCACCAGTAAGTTCCGGGCTCCAACTCGACTCGAACCGGAGCTGCTTCAGCGCATTTCGGTGTATCCATAGTCGTCGATTTGCTTCAGGCAGGAGCTTCCCCTTCCATGTTGAATATTCTTCAAAAGACGGAAGAGGTTTCAGCTCATGGCGGTCCTGACCCAGCAAGAAATTCTCAAAGCCATCGAGGCTGGAGAAATCGAAGTCGATCCTTTTACTCCGGACATGGTCGGGCCTGGCTCGATCGACCTGCACCTGGATAACCAGTTCCGGGTTTTCAAGAAACTGCACCACATCTACAACGTGACGGATGAGGCCGACTTTACCCAGATCACCGAGCTGGTGCAGGTCGACGAGTCGTTCGTGGTGCTGCCCGGAGAGACCGTGCTGGGCATCACCCGCGAGCGCATCCGCCTGGCTCCCTTTCTGTGCGGTCGGTTGGAAGGGCGCAGCCGCTTTGCCCGCCTGGGACTGATGGTGCACGTCACCGCCGGCTTCATGCAACCCGGCATCAACAATCGGCAAGTGCTGGAAATCAGCAACGTGTCATCGGTGGCGCTGGCCCTTCACCCCGGCACCCGACTGTGCCAGTTCATCTTCGAGCGCACCGAGGGTCAGGCCACCTACCAGGGCCGATTCGCCTCGCAGTCGCTGGCGGGATTTTAAGTCACCCACGCCAAAGCGCCCCGGATGAGTCAAGCACCATCTACCCTTGAGGGAGCCTTCTTGCTCCACCAACTGCTGCATGTCGACTGGACCTCCTGGCATCAGCTCAAGCCGAAAAAGCAAAAGCGCCTGATGCGCGAGAGCGCCGAACTGCTGCAACATTTTCAGGGCGGCGAAGAGGAAAGCAGCGCCTATTATCACGTGCTCGGCCACAAGGCCGACCTGATGTTCGTCTTCTCGCGCAAAGACGCCCAGTCGCTGGCCGAGGTCGAGCGCCACCTGACCCTGCTACCGATCTGGCCCTATCTGCAGGTCAGCTACGCCTATTTTTCGGTGGTCGAGCTTTCGCTGCACGGCGTGGCCGAGCGCTACCGGACACTGATCCAGCAAAAGGGCATCGAGGAAGGCTCGCCCGAGTGGGATGCGGCCCTGGAGGAAATGCTCGAGGAGGACCGTCAGGTCCAGCGCGGCCGTCTTTATCCGCAGTTCCCCGAAGACGACTACATCTGCTTTTACCCCATGGACAAGAAACGCGGCGAGCACAAGAACTGGTTTATGCTGGAGGGCAAGGAGCGCGGCAAGCTGATGGCGGCCCATGGCAAAACCGGCCGAAAATACACCGGCAAAGTCTCGCAAATCATCAGCTCTTCGATGGGGCTCGACGACTTCGACTGGGGGGTTAGCCTCTACTCACCCAATCCTCTCTACTTCAAGAAGCTGATCTATGAAATGCGCTACGACGAGGTCAGCGCTCTCTATGCCGAATTCGGGCCCTTTATGATCGGCCGTCGCATCGACCCTCAGAGGCTGCTCAGCATGGAGCCCTGGCCCGAAGCTAGCGAGTCGCCCACTCCAGAAGACGAGGAAGCTGAGGAATAAGCAGCTGATCCAGCACTCGTTCCAGGGCCCCCGGGCCTCCGGTCAGCGCCGCCAGCAGGCGGCGCTGGCTTTTACCCAGGCAACTGCGCACCCACAGGGCGTCCGAGCCCAGCAGTTCCCACAGACTCTGGGCCACCAGCGGTTGCCAGGCGGGCAGTGGCTGCTGCAGCGAGCCCTCGACCGTGGTCACCAGGGCGTCGCTCTGCAGCGGCGGCAGGTCGGCGACCACCACGATGGCTTCAAAGCGCGGGTCGGCCATAGCCGCCAACAGCAGGCCTTTCAATCGCCCCAGGTCGGGGCGCAGGGTTTCGCGCAACACCTGCACCTCGGGGTGAGCGGCCAAACGGGCCAGCACGAGGTCGCCGAGGGGGTCGCTGGGGGGTTCGGTTACAAAGGAAAGCAGGGCAATTTTCACGGGCGGCCCTTCGGGCCAGCCGCTGCGGCTCCTGGGAGATGCGCGTGATCGCCGGCCCGGTGCGCACCTTTCGCGACCCCGTGCACGGCGACATTCAAATGCCGCAAGGGCTGCTCTGCGAGCTGATCGACCACCCTGATTTTCAAAGGCTGCGACGCATTCGCCAATTGGGCTGTTGCTACTCGACCTTTCACGGCGCCGAGCACAGCCGCTTTCAGCATACGCTGGGGGTCGGCTGGCTGGCCCTGCAGGTGCTGCAGCGCTGGGAGGTCGACCCCGAAGAAGCCTCGGCTACCCTGGCCGCCTGCCTGCTGCACGACGTCGGCCACGGCCCCTTCTCCCACGCCCTGGAACACGTTTTCACGGCGGTCGACCACGAGGCCATCGGCCACGAACTGATCCGCACACGTTTCCGCCTGACCCTGGAACGCCATGGTATCGATCCCGAAACGGTGGTAGGCATTCTACGCGGCACCCACCCCCGGCGGCTGCTGCACGAACTGATTTCCGGCCAGCTCGACGTAGACCGCATGGATTACCTGCAGCGCGACTCTTTGTATACCGGCACGCGCTACGGCCTGTTCGACGGCCAGCGCATTCTGGGGAGCCTGACGCCGATTTATGACCTGGAACTGGGCTGCGAAGTATTGGCCCTCGACTCCGGGGCCGTCGAGGCCGTCGAGGCCTTCTTCTTCAGCCGCTATTTCATGCACTGGCAGGTCTATTTCCATCGCACCGTGCGCGCCACCGAGTTTTTGTTGCGGGCCGTCCTGCAACGCGCCCGCCAACTCGGACAGGAATCGTCACGCGAGCTGCGATTTCCGGCCGAACTGTCGTTTTTGTTCCGCGATGAGGGCATCACCCCAGGCTTTCTGCAGGCCTTTGTCAGCAGCGACGATGCCGATGTGCTGCAGGCCATCAAGCGCTGGCAGTCGAGCCCCGATCCGGTGCTGTCCGACCTGAGCCAGCGCTTCCTGGGGAGGCGTTTGCCCAAGGTGCTGGTGATTTCCGAGCCCGAGCAGGCCGAAGCAGCGGTGGACCTGGTCAAGAAGCGCTTTCCCGAGGTCCAATACTATGTGGGCGTCGACCGCCCCAGCGACCTGGCCCTGCAAGACCACAAGGCACCGGTGCGGGTGTTGACCGGCCGTGGGCGCCAGTGGTGCCACCTGGCCGAAGTGACCCGCACCGGGGCCCTGCAGGCTCTGTCCCAGCGGGTCAGCGAGAACTTTCTCATGGTTCCCCCAGAATGTCGAGACGAAGTGGAGAAACTACTGCAATGACCCGTGCCCAGGATTATCGTCGCCGCCGCCAGGAACTGGCCAAACTCTATCCCCAGCCGGTCTGGCTCTACAGCGGCAGCCCCACCCTGCGCAACGCCGCCCAGCCCTTTCCCTTTCGGGCCTGCAGCCACTTTCTCTACTTTTGCGGCTGGAACCAGCCCGAGGTCTGGATTCGCCTGGAAGGCGGTGAAGCCACGCTGTATTGGAAGCGACCAGACGTCCACACGGCTGTCTGGGAAGGACCCGGTCCAAGCTGGGAAGAGCTGCAAGCGCGCTATGGCTTCGACCATCTGCAGCCTGCCGTCGAGCGCCCGCCTCTGGCCATGAAGGAGTCCCCCGCCGAGTTGCAAGAGGCGGTGATTCGCTTGCGTCTAAGTCACGACGAGGCGGCCCAACGGCAGCTCCGCGAAGCGGTGGACATGTCGGTGCGGGCCCACTTCCAGGCCATGCGCGCCACCCGACCCGAGCGCCGCGAATTTCAAATCGTGGCCACGCTGCTGGTGTCGGTCACCCAGGAGGGAGGGGGCTGCAGCTTTCAGCCCATCGTGTCCACGGCTGGCGAGGTGCTGCATAACCCCCACTACCAGGGCACGCTGGAGAAGGGCCAGTTGCTGCTGGTGGACTTCGGGGCCGAAACCGGCGAAGGCTGGGCCGGCGACCTGACCCGCACTTACCCGGTGCGCACCACCTTCTCGCCCCGTCAGGCCGAAATCTATCAGGTCGTACTGAAGGCCGAAAAGGCGGCCATCGAGGCCTGCCGACCCGGGGTGGAGTATCGCCAGGTGCATCGGGTGGCCTGCCTTCAGATGGCGGCCGGACTGGTCGACCTGGGGCTGCTCAAGGGCCAACCCGACGAGTTGGTCGAGCGCGGCGCCCACGCCCTGTTTTTCCCCCACGGCATCGGCCATCTGTTGGGGTTGGACGTGCACGACATGGAAGACCTGGGCGACCGGGCCGGCTACGCTCCGGGGCGCAGCCGTTCCAAGCAGTTCGGCACCTGCTATCTGCGCCTCGACCGCTGCCTGCAGCCCCACATGGCGGTGACCATCGAGCCCGGTTTCTACTGGATTCCGCAACTCTTGGAGAACCCCGAGTACACCGACCCGCTGCGCGACTGCCTGAACCCCGAGGTTATCGCCGCTTACCGAGAAGTGCGCGGCATTCGCATCGAGGACGACGTGCTGATCACCGAAGATGGCCAGGAAAACCTTTCGCAGGGCCTCCCCAAGGAACTTCAGGAATTGGAAATCGTGGTGAACTCCTGAGCCGACGGGCCTGATTCCAAAGCAAACGCACTCCGCAATCCTGGGTCCTGCCGGGAGTTCCTCTAGAAAACGCCAGCATAGACTGCCTGCAACGAGAGAGACACGTTGATGGAAGTCAGCTCAACCCTCTGCTCCAAAGAGGTGTGCTCACTCATGAGCCATTGACCAGGGGCCTGGCGACGATGTTGCTCGAGGCCCACAGCGTCTTGGGCGACGAGCAGATACTCCTGGAAAGACGGGAGGCTGCGGTAGATTCGGAATTTCTCACTTCGGTCATAGTCTTGAGTCGAAGGCGACAAGACTTCCACGATCAGGGTAGCGTCCGTTACCGTATCGCGCCGATGTTTCAGCAGGCGAGGCTTGCCGCAAACGACCAGCAGGTCCGGATAGGTAAAGACCTGGTGAGAGCGCATGTAAAGGCGCATGTCCGAGGGCAGCACCTCACACTTCCTGCCTTTCAGTGCCAGATAAAGCTCTCCCATCAGGTTGCGGACCAGTCGGTTGTGTTCCAAAGAACCACCGCTCATCGCATAGATCTCGCCCTGAACAAACTCACTCTTGCTGGCCGAGGAATCCTCCAGCGACAAATACTCTTCGACCGTAAAACGCCGACGTTCACGCTGATGCAGCATGAGGGAACCTTCGACCCCATGGGTCTGGCATCCCGTGTAACCTTTAGCCATCGGCGGGTGTAGTCCCATTATGCTGCTGAAACTCTACCTGTTCTGGACTGCGCTTGTGCTGGCACTGGCCTTCCTGGCCCGGGGGGCCAGCCCCGATAATCTGACCCGCATGCTGGTACTGATCTTTCTGGGATGCACGCTGCTCTGGGAGCACTATCACCCGGGAAAGCGCCACGGCAGCGGGCGAGACTTCGTGCTCGACGCCAGCTGGCGGGCCCTGGTAGTGGAGTTTTTCTACATGTTCTCGCGACCCGTTTTTCCATCGCTGCTGCATCGGCCCGGCGACTCCTGGTGGACGCTGCTGCACCACACGCTGGTAGATTGGGCCTTTACCTTTCCGGCTTACCTGCTGATCTTCAGTGTATTTTGGCAGTTGCTGCGTCGCTACAACTACGGCCTGACGGCTTATGTCATCCTATTCTCGGCGGGGCAGGCCCTGGGCGATGGTCAGGCCTTTTTCCTGGCCCAGCCCCTGATGCTGCCCTGGATTCCCTACGTGATGACCAATTATCAGGCCATCAACGTCGTGCCCTATCTGCGCGCCCGCGATGCTTTACCGCCCGCACGCCGTCGAGGCCGATGGTGGTTACCGTTGCTGGTTATACCGCTGACTTATTTTGTGGCCGGAGCCACCATCCAGGTCGTTGGCAAAGCGCTGGGAATGAACTGAGGTGTGACGGTCGAAAGTTTCGGCATGGAACGTATCTACGAGGTGCTCAGGAGTTTTGAACGAGCCTTCCTGGGATGCGTGTCTATGCTGTTGGGTGGTCTCTTGTTGGGAGTGGAACTGTTCCCCCGATCCCCTCTGTGCTTTGGAGGTTGGCTCTTGTGGGTCGCGGGTTGCCTGGTGCTGGCGCGAGGTATCCGGTGCCGGGCACCTCAACGTTACCCGGCAAGGGCATTCTGGAGTCTGGCATTGGAGTGCAGTGGCGGGCTGTTTCTAGTGCAGATGGGCTACCTGGTCGCCCGTGCCGACGGCCAACCGGCCTGGCTGTTGCTCAGCGGGCTGGGAATGATGTGGTTCTGGCTGCTGACGCGCCAGCAGTCGGAATCCTGACCTTGGCCCAACTGCAGCTCGAAGACCTGCTAAGCGGGCTGTGCCAGGAGGGCGTCGTCGACTCGTCGGGTCGCTTCACCCTGGACCGCTCTCGGGCCCTCGACAAGATGCGCGCCTTCCAGCTGCCCAATCCCTATGTCTACTGCCTGAAGTGGCTTCAGGCTGCGGTGGCCGGCGGAGCGACTCATTTCCACTGGACCAGCGACCCCAGGAGGGTGTCTGTGCAGATGATCGGCCTGAGCCTCGAATCGGAACGGCTGGCCGCCTTGCCCACCCTGCTCGTCGACGATCGGGTGGGAGCGTGTGAACGACATCTTTCCGCTGGTATCAACGCCATGATCCGCACCCGAGCCCGTCAGCTTGCAGTGGCCAGCTGGGATGGCCAGCGCGGCACTCGCGCCATTTGGAGCTCGAAACCCTTCGAGCAGCAGCCCTGGACGCCTGAAGAGAGCTCGCCTCAGGTTCATATCGAACTTTTGCGCACCCCACTCGAACGCTGGAAGGAGTGGTGGTATGCGGCCAATCATCACTACGTGGGTGAGACTCGGGGAAGCCCTAACGCCCGCGACCGCGAGCAGAAGCTGCTGCACCACGCCGCTGCCCTGGCCCCTTTGCGGGTTACCATTCAGGGGCTCGGTCCCGACTTTCAGCTGCGAGCCTCGCCTTCGCTGCGCAGCCAGTTGCTCGGCCTCACCACGCTGCGAAATCCCTACGGATTTCGTTCGGTCTCGGTGGTTCCGGCTCAGGTGGGAGGATTTTCCGTCGACCGTATCAGCCGTGCCGGCCAGGGGCGACCCTGTCGCCTGTTTGTGGCCACTCCTCACATCCCACCCGAATTCTCTACCCTGTATCTGGTGAGGGATGGCCTGATGCTCGAGCCAGAGCGCATTCTTCCCGGGCAGCCGGGCAGAGTGTTCATTGCCTGCGCCCGTGAACTCAAGGTAGACCTGAGCGGATTGAACATCGTCCGCGACGCCCACTGGGATGCCCTGGTTGAGCAGTTGGGCAACTGGCGCGAGGGCCACGAGTAAAACGTCGAGAAGGCAGGGTCATGCCCGACTTTCTCCCCTACTCCGACTATGAAGAACTCGACCCTACGATGATGCGGCGCCGGGCCGCCGAGTTCTATGCCCAGATGCAGCGGCGGCGCAGCGTGCGTCAGTTCAGCTCTCGCCCCATCCCCGAGGGCGTGATCGAAGACTGCCTGCGAGCGGCTGGCACGGCCCCCAGTGGAGCCCACCATCAGCCCTGGCACTTTGGGGTGGTGCGCGACCCCGGGCTGAAGCGTCGCATTCGCGAAGGCGCAGAGGCTGAAGAGCGAGCCTTCTACCACGGGCGAGCCCCGCAGCAATGGCTCGAGGCGCTGGCTCCGCTGGGCACCGACGAGCACAAGCCCTTCCTCGAGGAAGCTCCAGCGCTAATCGCCATTTTCGCCGAGAACTACAGCGAGGCTGAGCCAGGAGAGCGCAAGAAACACTACTATGTTCAGGAATCGGTCGGCATTGCCACAGGCTTCTTGATCGCAGCCCTACATCAGGCCGGGTTGGCCTGCCTGACGCACACGCCCAGCCCTATGAACTTCCTGAGGGAACTACTAGGCCGACCGGCTTGCGAGCGGCCCTTTTTGCTGCTGGTGGTCGGCTATCCCCACCCGGAGGCGCGCATTCCGGATCTGCGGCGCAAGAGCCTGGAGCAGTTCGTCAGCTTCTACTGAACCACGTCGACATCGAGCTGGCCTACGCCGACGATGCCGGCCCGCAGCCGGTCGCCGACAGCAACCGGGCCAACACCGGCAGGGGTTCCGGTAAATACCAGGTCGCCCGCCCGCAGTTCAAACCAGCAGGAAAGGTGCTGGAGGATTTCCCGGGGCTTCCAGATCATCTGCTGCAAATCGCCGCACTGGCGTCTCTCTCCGTTGACCTCCAGCCAGATAGCCCCCTGTTCAGGCCAGGTTGACCTCCAGCGCAGCGGGGCGCAGGGTGCCGAGCCCTCGAAGCCCTTGGCAGGGTCCCAAGGCCGTCCCAATTTCTTGGCCTCTAATTGCAGATCGCGGCGCGTCATATCGAGATGTCCGTGCTACTCTAAAACAGGGCCACTTTTAGGGTAAATGCTAACCTAAAACA
>CAZYPN010000043.1:0-58343 GCA_964649085.1 uncultured Burkholderiales bacterium | reverse complement strand
GTGGAGGGCCAGCAGGCAGCGGCCAAGCAGGAGGCGGTAGCGGGTGAGGGTGTTGCTGGCGCGCAGAGCCAGCTGGTGGACGGCGTGGGGGCCGAGATCTTCGAGTTGGCGGGGGCTGAGAGTGGTGGGCTCAAGCTTTGTCATCGGTCTATGGTAGGGCATGGTGGGGGGCGAACGTCAAGTTTTGGGCGCGCTTGAAATGGCCTGGTTATGGGTTTTGGTGGCGATTTGTGGGATGATTTGCGGGGTGTTCGATGGGTGGGGGGTGGGCGTGGGTGGTTTTGGAGCTGGGGAGGGCTGATTGGAGGGTGTGAGGGGCTGTGGGGGGGTGCTCATGGTGTGCCAGAACCCAAAAGGTCATCGCCTGTTACCGATGTCGGTTCCGGTTTGGGCCCGACCGAAGGGACGCCGTAGGCGGCTTTCGGCGCGAAGCGAGGGGCCAAACCGGGGATCTGGCTCTGGCTTTGATCAGAAATACTTTTGCCAGGTTCCACCTTCCCATTTGTAGCCGATGGATCCCCGAAATTGCGAGGGTTTGTCTTCCTCCCAAACTACGAGAAGGTAGTAGTCTGGGTTCATCCTCAAAATGCTGATGAAACAGGCACCACCGGGGTTGAGCTTTAGCCTGGTAAAGGTCATGGCTAACAGCAGACATAAGCCACTGGCCAAGCCTACCAAAGCCAACTTTGCGAGTTTCATCTGCGGAACCTCACCGTAATTGGTCCGTTTGACCGTGAATCAACGCCTCCCACAGTATACCTCCTACCTCTCCCCATCCCCATCTAAGTAGATCAACTTTTTGCCGTCTGCACCTTAGCCATCACTCGCGCGTGGCAACCCCATGACGCGGCTTTCAGTCTTCAGGGCCCTTTGTCACTCAACACCTCGTGCGAGTTCGTCGATCTCGGGATGAAGCAGGGCGCTAGGGCGTCACGAAAACTGACCCCCTAGTTTTTTCTGGGGCCTCTGCCTGGGTTGCGACTGAAAGAGTCCGGACCTGCGCGGGTCATCGTGCCCGAGGAAATCAACTCCCAGAGTGCACTCGTGCGTAGATGTGTTTGCCCCATCCAGAGGCTGGCCTTTCCACCGAGAGTTCGGCGTGGCTTCTGCAGGAGTGGCCTTTCGACGTCGAATTGTCAGGCCATAGAGCAAGCTAAGACTGAAGACTTAGACTCAATCGAAACATCCCTGCGGTTGCTGGTTCGAATCCAGCCCCCTCCAACACGGAGGGGTGGCGCAATGGGTAGACGCGGCGGGGCTCAGACTTCTCTCTATAAGCTCTTCATTACCGCAGTCTTCGAATCGAACTCGGCGGGACCCCGGCTTCAGATGCTGGTTCAAGTCCAGCCCCTTGCTCCATGCGAGGGTAGTCGAATGGAACGACGGGAGCCGTCCGACTCAGCCTGCCGATTAAATGCCGTCGAAGACAGACGATTGCGGCCCCCGGGGGCTCTCAACTGGGTATGTTGGGGGCCTCTACCTTTTTCCCCCTAGGTTTTGCCCCCGGGTGGAGGTTGACGGCGCTTGACCCGACGGAACCCCTCGAGGGCCTCCTCCGCTGACGGGGGTGGCGACGGCGGTTGTTGAGGTTCGGGGGTATCCTCGACATGCATGCGGGCCCGCGGCTGCGAGGGGCGCTTGACCTTGTGGCGCAGCGAGCCGGCCAAGGAAACTTCCTCGGCGATCGGGGCCTGGCTGCTGGGGGGGCGGGTCTTGGAGGGCCAGGTCAGACGTCGCACCGCCACTTCCACCAGCAGCAACAGCAAGGCCAGTTGTAACAGCCGGGGGCGCAGTTCGAGAAAGCCGTCGGGCAATCGGGCCGGACGCCGGAACACCTCGGGGGCCTGGGGCGAGGAACGTCCGCCTCCCAGGCGGGCCGCTTCGGTCAGCAGCCCCTGCTGCACTTCGACGCCCGACAACTCCTGGGAATGGCCCAAGAGAACCGGCAACATCTGACGCCGCAGACCGTCGTTGGTGGCCACCACCAATACCCCGGTGCCCTGGCCCCGGGTTTCGGCGCTGGCTTCATAGAGGTCGGGGGCCACCTGAAGCAAGTCAAGCTCGTGGCGACTTCCGTCGGGATGGACGAGGGTAGCCCGCAGCCCGGGAGCAGACCCGTCGAGAGTCAGGCGAGCCCGCACCTGAAGTCGCTGCTGGGGGTCGAGCTGGCTGCTGACCTCCAGCCCCTGGCCCCCCAGCGAAGGCAGCGACCAGCGCACCATCGCCGTAAGCAACCGGGCAAAGTCGCTGCGCTGCGACCAGGCCTGACACCAGCGACGGCCGCTGTCACCCGTAAAGGCGACCACTTTGCCCAGCCCGTAACGACCGACCGCCAGCAGAGGGTCTCCCGAGGAGGTCTGGAGCAGCACCCGGTGGGGCGCCCCCCGAGCCGTGGCCAGATTGTGGCCGAGCAAAGGAGGCAGGTTGGAGATTTCCAGGCCCGCCGTCACGGCGTGCGCCTCTTGCAGGCGCACCCCCGTGGGTCGCTCGTCAAAGGCACTGCGCGCGTTGAGCATGGTTTCGCGAGCAAAGATACGCGGCAAAGCCTGGGCCTGATCGGCAACGTAGGAACGCCCCTTTCCTTGAGCCGCCAGCCGCTCGAGGAACACCCGGTCGGCCCCTTCGCCCACCGCCACGGTGGATACCGTGATTTTCTCGCGCACCGCCAGAGCCATCAGGCGGTCGAAATCGGCCGGACTGGTAGCACCATCGCTGAGCACCAAGACGTGACGGGAGCTCAAGGGCGAATGCAGCAGAGCGGAGAGAGCCTGATTCAGGGCCGGATACAGGTCGGTTCCGCCACCGGCTCGCATGGAACCGATGGCTCCGGCCAGAGCCCGAGGTCGGGCCAGCGGTTGCAGAGGCACCACCCATTTGGCGGCGTCGTCGAAAGCGATCACTCCGAAGTGGTCTTCGCTGGTGAGCAACTCCATCGAGCCGATACTGGCCTCGCGCGCCAGTGCCATATGCTCGACGCCGCGGGTGACCTGAGACATGGACCCCGATTTGTCGATCACATGCACCTGGGCCGTGGGGGGGGTGAGCCGCTGACGCTGGATGCGCAGGTCGAGCGGCAGGGCCTCGGCCAGCGGCGTTTGCGAATAGCCGCCGGCAGCAAAACTGTCCACCCCGCCCAACATGACCAACCCCAGCCCCGCCTCACGCACCAGCGCGGGTAGGGCCTCCAGCTGATCGCTGGAAAACTCGGTGGCGCTGATATCGTCGAGCAGCACCGCGTTGTAGCCGAGCCACTCGCCCACTTCTTCGGGCAGTTGACCCGGCCCCAGCAGGTCCACCAGCAGTCCCTGTTGGCGCAACAACGCGGCCAGATTCTGCGACGAGCGACCGCTGCTCAAGAGGGCCACGCGGCCGGGTCCCTCGACCAGAGTCAGGGCCCTCGCTTTGTTGTTGGCCCTCTCGCCGTCTTGAGGCGCCAGCAACTGCACCTCGTAGCCGACCGCCCCGCCCTCTTCCGTTGGCCCCGGCTGGGGCAGCAAGAAAACATTGCGGCCGGCCTGAAGTTCAACGCCAAAGCGCCCGACCTGCTGGCCCAGGCGCACCACCCGCAACTCGGCCTTGGGACAGGCCACGCTAGAATAGACGGTAACCCACAGGTCGAAGGGGGTGTGGCGAGTGACGACCGAGGGCACGCGCAGCTCCTCCAGCACCACCTCGGGCTCGCGAGTGGCCGGAGGAATCAGCGTGTCCAATTCGAGCCCCATCGAACGGAGAGCCTCGGCGGCCTGGGTGAGACTGCCCCGGGTTTCGCGCCCGTCGCTGAGCAGCACCAGCCTGCCCCCCATGCCGGGAGGAAAAGCCGCAGCAGCAAACTGCAACGCTGCCGCCAGGTCGCTCTGGTCGGGATCGAGATTCCGGGTAGCACGCGGCACGTAGGGCTTCAGGGTGGGGGGCAACTCTAAGCTGGATTCGCCACCGAAGTAGACCACGGCCACCCGCACCTGAGGAGGCCGCTGAGAGAGGGCCAGTTCCAAGAAATCCTGAAAGTGCCGCTGATAGCGACGGGCCGAATGGGAGCGATCGACCAAGAAGGTGATGCAGTACTCTTCGCGAGGCAATCGGTAGCGCAGACCGGCCAGCGCCAGCAGCAACAGCGACAGCGTCAGAAGACGCAGCCCCAGGCTGACCCTGCGGCGCCAGACAGGCAATTGGGCAGCCTCGGCACCGGCCCGGCGTCGCAACAACCCCACCAGCGCCAAGGCCAACAGGGGCAGCAGCCCCATCCACAGCGGCTGGTCGAGCCTCAACATCAGCGCCCCAGCCACCAGCTGCGCAGCTCCAGGAGCAGCACCAGCAGCGCCGTTAACACCAGCCAGCTGGTCCATTCACGAGCCATGGGCTGAGCCAGAGAACGATCCTGTGCAGCGGTGGGAAGTTTCCCGTTAGGGGTCGACTTCTGGCCCGAGAGAAACTCTTCGGGTGCGTGGAAGTTGACGGCCACGGTTTGCTGACCGATGTGATACCAGCCGGGCCAATCCGGCATCCAGTGGGCGTGCTCCAGCTTCAGGCTGCCACGCGGACCCTGCCCGCTGTGGGGCCAGCCTTCGGGCAGCCGGACGCGCTGTCCGCAGAGCAGCCCTTGTTCGAACTGGAGGGCATCGTCGCGGGCCTTCTGCAGCCAGCTTGAAAGCAGCACGGGCAGTTCCGGGCTCAGAGGCAGATCGGAACATTCGAGCGGAAACAGCCAGATCAGGCTGCGCTCCCACTCGACCAGCAGGGGCTCGCCCTGAGGCGTGGTCACCAGGGGACGAACGCCCGGCAGGTCGGACTTCAAGCGCACTCGCGGTCCCCAGCGCAGGCTGCGCAGAGACATGGGCAGCAGCGAGCGCTGCTCGGGCACCACCAGCATGCCCCCCTCGTCCTCGACGCTTTCGGTCACCCAGTTGCTCGGTGGAGCCTGGGCAACCTGGACTCGTTGGCTGGATTCTGCGGGGATTCGGGCCCACAGGTGCAGGCCATTCTCCTGACCGGCCGAGCGCGGCGCGCGCACAACGCCGGCGCCGGTTACTGCCCGGGCGGCCCTGAGCAACGGCGGCGACACCTGCTCGTGCAGCCAGATGCGCCCGGGAGCCCGCCCCGACAGCACGGCAAAGGCCCGATTGTCGAGAGAAAAATCATCGGCGTTGAGCAACTCGGCCGTAAAGTTTCCCGCCGCGCCGCTCCAGGGAAGCTGAAGTTGCTGTCTCCCCCGCCCTTTCAGCATGCAGCTGCGCTCGATTTCAAACTGCTCGGGCCCCCTCAGGCGCAGGCGCAACTGCACGGGAGCGGGGTCGTCGCTGCGCAGCGCCAGAAACAGCCGATCCGGCGATACCTGCAGCGAATCGATGGCATAATTGGTCTGCCCCCCGGTGGCCGGGTGATAGACCTGGGCCAGCCCCCCCAGGGGATGGTCGGAGAACCAGTGGCACTCGGCCTCGGGATGGTTGCGCCGCAGGGAATTGACGAAAGGAAGGGCCAGTTCGTCGCGGCCCACCAGAGCCCGGGGCTCCAGGGCCCGCAGCTGATCTCGCAGAGCCCCGCGCTCGGCCGTGAAGGGCTGTAACAGCCGCAGTTCCTGATCGAGAGCGGCCAGCAGGAACTCGCTCCGGGCAGGCGCCTGCTCGAGAATGCGCAGGGCCTCCTGACGCGACTGCTCCAATCGACTCGCCTGGCCTGGGGGGGCGGCCGCCATCGAGGCCGAGGTATCCAGCAACAACACCACCCGAGAGCCTACCCGGCCGGGTTGAACCTGGTAGGGGCGAAGCAAGGCCAGCACGGTCAGCAGGCAAAAGAGCAGCTGCAGCAGTAAAAGACGATGCCGCTGCAGTCGTTTCCAGAAGGGTTGACCTCCCAGCCGGGTAGCCACTTTGGACCAGAGAAATCCGGCCGCTACCGGCTGGGGACGATGGCGAGGGCGAATGAGGTAGAGCAACAGCAGCAGTCCGGCAACCCCGCCCCACAGCGCCGAGCCCGGCGAGAGAAAGCCCCAGGAATTCATCGCAACCACCCCTGCTGCACCCAGGCCTGGAGCAGCAGGCTTTCCAACGGCTGTTCCGCCTGCCAACTCAACCAGCTAAAGCCTCGACGCTGGCAGGCCTGACTCAGCTCCTGCAGATGTGCCTCGAGAGCCTGCAGGTAGAGCTGGCGCACCCCCTCGTCGAGGTTGAGCTGGCGCAATTCGCCGCTTTCACAATCCTGCAACTCCAACGCGCCACTCCAGGGGGGCTGGCGATCTTCGCTGTCGAGTAGCTGCAGAGCCCGTAGCTCGTGACGACAAAAATGAGGATAGGCCAGACCCTGCCAGGCCTGGGGCTCGAGCCAGTCGGACAGGACCAGCATCAGGTTGTGACGAGGCAGGCGCTGGGCCAGCCCGCGCAGCCCCTCGACCAGCCCGGCCCGGCCCCCCACAGGCTGCTGCCAGAGCCACTCGGTCAGGCGTCCCCAGGCCGTGCGCCCTCGCACGGGGGGATGAAATCCGGGCCGGGAGCCCAGGGTGGCCAGAGCGACCCGATCGTGGCCCAGCAACCCCACCCAGGCCAGAGCCGCGGCGGCCTGAAGCGCCCGCTGGCGTTTGAGCGAGCCCATGGAATCGGAAAGGTCGACCACCACCAGCACCACCCGCTCGAGTTCGGATTCGAATTCCTTGACCACCAGCTTCTCGTGGCGAGCAAAGGCGTTCCAATCCAGATGACGCAGGTCGTCGCCAGGGACGTAATCGCGGTGTTCGGCGAACTCCAGCGAGCGCCCCCGACGTTTGCCGCGATGAACCCCCTGCAGACTGCTGTGGGCTCCCCGCCGGGGAGAAACCAGTTGATAGCGGCTTAAGCGCTGGCGCAACGAGGCCGACAGTCGCTCTTCGTGCATCAGCGTTGGGGCCGCCGGCTGCGACGCCAGGCCAGCGGAGCCAGCACGGCCAGTAACACCCCCTGGACGGCCAAACAGGGATAGGCGTCCTCGCTCGGATGAGCGGTTTCTTCCATCGTTTCCACCAGAGCCAGGGTGGGCGAAACGAAGTGTAGCCGCCAGAAGCTGTTGCGCGCGCTGAAGGCTCCCAGGGCCGGGATGAAGTGCAGGATGAGCATTCCCATAAAAAAACACCAGCTGTAGTGCCAGCGAGGAAGCAGCGCGCGCCGGGCCAGGGACACGTTGAACGAGTACACCAACAGCAGGGCGGCCGCGAAGAGCCCTCCGCGCGGCAGCGGGCTGTTCTCCAGCGAACCCGTGGCCAGCACGATCAGGCTGGGAAGGGCCAGACCTACCAGCGGAATCGCCAACCAGAACAGGTTGTGGCTAAAGGGGGTCGTCTCAAAGCGCTGTTGTTCCACCGTGGACTCCAGGACCGGGGGGCAGAGAAAGAAACCCGGTATCGCCCAGTGGGCCACGTAGGCAAGGCAGACCATGGCGATGGCATCGGCATCGACGCCGGGGCCGACGGCCGGATTCTGCACCAGATACAGGCCCATCCAGGTGAGGCAAAAAGCGTAGAAGCCCAGGAAACCCAGGCACATCCAGGTGAGATTCACGGCCTGAGGACGCACCCGGTGGCGGGCTTTGAGAAAAAGAAAGCCGATGAAATAGGCGGCGGCGCCCACAAAGAAGTGCCAGACACTCAACTCCAGGGTTCGCTGCAGTGTCCAGAAGTAGGGACCCACCAGTAAATGAGGAGCGCTGCGCTCGAAGCGCATCACCCCATAAAAGGGCAACAAGGTGCAGCCGCCCAGGATCAATAGATAGGCCTGCACCGTAGAATAGTTGCTGCGGCTTTCTCGAGCCGAACAAAACAGACCGATCGAGGCCGCCAGCATGCCGAAGAGAAAGAGTTCGAGATAGGCGGCCAGGGCCTGCGTCAGCGAGACCCCTCCCAGGAAGAAGGAGATGGCCGAGAGCGGCAGGGCCGAGAACAACAACAACACCAGGCAGTAAGCGGCGAAACCCAACTTGCCGGCCACCAGCTCGGCACTGTTGAGCCGGCTGGCCAGCACCATGTCCAGGCTGTTGCGCTCGCGCTCGCCCGAAAGGCTGCCGCAGGTCAGAGCCGGCATCGTAAAGCTGAGCAAAAGCAGCTGAATCCAGAACAGGGTGTAAAAGAAATAGCGCCCCGATTCGGCCAGACGTTCGGAACTGCGGTGGTCGAACATGCGCGGCAGCACCATCAAGCTGACCGAAAGCAAAAGAAAGAGAAACAGCACCTGCAAAATAAAGATACGCTTCTCGCGCAGCCCGATGCGCAGCTCCTTCAGCGTGACAGGGTTCTTCCAGGTGAGGCTGGCCAGCAGGGAAATCACGAGGGGGTACCTTCGGTAACGGCCAGGAAAATCTGCTCCAGATCGGTTTTGAGCTGGGCGAACTCTACGGGCCGACAGCCGTCCTTCACGAGTTGCTCGAGCGCGTCGGCCTGAAGCTCCAGAGCGGCCGTGGTGGTCAACACCACCTGCTGGTCGCCAGGCTCCCATTCGATGGGGTCGAGCCTGGCGCGCAAGATAGCCTCGGCATGGTCCCAACTGCCCATGACCCGAACTCGCAATCGATGCTGCTCACCGGCCTGCGCCAGAATGCGGTCCACCGGCCCCGAGGCCAGCAGCCGCCCCCTTTCGATAATGCCGACCTTGGTGCAAAAATCGGCCAGTTCGGGCAGGATGTGAGAACTGACCAGCAGTGTCTTGCCCATCCGCGAGAGTTCTTTGAGCAACAGCTTGAGCTCGATGCGAGCCCGCGGATCCAGCCCCGAGGCCGGCTCGTCCAGCACCAGCACCTTGGGGTCGTGCAGCAGCGTTTTGGCCAGGCACAGGCGCTGGCGCATTCCCGTGGAGAGAGTCTCGACAAAGGCCTGCTTTTTGCCCACCAGGTCGGTGAGCTCGAGCACCTCATCGACGAGGGCCTGCCAGCGCCGACGCGGTACCCGATAGGCGGCGGCGAAGAACTCGAGATATTCCCAACATCGCAGCCCGTCATAGACCCCGAAATGGTCGGGCATGTAGCCCAGGATTTCGCGCACGGCATCGGCCTCGTGAGTGACCGAATAGCCGCCGACCAGAGCCTCGCCCTGGCTGGGCTCCTGGAGGGTGGCCAGAATGCGAATGGTGGTGGTCTTGCCAGCGCCATTGGGCCCGATGAAACCGAAGGCGTCGCCGGGCTCGAGCTTGAGGCACAGATTATCCAGAGCCCGATGGGGCCCGTAACTCTTGCTCAGGTTGCGACACTCGATCACGGAGCCTCGCGAACCAGCAACAGGCTATGGCCGAGTTGGCGCGGAGAGATGCCCTTGAAATCGAAACTGGCCGGGCTGGGCAGCGGGATCAACAAGCTGGCCTGCCAGCCCAGGGCGTCGAGCTGACCCCTCCAGCCCGTGGCCTCCTCGGCGGCCACTTCGAGAGGGGCTTGCTGAAGGAACTGCTCCAGCGTGGTATTCGTCAGCGTGGCCTGGTGCTGCGACGACCCCCGAGGGATGGAGAAGGGGTCCGAGAGCTGATTGGGGTCCAGGGCCAACCGTGCCGAGGGCAGATCCTGGCCGGTCTGGTTGTCCACCTCGACCAGCCAGCGGTTTCCTTGCTTGCGCGCACGAAAGCGGAGCGGACCGGGAAACTCCTGCAGCGACAGGCTGCGCCAGCGACTGACCCCCCATTGTCGCAAGCGTTCACGGGGCAAGCTCATCTGGCGACCTTGAGCCACCAGCACGTGCTCGGCAGGGTCGGGGTGCACCTGAGAATCGGGCCGCAAGGCGGCCTGGGCGGGAAGGTCGATGGCGAAGCTCAGCGCCCGTGGGCTGAACAGCACGCTGGTCTGGTCGAGAAGCCAGCGTTGCTGCCCCGAATACAGCCAGCCGATGCCGGCTCGCCTGACCAGCGTTTCTCGACCTCGCCCCAGCGAGTTGAAGAGATAGGCCCCCACCGAGAACACCAGCGAACACGCAGGCACAAAGACAATCAGCCGAAGCACCTGGTCTTTGCGGCGAAGGTAGAGGTAGATACTGGGCACGGCCACCAACACATACACGGCCAGGTACCACACCAACGAGACGGTGGCCGGGGTGGGCAATTCGGGAAGCAGTGAAAGCTTGGGATAGTGATCGAAGCTCAATTTGCGCAATGGAATGCCGGACGGGCTGCTGAGCACCGAACGCCACAGATCGCGAGTTGCCGGACCGCCGAGCACCTCCTCGGAGGTGATGGCGGCCCCTACCTGCACCACCTGGCCGCAGCCGTAGACCCGCTTCCACCAGAGGTCACCCACCGCCGGGCGAGGCTGCACCACCGACGCCAGCGGCGAGCCCTGAAACTGGGAAGGGTCGCCATTGTCGACGAGCACCAGCGTGCCCCCCCCGTGAACCCACTGCAGCAAGACCGCCTCGACGGCATCGCCGAGCTTGAGAGAGGGTAGGTCGTGAACCACGATAACGTCCTGACCAAGATAGGCCCACCAGTAGTCGGGCAAGCCTTGAAATCGGGCAGGCTGGTTGAGCCGAACCTCGCCCTGCAGACCTTTGATCTGCCCCTTGTACCCGGCCAGATAGCCGAAGTGGCTCTTGCGGCTGGAAAGCACCAGCACCGTAAGGTCATTGTCGTTGGCCAGCGAACTGCTGACGGCATCGAGACTGGCCAGGGTGCGACTGCCCTGCATCAGTTTCAGGCGGGTGCCATAGCTACCCGATAGCACGGGGACCGCCACTCGCTGGGGGCCGGAACCGAGATGTACCGGGGTTTCGCTGCTGACCTCCTGCTGGCCCGACTCGACCAACAGACGAGCGTCACCCTGCAGGCCGGGGTCGAGGGGCGTGAGCTCGACCTCGAGCTGGAAGGGGCGTGAATAGCGCACCACCGCCCCCAGCGAGGGCTCGGCCCGCATTTCGACGGGATCTCCCGGGCTGTTGGCAAAGGCGGCCAGCGAAAGGCCCAGGAGTATACAGGCCCACCAGCCAGCCTTCAAACCCCAACCTCCAGGCGAAGATTCTGCAACATGGGAGTCAGAACCTGATCGGCCGTGACTCCCTCGGCTTCGGCTTCGAAGCTGGCGATCAGGCGATGTCGCAGGCAGGCCAGGCCCACCGACTGCAGATCCTCGAGGGCCACGTTGAAGCGTCCCTGGCTGAGGGCCCTGGCCTTGGCCGCCAGCAGCAGCGCCTGCGCCCCCCGAGGGCTGGAACCGTAGCGCACATAGCGTTTTACGGCTTCGGGTGACTCGGGCAACTCGGGATGGGTTTGCCGCACCAGCAGCGCAATGGCTCGCCGCACCTCGGGGGCCACCTCGATGTCACGGGCCAGCAGCTGCATTTCGGCCAGGTCGTCGGCGCCGCAGACCTTTTCTACGCGCGGCGCCACCAGCCCGGTGGTGCGTTCGAGAATCAAACAGAGTTCATCCTGACTGGGAAACTCGACCAGCAGTTTGAAGAGAAACCGGTCTACCTGGGCTTCGGGCAGCGGGTAGGTGCCTTCCATCTCGATGGGGTTTTGAGTGGCCAGCACAAAAAAGGGCCGGGGCAGCCGGTGGGCGCTGCCGGCCACGGTGACCTGGCCTTCCTGCATGGCTTCCAACAGAGCCGATTGGGTTTTCGGGGTGGCTCGATTGATCTCGTCGGCCAGCAACAGATGGGCGAAAACCGGGCCCGGCTGAAAGCGAAACTCGCGACGGCCGTCGACGCCGGTGTCGAGCACCTGGGTGCCCAGAATGTCGGCGGGCATCAGATCGGGGGTGAACTGGCAACGGGCGAAACTGAGCTCGAGCACCTCGCCGAGCGTTTTGACGAGCAGGGTTTTTCCCAGCCCGGGCACGCCCTCGAGCAGCACGTTGCCCCCGGCCACCAGCGCCCAGAGCACCTGATCGATGAGGGGCCCCTGCCCCACCATCACCTGTTGAAGCTGCTGGCGAATCCTTTGGAACTGGTCGGCGAACCGCTCAATGCGCTCGCGCATCGTTGAGGCGTTGCCTTCTCTTGGCCAGATATTTCATCAACCCGTACAGTCCCCCGACCAGCAGCACCAGCAGGGCGAAGATGTGGGTGCGGTGCTTGATTTCTTTGACCATGGCGTCGGCGTCTTGAAACATTTCCGGCGTGATCATTTGCGGCCCGAACCAGGCCAGCACGCTGCACCAGATGGCCGAGCCGACCACCGTGGTCCAGGAGAAGTGCCAAAAGTTCATGCGGCACAGCCCGGCCGGAATGCCGATGAGATGACGCACCACCGGCAGCAACCTGGAGAAAAACACCCCTGCGACCCCGTACTCCAGCACCCAGGCCTCGGCCATTTCGAGCTTGCGCTGGGGCACGAAGAAATACTTGCCGTAACGAACCAGCAGCGGCCGGCCCAGCAAGTAGCTGACCCAGTAGGTGACCGAAGCCCCCAACCAGCAACCGAAGGTGCCGGCCAGAATGACCCCCAAATAACTCATCTCACCGCGCGAAGCCCAGTAGGCAGCGGGCGGGATAACCAGCTCGGAAGGCACCGGAAAGACGCTGCTTTCCATGGCCATGAGCAGCACAATGGCCGGATAGCCCCCGCTTTGAAGCGTAGTCATAATCCAGACAAAGAACGAATGCAGCAGAACTTTCACAGGAGCGGGTTCGTTTTGAGAAGAATTCATCCTGCTCCTATGGCGGATTGGCCCCTTTTCTGGATTCGCAGGCCCTGGCTCACGCTGGGCCTGGCCTTGCTGCTGGCCCTGGCCTCGCTGCAGCTGGCCGGGAGCCGGCTGCAGTTCAGCGCCGATCGCAGCCAGTTGCTCGATGCCCAGGATCCGGTCCGCACCCGTTGGGAAGACTATCGTCGGCGATTCGGTGCGATGAGCGATTACCTGTTGTTGGTCCAGGGCGAGGACCAGCAAAGCGCTCGCAGCGCGGTGGAACTGCTGGGCAAGACGCTAGGCCAGAATCCCGGCCTGGAACATGTCTTTTTTCGCCTGGACCTGCCCGAAATCGGGGGCCATGCTCTGTATTTTCTGAAGCGCCCGGCCCTTGAACAGCTTTCAAGCCTGATGAGCGAGGCCCGACCCTGGCTCGACACCCTGTCCGAGCACCAACAACCTGGAGCCCTGCTCACCGCCCTGACCCTCAGCCGTGGCAGCCACCAGCTGGCCGAGCGAATGCGCCCGCTGGCCCCGTTCTTGACCCGCATTCTGGAAGGATTGCTGCAAAGCCTGAGAAGCGGTGGCAGGGCTCCCTACCTCAGCCCCTTTGGTCCTTTTGAGGCCGATGCGCCCATGCTCGACGGGCGCCGCCTTCAGCCCGGTCAGACCCGATTTTATCAGCAACTCTCCGACGGCGAGACCTACGTTGTGGCCGCTCTGCCTGGAAAGGCCTCGCTGCAGGAGCAAAGCCAGCTCTTTCTCCAGGTTCAGGAAGCCGCCGCCCAGGCAAGACGCTCATTTCCGCAGGTGACGGTGATGGTCACCGGCGAACCCGCCATTTTAACCGATGAGCTCCAAATCGCCCGCTTTGAGGCCTTGCGCTGCGCTGGCTGGGGACTGCTGGCGGTCTTTGGCCTGTTGGTGTTGGGTTTTGGTCAGTTCTCCCGACCTCTGTGCATTCTGTCGGGCACACTGATCAGCCTGTGTTGGTCACTGGGCTGGGCCGCCCTCTGGGTCAAGACCCTGCACCTGCTGTCGGTCTACTGCCTGACGATTTTGCTGGCCCTGGGGATTCACTTCGGCATTTTTCTCCTGGCCGAGTATCAGCTGCACCGGGCGAATGGACTGCCGGCCCGAGAGGCGCTGCAAGCCAGCCTACCCCAGCAGTGGGCCCAGGCCCCGGCCGCTCTGACCACCGCCGCCGCTTTCTTTTCTCTGCATTTCAGCGGCTCCCAGGCGGTGGCCCAGCTGGGCGGACTGGCAGGCGGAGGCCTGCTGCTTTGCTACCTCAGCAGCCTGACCGTACTCCCCAGTCTGTTGCTGATCCGCGAAGGCACAGGCCCGTGCGCTGGTCACCCTCCCTACGGGCGTTGGCTGGCGCCTGTTGAGGTGTGGCTGCGACGACGTGCGGGCTGGCTGAGTTTGCTGGGGGCAGCCTGGACCCTGGCCAGCCTGGGGCTGGCGCGCGGCCTGACCTTTAATTACAACCTGCTGCAGCTGCACCCGCCCCAGGCCGAAGTACTGAGGGTGGAAAGCTATTTGCAGCGTCGGGGCTACAGCACGCTCTATGCTCTTTCGCAGGCCCCCAACGCGGTCGAGGCTCGCCAGCGAGTCGCCCGACTCGAGAAACTGCCAGAGGTCTCCAGGGTGGACAGCATTGTCTCCCTGGAGCCCCGCGACGTCCAGGCCAAGGGCCCGCTGATCCGCCAGCTGGTCGGGTTGGCTCCCAAGCTGCGCCTCCCCCCGCCGGCCACCCGCTGGGGAGCCTTTGAGCTGCTGGAACTGCACAATAGCTATCTGGTCATCCAGGCCGACTGGGAGCGGGCCCTGGATCAACTGAACAATGACCCGGCCGGGCGTCGGCTTGGGGAAGTCTATCGCCAGCTCCAGCCCCTGCTGGACCCGGGCAACCCCGGGCCGCTGGCGTCGGGGCTGAGCAGCTATCAAAAAGCCTTGCTGGCCGACTTAAAAGGCCAGCTCCAGGTGCTGAAGCAGCAAAAGGTAGAACCCCCCCGAATGCTGGACCTGCTGCCCGAAGAGGTGCGCCTGAGGGGGGTGGCCGACGATGGCACGGTTTTGCTGCGCATCTATCCTCGTCAGGACTGTTGGGAGCGCGCGCACCTGGAGCGCTTCCTGCAGCAGGTTCGCCAGGTGGACCCCGAGGTGACCGGCTATCCGGTGCTGCTGCAGCGCTCGCTCGATCAGTTGCAAGCAGCCTCCAGCCGGGCGGCCGGCCAAACCCTGGCCCTGATCGCCCTGATGCTGCTGCTGCTGACCCGCTCGTTGCGCTGCGCCACTCTGGCCCTGCTGCCGAAGCTACTGGGGCTGGTCTGGATGCTGGGCTTCGTCGCGCTGCACGGCCAGAGCCTGAACGCCTTCAACTTTCCCGGACTGGCTCTGACTCTGGGCATGGGTTTGATGTTCGGCTTCGAGTCCCAGCGTCTGTGCCAGGCTCCGGGACAGCCCCTGATAGCCCGCCAGAGCAGCGGTTTTGCCATGGCCCTGTCGGGGCTGACCAGCCTGGTGGCCTTCATGATTTTGGGACTGGCCGAACACCGCGGGGTGGCCTCGCTGGGCAACATGCTGAGCGCAGGAGTGCTGATGAACCTGCTGTCGGCGCTGCTCTTCCTCCCCCTGCTCTACCGCTTTGGGCGCTCGCGGGTCTGGCGAAGCGGCAACAGATCGGATTGACGTCACGTTTTTGTGGCTTGGCGGGGCCGTTCGCGCCCCCCGTCCTGCTGTGGTCCAGCCAATGTCCGGTCCGCGTCCCGGCGTCCGTCCCCAGTCCCCCCGTCCGTTCGTGGTCCAGCCGATGTCCGGTCCGCGTCCCGGCGTCCGTCCCCAGTCCCCGCGTCCTGCTGTGGTCCAGCCAATGTCCGGCCCCCGTCCCCGCGTCCGTCCCCAGTCCCCGCGTCCTGCCGTGGTCCAGCCAATGTCCGGTCCGAGTCCCGGCGTCCGTCCCCAGTCCCCGCGTCCTGTTGTGGTCCTGCCGATGTCCGGTCCGAGTCCCCGCATGGAAATATCGCGAAACGCAAAAGCACTTCGGCCACGACGAATTCATTGGCGACCGGGGCATCAGCCCGAACGACTTGACACGTTGATCATCGTGGGAGTTCCGCCCACATCCTCAGCCAGAAAGCCCGAAACACGACACCGCGCGCATCAGCGAAGCCCCATCGACAGTTTCTGACAACACTGAGCCGGGGTCCAGACCTCTATCGAAGACTCCCTAAAACCGTCAACATCACGGGTCACAACCGCCACCAGGCCACTCGACTCGGCACAGGCGATCTGCAAGTCGTCCTCAAAGTCCTTACCGTCCAGGCTGTAAGCCCGTTCCAAAAGGGGTCGGTCGACGCTACACAATTCAAACGCGGCCATGCACACGCTGACCGATTTTCGAGCCCTGGTTGCATCGGTCAGTCGCCGAGCGACGTAGTAAATATCGGTCAGGGCAGAGGCGGGTACAAACCCGGCGAGTCGGCCTTCATCCTCGGCCTGCCAGATCTCGGCCGCCTCACGCACCCAGGGCTGCCGCTGCAGCAGCACATCCAGAATCACGTTGGTGTCGAGTAGCACGCCCAACGGGGACGAAGTCATAGGTTCAGGCGACGCTCGCTGCGAAGTTGTTCAACCTGCTGGTCGGTCACCGCGTCGGTACCCGGGGTCGAGAGTAGACCCAAGGCCTGGCTTAAGGTCTGGTGACGCGGCAAGTTCCCCTTCTGTTCATCCAGTAGCACGAGGTATTCAATGTATTCACTCAGTTGAGACTGTGGACCACGCTCTACTCGAAAGCCTCGCCGACGGGCCCCCTGAATAAGCCTGTTCTTCAATTCGTCTGGCAGGTAAATAGAACCCATTCTCGCCTCCCGGGCAACCTATAGATCTAGTGAGGGAGCAACTGCGCTCCGTCAAGTTGGGCGTGCTTGAGAATGGGTCGGCTGCCGCACTTGCTCACCGCCAACTTAGAGATTCCTCGTACGAGTCGCCGCGACGAGCGAAGCACCTCGGGCCATTGCCACAGGTTGGGGTCGCCCAGTTCGGGATACGTCGGTGCCCAGCGCAGCGCACGCGCCGGGCTGTTGTGGTTGGTATGGGAGGGTCTGAGTTGGTTTTGGCGCGGATTTTCCAGGTAGAGTTGAATCAGTCCCCAGCCCTCGCATACAGAACGGAAAGTGGCGGCGCCCAGGGCGCCCGGAACAAGAGCGTGCTTTCGGAACACCGCACTCCCCTGGCTCTGAATGGGCAGCAGTTGCAGCAGCATGCTCTCTTCTGTGCCATAGTGGCTGGAGACCTCATCGGCACGGCTGAACTCCACAATTTCACGGTCGGGCCTTGAAGTGAGTTCGAATACCCGAAATTCATCACTGCCGAAAACAAAGTCCAGAATGTCACGGTGGTCCTGGCCACTGGCATAGAAGTCGAGATTGGGCATCGCCACCTCGGTTCGAAACCCGGCCAAACTCTCCGCCCCGAGCAACCTTGATGGGTCCTCCTGCTGATCCTGTCAGGGCCTGGGCGAGATCTGGTTCGCCCCGAAATCGTGCTGCAGGCGATGCGCACGCTCAGTTGGCTTGCTCGTGGAACGGATGACCTCTCCCACGCCGTAGTCTCAGCCAACCCCGGTCAGCCTGGGACGAGCGAATCACTCATCCCCGGTTGAGCACCAGCGGGTTGCACACTCTGGTGAATCCGAACGACTCAAACTCCGTCATGTTGGCGCAGGGTTTCGAAGTTGCACATGGACCTCCAAACAACGAGATGGGCGTCGGCATCTACGGATTTGAAGAATCTCCGGGCTGCCCGGTGGTGCTCACTGGCCGGATTCGCCGCTTACAAAAAGAGATGCGTGTCGGCCGCCGTCACTTCAAATACGATTCACCATGCCTTCCGACTCGGCATTCATCAAGGCCGGGTCGATCAGGGCTCGCTAACGCCCACTCGGCGAGGTCGGGCAGAGGAAGACGTCTTTATTCGGTTGCACGAGGAGTATGGTCCTCAAACTCGTCTGGAGTTGGAGAGTCCGAATCATAGAAGGCAAAGAGGCGCGAGCTATCGTTGGTCAGGCGCACTCCTTCGACGGCGACGAGCCCATCCAAAGGACTTCTTTCGTACACGCCTCCCTCGCCATACAGGGCTTCGTGTGCCAACGACAAGGCGAACTCATACATCGCCAATCGCGTGGAAAAATCGAGATAGATGTGGGCGTTGGCCTGGTCGACCCGGGCATTCAGGCTATGGCGGGGGTTCTGCGAGAGTTCGCGAGAGTAAAGGTTGTCGAGAGACGGTGCGAATTCGACCGTGTGACGTTGCTTTCTCGGCTTCATTTCAAGGGGTCGGCGTGGCGGTGAGCGCAGGGGAGGGGCTGGCGGTGGTGACCACCGCGGGGGTTGGCTGGCCGAGCTGGCTGCTTTCGCTCATCAGCACTCCGGCCAGGGCGGCGGTCTGGCAGTTGGCCAGCAGGGCGGCAAAGAGGGCCAGAAATCCCAGACGTGCCAGATCGGCTTTGCGCTGTTCGGCCAGGGCCCCGATGCCGCCGATCTGGATGGCGATGGACGACAGGTTGGTAAAGCCACACAGGGCGTAGATGGCCAGCGCTGCCGAGCGGGGGCTGAGGGCGCCACTCTTCATGACCTCCACCAGGTTGGTGTAGGCGACGAATTCGTTGAGCACCAGGCCCTGTCCGAGCAACGAACCCACCTGACGGGCCTGATTCATGTCGCTGATGCCCAGCAGCAGCGCCAGCGGCGCAAAGAGCCTTCCCAGAATCATTTCCAGGCTCAGGCCGACCACTGCGAGACCGCCGTTGATCAAGGCCACCAACGAGATAAAGGCGATCAGCATGGCCCCCACGTTGAGGGCCAGGTTCAGCCCCGTGGAGGCGCCTGCGGCGGCCGCCTCGATCACGTTGCTCTCGGTGCGGGGCAGGTCCATCTTGACCTCGCCGCGAGTGGCCGGTTCTTCCGTCTCGGGAATGAGGATCTTGGCCATCATGATGGCTGCGGGGGCCGACAATACCGAGGCCGCCAACAGGTGGCCGGCGGCCCCGGCCAACAGGGGCGAGAGCATCGAGGCATAGACGAACATCACCCCGGCGGCCAGGGTGGAAAAACCGCTGACCATGACCACCAGCAACTCCGACTGAGTAAGACTGGCGATGTAGGGTCGAATCAACAGGGGCGCTTCGGTCTGGCCCATGAAGATGTTGGCCGAGGCACACAGGGTTTCGGCCCCGCTGGTGCGCAACAGAAACTGTACGAATCGGGCGATCAGGGCCACCACCATTTGCATAATGCCCAGGTAGTAGAGCACGTTCATCAGCGAAGCGAAGAAAATGATCGTGGGCAGCACCTTGACCGCAAAAATGAAGCCCCAGGACCCCCCGGGATTGGCCAGTGAGCCAAAGACGAACTCGATGCCCTTGTTGGAGTAGCCCATCAGCTGGTTGACGAGTTCACCGAACTGGCGGAAGAAGACCTGGCCGGGGTCGGTTTTCAAAAGGAGCAGGGCAAAGATGAACTGCAGTCCCAGGCTAGAACCCACCATGCGCCAGTCGATGGCTTTGCGGTCTTTCGAAAGCGCCACAGCCAGGGCGAGAAAGACGAAAATTCCCAGAACACTCAGGCCGCGTTCCACTCCAGTACCCTCCACCGCTAAGGTCGTGGCCGGTTCTTGCTGAGCCCAAAAGGTCCTCTACCCGCACAAGCGGAAGGCGACGCGATGCAAGACTCGCCTCAACACCTGCGCAAACTTCTGAGCTTCTTCTTCCAGGCCCACCCCTGGCACGGGATTTCGGCTGAGACTCCGGGCAAGCCCGGCCTGTTTCACGTCTACGTGGAGCTGACTCCCTTTGACGGCGTCAAGTATGAGGTGGACAAGAAGACCGGCCACATCAAGTGCGACCGCCCCCAAAAATACAGCAACCTGTGCCCCACCATCTACGGCTTCATTCCGCGCACCTACTGCGGCGACAGCGTGGGAGAGTTTTGCTCGCAGCAAACCGGCATCGAAGGCATTCAGGGCGATGGTGACCCGATCGACATCTGCGTGCTGACCGAAAAGCCCATCAACCACGTGGGCATCTTGCTCAACGCCCGACCGATCGGGGGGTTACGCATGATCGACGACCACAGCGCCGACGACAAAATCATCGCGGTGCTCGAACAGGACATCACGTTCGGCCATATTCAGGACGTGGAACAACTGCCGCCCGGAACGGTGGATCGACTGCGACAATACTTCCTGACCTACAAGCTCTCTCCCGACGAGGCTCACCCTCCCGTCAGCATTCCCCACGTCTACGGAGCCAGCGAAGCCCTGCAGGTGATCGAGCGCAGCCAGCGCGACTACCACGACGAGTTCCACTCGGTCCAGGATGACGCGGTGCGCTTTTTGCAGCACCTTTCCCAAACCGTTCAGCAGGTGGCGCCGATCAAGGGGTAATGGCCGGCACAACCTGGATCTCGCGCACCACTTCTTCGGGAATGGGAAACTCGGGGTTGTAGGAGCGCTCGAGCAGCAGGTTGACCCCGTTCAGTTCCACCAGGCAGGTGGCATAGACCTTACCTTCCGGCCCGGGGCTGGCTTCGCCGAAGCGCACCTGCAGGTCGGGCAACAGCTGGCGCAGGTCGGCGAGGTCGCTGCCGGGACCAATGCCCTGATGGGTGCGATACTTGGGATCGGTCGAGGCCACCAGGCCCAACTTGCCCTGCACGTCGAGTTCGAGGCGCAGTCCGGGGAACTCGGCAATGGCGAACTTGCCGGGTTCGAGCGGCTGGAGCCGGAAGTTGGACTCGAGAAACGACAGCGGCATGCCCAGTTCGAAGGCGCCCAAAGATAGCCCGGGCACGACCTGAGTGACTTCCAGGAAGCGGGAATGGAAGGTGGGGCCGCGCAGCCGCTCCCGCTCGGCGGCCTCGCGGCGCTCTTTGTCGTCGATCCTGGCCAGCCACACACGGGCCTGCATCTCGAGCGAGTCGGGCGCGTTTTTGAGCTTGAGGCCCTCCTGAAGCATTTTGCAGGCTTCCGAGCCGGCGTGGCGCTGGGAGGCGCGTTGCTTGAGGAAGGCCAGCCCCAGGCCGATCAGGCTTTCGGCATCGTTGGGGTGACGGGCCAGATAGGACTGCAGTTCCTCGATATCACCGTCGCCCGCCTCGAGTCGTCGCAAGGCCATCTGGCGGGCCGACATGGCCAGCACCACCTGCGAGCGTTTGTAGACCAGCGCCCGGCCGTGCAACTCGACCACCATGGGACCGGCCAGCGCTTCGCCCCGCTCGCCGGTGATTCGCTGCACCTGAGCACTGGCCGTAAGCGGGTCGAAAAAGACGTCCAGATTCAGGGCCTTGAAGCCCGGGCAACGGCTGATCTCCAGGATGACGAAATAGCGCCCCTGACGCACGGGGCCGCGCCCGGCCGCCCAGCGCCGACCCTGCCGGTCGCTGAGGCGAGCCTCGAGCAGGGCGCCATCGGGAAGATTGCACTGTCCCTCGACAATGAGCAACTGGTTCGACTCGTTGAGAACCTGCACCGAGAGGTCGATTTTGCGAACCCAGCTCAGGTGGCAGCCCATCAGCAGTGCCAACAATCCGGCCTGAAGCACGCGACGCATCGGTTGGGCTTCTTCGCCTCGCAGTGACCACCCCCTGGGCAGGGGATCGGGCAAGGGAAAATCGAAGCCCTGGGGGTGTCGAGGGACCCCGATTTTTACTTTGTCCAGGCCGAGCGACTGGTCTCTGAGGGCAAGTTCTCCGCAGCCGAATTGATGCTGCGCCAGGCCTGTGAACTCGCGGGGGGCAACAATCGGGTCTATGTGGCCGCCCTGGGCACTTTGCTGGGCCTGCAGGAGGGCCGCGCCGAAGAGTCGCTGTCCATGCTCGAAGAGCAACTGGCCGCCACCCCCGACGACCCCAGCCTGCTGGTGGCGCAGGCCCTGACGGCCAAAGCCACCGGGCGCAGCGAACTGGCCACCGAGTCGCTGAAGAAAGTGGTGGAGCTCGACGCCAATCACGCCTTCGCCCACCATAGCCTGGGACGAGTGCTGAAAGAACAGGGGCGACTTCAGGAGGCCGAGATCCACGCCTGCAAGGCCTTTGCTCTGGGCCCCGACCAGCCCGACTATGCGCTGGAAGCCATCAGCCTGCTGGAATCGGCCGGCAAGCACGACTATGCCTTCGAGGTAGCCAGCCTGGGGGCTTCGTTCTGCCCCCAGGAGATGGAACTGGTGCAAAAGGCCGTCCAGGGGGCCCTGGCTCGCGAAGAGCCCCAGCGAGCCTGGGAAGCTCTCGAGGAGTCGAACGACGAACTGCCCTGGGTGCTGGGCTGGAAAGCCAACCTGCTGGAGCATCAGGGCCACAGCGAGCGGGCCGACGCCCTGCTGGCTCAGGGGCGAGAACAGTTTGGCGAGGAGCCCGAGTTTCTGTTCCTGGAAGCCGCAATTTTGGTGCGCCGCGAGCTGCACGAGGCGGCTCTGGAGGTGATTGAGCGCCTGCTGGAGATCCAGCCCACCCACCGCGGCGCGCTGCGACTGCGGGCCGACCTCTCCTTTCAGGGTCAGGCCAGCGAAGAGGCCCTGGCAGACCTGCGAGCCATGTTGGAACTGGATCCGGGCGACGATCAGGTGGCTCAGGAACTGGCTTCGCTGTACTACCGTGCCCATCGTTACCGGGAAGCACTGGATATCTGCCAGGATTGGCAGCAACGCCCCGATGCCCCGCCGCAACTGGGCGTTCACCGGGTGCTCTCGCTGGCCAGCCTGGGGGAAATGAGCGAGGCCCTGGCCGGGGTGCCCGAGGTGCCGGCCGAGATGGTGACCGCCGCGCTAAGCGAACTGGCGGCCTATGGCTGCGGCAACGCTGCCGAGCAGGCCGTGCGCGAGCTGCTGATCGAACGGCTGGGGAACGAGCCCATAGCCCCCGCGCCTGCTGAATCTCTGGACGTGGGCGAGGAAGATGCCGCT
This sequence comes from uncultured Burkholderiales bacterium, assembly GCA_964649085.1. Lineage (GTDB taxonomy): Bacteria > Vulcanimicrobiota > Xenobia > Xenobiales > JADMJV01 > JADMJV01. Next base: position 35,833 of record CAZYPN010000043.1, on the reverse strand, counting down.
GAGGCCGACCCGCATGCCGACCCCGACGAAGCAGCCAGCGAGCGTCCCCAGCCCAAGGTGGAACTGCCTCGCCAGGTCGACTTCCGAGGATTGCTGGGCGAGTCGCCCGCCTACGACGAGGACGAGTTCGAAGTGGACGAAGACGAAGAACTCTGGGTAGAGGTCGATGAAGACGGCGAAGAGTACGTCTGGGTGGACGATGACGACGAGGAAGAACAGGAGAGCTGAGCGTGCATGAGCTGGCGCAAGGCCGGATACAGCTGTCGATAGGTGGCGTAGGCTCTGGCATAGGCTTCTCGATGTTCGGGCCGGGGGTTGAAGCGCTGCAGCACCTCGGGGCAAACCTCCAGGCCGGCGGCCAGTAGAGCCGCACCCAGAGCAGCTGCCTCGGATTCGCTTGTTGACAGCACCGGTCGACCCAGCGCGTCGGCCAGCATTTGCATCCACACCGGCGAACGGCTCATGCCGCCGGTGGCCCGAATCTCGTCGACCGTGCTCAGTCCGTCGTAGACCTGTTGCAGCGCAAAAACGACGCCTTCCAGCATGGCCCGGGCCAGATGGGCCGGGCCGTGCCGCAAGGATAGGCCCAGATAGACTCCGCGGGCACGGGCGTCCCAGTGAGGCGAGCGTTCTCCCACCAGGTAAGGCAGGGCCACCAGGCCGTCGCTGCCGGGCGGAATGCTCTCGATGCTTTGCAACATCGCCTGGGGGTTGGACCCCTGCAGCCGACACAGCCAATCGAGTACGAGACTGCCGTTGGAAATAGCCCCGCCGCGAACCCAGCGTTGGCGCGACAGGTAGTAGCGAAACCAGCGCCCCCCGTCGGTGGTAGCCGTGGCCGAACACATCTGGCGCAGGGCACCGGAAGTGCCGATGGACAGGCAAGCCTGGCCGGGGTCGACCGCGCCCACCCCCAGCTGGCTGAGCGGACCGTCGCCTGCGCCCAGCACCACACGGCGAGAGAACTGGGGCAGAGGCTGGTCGGGTTCGATGACCTGGGGCAGACGATGCGCCTGGAGACCCACCCGCTCCAGCAACTCTTCGTCCCAGCCCTGGGCGGTGTAGAGACCGGTGGCGCTGGCCAGGGAACGGTCCATCCAGGGCGGCAGGTCCAGGCCGGCAAGTTGGGCCACGACCCACTCTTTCAAGCCCACAACTCTGGACGGATTGAGCCCCTGGCCGCGCAGCCACAGCCACTTGGCCGGCCACCCCATGGGATGGATGGGAGTGCCCGTGCGCTCGGCCCAGGCAGAGGCCTGGGCCGCAGCCGCCAGTTCGTCAGCTTCTTTCCAGGCTCGCTGGTCGGCCCAGCTGAGGGCGGCCATCAAGGGCTGGCCGGTTTCGCAAAGCGGTAACAAGGCGTGCATGGCAGAAGAAAACCCCAGGCAATCGTAGGCCGGCAGTTCGTCCAGGATGTCCCGCACGGCGGCCAGCACCTGGTGAGGGTCGTGAACGGCCCAACCCGCCTGCGGCACCCCCAGCCCCGAGGGTCGGCTGGCCTGCTGGATGAGTCGCGGAGGGCGGCCGGGAACCAGCTGCCAGAGGCAACCTTTGATGGAAGTGGAGCCGAGGTCGAGGCCCAGCGCCCTCAAGGTTGTTGGGCCCAGCCCTTGCCACCGCAGCGTCCACAGCGCTGCTGGCCCAGGGGATTGGGCTGGCCACAACAGGCGCAGGTCCAGCTCTGGGGGTGCTCGTCCTGCTGGGGTTGCAGGGGGAAGCGCTGCAGCAGCAGATAGCCGGCGCGATAGAGATGGGCGGGGTCGAGGTCGTCGCCGTAGGCGAGCATCAGATCGACGATCGGCTTCCACTCTTCGGGCGGAGGCGAACTGTGGAAGAGCTCGGGAAAAGCCACAAAAGGCAGGGTGCCCTGCAGTGCTCCGAGCAGCGCCTCGATGTATTGCCCGGCCTGGGTTCCCGCCAGATGGTGATGAGGCAGCGTTTCGCGCTGACATTCTTCGATGGTGGCCGAGAGCTGCTCAAGAGAGGACTCTACGGCCCCCAGAGCGGCCCCACGCTCGACCTGGGGGTCGAGCATGTCGTCGAGGGCCAGTTGAAAACCCTCCAGATCTTCTTCCACCTGGGCCAACAGCGAGTCGCGCACCATGGGGTTCACAAAGACCCGTTGCTGGATCAGCACCCAGCTGTCTTGAAAACGCGGAATCAGCTCCTCGCGGATGTGGCGAATGCCTCGAGTCCACTGCTCGCGCGGCAGTTCGCGGGCCTGTTCCACGGCTAGACCGAGGGCCGGGCCGATTTCGGGAATGCGGTAGCCGACCTGCTGCTCGGCCAGCCGTTGCTGGTCCTGGCGTTGCCAGTCGATCAGGTGCTGCATGATGTCGGCCCCGTCTTTTACCATGGCCAGGGCGTCCTGAAGGCTCTCGGGCGTGCCCGACCCCGTCCAGGCCGACTCCACCTCGCCCAGGCCCTGGCGCAAATAGTTGAACCCGTGTTCAAGCGCCTCGACCACTTCGGGCCGCAGGCGCGAGCGGGCGCCGCGGAAAGCCTGACGCAGCACCGAGGTGTAGGCCGAAAGCCGCTCCCAGCGCTGCTGCAGCGCCAGGGGTGAAGAACGACCTTGCAAGAGGGCCGCACCGCAGATCAGAAAGTCATTCACGGCCGGCTGGGCGGAATAATGAGGTGCACCACGGCGCTGATGGACCTGATCCATGAGTTGAGTGGCCTGAAACACCGTGGGTACGAGGCGATCCAGCTGGGCCTGCTTGTCGGGCAGTTGCGTAGAGACCCGAGCCTCGCTGAGTAAGGTGGCCAGGTTTTCAAACAGGAGAGCCTCGGCGTCGTCGATCGTATAGCCTTGCTCGAACTCCAACCAGCGCTCCATCTGGTTCAGGCCCTCGAGAAAGTCCTCGAGGTCGTCACGATGATCGGATGCCTTATGGCTGAGGGCGTTGATGTAGGGAACGAGGGCCGGAGGCAGGTGCTGCAGTTCCACGACGCAGCTCTAGCGCCACTGGGAAAGCGGGTGGCGACGATGATAGGCGGCGTCGTTAAAGGTTTCGCCGCAGATCTTGAAGATCGCTTTCACCATTTCTTCGTGACACACCGGACAGAAAGGGGCCCCGTCGCTGCCCATGATGCACGAGAAGGTCGGCCGCCAGACGCCTATCGCCTGATAGTAGCCACCCTGGTAGGCGCTGACCAGCGGGTAGGCTCCGGGCAGGTCGAGGAAGTGCCCCCACTTGGCCGTTTTGCGAATGCTTTGTTGACTGGTAGGGTCGATAAAGGCACCCAGCGTCAGATTGGGGTAGTGCAGGTCGCGGGTGCCCGAGGTGGAGCGACGGTCGGCCAGCGAGGAACTGCTGTCGTATTCGTCCCCCAGCCCCCCCAGAGCGTGTCCGAGCTCGTGAGGCAAAGGGCTGTAGTCGCGACCGGGCAACACCACGATGTCGCTGGCGTGGGCCCGCCCCAGCATGGTGCTGAGCACGATGGGCAGGTCGCAATCGGGCGCCTTACGGGCGACCTCGCGCACCCGCTCGTTCTCGCTGAGCCTGACCAGGCCCCGGGTATTGTCGCGGACCGAGCCAAAGGCATAGCGCAGCGTGACCGTTTCCTGGATCGACGGCACCACCACCAGATGGGCGTTGAAATAGCTGCGGTAGTCCTTGAAGAACGGGTAGCGAAAGAGGCTGTCGAGAGCGGCCCGGGCATCTTTTTCCAGTTCTTTGGTCTGGTTGGCCGTGTAGCCATCGCCGATGAACACGAGGTCGACCTTGCGACGCGAATCGCCCTGGTTCAGCAGCGTCTTTACCTGAGGATTGTCATAGTTGAAGGTCGACTGACCCGTGGCCGTCCAGACCAGCCCCGCCAACCCCAACAACAGTGCGGCCACCCATCGCTTCTTGAACATCATGTGCTAGCTTCGCTTTCTTCCAACTTTGAGACTGGCTACCACGCGGCAGCACAATTCCTGACTGTCGTCGAAAATGCTGGCCTCGCATTGCCAGGTGTCGTCTTCGGGCCACACCCGAGGGGGTAACTCTACGACGCAGAGCAAGGTTCCGCGTGCCTTTTTGAGATAGTCTACCTCGAGGCGGGTGGGGATGAAGCGCCCACCCGGCGGCTGCAGGGCCGTCATGGCCAGGCCCAGAGTCATTTCGCCGAGGTTGGCCAGGGCCGCGGCGTGAACGCTGCCCAGGTGATTGGACACCGCTCGCCGCTGTCGCAGGCGAACCCGAGCCCGACCCGGAGCCAGTTCCTCGACCTCGGCTCCCAGGCTGCCGGTGTAGGGCACCATCCAGCCGATCAGCTTGGAAAACAGCCAGCGCCCGCCCGGAAGCCACCCGCACAGACCCCAGCGGCGCATGAGCGCATTATTTGCTGCGAAACTCAAGCACACCCTCCCAATCTGAGCCCAGCTCTTCGTCTTGCAAGTGCAGGCATTGTTTGGTCAGGAAGCTGCCGATGGGGTCATCCAGGGGCACCTGACGCAGCAACTGCATGGCGCTGCGGAAGTCACCCTGCTGATAGGCCAGGTAGCCCTGTTGGTAGGCCTCGCACTCGGCCCGGCTCAGGCCCGATCCGCCTTGCTCGGGAGGAACCACCACCTCGTAGATGTCGGCCGCCTCGCGGATACCGGCCGGTCGCACCCTGCCCACCCGGCGGGTGGGCACCCGCCCATTGGGGAGTTGGGCCTGCAGCTCGGCGTTGATCAGCATGGGCACGCCCAATTGCTTGGTAAGGCCTTCCAGCCGCGAGGCCTGATTGACCACTTTGCCCATGATGCCGAACTTGGTTTGCTCTCGAGCGCCCACCTGGCCGGCGATGACCTCGCCCGTGCCCAGGCCCATGCCGCAACGCAGGTTGCGGGAGCCTTTCTGGGTTTTGAAAGGCAAGTCCATGGCATAGACTTTCTCCAGAATGGCCTGGGCCGCTTCCACCGCGCGCAGGGCGTGGTCGGGCTGGTTGTGGGGCGCCCCCCAGCAGGCCAGCACGGCGTCGCCCTGGTAGTCGATCACGACGCCATCGCGTTCGAAGATGGCGTCGGTGATCTCGGTCATGACCTGGGTCAGGGTTTCGTGGTGATGGAGGAAATCGTCGAGCGAGTCGCGGTCGGCCGCCTCGGTGGCCGCCGAGAAGCCCCTCAGGTCGAAAAACAGCACGGTAACGGTGGCCCGCTTGGGCTGCAGCACCTGGCGCAGGTCGTCCTCGCTGAGCAGGCGTCGCAAGACCGGAGAGAAGAACTGACCCACCTGGGACTGGAGGCGATGAAACTGCTGCAGGGCCAGGTAATGGGCCACCGTTTCGGCCACCACATCGACCAGCACCGCACGGGTCTCCAGGTCGTGGGGCGCAGCGCTGCCCACGGCATAGAGGGTGTAGCTCTCGGCGGGAGAGGCCACCGCCCAACGCACCTGCTCGAGCACCGTGGCCTCTCCGCCCCCTGGGGACAGGGTTTCGTCCCAGCAGTGGGTGATGGTGCAACGCTCTTGATGAGCGCGCGCTACCAGCCGGCGACTGGCGGGAACCAGGGCCCCGGGCGGCAACGACTGGACCAGTTCCTGGTCGCGCAGCACCATGAGGTTGGTGGCCTCGGGCAGCAGGCTGCGCAGCACCCCCAGAGCGGTACTCCAGACGGTGGTGATGTCGGTGGCCCGACGCAACTCGGGAAGCATGGTGATCAGGGCCTGAAAACACTCGTAACTGCTGCGTTGGCGGGCCTGTTCGCGGCCCGGGCCGATCAGCGTGAACTCGGTATGGGCGCTGCCCAGGGAACTTTCCTGAGGGGTGATGCTGCAGCGCGTCTGGCCCACCACAAACACCTCGCCGGCCGGCAGCACAAACTCGTCGTTCTCCTGACCCTGGAAAAAGATCGGGTTGCGGGCCGAAGGTAACCGCCGGATGAGGACCTGGGAGGAGTCCAGCACAATTTCGAAATGCTGACGGGATACCAGGCTGTCTCCGGGCAGAGTCAGGTGTCCCTGGGAGGCTTCTCCAGCGCCCCGACCCACGATATAGTGGGGCAGTTGCAGCGTCCAGTCGCGCCGCCCGCCTTCGGGCGACTCGCACGAGAAGACAAAGTTCATGGCGCTACATTGGTCCCTCGTGGGCAGCGTCCTTCTTCGGCTGGTGGCGAACCAGACACCGACAGCCCCGGGTCGAATCCCAGTGGACCGTAGCCCGAAGCTGACGGGCCAGTTTGTGGATCAAGGTCATGCCCATGGCTGAGGAACATTCGGGCTGAAATCCGTCGGGCAAACCGGGCCCCGAGTCGGCCACGCCAAGTTGCCACATTTGATCGCCGGCGCAGAGCTCGACCCGAAACGGTGGACGCCCAAAGCTCAGGGCATTGGCCAGCAGCTCGCCCGCCAGCAAGGCCAGTGGCGTGGCCTGTTCGACCTCGAGCACGAGCGGTTCGAGGTGCCACTCGAGAGCGGGCTCGGCCATGACCAGCTCGGCCAGCGCCCGCAGCAGTGAATCGAAGCACACCCGAGCTCCTCCCGACTGGAGGTGATCGTGCACCAGAGCCATCGTCTGAACCCGGCGCTGGGCCGTGTCGAAAAGGTGCTGCACGGCAGCATCTTCGAGGCGGCGCGACTGCAGGCGAAGCAAGCTGCAAATCATCTGAAGATTGTTTTTGACTCGATGCTGAATTTCGCGCAGCGCCTCCATCAGGTCGCGCTGCGTCTGCTTGAACTGGCTGACATCACGTCCCTCGGGGACGATGGCCCGCACCCGGCCTTGCTCATCCATGAGGGGCTGAAGACTGAAATCGATGTCGAGTCGCTGGCCGTCGGCGTTGAGGTGGAAGGTTTCGAAGCGCACCGGTCGGCCTTCCCCGACCTCTTTCAACGCCTCGCGAAGTTTCTCTTGCTCTTGCGGCGAGTGGCTCCACCACGGCGTCTCCCAGAAGAAACGCCCCTCGACCTCGGCCAGATCGACCCCGATCATGGAGAGCGCCGGTCCGTTGGCCTCCAGCACGCGCCCCTGGGGGTCGAGCAGCCCCACCAGGTGGCAAAGGTGATCAAAAATCTCGGCAATGCGGGCTTCGCGAAGGCTCATCCGCCGGCGCCTAGCATCTCGCGGGCGCGTTGCTGCAGGGCCTCGATCGAGAACGGCTTGGCCATAAAATCGGCGCACTCGGCATCGAGTTGTTCTTCGTGAAAACCACTGACCAGCAGAACCGGAAGATCAGGCAAGAACAGGCGCGCCTGGCGGACCACTTCGGCTCCCGAGAGCTTGGGCATGCGCACATCCATCACGGCCAACTCCAGCGAACCCCGCTGCTCGCGCAGCAGTTGCAGGGCCTGCTCGCCGTCGCAGGCCTCGACGACCTGCAGTCCCAGTCGCTTCAGCGCCAGGCTCATCAACCGGCGCATGCCGTCTTCGTCGTCGGCCACCAGCACCCGCAGGCCGTTCAGGCTGCGGACCTCGGCCGAGGGGGAGGCCGGAGCCGGCACGCGGGGCAGCGAAACGATAAAGCAACTCCCCTGGCCGGGCGTGCTCTCGAAGTCGAGGGTTCCTGCGTGGCGACGCACCACCCCCAGGGCCGCAGTGAGACCCATGCCCCGACCCTGGGGCTTGGTGGAGTAAAAAGGCTCGAGAATGCGACTGCGCTGCTCGCTGGTGATCCCCCTACCCTGGTCGGTAATCCGCAGCAGGGCCAGGGAGCCATTCGCTTCTAATTCGACCTGCACGCTGCCCTGGCCCAACATCGACTCGGCGGCATTGTCGAGCAGATTGAGCCAGACCTGTCCCAGCTGACGGCGATCGCCCAAGACCCAGAGCGGCTCTCCGGGTGGGAGCTGGGAGACTCGAAAATGAACCCCGGGGTGAACGGCCGCCACCACCGCAAGGTGGGCACGTGTGAGCTCGCCCAGCTCAACCGGCTGTCGCTCCAGCGGGCCCTCGCCAACATAGCTGAGCATTTGCGAGCACAACTCGCGGGCCCGCGACATGGCGTCTTGAATCTGTTGCCACGACTCGTAGTTGGTGCACAGGCTGCCGTCGACACAAAGGTCCAGGTTGCCCTGGATGATGGCCACCAGATTGTTGAAGTCGTGGGCGATGCCGGCGGCCATGACACCCAGGGACTCGAGTCGCTGCGACTGCTGCACCTGCCGCTCGAGCTCGAGACGAGCTTGCTCGAGGGCGCGTCGGCGTCGCGCGTCGCGAAAGACGATCACGGTTCCCAATCGGAGCTCGCCCTCGCGAATGGGAGAAATGGTCGGATCGACGGCGATGAGCTGGCCCGATCGGCTGCGGATCTGGTGGCCCTGGGGCCCTTCGTCAGCGCTGCCGTCGAGCAACTGAAACACCTCGGCGTGGTGGCGACCGATGGCCTCGGCAAACTTCCAGCCGGTAAGCGATTCGGCCATGGGGTTCAGAAACGTGACCATGCCCTGCTCGTCGGTGGCGATCACGCCCTCTCCCAGGCTCTGCAGGGTGGTGCTGAGCCAACGCTCCATCTGGCGGAGCTGCTGATCGGCGCGGTGTCGTTGCAGGGCCGTGGTCAAAGCCGCCTTGAGATCTTCACTGCGGACGGGCTTGGTCAGATAGCCCAGGGGCTCCGTCTGAGCCGCCCGCTCGAGGGTGGGGCCGTCGCTTAGAGCTGTCAGGTAGATCAAACCGACCCCTGCCTGGCGGAGCTGAGCCCCCAGAGCAATTCCGTCCTGCGCTCCGCGCAGGTGGATGTCGAGCAGCGCCAGTTCGGGCTTATCGTGAGCCAGGCTCTGCAGGGCTGCCTCGGCACTGTCGTACACACCGCAGATGTGGTGACCCAGCCCGACCAGCAACTCTTCCAGGTCGGTTGCGACCAGGGACTCGTCCTCTACGATGATCAGTCGGGCCATAATGCGAATTACGACGCTTTTCCAGACGAAACCTTGCAGCTACTCGTAGCTGCGCTGATTGGGTTCCAGTTCTTCAAAGCTCAGAGGCTCGTAGAAAAGCTGCTCTGGCCCCCAGGCGGCTACGGTTGCGAAGCGCTCATCATCCCGCCGCTCCGGCAAATCCTGTCGGAAATGCGCGCCACAGCACTCTTCTCGCTGCAGGGCGTCTCGGGCCATCAGCTCGCCCAACTCGAGAAAATCGCCGACTCTGCCGGCTTCTTCCAGGACAGAATTGAACCCGGCGCTGCCGGGAATCTGCAGGTTTTGTTGGAATTGCTCACGCAGCTCGCCGATTTCCTGCAAAGCCTGCTGCAAACCGTTAGCATTGCGCAACATTCCCACGCCGCGCCTCAAAATGTCGCCAAGCAAGCGATGATAGTCCCTGGGGGTGCGCGTCCCCCGACGCTCCAACCATTGTTCTTGCTGACGCTGCAAGGTTGCGAGAGACGGGGAAAAATTCGGGTGGTCGGGGCCAACAGCCCCGGGCTGCACCTCGGTGAGTTCGTCGGCGATCGTCAGGGGCGCGATCCATAGCCCATCCACCAGAGTTTGCAGCAGGGAATTGGCTCCCAGGCGGTTGGCCCCGTGATCGGCGCAGTTGGCCTCGCCTACCACAAACAAGCCGGGCAGGTTGCTACGCAGGTGATAGTCGACCCACAGCCCACCCATGGAAAAGTGCGCTGCCGGGGCGATTTGCATGGGTTGAAGATAGGGGTCATCGCCGGTGATCTCGCGATACATCTGGAAGAGGTTCCCGTAGCGGTCTTTCAGGCGCTCGCGGTCGACCCCGGCAAAGTCCAGGTAGCAGGCCCGGCCTCCTGGCCCCACGCCCCGTCCTTGCAGGCTCATTTCCAGGGCGGCCCGAGAAGCGATATCGCGGGGCACCAGGTTGCCAAACCGGGGATACATCCGCTCGAGAAAGTAGTCGCGCTCGGCTTCGGGGATGTCGCCGGGCCGGCGAGCATCTCCGGCCTGGCGAGGCACCCAGCAACGCCCGTCGTTGCGAAGCCCTTCGCTCATCAGGGTCAACTTGCACTGCTCTTCGCCGACCTCGGGCAGGCAGGTGGGGTGAAACTGCACCAGACTGGGGTTGGCCAGCAGGGCGCCACGCCGATGACAGCGCCACAGGGCCGTGGCGTTGGAATGGGTGGCATTGGTGGAAAGGTAATAGATCGAGGCATAGCCCCCGCTGGCAATGGCCACCGCGTCGCCCGACAGGGCTTCCATCTGGCCGGTGACCAGGTTGCGACAAATGATGCCGCGAGCCCGCCCCTCGACCAGGATCAGATCGAGCATCTCTCGACGCGTGAGCAGCTGGATGCGTCCGGCCTGCACCATGCGCAGCATGGAACCATGGGCGGCGGTAAGCAACTGGTGGCCGGTTTCGCCGCGTGCGTAGAAGGTTCGCGAGACCTGCACCCCTCCGAACGAGCGATTGAGCAGCGCGCCTCCGTAGTCGCGGGCAAAGGGGACACCGGTGGCTACGCAGTGGTCGATGACCCGCTGGCTGAGCTCGGCCAGTCGATACACCGAGGCTTCGCGGGCCCGGAAGTCGCCCCCCTTGAGGGTATCGACAAACATGCGCCACACCCCATCACCATCGTTAGAGAAGTTGTGACAGGCGTTGATTCCGCCCTGGGCGGCGGCGCTGTGAGAGCGACGGGGACTGTCGAGCATGGTGAGCAGGGTTACCGAGTAGCCCTGCTCGGCCAGGGTGCTGGCCAGGCTGCAACCGGCCAGGCCCGCGCCCACGACGATCACCCGATAGCGAGAGCGACGGGCCGGGGCCATGAGCCGCAGTTCGGCCACCCGACGGGTCCATTTTTGCGAAAGAGGGCCGGGGGGAACCCGGGCGTCAAGGCTGTGCATGGGCCATACCATAAGGTCCCCAGCCAGGGGCGTCGCTGATCGGCATCAGCCCTTTGCCAGTAAGGGTTGCAGCCAGGCCTCGAGCATGGCCGGCGACATGGCGCCGCTCTGGCGCTGCAATTCGCGCCCACCGCCAAAAACGATCAGCGTGGGAATGCCCTGAATGGAGAATTTTTGGGCCGCCTGGGGGTGGTCCTGGGTGTTGAGTTTGAGGAACAGAGCCTGCTCGAGGTGCTTTTGGGCGCAGCCCTGGTAGGTGGGCGCAAAGGCCTTGCAGGGCCCGCACCAGGGCGCCCAAAAATCGACCACCACCGGCAGCGGGGAGAAGCGCAGGGCCGATTCCAGCGTGCCCGGCGCCACTTCCTGTACCGCCTCGGGGCTCAGGGCTTGCTTGCACTTGCCACAGATGGGGCGGTCTTTGGCCCGCTCTGAGGGCACCCGGTTCAGGCTGGAGCACTGGCTGCAGAGTAAGAATCGATGGCTCACGAGTTTTCCTCCTTGTAGGTTGCGCGCGACACGTCCCAGGCCCAGCCCAGGCGGACGAACAGCTGGATGAGCATCCAGCTGAGGTCGATTTCCCACCAGCGCCGTCCGTGGCGGGCCGAAGTGGGCAGGGCGTGGTGATTGTTGTGCCAGCCCTCGCCAAAGGTGAGCAGGGCCACCCACCAGCAGTTGGTCGAGCGATCGTCGGTGTCGAAGCTGCGGTAACCATAGAGATGAGAGGCGCTGTTGACCAACCAGGTGGCGTGAAAGACGGCCGTAATGCGCAGAAACACGGCCCAATACAGCCAGGAAGGCCCGCCCACCAGATAGAGCCCCACGGCACTGAGGCAGCAGAGCGGGAAAAACCAGCGGTCGAGGGCCGCGTAGAAGGGGTCTTCCAGGATGTCGCGAGCAAAGCGTTTGGTGAACTCGGGATCGGTGCGCCGAGGGGTTAGCCGCAGCATCCAGCCCATGTGGCTCCACCAGAACCCGCGCGAGGCGTTGTGGGGGTCTTCGTCACGGTCGCTGCGGGCGTGGTGCAGGCGGTGAATGGCCACCCAACTGGCCGGGCCGGCCTGGGCCGACAGGCTGCCCAGCAGCACCAGAAAATACGCCAGCCAGGGCTTGCAGCGGAAGCTGCGATGGGTCAGCAGGCGGTGGTAGCCCACGGTAATGCCCAGGCAGTTCAGAGCATAGAGCAGCAGCGCCAGCCCCAGACCTGACCAGGAAAAATACAGCGGGGCCAGCAACGCCCCCGTGTGCACGCAGGCCAGCACGGCCACCGTGCGCCAGCTCCAGGGATGGGGCGGAAGCTCTTCTTGAGTCTCGCTTTGCATGCTGGCGGCTTTGCAGGCTGCGGGAGAGTTCCCTGCAGTGCCGTAGCCCCTGGCATGAATACGGATAACCCCCTGCAACCCTGGAGCGTCGAAAGCTCGCAGCCCGTCTATGAGGCAGCGCCCTGGGTTTCGGTGCATCGTCAGGTGGTGCGATTGCCCGACGGGCGGCGCATCGACGACTATCATTCCATCGATCTGGGCGAGCACGTGTGTTGCTGCGTGCAAACCAACGACGGGAAAATCGTTTTTGTGCGTCACTACCGTCACGGAGCCGGCAAAGTGTGCCTGGGAATGCCGGCCGGCATGATCGCCCCGGGGGAAACGGCGTTGCAAGCCGCCCGGCGGGAACTGCTTGAAGAAACCGGCTACGCGGCCGAGGACTGGACGGATCTTGGAGTCTTCATCCAGCACGGAAACTATTGCTGTGGCAAGGCGCATTTCTTTCGGGCTCGACACGCCGTTCAGGTCTGCCCGCCGCAGCCGGGCGACCTGGAGGAGATGCAAACGGTGCTGCTGACACCGGCCGAGGCGATTGAAGCCATCCGCCGAGGCGAGGTGCCCCTGATGGGTTCGGTGGCCAGCCTGGCCCTGGCTTTCTCCGATTGGGGGCTGTAGGCCGTGGCTCGACTCGCACTGCTGCTAATACTGATGTTGTTTCGCCTGGTCGGGGCCGAAACGCTGTCATTGGAACAGGCTGACGGGCTGCGGCTCTATTACTATCTGGATATGCCCGCCGCTGGCCAGCCCGCCCCGCTGGTGCTGATTTTGCAGGGCAGCGAGTGTTTGCGGGTCGAGCACAAGTATGGGCCCATGATCGAGCAACTGAACCAGGCCGGGGTGGGCGTGCTGCGCATCGAGAAACCGGGCCTGACGCCCACCACCCCAATCGGCCAGTGTCCGCCCGAATATTTGCACAAGAACACCCTGGACCGCCGTCTGTGGGATGTGCTGCGAGTGCTGGCCGAGCTGCGGGGACACCCCGGCTGGAACGGGCGCCTGGCGCTGGTGGGTGGGTCCGAGGGGGGCATGTTGGTGGGGCTGCTGGCACCGCTGGTGCCCGAGGCCAGAGCCGCGGTGATCCTTTCCAGCGGCGGCGGGCTGAGCTTTGGTGAGGAACTGAAGCTGATGATCGCCGCCCACATGGCCTCGCAGGGCGCCCCGCCCGAAAAAGTGGCCGAGGAGCAAGGCAAACTCGAGGAGGTGTTCCAGCTGGCGCGTCGCGAGCCCAGCACCACCCGCGAGTGGGGCTCGGACGGCAAGTTGGCCCGCAACACGTATCTGTGGCTGTCGCGTGCGCTGGACCTGAGCATCTGGCGCGCTCTGCTGGCATTTCAAGGTCCGATTCTGGTGGTTCACGGCACGGCCGACGCTTCGACCCCGGTGGAAAGCGCCCGGGAACTGGAGCGCCGTTTTTTGGAAGCGGGCAGGGGCAATCTGGAGCTGCGCCTGGACCCCGGCGGCCAGCACGGGCCCCGACCCGAGGTGATTCAGGAGTCGCTGGAATGGGTGGTGGAAAAACTGCCCTGAAAGCGTGGTCCAATGGCGGGAAGGCCAAGCCATTCTGGCTTCGCCGTCGGACGATGCTATGCCAGGCACGGGTGACGTGATGCCGCAAGCTGCCGATGGCACGGCTTGCGCCACCACTGGCGCTGCAGCGGGAGTTTGGTCCAGGCAACGAGGCATCAGCGTGCATCGTTCGCTGATCCTCCTTGACAGAAGGTTCGACTGGGCGCGATCGCTAACTTTAGAAGGGAGGGCAATGGTTGCCGGCGAGGAGATGTTTATGTCTCTATTTGACCTGAGTTCCGCTGAAAAACTTCAACTGGTTGAAGACCTCTGGGATGACCTGGCTGCCGATCCCAGCCAGGTGCCAATCCACGATTGGCAGCGGGAAGAGTTGGATCGGCGGCGCGCCCGTCTTGAGAGCAATCCCGATGGCGGACTGTCTTGGGAAGAAGTGCAATCCCGTGTCCGTGCACGGCGACTCCCCTAAGGTCGATTTTTCGCCGGAGTCCCTCGACGACATCGCTCAGGCCTACGAGTGGTATGAGGAAAGGCGAGCAGGACTCGGTGATGAATTTTTGGGTTGTCTTGACGCCTGCGTCCAGAGACTCATCCGGCTCCCCATCAGTTTCCCAATCGTCTACAAGGACTACCGACGCGCGCTCACGCGCCGCTTTCCCTATGGCGTCTTTTTTTGGGTTGAACAGGGCATGGTGAAGATCATCGCTGTCTTTCACACATCTCAACATCCCAACAAGTGGCGGCGACGCAGCGATAACATCCTTGGCTAATTCCTTGGCAGGTCGTCAGTGATAGAGGCGCGCATGAAGGTCAGCGGCGGTTCGGGGCGCGTTCAGAGCGGGGTGAACTGGACCTGCAAGCGAGCGCCGGGTCGCCAATGCCAGCCGTCGAACTCGGCGGGGGCGTTGCGCTGCAGGTGCAGCTGGCAGCGCTGGCGCAGCCTGGACACGAAGAGGCTGGCCAGAGTGAGGGTGAACCTCTGGCCAGGGCAGCGATGGGGGCCCAGTCCGAAGGCGGTGCAGGCCACCGGTTGCGGAGGGGGGGCAAAGGTTGGGGGGCCCAGGCTGCGATTGGCCTCGCGCACGCAGATGCGAAGCAGCTCGCCGGCGGCGATGGCCTGGCCTCTCCAGTGCAACGGATGGACGGCCCGCCGATAGAGATACTCGCTCTGTTCCCGACGCAGCGTTTCCCACACCAGGCTTTCTGGCTCGACCCCGCGGCTGGCCTGGGGATAGGCGGCCAGGTGATAGACGATCCAGTGCAGCAACCCGGACAGGTCTTGACCGGCGGTGTGGGGCAGCAAGAGCAGGTTGTCCCGTAGCATGGGGTCGTTCAGGGCCTCCGGGTGGTCGGCCAGCAGGGGAGCCCGAGGGTGGAGGTGCCGGCCCAGGAGCTGAAAGGCGTTGCGCAGGCGACGGGCAGCTGCGGGCCAGAGTTGGCGTTCGATGGCACCGATGTCAATGCTGGCGTAGAGTTGCACCAGCCGGGGGTAAGCCGGACCGCAGGGAGTGGCCCCGAAAATGGCGCCCAGCAGCGCCTGCTGCACCAGGTCCTCCAGGCTGGGGCGCAGAGGGGCACGGGCCAGCAGGCGCTGGATGCCTTTCTCGATGGCGGCCTCGAAAAAGGGGAGACAGCGCTCGACCGCTGCGGGCTGCAGCACTTGCTGCATGGCCTTGCGGCAGGCGGCGTGGGACGGCCCCTCGGCATAGCGCAGGGCTCCACCCTCGAGGTAGCGGTCGAAACGCAGGGGCGGACTGGCCAGACCTGGCTGAGTCAGCAGCTCTCGAGCCAGCTGCCAGTCGCTAACGCAGAGCGTCGGTTGAAACAGCAGCCGACAGCGAAAGACCGGCCCTTCCTGGCGGGCCCGCCGGGCAAAGTACTCGGGGTCCTCCAGATGGGACAGCTGCGGAGCACGCGAGGCCCAGCTCCAGCACAGCAGCAGCCAGGCCAGTAAGGCCAGGGGCCCGAACGGGAGGGCGAGGGCGTAGGCCCACAGCTGAACCAACAAGACCGCCCACACCCCCAGCCAGGTGCGAGGATGGAAACGGGCCAGCCCGGGGTGCAGGGCACAGCGCCACCAGTGACGGTGGGCCAGGGCCCAGAGAAACAGGGCGCCGGCTGAGTTGGGCCCGGCCATCAGCAAACGGCCCGGGCTAATTCTTGAGCAATTTGGCTTTTGCCGCCTGGTACTCGGCGGGGGTGAGGGCACCGGCGTCCAGCAGCTCTTTGAGCTTCTTCAACTCGTCCGCCAGGGAAGGGGCCGGGGCCTGAGCGGGGCCCGGGTTGTCTTTCTGGGGCGGAGGCTGCTGGGCGGCCTCGCGAGGGGGCAGCTGGTAGCCGTCTTCGCCGTGGCGCTTGCCGTTTTCGCGATAGTCGGCCAGCAGGATGTTCCAGATGGCCTTGTTGCCCGGATAGCGGGTGGAGACGCCGGCCGAACTGGCGGCGATCCAGATGTATTCTCGGGCCAGGCGCTCGGAGCGGTCGACCCAGCCGCTGGCGATGCGGTCTTTGTCCTGCACCTGCAGCTCGACGGTGAAGACCACCTGGGTGCGGGAGGGCTCGAGGGGCTTGAGGCGGGCGGTGAGCCGGGTGCGAATCTGGTCGACCCCGAAGAGTTGGAACGGCACCTGCTTGCGATCCTGCACCAGCCAGCGGCTCTCCATGTAGGTCTCGCGTCCGCGTTCGACCTTTTCCAGGCCGTATTGGCCATCTTCGAAAAACACCCGCAGGCCTTCTTCAACCAGCCAGGCAGGATGGTTGTAGACCCAGGTCATGCGCATGTCCTGGTCGTCGGAGTGAGAGGCGATGTCGCCCGTCTTCTCGAGGTCGCGAGCGATACTCATGAAGTAAGGCTCGGCCCAAGCGATCTGGCAGGACAGAAGCAAGAAGAGGCTGGCGAGGAAGCTACGCACAAAACTTTCCTTCGGTTTGATGATAGGTGGCTTGGCCAGTGGCCGGGGGAACCCTTTCGCATAGGGCTCGGAGGAGGCTGGCGGGGCTTGCCAAAAGGCTGACTGCCATGAAAAACCGATATTTCTTGATGCGCCACGGCGAGAGCGAAGCCATGCTGGCCGATCTGGTGGTGAGCAGCCCCGAGCGAGGTTGTGGGGGCTACGGTCTGTCGGCGCGGGGCCAGGAGCAGGCGCGCCAGAGCGCGCTGAAGAGCGGCCTCGGCTCCGACACCCTGATTGTGAGTTCGGACTTTGTGCGGGCTCGCGAAACCGCCCAGATCGCGGCCGAGGTGCTGGGCTGCGCCGCCCCCAGGCTGGAGGTCGGCCTGCGCGAACGCCACTTCGGGGCACTGGAAGGCACCTCTTCCGCCAACTATGGGCAGGTGTGGCAGCAGGACGCCCTCGACCCCGATGCGCCCCCCCACGGAGTGGAATCGGCGCGCCAGGTAACCCGGCGCCTGAGCCAGGTGGTGGAAGGCCTGGAGGCGACTCATAGCGGGCAGACGTTTTTGCTGGTGGGCCACGGCGACCCCCTGCGCTTCCTGCAGATGTGGGCGGCCGGACTGCCGCTGAGCGGGTCGATGGCTCACTTTGGCCCGGCCGAAATCCGCCCGCTCGAGGCCCTGACCTGAGGGTGGGCCGATGATCCTGGCCCTGCAAACCGCCAGCGGGGTGCGTCTGGCGCCCTACGATCAGGTGGCTTCGCTGACCCCGGTGCGGCCCGAGCGCACCCAGGTGGTGCTGGCGGACGGCACGGTGGGGCACCGGCCAGGACCGCCCCCCGAGGGCCCGTGGACGCTCCTGGGGCGCAGTTGGGTGCATTCCGGGCTGCTGGTTCGGGACGGCGACTGCTGGCGTGACCCGGCCGGCTTTCTCTATGCAGATGGGCCCCTGACCGAGCCCGAGGATGAGGAGGATGACGAGGAGGAACTGGACTTCGGCGTGCAGTCGTTGCACCGCGAGAAGCGCAAGGTGTTCTGGCGCACCGACGCGGGCGACGTGCCCTGCGAAACCGCCTTTCTGCCCACCGTGGCGGCCTATGCGGATCTGTTGAGCCTGGGCACAAGCGTAGCGGTGAACGTGCGGCGCTTGCGGGCCTTGATACCGGGGCACACCGCGGTGTACGTGGAGCTGGACAACGGCCTGCGCCTGCGGGCCGAACGCAACGCCCAGTTGCGCATCGCCCACGCGCTGGGTTGCGACGGTTTTAAGGAAATCGACCGGGCCGTACCCAAGATCGTCTCGAAGCTGCGCGACATTCCATACCCCCTGGACAGCGCGCCGGCCGAGAGACTGCGAAGCGATTTCCCGACCCCCGATCTGTTGGCCCTGATGGTGGTCTGGGACGCGGTCCTTCGCCCCAGGGCCTTTCCCGGCACGGTGCGTGATTTCTATGCTGGGCGGGTTGAACCGCTGCTGGCGCGCGTGGGTTATTCGCTGACGTGGAAACAGTTCGACGCGCAGATCTACAAACTGCACAGCCTGGGGATTTTGCAACTGCGCGAGCTGGGACTGCCTGAGCCGGCGGACACCCGTCGCCAATTCGGCCGGTTGCGCCCGCGCGACCTGCTGATGGCGCCCCACGCCTGGCGCCAACCGGCCCTGGCCGCAGCCGAGGCCCTGGGGATGTCGAGCTTTCTTTTTACCCAGACCGATCGGTTGGAACTGGAGTATCTGGCCGAAGCCCTGATGCGCCTGCACCCCGGAGCGGTACGTTTGTTCGTTTGGGGCCAGCCGCGCACGCGGCTGCGGGCCATCCTGGAGGCCTGTGGGCTGGTGGTGGATTGCCTGACGCAACTGGAGGACCTGGAGGATCTGCCGCGGCTGGTGCAGGCCCCCGCCCCACCGCCCCCACCTGCCGCGCCCCCTCCCCTACCGCTGCGCCGTCTGGCGGTGCAGGACCCCGAAGGCGTGGTGATGATCCCTTTTGGCCAGGTGGCTTCGCTGACGCCCGTGAAGCCCGAGAGCGTTCGCGTGGTGCGCAGCGACGGCGCCGTGTTCTATCGACCGGGAGAGATGCCCGAGGGCCCATGGGTGGAACTGCACGGCAGCCGGGTGAGACCCGAGCACCTGCGCCGCGAGGGCGAGCGCTGGCTGGACCCGGCCGGCTTTGCCTATGCTTTGGCCGGGCTGGACCCCGCGCCCGAGGTGGAGGTGGCCCCTTCGGACGAGGTGCTGTATCTGGAGGCCACCGACGAGGGTACGCGCCTGGTGAGCGATTCGGCAGTAGCATCGTCTGCGTTGCCGCTGGAGCTGGCGGTGAAGGGACACGAGGGACTGGTAGGGGTGCGGCGTGGGCTGTATGTGAACCGCCATCGGATCGCTGCCACCCGCCAGCACGATGGAAAGCTGATCGTGCGCCTGGACACGGGAGACGAGTTTCGCGCCGGGCTCAACTATGCCGGACAGCAAATCGGGTGGGCGCTGGGATTGACCAACCCGGGAAAGCTGCTCCCCTACCACCTGGGCTTCTGGAAGCTGGAGCTTCGGGACTATCCTTACGAAATTGCAGCCGCTTCGGCTGCCGTGCTGAAGAGGGATTTTCACAGCCCGCGCCAGCTGATTGCCAACGTGATCTGGCAGGCTTTTACGACTCCGGGGCTGGGCTACGGCAGCACCTTTGGGGAGTTTTTCTATCTGCCCCTGCACGCACTGCTGCACCGGGCTGGCTACCTGCCGCGAGCCGAGCTGCGCAAGCCATCGACCCTGACCGAGCGGCTAAAATTGGTATTCTACACCACCATTCACCTGATGGTGTGGAGGTATCGCTTTTTCTCATACCGCGAGTTCGGGTTCGCCGATGAACGCCCGGGCAACCGGCTGATCGGCCAGCGCCGGCCCGAGCTGTTGTTGGTGGTGGAAAAGGGCGACCAGTTGGAGCGCTTTGGCCGCCGTTTGCAGCGGCACCTGGGCTGCAGCCTGCACATCACGGGCGGCGCACCCAAGTTGTTGGACACCGAGTATCTGGCCTTCGACCTGAAGGCAGCCGGAGTGGGCGAAGTGGAGGTGCTGGTGTACGGCGACTTTGATGTGGGAGGCTGGGGCGTGGGCAGCGGATTGGTGAAGCAACTGAAGTTCCTGGGAATTGGCTGTCGCCGCCGGCGCCATGTGGTGGTGCCCCAGTGCTTTAGGCTGGAAGAGCTGGTGCTGTATTCCCAGCCCATCCTTGTGCAGAACACCTCGCAAGCGGTGCGGCTGAGCAAATGGCTGCAGCAGACCGGCGGCATCGCAGGCCAACCACGAAGCATTCACGCCAACTGGCTGAAGCCTTATGAGCGCGTGCTGGCTCGCGTAGAAGAGCTGCTGGCAGAGCCATGAGCGATGTGCTGTTGAGCCAAGACCCCGAGGGCCTGCGGCTGTGGCCCAAGCACCAGGTGGCCGCCCTTTCCCCAGCCTACCCCCGGCGCTGGCGGGTGGTGGGCGCCGACGGCAGCCTGAGCTACCGGCCCGAGGCTCCCCCCGAGGGCCCGTGGGTGCGGCTGGGCGATTCGTGGGTCTATCCGCCCCTGCTGCGGCGCGAGGGCGACCGCTGGATAGACCCGGCCGGCTTTGACCACGGCGGCGGGGACCTGCCCGAGCTGAGCGTGCCCGCCGACGACCCGCGCTGGGCCCTGGAGCAAAGCGAGGAGCACGGCCCCGGATGGTGGACCGACCAGGGGTTTGAGCCTGTTGAGGGCAGCCTGGAGCAAGCTGCGGCCGCGGCTGGCCTGGTGCGCACGCGGGAGGCGACGTGGGTGGTGCTTTCCCGCATCCGACGACTGGTGCCCGAGAAGGGACGCGTGAGGTTGATGCTGGACAATGGGCAGCAACGGGTGGTGTCGGAGAAGTACCTGCCCGAGCTGGCCGCGGCCCTGGGGCAAGTCGACTTTCGTCACCTTCACCCCTACCAGGCCGCTTTGTTCCACCTGGAACTGCGCGAATTTCCCCGGGAGCTTTCCTCGGCCCCGGCCGACTACTTGCGACGGCATTTCGCCCATCCTAGACCGCTGATCGCCAACTTCTTGTGGCAGGCGCTGCATTATCGGCAGTTGGGTTTGGACATGGGCTATGGGACCACCCACGACGAGTTTTTTTATTTGCCCCTCAGCGCCGCCCTGTCGCGCGCGGGTTTTATGCGCCAGCTGGACCCCTTGAGCAAAGCCAAGGCCGAGCGTTACTACGAAGGGATTTTGGCCGAGATGGTGGGGCAAGAACGACTGTTTACCTTTGAGCAACTGGGCTTTGAGGACAGCTTTGAGCACCGCCGCGAAATTGGCGCGCTTCACCCGCGGGTGGTGCTGCTGGTGGAGAAGTCGGGCCTGGCGGCGGGGGCTCGAACCCTGGCGCGACGGTATGGCATCAGCCTGGTGGAGACCGGAGGGGTGCCCAACCTGATCGAGGTGGAGTATTTCCTGAAGGCGCTGGGCGGCGAGGGACCGATCGTGGTGGTGGCCTATGTGGACTGGGACCCCGGCGGCTACTGGGCGGCCCATACGCTGATCAACCAGTGCCTGCGTTATGGCGTGGCCTGCGCCGGGGGACCCCACTTTCTGGTGCGCCCGGAGGCCTTTAGCGCCGAGGAACTGGAGCTGTATTCGCGGGGGCTGGACGAGGGGGACTCGCGGGTGACCAACTGGGTGGGGGCCACGGGCGGCATTGGGGGCCAGGCCCGGGGCATTCATTGCGAGTGGCTGCGACCGTTCGCGCGGGTGGAGCAGGCGATGGCGGGGGTGATGGGGGCGCTGGGGTTGGGGGCGCGACCCAATTTGTCGCAGCCCTAAAACACAGGACAAGATTACGAAAGAATCGAACGCCCCGTGGGCAACCGTGAAAGAGTGGGTGGATTATTTTCGACAGCACCGTCCCCAGGGGGAGTGTTCCTTGTGTGAAGTTCCTTTAGGGCCTGAGAAAAGGGCCGAGTTGCTGGCCTGGCCGGCGGCAGCCCGCGCCGTTGTGCTGCGCGCCCATCTGGAGAATGAATTCTTGGATGAAAGCCGCGGCTATAGCCCCGCCGAGGCGCTGGGGCTGACTCTGCTCTGGTTTGCCGCCCTCTATGGTCGGGAGCACGCCAGCGAGGGAGAAATCTGGCCGCACGTGGCCCAACAATTTCCCGCCGAGTCGCGCGGCCTGTTGTTCGCCCAGGGCCAGCCCCGACCGGGCCTGAAATGGGCTTTGGAGCGTGCCTGCCGACGTTTTGAGTTGCGCCACGCCTTTGGTCGACACGGTGGGCAGGCCTATTACCTGACGGTATATCTTCAGTTCGGCTTTACCCGACGCGGCTTGGCCCATTTGCCTCAGTGGCTGGCGGGCTACGGCCTGCCCACGGCGGTGCGCATCCTGTTGCAGGAAAGTGAGACGTTTCGGCAGCTGTGGGCCCACTTGCAGGCCAACCGGCCGGCCCCCGACAACCCCTTCTGGCCGCAGGGCTGGGCGGGCAGGGCCGAAGCCACCTGCAACGGCGTGCATTTGGTGTGGGACCAGGCGGGGGTGCATTTCGAAATTGATTTCGCCGAGCTATTCCCGGGACTGGAGGACGGCAGCTACCAGCTGGAAGAGCCCTGGGAGTGGTTTCAGGTGGTCGAGGGCAAGCCCATTCCCGCCACCGTTGCCTGCGAGCTGGAACCGAGCCTGCGCTGCTTGAGCGTGAGCAGCCTGAGCGGCGAGCAAACCTACTTCCAGGAGATCGAGCTGTGGAACGGCGAGCTGCAGTTCTGGGACCGCCACGGACGCCCGCGAAATCGGCCCGAGGAAGGCGGCAGCGTTCACCTGCCCGAGGGCTGGAAGGTGGTCAGCGCCACCACCCGCAGCCAGGGCCGCTGGGTCCAGCTGGGCGCGCTACCGCTTACTTTGCAGGACGAGCAGGGCCAGAACGTTGTGTGGAGCGGAGCGTTGCCCAGCCCACTGCAGCAGGTGAGCCTGAGCTGGGAGTCGCAGCCCATCCACTGGCTGCCCCACGGGCTGGAAGGCATTTTGCGCCATCTGCCCACGGGCACTCGGGTAAGTCAGGCCGAGCTGAGCGAGTACTTTGGTTCGTGGCACGTGCGCTGCCAGTTGCCGGCAGATGTGCGCCAACCCACGTGGGGCCTGCGCTTGCAGCACCAGGGGCGAAGCCGCACCGTGCGTGCCGAGGTTCCGCTGCAGCTGATCACCTGGCAGGTGGACGGACATTGGAAAACCTTTGAAGATCGGGGCCGGCTCGACCTGGGGTGGCTGCAACACCGCCCCTTTCGCTTTCTGGGCGACTTTAGCCAGTATGGCTTGTTGGAGGGCCATCGTTTTCTGGGGCGCCCGCACTCGGGCACGGCCTGCCTGAGGGGGCTGACCGGCTATGGCGCCCCTGTGGTGCTGCGCAAAGGGCCCTTCAATTCCCAGGACGAACCCGACCGTCGCTTGATCAGCAGCCTTGTTCACCAACATCTTTTGCGCCGCGTGCAATTCAACGGCGACGAGTTTGAGCTGGAACTGCAGTCGTCGATGGCACCCGGCCCCAAGCATTTTTTGCTGTTTTGGGACGGCAACGAGCTGCACCGCCTGCCCTATGCTCGCCAGGGTCGCCTGCCCTGCGCCCAGCCGATGTTGGTAGCCCTGGGCTACGGTGGGGCCTGGCTGGGCAGCTTTTGGACCCGCCACCGGCCACCCCGAACCCAGCCACAGCCGCGACTGGCCGCGCACCTGATGAGGTGGGGCCGTATGCCGCTGCTGGAATTTACCCATCAGGCTTTGGCCCGCCAATGGATGCGCGGGCAGGAACTGGCGTTTTTGCAGGCCTGGATGGAGCCCGAGTTCGAGGGTCTGCAGCACAGCCAGGACGAGGGCTGGTTTGAAGTGATGCGGGCGCTGGTGCCCACCGACCTGAAGCTAGAGGCCGAAGAAGCCCGCCAGTTGCTGAGGCTGGCTCCCTGGCAGAGCTGGCTAAGGGTGCACCCGCGCCTGCTGGAACAGTTGTTGAGCAGCGCCCAGGCCAGCGGCGAAATCGGCTTTCTGAACCACTTGCTGAGCGGCGACCTGGAAGCCCGAACCGAGCAGGCCATGGGCGTGGACCGGGGCTGGCTGAAGCACTTGCTGGAGCTGTATTTCGCGGGCCAGTCGAACCGCGACCTGGAGGTGGCGCTGGCCTTTCCAACCTTCCAAGAACTGGTGCTGCGGGAGAGCTTGCGCTAGTGGCACGCCTGAACGCTTTTCGCCTGGCCCAACGACTGCAGCAACGGCTGGTGGACTCGGCCTCCTCGGAGCACTATCTGAGGGACCCGGACCTGCAGGCGGCGGTGCGACGCATCTGGCAGCGCGAAGCCCGCCTGCTGGGCGACCTGTGGGTGGAGAGCGCGGTGCCCCCATTGTCGTCGCACCACACGCTGGAAACGCTGGTGGCCGAGGGGCATTTTGAAGCGGGGCTGGCCGAGCAGCTGGACCGCAGCAAGGGCCTGCCCAAGCACTGGAAACTGCGCAGCCATCAGGCCGAAGCGGTGTTGGCGGCTGCCGTGCGAGAAGGCGAGCAGCCGGCGCTGGTGGTGACGGCCGGCACGGGCGCAGGCAAAACCGAGGCCTTTTTGCTGCCGGTGCTCAACCATTTGTGGGCCAGGCCCCGCCAGGCGCCCGGGGTGCGGGCGCTGGTGCTGTATCCGATGAACGCCCTGGTGAACGACCAGCTGCAACGGCTGGAGGGCTGGTTGCGCGGCCAGGACCGACTGTCGCTGTGCCGCTTTACCAGCGAAACGCCCGAGAACGCGGCCGCCGCCAAAACCAAGCAACTGCAATTGGGGCAACGGCACGTGTGCGTAACGCGCCGCCAGGCCCGCGGGTTGGAAGACGCCTTTGGCAAGGCGACCCAGCAACGGCTGCCCGTGCCCGACATGCTGATCACCAACTACTCGATGCTGGAGTATATGCTGGCGCGACCGCAGGACCAGTGTTTCTTTGGGGCCGGACTGCAGGCCATTGTGCTGGACGAGGCTCACCTGTATACGGCCACGCTGGCGGCGGAAATTACCTTGCTTTTGCGCCGCTTCCTGGACCGGTGTGGCAAGCGCGCCGAGGATGTGCTGTTCATCGCCACCTCGGCTACCATTGGGAGCGGCGACCCCCAGGAGCTGGTGGAGTTTGGCAATAAGCTGTTCAGCCGCAGCAATGTGCAGCTGATCCAGGGGCGCCCGGCGCCGCTGGAGCTGGCGCCCGAGAAGGCCCCCGAAGTCGGGCTGCTGCAGCTGTCGGAAGCGGCCTTTGAAGTGAGCGGCATCACCCACGACAGCGAAGGCCAGGAGCTGCTGCTGGACAGCCCGGCCGACTGTCGGCAACTGGTGCCCATACTGCATCAGCTGGTCAGCCCGGAGGTGGTGCAGCAGGCCCGGCAGGGCCCGGTGGCGCCGTTTCTTTATGAATGTTTGCAGCATTCGCCCTATTACCACAAGATGGCCCAGGCCCTGCGCGAGCAGCCCTTTATGACCGTGTTGGAACTGAGCCAGCGGGTGTTGGGCCGCGAGGACCTGCCCACCACCACGGCGCTGTTGTCGTTGTTGGCCACCGCTCGTTTGGAGCTGGACTCGCTGCCCCTGCTGCCCCACCGTTTGCATTTGCAAACGCGCGCCCCAGGAGGCCTGCAAGTGTGTGTGAATTCGCAGTGCTGTGGGCCCGCCGAGCTGCGCTATGCAGGCTATGGGCCCCTTGTTCCGGCGGGCGGTGAACGCTGCCCCTACTGCCAGGCCACCACCTTTACCTTGATGCGCTGCCAGGACTGCGGCGAAAGCGCCCTGGGGGTGAGCAAAAAGGCGAAAAGCAGCCGACTGTTCCCCAGTGGCTGGCAGAAACCCAGCATGTTGTTGGTGGCCGGCGAGGGCCTGAACTATTCGCCGGGCCAGGATCAGGTTACCCGCGCGGGCCAGGGGGTGGCCTTCAAGCCCGTGAGTAGCTGCCCCAACTGCGGCGGCAGCGACTTTGCCACGCTGGAATCGCGCCCCGGCCTGTTTCAATCGTTGGTGGCCGAAACCGTGTATGCCGAGATACCCCCGCTGGTAAGCCAGGGCAACCCTCGCGAACTGCCGGGCGAGGGGCGCCGCATGCTGGCCTTTTCCGACAGTCGGGCGGGAGCCGCTCGGCTGGGGCCGCGCTTGCGCCAACAGCACGAAAGCCAGCTGGTGCGCAGTTTGTTGGCCCGCAGCCTGAATCAGGGCCAGCCCGATCAGCTGGCCGAGCTGCAGAGAGACCTGGCCCAGCTGGAACAACTGCCCCCAGCCGCAATTGTGGAAAAGATGAAGGCCGAAAAGCGGGCGGAGCTGGCCCGACTGGGCGGAGGCCAGACCCTGGAAGAGTGGGCCGATATTCTGGCCCGTCGGCCCGAGGCGATGCAGATCTTCGAGCCCGTACAGGCCGAGCGCCATCAGGCCGAGCTGTGGGCCACCCAGTCGCTGAAGTCCAATCAGGAAGCCGTGTTGAAGAGCCAGGTGCTGATCAAGAAGCTGGCCGGCGAGCTGGCCATGCCCTTGCGCCAGAGCTTTTTGCTGCTGGAATCGTGCGGCCTGGCTGAAGTGGTTTACCCCGACCTGGAAGCCCTGCGAGCCCCCGACGCCTGCCTGGGGCAGCTGCCGGAGGAAGCGGCCGAGGACCTGCAGCAACACTGGACGACCTTGTTGGCCACCTTGCTGGACACGGTGCGGCTGGACAAGGCGGTGTCGCTGGGCAACGAGGATTGGAACCGCGAATTTCGCATCGGCAGGGTCGGCCTGGGCGCGTGGGTGAGCCGCGACGACTTTGTGGGGAAAACCGCCCGCGGTCGGCGCCGCAAGTTGGTGGGGCGGCTGTGGGGCGAGCCACACGCCGAAACCATTTTGCAGGCAGCCTTCGACCAACTGTTTGCCCAGGGCTCGCCCAGCGGCGAACTGGGGGGGCACAGCTATGGCCACGGCTGGAGCTGGCTGGAGTCGAACCCGGATTATCTGCATCAGAAACTGCCGGCCTTGCGCCTGTTGTTTCCCAAGCTGCGGGTGCGCCGCCCGAGCCAGCTGTTCTGGTGCTCGGTTACCGGCCGGCTGTGGCCGCGCCAGCTGAAAGGCTCGGCCCCTTACCAGGGCTGCGAGGGCACGCTGGTAGCCATTACCCACGCCATGGCCGACCAGCTGGGCGGCTACCAACGCGTGCGTCAGGAACTGCAGGACGGCAGCCTGTTTCGCCTGGGCCTGTGGGCCGAGGAGCACAGCGCCCAGCTGGGCCCCAGCGAGGCCCGACGCTTGCAGGAGCTGTTTCGGGCCGGCATGCGCAACCTGTTGAGCTGTACCACCACCATGGAACTGGGCATCGACATTGGCGGCCTGTCGGCCACGTTGCTGGCCAACGTGCCCCCGGGGAAGGCCAACTACCTGCAACGGGCAGGGCGGGTGGGTCGGCGCAGCGACGGCTCCTCGGTGGTGGTGACGTTCTGTCGCCAGCAGCCCTATGACCAGGAAGTGTTTCATCGCTTTGGGGCCTTCCTGGCGCGGCCCTTGCGCAAGCCCACCGTGTTTTTGCATCGCCAGCGCATTGTGCAGCGTCAGCTGCACGCCTGGTTGCTGGGCGAGTTCTTCGCCCATTTCTACCGACCCGACGACCACACCGGGGCCATGAACGCCTATGGCAAAATGGGCACTTTTTGCGGCCTGGAGACGGTGGAGAAAACCCAGAGCGGCCGCAGCAAGGGCAGCCTGGTGCCGGCGCCCCCGCCCCAGCGCCCGCCCGAGGTGCCGGCCTGGTGGAAGGGCCGAGCCACCTTGCAAGAGGCCTTTTTGGATTGGGTGGATTGGGTAGCCAGCCAGCAGGAAACCTACCAGGACCGGCTGCAGAGCATTTTTCGCGACACGCCGCCGACCAGCTTTCGGGAATGCCGACATTCGCTGGAACAGGTGCTTTTTGGCAAGTCGGACGGCATTGAGGAAGATGGCTGGATTACGGTGTATCGACAGCTGCTGCAGCAGTGGCAAGCGGCGCGGGAAGCGGCCGAGTGCAACAGCCTGTACTATCGGCTGGACGCGCTGTATGAACTGACCGTTATCGAAACGCTGGGCGACCGCCAGTTTCTGCCGCGCTATGGCTTTCCCATTGGCCTGCAGAAGCTGAAGGTGCACGACCCCAGCCTGCCCCGGGGTCAGGTGGCGGAAGACCGCTATCGACTGGAACGAGCCGGCTTGCTGGCCTTGCGCGAGTATGTGCCGGGTTCGAGCCTGATGGTGGGGGGCAGGGTGATTACCTCGCACGGGCTGCTGAAGCACTGGAGCGGCGCCACCACCGACGACGCCTTTGGGCTGCGCGCCCAGGCGGGGCAGTGCCCGAAGGGCCACTTTTACTACAATCTGGCCGGCGATTTGGGGCCCTGTCCGGTGTGCAACGAAGAGCCCCAGGCCCCACGCAAAGGCCTGCTCTTTCCCCGCTATGGCTACACCACGGCCGAGTGGGACCCGCCCAGCTTTCATCGCGACATCGACTCGGTGGGCCAGGTGTCGCAGGTGAGTACCACCTTTGCCGGCGGCAGCGACGACCCCGTTCCGCCCCAGGTGGGCGAGGTGCCCCAGCTGGCCTTTCGTTACCAATCGGCTGGAGAGATCGTGGCCTACAACGGCGGTGATAACGACAATGGCTTCGCGATTTGCCTGCACTGTGGCTACGCCGACAGCGAGCGAGAGGGCCCCCAACCCCCTTTGCCAGCGGGCTTTGCCCGCCACCGCCGCCTGCGGGGCACCAGCCTGTGCTCGCCGGAAGTGCATGCCATGCGACAGCAATGGCTGGCGGCCTGGGAGCGCACCGACTGCGTGTTGATCGACTGGGAAAAAGCCCTGGGCGGGCAGCCGGCCCGGGCCCTGATCGCCACCCTGGGCGAGGCCCTGCGACTGGCGGGCGCCGAGCTGTTGGAACTGGATTCGCGCGAGCTGGGCCTGCTGGTAACCCCCACGCGCAGCGGCGGCTGGGCCACTCTGCTGTTTGACAACGTGCCCGGGGGCGCGGCCCATGTGTATGAGCTGATGACCCTGACCCCCGCCTGGTTGCGGGCGGCTCTGCGGGTGCTGTATCGCGACGAGGAGCACCACCGACGCTGCGAAGCGGGCTGCCTGGACTGCATTTTGACCTATTCGATTCAGGAGCAGGTTTGCGAGGACTTGCAACGACGCCAGGCCCATCAAGCCCTGGAGGTGCTGCTCGGTGTTGGATGACAACAACTGGCACGAGGTAACCGAGTCGCAGTTCCTGCACGAGAAGGAGGGGCTGCGGTCGCTGCGCCAGGCCTGCGACCCGGCCTTGGTGTTGAAAGCCTGGACCAATTTTGAGTTTTTGGACGACCAGGGCAAGCTGTATGAGGTCGACGCCCTGCTGCTTACGGTGTTCGGGCTGGCGCTGGTGGAACTGAAGCACTACCGCGGCCTGGTGGGCGTGGACGAACTGACCTGGGTGCGCCGCAGCCATCCGGGGGCGCTGGCCCAGAGCGAGCGCAGCCCGTTGAGTGGGGTCAATCATAAATGCCGCGTGCTGGGGCAGCTGGTGCGACGGCTGATTCCCACCCACTATCAGCAGCCCCGCCTGAGCGTGGAACCGCTGGTGTACCTGAGCCACAGCGACGTGAAGCTGGAGTTTAGCCAGCCTTCGCGCAGCCAGCCGATTTGCGACACGGCCCGCCTGGCCGCTCGCTTGAACAAGCCGTTGGGAAGCCAGCGCGACCCCCTGCCCAAGCCCTTTCTGGGGCAGGTGCAGGCGGCGCTGGAGAAGCTGGGCATTCGCCAGGGGCGCAAGCGCGCACTGCGGGTGGGCGAGTATCAGATCGAGCGCCTGTTGGGGGAAGGGCCCAACTATCAGGACCATCTGGCGGTGCACACCAGCCTGGCCTCGGTGAAGGTGCGGGTGCGCACCTTTGTGGGCAAAGACGCGCTGGAGCGCCAGCGGGCCCAGCGCACCGCCAATCGAGAGTTCACGCTGCTGCGTGAGCTGCGCCACGAGCACATTTTGAGCCCCGAGGGCCTGCAGGAGTGGGAACTGGGCCCGGCCCTGATTTACCCCTTCTATCCACAGGCCGAGCGGCTGGACGTGGTGATTCATTCGGGCGAGGCCAAGAGCAAGCTGGGCTTTGGCGATCGGTTGCGCCTGTGGGGGCAGGTGGGCGAGGCCCTGCGGTATGCCCACCAGCGCCACATTTACCATCGCAGCCTGGCGCCCCAGAACGTGCTGGTGTTGTGGAACGACCCGCCCGACGCCCGGGTGATCAACTGGCAAACGGTGAGCGCCGACGAGCGCACCAGCGGCACGGTGCACCTGGCCGAGTGGGTAGAAGAGCGGGCCACCGCCTATCTGGCCCCCGAGATGTTGACCTGCCCCAACGAGGCCGACCCCAGCGTGGACCTTTTTTCGCTGGGGTGCCTGGGCTACTTTCTCTTTACCGATCAGGACCCGGCCAGCAACCAGAGCGAGCTGCAGGACAAGCTGGTGCAGCAGGAGGGGCTGAACGTGCTGAGCGTGATCGATCAGGCGCCGCCCGAGCTGGTCAAGCTGATCATGGACCTGACCCATCCGCTGCACTACCACCGGCCCGAAAGCGCCAACGCCTTTCTGCAGCAGCTGGCCGAGATCGAGCGCAGCTGGCGCAGCCAGAAAGAGCCGGCCGAGGAATGCCGCGAACTGTTTAGCGCCCAGCCCGGCGAGCTGGTGCTGCCCGGGCACGTGTTGCTGCGCAAGCTGGGCCAGGGCAGCAGCTCGGTGGCCTTTCTGGTGCGCAACAGCGACGACGAAGAGCGGGTGCTGAAGGTGCCCCTGCCGGGGCAGTCGGAAGAGCGGCTGCTGCAGGAAGCCGAGGTGCTGCAGAAGCTGCAGCACAGGAAAATTGTGAGCCTGCATCAGGTGGTGCAGGTGGGGCCCAGAAAAGGCGTGCTGCTGAGCAGCGCCGGCCCGGAAACCCTGGCCGAGCGGCTGGCCCGCGACGGGGTGCTGGGGCTGGAGTTGCTGCAGCGCTTTGGCGACGACCTGCTGGAAGTGGTGGAATACCTGGAGGCCGAGGGCATGGCCCACCGCGACATCAAGCCCGCCAATTTGGGGGTGGGCTCGCAGCACAAGAAAGACCTGCATCTGACCCTGTTTGACTTTTCCCTGGCGCGCGAAGACCGGCGCAAGGTGGAGGCCGGTACCCCCGGCTATCGCGACCCCTTTTTAAGCTCGGGCCAGCGCCCCTGGGACGAGGCGGCCGAGCGCTATGCAGCGGCGGTGACGCTGTATGAAATGGCCACCGGCCACCTGCCCCAGTGGGGCGACGGCCGGGTAAACCCCAAGCTGGCCGAGGTGGAGGTGCAGTTTTCACCGGGCGATTTTGAGCCCAGCCTGCGCCAGCGTTTTGAGGACTTTTTTCGCTGCGCCTTCCAGCGCCAGGCCTCGGCGCGTCACGAGAATGCCCGGGTGATGCGCAGCGCCTGGCAGGCGCTGTTTGAGGGCGTGGGCCTGGAGGAAAGCCCCAGCGCCGTGGAGGTGCCCGAGCAGGTGCCCAGCGAGACGCTGCTGACCAGCCTGACGGCCAACCCCCAGTTGCTGCAGGTATTTGATCGGCTGCACCTGAGCACGGCCGGGGCCCTGATGGGGGTGCCGCGTTCGACGCTGCTGCGGCTGAGCAACGTGGGCGGGGGCACGCGCACCCAGCTGCGTGACCTTTATGACCTGCTGAAGGAACGTCTGGTGGGGCAGGTTCAGCCCTACCAGCACGCCCCCGAGCAGGCCCTGGAGGCGCTGCTGGAGCAGCTGTTGCCCAAGAAAACGGCCGAGGCGAAACTGGTGAAAACCTACCTGTGCGGCAGCGCCGAACAGGAGTGGCCACTGCCCCTGGAGGCGGCGCGCCTGTGTGGCTTTAAGCCCGGCGCGGGGAGCGACCCCAATCGGGTGACGTTGCGGGCGCGCCAGCAGTGGGCCCGCCACCCCGAGCTGGGGGGGCTGGCCCAGGAACTGGAGCAGGCGCTGCAGGAGCTGGGCCAGGCGGCCACCGTGGACGAGCTGTGCGATACCTTGTTAAGCCTGCGCGGCTCGCTGAGCAACCAGCGCGAGCAGCGGCGACGGCTGGCGCGGGGCGTGCTGCGGGCCATGCTGGAGGCCGAGGGCATGCGAAGCCTGCCGCGCTTTGATCTGGTGCGGCTGGGGCGGCAGCCCCTGGTGTGCAGCGACGTGGCCCTGGCCGAGCGGCTGCAGGCCGCCGCCGGGCGGGCCGACCAGCTGGTGGAGCAAGACCCCCTGCCCTCCCCCACCCGGGCGCTGCAGGAGCTGGCCCAGCTGGCCCAACTGGAGCAGGCCCCCGACGGGCGCCTGCTGCGGCTGGTGACTGCGCTGGCCGACAAGGCCCGCCTGTCGGCGCGGGCCGAACTGTATCCGAAGGACATGGCAGCGCTGCAGAGCCTGCGCCTGATGGGCGGACTGTTGGCCGGCAAGGAGCTGAAGCTGGAGCAGCTGCAAGAGCTGATTGTGGCTCGCTATCCCGAGGCTGCGGCCCTGCCCCAACAGGTGGAAGAGGTGGACGCGCTGTTTGCCGAGCTGGGCCTGATGATGCGCTGGGACGAGGCCAGGCTGCAGTTTCGCAGCACGCTGCCCAGCAGCCAGACCAGCCGCTCGCACGAGAGCTTTGGGGGCGGCCGCAGCGGGGCGCTGGTGGCCGAGGCCGAGCAGCGCCTGCGCGAGGCCCTGCGCGGCGGCGAGCCCCAGGTGATCAAGGTGCGCAGCAGCGAGCTGACCCAGGCCGAGGCCTGGCTGCAGCAGTGTTTTCAGCTGCCCACGGTGTCGCTGGAAGAGCGCCTGGTGGAGGAAATGTGCGCCCTGGCCGCGGCCGACCAGATCGAGGAAGACGACCTGTGGCAGGCCGACCTGTTGGGCCCCCAATCGGCCGAAGATTGGGAGGGCCTGCGCGGGCTGGCCCGCGAGGCCGCCCAACGGGTGGTGCAGGGCCTGGGCCCCTCGGTGGTGTTGAAACGGTTTAGCCTGTGGGCACGCTATGGCCTGCTGGACGAGGTGGCCGGGCTGATGGAGCGGGCCGGCCGCCCCGGCGGGCCCCAGACGCTGTGGCTGCTGGCCCCCTATTCGGAGGGCCTGCCCACGGTGGACAATGTGCCCCTGCCCCTGCCGCCGGCCACACGACCGGTGGAGTGGAGCGCGGCGGGGTGGTTGACGTGAAGGGGTCTCAGCGCTGGAAACGCTATGGAAGTTACATCATCTTGATTTTGCTTTTCAATTCTGCCGCCGCCGGCTGTCAACAGTCCAGCACGCCACCGAAGGCAATACCGCCGGCTTTGCCAACAGCGTCTAGCCCTCAGCTTAGTCCGCCCCTGGTGTCGAAAGAGTCTATGCATCCGGTACCCAGCGAGTGGCCCAAGTATGGGGTCTATGGTGAGTCGTGCGAGGACGCGTGCCAGCGCATTTTTCCGGGGTCTACCATTCTTCGGTATCACATTGAAGGCAGCTTAGGCTTCGTCAACCTGACCCTGAAGCAACCCGACGGAAGTTTGTTGTATCTAAGGGGCGAGCCTCGTCGAAACCCCAAAGACAAAGCAAAGTCAAATGCTGAAGCGGGGCGCTACTACGAGCTAGACCAGACAGCAAATCCGCTGGCGGACCCCCTGGAAATGGCTAAGGTCTACTATTACATGATCAATCACGACGATCTGCGCTACGCCTTCTCGATGCGCAGTTCGCGTAGCCAGGCCCAAACCTCGTTTGAGGAGTTTCAAAATGCCTGGAAGAACAATATCGAAGTGACGCTCGAAGAGGGTTCAACGCATGTCGATGAGCGATCAGCCCAGGTTCAAGGCCAGCTAAGTTCTACAGACGATGGACCTGATGGACGGGTTAAGGCAGTATACAACTGCCGCATTCGTTTGGTAAGAGAGCAAGGAGAATGGAGATACGACGGTGGCGATTTCGAAAAGCGGGGTTTCCAGGAGGAGCTCGCAGCCAGACCCTCAGAAACACCGGCGCCGGTCACTGAGGACTCCGCCGATATTCAAGCCTACACGAGCGGAGCAAGGGGTGCATTGGCGCTGGCCGTGATTGCGCCCTCCCTTAGCACGCGGAAAGTGGCGAACGGTCTGCTGCTGAACCTTGGCGTTAGCGCCTGCGAGCCCAAGTCCGCCTCCGGAGTTCTCGTCGTCGTAAGAAGTGGCCTGTTTAGGCCGCTGGACACGAATTACCCTAGCTATAGAGAGTTAATGGAGGCAGCCGAAGGGCAGCTTAACATCGTTGGTGAAAATTACCACATTTACATTTTTGAATTTCAGCACGACCTGACGCTGAGTCAGGTCCTTCACAAATCTTTCAAGGCTGAGGATTGAGTAGGAGGGAGCAGGATGAGCGTAGCTTCGAGTCAGCATGTACAACCGGACTTCGATGAACTTGGCTTTGAAGACATCGAGTTGAGGCCAGAAATTCTCAAAAACCTCAAGGAGAAGCTTCACCGCAGCCCCGTTCAGGCGAGAGAAGCGTTAAAGTCTTTCAGTCCGATTGTCGACGAGTATCAACGGAAGGTCATCGAAGCCAAAGAGCAAGTCATAAGGCTGGTGGCCCCTGCGGGTTCAGGCAAGACCCAAACCGTGGTGAACCGAATGCTCGAACGGATGCGCAGCGGCATCAAGCCAGAGAGAATCCTGGCTCTGACCTTTGACAACAGCGCAGCGGCCTCTTTGAAAGAGAAGATGGCCCTTGAGTTTGATAAGCTCAGCACATCGTTGAACGGCGTGCAGGTCAGCACCCTGAATGCCTTTGGATACCGACTCCTCAGCAAATATTGGCAGGCAGAGTATAGGCCGGTAGTAACCGTGCATCGCCAAATCGGGATTTGGGAGGAGATACGCCAGCAGTTGGCGTTGAAGAGTCGGGAGCGCGCCGACGCGCTGCCAGGCAATCTGAAGCGCACTTTCTACCTGGACTTTTTTAGCCTGCTTAAGAACCGCGTATTCGACCCCAGGACGATTGGTTCTCAAACCTTTGCTAACTTCTTTGTCGAATGTCCCCTGGTGGCACCCTTCATACCTGATGCCGAAGATGAGGACCACGTTAAACTGGTCATTCAGGCTGTTCACTGGCTCTTCCGAGCCTATGAGCTAGGCCTGAATAAAAGCGAAGTGCTCGACTTTGATGACCAAAAGCTCCGACCCTACATTCTATTCCGAGATGATGCCAGGGCCTGCCTCAACCTTCAAGCGAGCTTTGATGAAATCATCGTCGATGAGTTCCAGGACATTAATCAGCTAGACTTTGAATTCATTAAGCTTCTTAGTGCGAGAAGTCACCTTGTCGTCACCGGCGACGACGACCAGGCCATCTATGGTTTTCGGGGATGCTCACCGGAATACATTATCAACCTGGAGAGGCACCTCGAGCGACCAGTTAAAGAATATCAACTCAGCATTAACTACCGTTGCCCGCCTAACATCGTGGAACGCTCGGACCAGTTGATCAGGCACAATAGGACCCGCATCAAGAAAAACCCGACTCCGCAACTGAAAACCCCATCAACAATAACTGTTCTCCATGCCGTATCGGCCTCTCTCGAAGCCAAATTGATTTTGGACCTCATCGGGCGAATCCGTGCTGCAAATGCAACCGTGAATCTCAGTGACATCGCAATTCTCTATCGCACCAACGCCCAAAGCCTCCCCATACAAATGGAACTTATCCTGGCCAATGTACCCTATTTTGTGCGTGAGCGAGACAATATCCTAAAGAACGAGTCGATAGAGCGCTTCCTAAGCGTGCTCAGGGTAAAGTTGGCCCTAGAACAGGGCCGGCAGCCAAGTGTTGAGGACCAATTGGCGACCATCGAGGCCTACTTTCGGTATGTCAACAAGCACGACAAGGAAAATTTGAAAAATTTATTCCTTAAAAGCAAGGACTTCATTGGCCTAATCACTTCCGACGCACTCGCGGAAAGACTGCCTAAAGCAAAGAAAAGCAATTACACGAAGTACATGCTGGAGACTTTGCATTGCCCGAATTTGCATCGAACAGTCGACGTCATTACGCGCCACTTCAATGGCCTGAAAGGCGCCGTGGCGGGTCTGGAGGATGTCTTGAGTGAGCAAGCACCCCTTGGAGAAATCCACGACATCGCTTGCAGTTTTCGCGGCACCCTGAGTGAATTCGTTCATCTTTGGGAGAGAGCGCTGCAAACAGCAAGAGCCTGTCAAGCCGGCAAGGACGAGGACGGAATAAGGTTGCTTACCTACTTTAAGAGTAAGGGTTTGCAGTTTCATTCGGTGTTCTTGACGACTTGCAACGAAGGACTCATTCCCCATAGCAAGGCCCCCATCGAGGATGAACGTCGGCTCTTCTACCCTCCATGCCAATCTGAGGTGTGTCCATTTTCTGGATCGTCAAGGAGTTCATG
>CAZYPN010000042.1:0-59700 GCA_964649085.1 uncultured Burkholderiales bacterium | reverse complement strand
CATGGCGGTCCTCGAATCTACGCGCCGGAGGCTACCGCGCAGCGGTTTAGTCCAAGCGTCCTTGGAACAGCCCAGTGAAGCCGACGTAGGCGCTCAAATCGCGAGATGTCGTAAGGGGTTTCCAAGCCTGGCTGGATCACCAATGTCACGGCTTCCGGGATCCACGGATGCTGCAGACGAATCGCTTCGGGACTCCTGGGGCTAAATAAGAGTAGGGATATTTGCACATCCCGCGCTTCTTCATTGAGGTGTCGTACCAGGTTTCGCGTATACCTCGACAGACTGTTGTTTAGCAATGCGAGTTGCCCATCAAAGGCGATGTGAAGTCGACCTTTCATCAGATCCCCGGTTCTTTTTCGAAGAGTTCCTGGCTGCACCGAAACCCTGCAATTTTCAAATAGAACACTGCCTAGTGGCGCCCTTGGCTGGACTGCCAGTCTTGCAGCGCATCGTGGTAGAAATCCATCACCGACTGGATCTGAGCCTTTAAGGAAAAGCGAGAAAGCACTTTCTTTCGGGCGTTTTTCCCGAGCCGCTCAGCTATTTCAGGGGTGAGTGACAGCAAAGCCTGGGCCAGCCGGACACAATCTCCGGCTGGAACGAGAACTCCAGTGGCGCTCTCCGGTGTCGAGCGATGTAGACAGGAGACGATCTCTCCTATCCCACCAACCTCCGTTGCAACTACCGGGAGTCCACAGGCCATCGCCTCCGTGACTACCTTACCAAATGTCTCTGCCTTCGCGGCGTGTGCGTACACATCACAGGCTCTGAGCCGCATGGCAACATCGTTCAGGTTGTTTGAAAATGGCAGGCTGACAATTTGATACCCTTCTCCACACCAGGTAGACTGTTGATTCGATCCGATGCACATTAAAACGACACGACCTCTAAAGGTTGGGCAAGAGGCGAGTTGCTCCACAGCTAACTTCACCGTATTGAAGTCCTTGAAGGGACTTTGATCCACGGCCCTTCCGCTAAAACCCACCACAAAAGCATCCGTGTGTAGTCGCAACTGCTCCCGAGCTTCGTTTCTGCTTCCTGGAGAAAAAACCTCAACATCCGTACCATTCGGAATCACCCGGGAAAGCCGGGAATTCAGTTGAGACTGTTCTACGAGAGTATGAATCCATTGTGATGGCGCTATCACATAAGGCTTCGTCGAGTTGAGCCGCTGCACTTTGTGCTTAAGGTTCCAACCCGCCGAGTCCCGCTTGATCGCTGGCGGAATGGTAAGATCGGGACACGGTTTGCAACCAGAGCGGAAACCCTCACACCCAAGCGAATAGGCACAGTGCCCCGTGAAACTCCACATGTCGTGGAGGTGCAAAACGATGGGTGTGGCCGAAGCCCAGTGGGACAAAGCGTCGAAGTCAAAATAGTCGCCGTGAAGATTATGCAGATGGACTATGTCAGGTGTCAACTTCGCAACCAAAGCGCGGCAGTCAGCCGACCTGACGACTTGCCTACCAAGCTGTCGGTCCAAGCTATCCTTCGGCCTAGCAAGAAACTCGAAAACTTGAGCAACTCTCTTCAGGCGGGTGAACCGGGCTGCGTAGCGATGCGCCTTCCAGCACACGAACCGGAACAGGCCATCTGAACGACTAACCTTCAAAATCGGATATACACTTTCCTCATTCTGGGTCTTTAGGCCCACCGCGAGCATGACGTGGTGACCCAAAGCTTTCTGGCCATCAGAAAGCGAGAGAGCTACCCCCTCGGCCCCCCCCAAGATGTCTCGGCTACTAACATGAAGGATCTTCACCGTTGCCCCGTTGTTGCGGCCTGCTGATAGAACTCGGCGATTCGTCCCAGCGTAAAACAGAACTGCATTTCAGCAAGATACCTGCGCTCAAGAGAGCGGGCAAAAAGCCATCTTCCAAACCATTGGGCAGCTTCTATCAACGGAATCAACGGCCACCGGCCAAGTAGCTGATAGCGACCGGGATCGCTCTGCCCCATGTAAACATAGCCTCTACCTTCCAGATACTTACGCCTTCGGTGGTAGCCTCGGGTCAGCATGATCGGGTGGCTATCAATGCGATGCTCCACGGCAGCATCCGCAACGTAGAACCCTCGATACCCCCGACGCCGAAGTTCAATTTGAAAAGAGGTCTCGCTCCCTTTCTTGCCAATCCCGTGACCTGGCCCAATCGTTTCATCAAAGCGAAGGCCATCGGCAAAGACACTGCGTCGGACCGCCATTGAAGCCCCGTAGGCATTCTCGCGAGGACCAAGGGGTCGGTCCGTTTCGCCAAGTGAGAAAGCGCCGAAGTCGAAGCAAGGGCAACCCGTCCAGGCCGGAGCGTTGGGTGGAAAGCGCGCGACAACTGGACCTGCAAAAAAATCAAAGTCTGGATGATTCTGTGCTGCCCTTAGAAAAGCTCGAACCCACCCCTCGTTGAAACAAACGTCGTCGTCGGTAAACAGAAGCATCTCTCCCCGAGCCTGGCTCAGTCCCCGATTCAAAGCGGCGTTCTTGCCAGGTTTGCTTTCTAGCAAGTACAGCCAGGACGGGTTGGTAAGGAAAGTCTCAACGACGGGCCGAGTATGGTCGCTACTGCCATTATCGACAACGATTACCTGCACCCGGTCGCCGCCCTTGGAGATACAGCAAGACAAACTCTCTAGAGTTCCCCCCAGAACATCCGCCCGATCCCTTGTGGCAATGAGTATGGTCGCGCTGAACGTATCACTCATGGAGTCGGTTGGACTTTAGGCCGGGGCGTCGACGGGGGTTCCTTCCTGAAAGGCGACGAACCCTCAATTAGCACTGGGTCCTTCGAAAAGCGTTGTGAGAGAACTTTCGTGGCAAGCTTCTCAAATCGACCCCGATGCAATCCCCAAAGATCGATCGATTGCGAAGTTATCCGCAGACAAAAGGGCTCATTGGATGACTCGTCGACCATATCAAGAACCAGGTCTTGCTGAACCAACGCCTCTAGCCGGTCCTTCACCACCGCCGTCCTGACAATCTTGGTATCGAGGCGAGCTTTCATTGCCTTTTGAAACAGGCTTTCGTAGCGCGCGCGTTCCAGGCTAAGGTCCATTCGACTACCATCAGCCGCAAATACTACGTAACTTAAACTCCTGCCACAAAGAAGTCCGTCAACATACTTTAACTTCGCCCCATGAGATGCCCGACGATAAGCATCCTTGACCAACGAGTCCCAGTCAGGCGCCGCCACGGCACATATGGCAGAAAGACCCACTAACATTACACCAAGCAGAAGGCGAATCATTCACTTTCCTCCAGCGGGAGAACGGAGCTGAAACCGATCACGAAACTCGGGAATGACCGACTTACCAGATGAGTCCGGCTTCGGCAAAGGAACTGGCACGGGGGTCGCCGTCACTGAGAACGGTGGAAGATCCGTTATCGGGCTCTGCTGGCTGTGGGGCGGTTCAGAGTTAGGCCTAAGAGGCGTCCGGGCCCTCTCCCATACATTGAGATTCCGGTATAACCGCAGATTGTGTTCACTAGTGCTCACAGCTGAACGACTTACAATGTCCCGCATTACAGTCAATTTCAGACTGCCGCAGGCGAGCCCATAGATATCAGGCGAAAGCTCGTCAAACGTGTCCTTCAAGCTAGTCAACTGCGCTAGCAGATATCCGTGTTCCGTTTCGAGCGGGGGAGACACTTCCCTTTCGCGGAGACCGGCCAACAACTCCAACTGCTGTGGCGTGAAGTAAGTCGCCAACTGTGAGAGTGTCTGCTGGCCAACTGGCAAATTGGGCCTCAACGCAACAGTGTCACGAGAACGCTCCATGACCTGCTCAAATGGCTTCCCGCTCTTCAGATCCTCGCGGACGGTCTTCAGTTCACCTTCTGTTGGCACGAA
This sequence comes from uncultured Burkholderiales bacterium, assembly GCA_964649085.1. GTDB lineage: Bacteria > Vulcanimicrobiota > Xenobia > Xenobiales > JADMJV01 > JADMJV01. The sequence continues at coordinate 55,858 of CAZYPN010000042.1, read as the reverse complement.
CAAGAACAGGAACTCCCTTTTGGCCAATTCTCGATGGAAGTCCGCATAGATGGCCCGGGCATCTGCAGCAGACACTCTGGCTCGACTCAACTGAGTCAGCAGAACGTCCAAGTAGGCCTCGACCCCTGCCAGGTTGTCACGCGAAGGGAGATTGGCCGGCAAGACGATTTTCCTGGTGAGACATTCGGCCTCAAGCATGCGCTCCAGGCACAACAACTCCAAAGCTCGCCCCTGAAACAAACCCAGCTTCCGGTCAAGCTCCGACTGACGAAGATGCACGCCGTTCACCTGAGCAACAACACCGCGTCGCGTGAGCCAGCCAGACCATCGCCCCCCGGCACCGAAACCAAGACAGAGAGCTACGAGTCCCGTTGCAACATATCCAAACCGAGTGGACAACGGGGGCAAAGCTATACAACAGGACCAGAAGCAAAACGTCGACGGTCTTGAGCAACGAGCAGGACAAGTCCAAGCAGAAGCAACACCGGCAATGCCCCTCCCGCGTTCAATTCAGGCACCCTGCGGAAATCGGCAGAAGAGACCGTCCACACAAGCGTGCTGCCTCCATTGTTCCCCGCGAGAGAAATCAGCAAGTTTGCCTGAGTACTTATAGTTGATGTCCAAACAAGCGACAATGCCTGAGCCGTGGGCTGTGTGCCCGCAAGATTAGCACTCTGGGTGGCCCGAATCACATTGGACAGGTCCCGAATCTGAAGCCCGACAGTCCCGGAGGCAGAGAGAACTTCGTTACTCGAGACAACGATAGTGAAAATGTACGTCTCGCCTGCAACAAGACTGGCATTTGTTCGTGTGCTGAGCGTGCCTGAAACCGCGCCAGACCCAGAACTCCGGGACAATGCCGTGCCAGGAGGAGCCGCATTCGGAAGATTGGTCGCAAACGTTGAGCCACTTCCTACTGAAGTTCCCCAAGCGGTCACCCCGATGCCCCCGCCATCAAACTCGGGGTCGGCTATCAATTGCTGAGCATAGCCCAAGTGAGTCCCGACGAAGGCCAACAGTAGTAACTTCAAAAATCTTCTCATCATCATTCTCCCTTGAGCCGGTGTCTTTGGCGTTGGTTTTCAGGTTCCTTCTGAAAGTCAAAACTATGGCATTGAGCCTACTAAAGCAACAAATCACTGTCAAGCGACAGCCTGCATCGTGTCCTTTCGGCCAGTGATTGTCAGGTCGACGGCGGGGCTTCTGCAGCGTCCCTCAGGGCGACCAGTGTCTCCTTGTAGCTCCACGGCAGCCACTGAGCCGGGTTGGCGGCAACTTCCGAAGCGTGTCGCAGCGCCTGGGTCAGGTAGTCGAACGGGTCCACCTTGTTCAGCTGACAGGTCTGGATGATGCTCATGAAGAGGTCGCCCACCCCAGCCCCGGCAGCGTTTCTGTAGAACAGAGAGTTCTTACGGTGAAGGACCACTTTTTTCAATGCCCGCTCGCCCACGTTGTTATCCAGAGGTGCTCCGGCTACTCTCAGGAAAGCGGTTAACTTGTCCCAGTGGTTTCCCATGTAGGCGATGGCCTTGCCCAGTGCTGAGTTGGGTTCCACTTTCTTGTGCTCGAACTGCTCAGCCATCCACGCCTTCAGGCCGTCCATGATGGGCTTGCTCAGTTCCTGGTGGCGCGCCAGCCTCTGCGGGGGGTCCAGCCCTTCCTCTCGGGCCTTATGGTCGACGGCGTAAACCTTCCCGATGGACTCCAGGACAAAGCGACAGTCCTCTGGGAAGGTCCGGATGATCTCCACGAAGTTACGCCGGCCGTGGCACAGGCAGCAGCACTCGATGACCTCCTCGGCGTCCAGTTCGCTGAAGTTTCGTGAGAGAGCGTCACTCATCTGAATTAGAGCCGGCAAATCGGGCGAGCGTTGCTCCAGGACCTTCTTCATGTTCTCTCCGGCGTGGTTCTCACCGGTGAAGAAAAGGCCAATCTGAACAGCCTCCCGCACCGAGATGATGCCGGTGGTGAAAGTCCCGGTCCGGTTGGAGTTGGTTCTCATCTGCTTGAGAATGGTCATCTGGGTGTCATCGATGTAGGCTGTATCGCCCTGAGCTGCCTGGCGCTGGAGTTCCTCACCGATGGGTTTGAGGGCTTCAGCTCCTCTGGCAACGACTTCGAACTGGGTGGAGGCCGCGATCGGCACGCCCAAGTAGGTCAACAGCGCGGCCTGCCGGTACATGGGCAACCCCAGCCCATAGCGCATCAAGGCGAACATGGAAACGGCTGTGGCATCGTAGTGACCGGGCCCAACCCCTTCAGGCAAAGGGGCCGTGTAGGTATTGTCACAACCTGCCGACTTCAACTGCTGCCGATAGTAGAAGGTGAGATGAATAGGCACCCGACCGACAAAGTATCGAAACGGCGAAGTTCGCGAGGTAGCATAGAGTCGGTAGCCGCAACCACAGGGACAGAGGTCGCCAGGCTTCAAATCGGGGTGATCCAGGTGCACATCCTCTGCGGCCGGATAGCCTTCTCGAGGTGTCCGGCCGTTGCCACCCTTCCTCGGCCGCTTGGACTCAGTTTCAAAGGAACCCTCAGATTCTTCACTCTCGGCGTCTTCGGAGTCCCCGGGCCCCACAGCTTCTGCTGCCTCTTGCAGCTCCTTCAGAACATCTCCGGACCTCTCGTTGTTGCGCGGCTCGCGCACGAGTAAATCGGTCAGGACCTGATGGCAGGTCTTCAGTAGATTCTGCTCCTCTTCATTCAGAGGCCTTTCGCCGACGACGTCCACAACTCGGCCAACAGCGGCCAGATCGATATCGTACTTCTTCGAGGTGGACTTTCGCTTGCGGTTCCGTCCCATGGCACGGGGTTTCCGCGGCACTCAGGCGGGTACCTGCCGGACTTTGGCTGCGACGTTTCTCCACAACGGTGCAGCCTTGACCAGGGGGTCGCCGGCGGCTAACAGCGTCTGGGCCTGATGAGGCTGAAGGCAGAACGAGGTTGCTCCCTGTGGCCAACATCGAAACGAGCCCTGAGAGAGGCGCTTCTGAGCGTAGAAAAAGCCCTGCCCATCGTAAACGAGAATCTTAATCGAGGTTGCTCGACGAGTCCTGAAGATGAAGACACAACCAGAGAAGGGGTCCTCGGCTAACTTCTGGCGGCAGACCTGGGCCAGGCCATCGATGCCTTTGCGGCCATCGACCGGCTCAACGGCCACCAGGATTCTCATCTGTGGTGTCAACTGCAGCATCAGAGCAACACCTCGCGCAGAATCGCCCCGAGTGCCTGCGGGCTAACTTGCTGAAGTTGGACCGTGGCCTGACAACGCGACGACTGCAACTGAAGCACGCAGGAATGAACCAAACCCAGCGGCTCGGCCAGAAGCTCGAAGAACTCCACCGGCGCGGGTTCTGGCTCAGAAGCCCTGCGCTTCAAGCAACCATAGTCGAGCTTGAGCTCTCTCGAGACCGTGCCCAAGCCCAGCTGGTGGCTGAGCTCCACGGCAGCACGCCAGATGTCGTCAGGAATTGGCTTGGGCGGCTTGTTGCGCTGCCGCCAGGCAGCTAGCTTAATGCGAGTTCGTTCCAATATCTGTTGGTGGGATTCGGTGTGCAGCAAGATGAATTGCTCCTTCGGGAATGCTCCCTGGAGCGTATCGGGTGGCCGCGACCGAATCTAGGTGCAGTTGCCGAAAGCACACCGGTTCGCCCCGTCGGCAGCCAGCATTCGAGTGTGGCTCTCGGCAAAAACCCGGTCTGCCAGGCCCCCTGAAGGATCAATAATAGCCTGTCTCACGCTACCTTGATCAGGAAGATTGACCCCAGGACGCAAGGACCTCCTAGCGGCGAGGAAGAAACACGGCCAAGTGTATAGGGGACAGTTCGAACGACGTCCAGTCGGAGTGGTTCGCTGAAGTATCGGCCTGACATTGACGGCTTGAGAGCCATTGCGGTGCTATCGGTGGTTTTCTACCATTGCCACTTGGGCTGTCCTGGCGGCTACGTCGGTGTTGACATTTTTTTTGTGATTTCAGGGTATCTGATCACCGGAATCCTGCTGCAGCAGGTTGGCGAGGGGCGCTTCTCGTTCTTGTCGTTTTGGGAGCGACGAATTCGGCGCCTAGTTCCTGCCTTAGCTGTTATGACCTTGATCACGGCACTATTGGGTTACACCTTCTGGTTTCCCGATGACCTCCAAGACTTGGGTGGGGCCCTAATGACGCAGCCTCTTTTGACTGTCAATGTGTACTTCTGGCGAGTGGTGCTTGGTGGATACTTTGGTTCTCCCCCTGAAAATCGTCCACTCTTGCACACCTGGAGTCTCGCCGTCGAAGAGCAGTTTTACGTCATACTCCCTCTGCTGCTGGTGCTTCTCTCGCAAAAAAACTTCAACAAAGCGAGGATCGGTTGGTGTTTTCTTATCCTAATTACTCTTTCGTTTGGCCTGAGTTGTCTGATAACACCTCTGAAGCCCGTCCCTGCATTCTTTCTGCTGCCTACCCGAGCCTGGGAACTGCTCCTGGGTAGTTTACTGGTGGTGGCCTCACCGAACGAGTGGTTACATCGACGATGGTCCCGTGAATTCCTAGGTCTTTTCGGGGCAACCCTTCTCTATTATTCAATTTTTCATTTCCAGAAGTCCACGCCGTTTCCCGGCTTTTCCGCTCTGAGCCCTTGCCTGGGAACCATGAGCTTAATCCTGTCGGGGCCTTCTTCAATGACGGGCAGAATTTTGTGCTTACGATGGTTGGTGGCCATAGGTAAAGTTTCTTATTCATTTTACCTATGGCACTGGCCTTTGATCGCCTTGGGTGACTATACGGCCATTATAAGGAGCACTGAGCGTAAATGGCTGGTTGTTGGCTTGAGCCTGGCTTTAGCCTACTTATCTTGGCGTTGGCTGGAAACGCCCTTTCGCGAAAAACGTTTCTGCGCAAGTCGAAAAAGTATCTTTATTCTCTTTTTTGGATATGGGATTGTTACGTTTTTTTTGGGCGGACTGTTTTGGCTCCATCGTGGTTTTCCTTACAACTGGAGCGAGCGGGCCCTACGCTACGCCAATGCCCGCAAGGACATCGCATTCACTCACGACCTCGACTTGAAATCAGAGGCCCCTATTGAGCCGGCTCCTTTTGGTGCGACTACGGGCCCGGCTATCGTGATTTGGGGTGATAGTCACGCAATGGCTCTAGTTCCCGTATTGGACCTCCTTGGAAAAGAGTATGGCGTAAGGGGCTACCAGATTACTCGCTCTGCAACGGCTCCCATCCTTGACTGGCAAGGCTACCAGAAGATTAAGGGCCCATGGACTTTGTCGCCCAGTGAATACCAGAAATGGTGCCAAACTTTCAGGGCATCTCTCAAGCAAAAAGACGTTTGTGCAGTGTTGCTCGCAGCGGATTGGATGGTGCATCAGGAGTTGGAGGAGTTCCCCCTCGCCATCGCTAGAACGCAGGATGAAATCAAACGATTCGGCAAGAAGCCTATCGTTGTTTTGGATGTAGACCTCCAAGATTATAGCATTCCAGCCAACCTCGCATATAGCGATCGCTTCGCCCATTGGCCCAGAGTGAGCAGAAGTTCGATAGAATTGCTGAAAAAAAACCAAAGACTGCTGGAGCGGCTTCCTAAGGACTCCTCTCTCGAAGTATTAGATCCTACCCCTCTGATCACGATGGATGGCATGATTCTGGAGGAAATTCAGGGCGTTCCCCTCTATCGAAACCCGGGGCACCTTTCAGCCTCAGGAGCACTTTTCTTGCGACCCCTCTTTGAACCGCTGTTCCAGAGAATTTCCAACCGTAAGGACCATGTGTCAGGGACTCTTCGTTAAGGAGGTGTCTGTGCATTTTCTCGGCGGGATGCCCAGAGAACACTCCCGAAGGCGCAACCTAACCTGGGGCTTGAGCAGGTTTCCGGCAACAAGTTAAAAAGTACCTTCGATGCCCTACGAAGCCGGAAACAGCTACATTCTGAGATACGTGATGGCCCCGTTCCTGCTCAGCTTGTTCTTGGCTGCTGGCCTGACCTACATCATCAGGCCGTTGAGTCGTCGCCTCGGCATCCTGGACCGCCCGGGAGAACATAAGCAGCACGAAGCTCCCACGCCCACTTTGGGAGGCATTTCTGTGTTTTGCGCGTTTCTGATCGGGTGCCTGGCCTCAGGACCTTTGTCGGACTCGTTGGTGGTCATCCTTCAGGCCGCCACCCTCCTGGTAGTCATCGGCTGCTGTGACGATATCTGGGGGGTTCCAGCCAGGCTGAAATTGGGCGCGCTTTTCGTTGTGACTGGCTGGCTGTGGCTGCACGGCTTGCATCTTGATGCATTCGGCTGGTCGGGCATACCCGCACTAGTCTTGACTTTTCTTTGGGTGGGACTCATCTCGAGCTCGTTCAATGGGATAGACAATGCCGATGGTGCCGCGAGTGGCCTGGCAGCAATTTCGGGGCTGACGTCTTTTGTTATCTCCTGGGTTTCCTGGCAGCACGACCTGGCCGTGGTGTCCTTGATTCTGGCCGGATCCAGCTTCGGCTTCCTGATGTTCAACTTTCCCAACCCGAGAGCCACCATCTTCCTGGGCGACGGCGGCAGTCTCTTTCTGGGATTTGGTTTGGCCGGAATCACTGTGCTGGGCCAATGGACCGAGGAAGGATGGAAGTCGGCCGTGGTGGCAGCTTTACTTGTGTTCGCTCCTTTGTTCGACTTCTTGTTCATTTTGATTACCCGTGGCCTTGATGGGCGCTATAAAACGCTGGGTGATCCCATAAGCATGTGTGGACGTGACCACACCTCCCATCGTCTTCGCCATCTTGGCCTGAGCCCCAAACAGGTGCTTTTCGTCCTCTATGGTGCCGCCCTCGGGTCTGGCCTTCTTGCCATCGGGATTGCACTGAATCCCGAGCTTCTCAATCCCCAGCGTCTTTTCGCCTTCGTCATTGCCGCAAGTCTGTTGGGGCTTTCACTAAAGGCTTCGGGACTCCCGCCTGGCGCTTTTCCCGAACAGGGCGAATAGCGTTGTGGCACGCTACGGAGTCAATGTTCCTCCCCCTGAACCAGCCCAGAAACACCCAGAGACAAGCTCGGAAACCGTAGCATCACCCCCGACCGAGTCAAAGCAAACTGCAGTGCTGGTCACACTCTATGCTCTGGCTGTTGCGATCACGCCCGAATTTAACTTTCTCGGCATTCCAAAGGTGCGTTTTACCGACTTGCTGGTTCCTTTTCTCATCCTGTCTTTCGGGCAGCGCACGGTGGCACAGACCAACCAACGGAAGAATTCAACGGTAGGCTTCACAAGTTACTGCTCCCAGCTTTTGCTATGGAACCTGGGCGCACTCTTCATTTGGGGCCAGGCGAAACTTGACCCGGGTGTCTTCTACCTGGCGAAGCGTGCTGAATACTTCCTGGTAGCGCTGCTGTGCAGTGCTTCAGTCCAAAGTGTGTGTGCGTGGAACCGGGTCATTCGCACGTTGATCTTTGCCAGTCCCATTCTGAACTGCAGCGTTTTGTTAGAAATGTTCACCTATGCCGGCGAACGTTCCGCAGACGCAGAATACATGAGAGCCTCGGGGATCATTGCGAACCAGGAGACCTCGACCGCCCTATTCATCGTCATCGTTTGCTGCATCTCCCTGGGCGCGTGGGATGCTTATACCGATAAACTCTGGCGACTGGGTACTTCACTCACTCTCCTGACAGGCGTAGGTGCCATTTTCGCAACTGGCAGTCGAGGAGGACTTGCCTGTGCTGTGATGGCCCTGCTCGTCATTCTAGTGCTTCGACCGGGCAAACTCTTTTCTCTGGGGCTCATTGGGCTGGGGGTTGGATTCGTGGCCTGGGCCATCACCCCGGATGCACTCCAAAGTCGACTCTCCGGGATTCTTCCGGAGACCCAAGCAACACTGTCGGGGCTCAGCGACTCGGAGTTGATGCCCGATAGCGGTAGTTCGTCTATTGCAGGTAGAGCTCAATCCGCCCAGCATTTCTTTCGGTATTTGCTGCCGCAATGCGGAGTGCTGGGCCTGGGGGCTGGATGGAAGAAACTGGGAGCCATCGACAACTTTTACCTAACCGAATGGTTGTATCACGGCCTCATCGGGCTATGCTTCTTTATCCGGTTGCAGTTGGCCCTGATACGCTATTGTCTGCAGGCTGTAAGAAATTCTCGAGACAAGGTTGAAGCCGGTATGGCCACAGGCGTCGCTACTGCGGTGATCGTGATGTCGGCCAGTGGAATCCATGGGGACACCTTCTATTTGATCAGGCCTATGGAGTGCCTTGCCTTGTTGATGGGTTTAGTGATGGCAAGAGTCTACATCCGTGCACGCGAGCAACAACGGACCTATTTTGCACCTAGAAGGTCGGAATGGAGATAGTGTGGATCCCGTGAGTGGGTTCTAACGAGGCAGTGCCGCGTTTGCCAGGAACCACTGATAGGCCGATTTGAGACCTTCCTTCAGCGTAATCTGGGGACGCCAGCCCATCTCGAACATTTTGCTGCTATCCATCAGTTTTCTGGGCACACCGTCGGGCTTGCTTAAGTTGTACACGATTTCGCCCTCGAAGCCCACCGTTTGGGCTACTGCCTCGGCTAATTCGGCGATGGTAAGGTCTTCGCCAGCTCCGACATTGATGATCGACTGATCGTTGTATTCCTTCATCAGCAAGAAGAGGCCCCGTGCAAGATCGTCAACGTGAAGAAACTCTCGTCGAGGCTTCCCCGAGCCCCAGATCTCCACACTTTTGTCACCTGACAGGCAAGCCGAATGAAACCTTTGAATCAGACCTGGTATAACGTGAGAGTGAGTAGGATGAAAATTATCCCCGGGCCCATAAAGGTTTGTGGGCATCGCTGCGATTACTGATAGCCCGTGTTGCCGGGCAAGAGCTTGCCCCATTTTTATTCCTGCAATTTTGGCTACGGCATACCACTCATTCGTGGGTTCGAGCGCACCCGATAGCAACGATTCTTCCCTGATAGGTTGGGGCGCGAGGCGCGGATAAATGCAACTCGAGCCTAGCATAAGAACTTTTCTGACGTGATGTCGGCGGCAGGCATCCAGCACATTGGCTGCCATCACGCTATTGTCATAGATAAAGTCCCAAGGATAGCTAGAGTTCGCAATGATGCCCCCTACTCTTCCCGCGGCCATCAAGACGTAGTCTGGTCGAACCCGGGCGAAGTAGTCTCTCACAGCGAGTTGATCTGTAAGATCGACTTGCTGGCGGGTTGCAGCCAGGACATCACAAAGGCCCTCATTTCGAAACAGTCGGACACAAGCCGAGCCCACCAGTCCGCCTGCACCCAAGACTACCACTCGATCACGTTTATTCAAGGTTCACCTTCAATCATATTGTGGCCGAAGCCAGTGTGTTGCAGAATGCCTGCTTCAGGTTGGTCCCATGAGTTGCTAGGTCGCAAATCATTTGACCGTTGCTTGAGGCACTCCTCCCCGAAGCAAGTTGTGCGGGGAAAGGCGCTGCCGGGCTACAAGTTGACTTCACGAACCGAGGCCGAGCGACCATTACCGGGAGGCGAGGAGCGCTCAGTTTCGGCGGCCATTGCGCGAAATGAAGAGTTCCGCTCGATGAGTTCTTCATAGGTGCCCTGATCGCAGACACGCCCTTCCTGAAGGAAGTAAATGCAACTGCACAACTTCACCGTGGCCAGACGATGGGCGATTACTACCATCGTTTTCGTTCCGGAGAGTTCTTGGACGGCTTCCATTACAGCTGTCTCGGTAGCGCCATCGAGTGCACTGGTCGCTTCATCTAGCACGAGGAACCCGGGATCGTGGTAAAGCGCCCTGGCAATCCCTATCCGTTGACGCTGTCCACCAGAAAGCCGGACTCCACGTTCACCTACAAGGGTATCGTAGCCGTGAGGCAGGTCTGAGACTATGAAGTCGTGAATTCTTGCAATTCTTGCCGCACGTTCGACTGCCTCCAAGTTGATTTCCGATAACGGCACAGAGAAAGCGATGTTCGCCTTTACCGTATCGTCCACCAGGTAAATGTCCTGCGGGACATAACCTATAGCCCGCCGCCACCTTCGAATGTCTTCAGAGCTTAAAGGAACGCCATCCAATTCAATGTGGCCCTGGTCGGGCTCTAATAATCCCAAGAGGATATCTACTGTCGTGGTTTTCCCTGTTCCGGTTGTCCCCACAAGAGCTACGGAAGCGTTCTTCTTGACATCAATGGTTACATTTTGCAAGGTTGAGGTCTCGTTGCCAGGATAAGTGTAAGAAATTGAATTCATGCGCAACATATCGTGAAAATCAAGATGATCGTGACCCGGCTCAAGACTTTCTTCTTCTACGGCAGGCGAAGGAAAATACAGAGTGTGGATCAGGTCCAGGATTGGCTGGTTCAAACGGACGATGGTTAAGTTCGAGAATACCTGTTGCAAAGCCGGCATCATCCGGTATGCGCCAAGCGTAAACACGCTCACGGTTGGAACAATCTCCGTCATGCTCCCATGTGAGGAGAGAAGGGCCAATACGACGAGAATAACGCAACCAAAAGCCAATGTCTCGAGAAAATATCGAGGCAGTTCGGCAAACGAAAGGTGTTCGCACAGCAGGTCAGATGAGTCTTTTGAGTGGCGACAAAATTCCTGGATACTGAACGCTTCTCGGGTCAACACCTTCAATGGCTTTACAGCCCCCAGACACTCGTGAACCGCCTTTGATCGCCGCTGATCGCTCTCAAGACGACTTCGAGTAATCAGGGAAAGCTTGTTCTTTCCAAGAGCAAAAACAGTTGCGTAGAGCGTGCCTAAGGTGGCGGCTATCGCAAGGGCCACCAGGCTATTGACCCAAATCAAGCCCACCAAGACGAGTAAGGCTACCGAAGCCCGAGACAACAACCTCAACGCTGGAAGCACGAACCCCCAGGAGAGCTGGCTGGCCTCGGTCACCACAGTCTTTGCTAAATGAATCGTGTTCTGATGAAGATACCAGCTGTAAGGCCTGGACATCAGGCGCTTAATCAAGCTTGAACAAAGCTCGTGCTGCAACATGCTTGCATACACCAAACTCAGCCAGGTTGACAATGCCGAAAAGAAGTTGCTAAAAGTAAGGATTGCAAGCGCGGCGAAGCCAGCAAGGTAGACAAAATGGAGCGGTTGCGTCAGGCCGGAAAGTTCGTAAAGCCTGCGAAAATTTTCCGAATGCTCCACCAAATTTGGGTTACAGGCCAGGCTCATGAAGGGGAGCAATGAGGCGACGCCAAGAAATTCGCAGAGCGCAGAGCCCAGAAACAAGAGGGCCAAACCAATTGCTTTCACCTTGAGATTCCAAGGGATGATCTTTCTTAGCTTATGAAGCAACTTGCGGCTCTTCTTTCATTCGAGTGTTCACCCGGGGCACTGCACACCTCGCGCGGTCTTGCGCCTAAGTGATACTGAACATACAACCCAAGTTGGCTTGTGTCCTTTCGGTAAATGCACCTATCCTCTGGCCGTGGCAACCGAATATGCTCCGAGGAGTATTTCCGAAGGAGCCGACTCACTATGGTGCCCACTATCAGCCTCAACTCAACCCTTGAGTGTATGTGACCAAAGCACGCATACATCTCAGGCATCTTGCGCCCTCTATGGACGTGCTCCCGGTTATGGGCTGATTGCTTCTCAAAAGCAATGATGGTTTTGTGGCTAAGTAACTGAACCAAATCTAAAGCGCAAACAAGCTCCTCGCCATCCACACAGCGTTCATGATGCCCCACATGTTAAACCCTCCCCCAGGGTCCTGCGGCGGCACAAACACCACATCGCCATCATGAATCGGCACCTTAGGAATCGATTTAAGGTCGGAAAACGCCTCTTGCAGGTTATAGGTCTCGCGCTTGTCGGTACCGGCTTCAACATCGGCAGCCCGAATGACCACCACCTCGTCCAGGCGCCCTCGGCTAGACCCTACGGCCGACACGATATCAAAGAGAGTCTCATTGCCAGAGAGGATCACCTGGCCAGGCTTATCCACCCCGCCCAGAACGGCGCACCGCAGGGGCATGACCGAGATGGTATCGCCGTCCTGCACCTCCACGGCCTGCTTCAGGGCACCGCTCTCATCCCTTTCATTCAAATTCATCATGATGGGCTTGCGCAAGGTGGGCCGAACCAGCAACACCCGGTGCAAAGCGGCAGTTTCCTTGGTGCCACCCGCCAACACCAGCGCATCACCGATGGGGTCGGGAGACTTGAAACTCACGGTAAACTGGCCGGGCTCGCGAACCTCACCGGTAACGCTCACGCGCTTGCCTGGGCTGACCATCAACACGTCACCATTAGAGAGCTTCACCTGACCCAAGGCGGTGCGGTCTTTCATATCGATCGGAATCTTTTGTTCGCTGCGTAGCAGGACACAGTCGGAGGCGTCGGCCCGGTTGGTCAGGCCTCCAGCTTGGGCCAGCAAATCCAACACCGACGCACCAGAGTTCATCAAGAACATCCCCTGGCGGTTCACCTCGCCCACCACGGAAACTTCAAGTTCGGCAACCGAGTAGATACCCAGCTTGAAAGTCGGCTTGCGCAAACACTGGGCGAACCGCTGGTGCAACACCTTTTGTAGTTCAAAGAGCTGCTTGCCAGCCGCCTTGACCTCGCCAGCCACCGGGTGCTGAATGCTTCCATCGGAGCGAATCTGATACACCGACTCGGCCTCGGGCAAAGAATCGACAACGATCTCCAGCTTATCGCCCGGCTTCAACAGATAGGTGGGCGGCACGCTGATGCGCCGAAAACCCTCTTCCTGCTTGGCCGTAGCCACTGGCGCCAAACTGGCGAACCCTACCAATGCTGCGATCAGCTTACTCGCCAGTTTCATCGTTGCATGCCCCCCAATTCAGCCCTCAAGCACTTTGCAGGTGCTCCACACGCACCTGAACTTGATGGCGATAAAAATCGAGGGTATCCAAAATGGTTTGCTCCAGACTGTAGGCTGGCCGCCAATCGAGAGCTTCAAGCGCCCGATTGGCATTAGGCACCCGCTCGATGCCCTCTTCGTACAACTCTCCAAACAACACTTTGGGGTCGACCAGCGCAATCTCAGAATCGCTACCACTGAGGCGCTTTACCTCCTGGGCCAGCTTCATAATGGAAACTTCGTTGGCCGGGTTGCCCAGGTTCAACACCATACCCGAGCGCCCACAACTCATCACCGCCTTCAAGCCCGTCACAATGTCGCGAACATCGGTAAAGGCTCGGATCTGAGTGCCGTCGCCAAACACCGTAAGAGGCTCACCCCGTAAGGCGGCCACCACAAAACGGGGCAACACAAAACCTCCGTCGGGCTTTTGGCGGGGGCCAGAAATATTGAAAGGCCTCACCACATTGACGTGCAAACTGGAAACCTTGGCCTTATTCAGCACCGCGATTTCCGAGGTGAGCTTGGCGGCAGCATACTCCAGACGCACCGTAACCTCGGAAGACACAATGCAATCCAGCGTTTCATCCAAGAAGCCGGAACGACCATAAACCTCAGAGGTAGAGGCCACGATCAGGCGAGCCCCGTGATCCAGCGCCAGCGCCACTGCCACATCGCCCGACTCGATGACGCTGCGTGCAATATCGCCAGCATACTCCAACACGCCCGCTGGCCCCACGATGCTGGCCAGGTGATAAATCTCGTCGAAACGCTCGCGGTCTTTGCCTAAGTGCGCAGCAGCCGCCTCGACCTTCTCCAGAATCACCCGGCATCGGCCTTGAAAATACTCAGGCTCCACGGCGTTGCTCTGACAGTTGTCCACCAGAGTCACCTGATGTCCTTCGGCCAGCAGCGCATCCGCCAGGTGCGAGCCCACAAAGCCCAACCCACCCGTAATCAATATTGAGCTCATCTTGGCTCCTCCCTCTCGCAGCGCGAACCTGACTGTATTGTTGCTATGCAGCTTACCATATAGCCCCTATTCTGTGCCAAGCAAACCTTTCAAGCTACTCCAGAAACCCTTCTTTGCCGGCCTGGGGCCCTCCTCATAGCCGTAAGTGTAGAGTGCCTGCCCCTGGGCTCCATAGCCATAGCCATAGCCATAGCCATAGCCATAACCCGCTTTCTTGGCGGAAGTCGCGCCGTTGAGCACAACACCCATTAAGGGAATCTTATGATGCTCGAGGTTCTGACGAATTTTCACCTCGACATCGCCGTCCCAACGACGCGGCGACACAACCATCACAGTGGTATCGATGTGTTGCCCCAGGGATATCGCGTCGTTACAGGCCGCCAACGGCGAAGTGTCGATCACTACCGCATCGGCCAAGCGGGAAACGCTGGAACAAAAACTGGCTACCGAAGGACGCCCCAACAGGTTGCCCGGATTCTCCGCAGCCTGTCCTGCGGGCAGAAAGCGCAGGCGGTCGATAGGCGTGGCCACCAGAGTCTGCTCTAGTTCGGCATTGCCCGTAAGACAGTCACTCAGCCCTACCTTGTCGCTAGCATCGAACAGACTGGTCAGGGTGGGCCGACGAAGGTCACCATCGACCAAAATCACGTCAAGAAACAGCTGACTGAGCGCCACCGCCACATTGGCACACACCATCGACTTCCCATCTCCAGCAAAGCAACTGACGAACATAATCGTTTTCACATCATTGGCCAGGGCCCGCTGCAGCGACGTTCGCACGCCACGGTAGCTTTCGGCCGCCTGAGAGCGCGGCTCTTTGAGAATCACCAAAAGGTCGGCAAGCCTGTCCATAAGCCCTTCAGATTATTGCTTCTGCAACAACTTCCTCTTTCGCTATACCCAGATCGACGCTCCCCGGACAGGCAGGAGCAAGCCGACTGATCGCCAACCCCATGCCCGTGGATATCTGGCGCAGCCTGAGGTTAGTTCGTTCCCAACCCTTACTTTTCTTTGTAGGAGCGGTGTTGGGCTTCGCAGCAATGCTGGTTGGCCCCAGCCTGACCAGCAAGCCACCGATGGTCTACAAGTCGTTTGCAAAAATTTTGATCACGCCCAACACAACGAGCCTGTCCGACGCTTCTCAGCGCTCGGTCGACCCGTCGGTGCGGGCCTGGTTTGTCGACGAGAGCACCATTCGTGCCCTACTTTCCAGCCAGGACCTGCTAGAACTGGTACTGGAATCCGCCGGCAGCAACATGTCGTGGCTCGAACTGCGCGACCGTGTCAGCATCAGCATTCTTTCCCAGGGTGGACCCGCCGTCAGCCTGATGGAGCTTTCGGTTACCGGCAACAAGGCAGAAGACGTTCGGGTGCTGGCCCAAACCCTGTCGGAGAAGTTCATTCAATACGTGCAACAATTGTCGGCGGCCGAGCACGACAAGACTGTCGCTTTTCTCGAGCGCGAACGCCGCAATGCTGAACGCGAAATCTCTCGCACCCACAAGCGCTTGTTGAAGCTCGGCGTAGCGCCAAGTAACGGAAGAACCAATTCTCTCGAGGAAGCCTGGGTTCAACTGCAACAGCGCCGCAACGAACTCGAACGCGAACTGTCTATGGCCGAGGCAGAAGTGGAGCAATTGGATGTTGCTCAGGCGGAAGGTATCGAAACGATGATCTCGCCCGAAGGCGCGGGCACTGCCGTGATGGGCGACGCTGTAGCCAAAGAGAAGCTGAAACTCGAGCAACTTCGCGAGGTCTTTACCGAGAAGAGCACCCAGGTTCAGGAACAGATCGGCAAGGTGAAAAGGGCCGAAGAGCTGATGTTGCGAGATTTCCAGCACAAAGTAGGAGCGCGACGCCAGGCCGCCCAACGCAAGCGCGACCACCTGTCCACATTGCTCGCCCAAACCCAACAGCGCCTCAAAGCCCTCGAAGACAAGCGCCCAGGCCCCGATAAGCTACTGCAATATTCCACCGAGGAGCGTCAGCTGGCCATGTGGCAGGACAGCTACCTGGACCTAACCCGCCAGCTCTACCGCGCGCGGGTGCTACAGCAGAGCAGTCGCCGCGAGGGTGCCTTTACGATTGTAGAAAAGCCCGTGATCGGCAAGCTGGTTTCCGGGGCCATCGTAAATCGTTCCTTCGGAATGCGGGTGCTGATGGCAATCCCGGTGGGCCTCATTGCCGGCCTGGGACTGGTGATGGCCGCTGAATATTTCAGCTCCAGCATGCGCCTGGAGCCGCGAATCGAAGAAGCCCTGGGGCTACCCATCCTGGGTGCCATTCCCACCGTGGCCGAAGAAGCCAGCTCCCGCTGGGACACGATGAAACAGAACGTTCCCCGACCCAAGTCGATGCTTTAGGCTTTTGCCGCCCTGCGACGGCGCTGAGCTACGAGCAGCATCGAGGCCATACTAAAGGCAAGGGGCACAGAAGCCAGCGAACCATCGAGCTCAGGAACTGCCACCAGTTCAAAATCATAGGTGGTTTCGCTTTGACCCACACCAAAGGTAAGAGCGTCGATGTTCGTATTGTAGACATCTGATGGGTCAGAGAGACCGGACGAGATACGAAAGCCGCCAACACCTGAAGCGGGGTCGACGATGCGCGGGTTGCCCGAGAATTGAACAGCCACTGCAGTAACATAATCAGCTAGAGTAAACAGTGCCCCGCCCGGCGGAGGCCCGGTCACTGGAGGGCCACCGCCAGCAAACGAATGAAAGTTGCCCGTGAGCATATCCCAGGTCTGCCAGGTGTTGGTGGCGAGGCTCTGCGAACCGCCGTAGGGGATGGTATTGAAGAGGGGCTCGAAGGTCAGTCGGTCGTTGGCAATCAGATCGCCATCCCAATCTACCCAAATGGAAACGAAAGGTGCCTGGGCTCCATTGAAAGACGAAATGTAGGTGGAGTAACTGAAGGACGTGATGTCGCTAAGTGGCCCGGGGCACCATTCCCATCATGAAATTCACCAGATCTCCGCTGTTTCGGGGGGTTGCCATATCCCATCGTCACCGGGCATTTTATGCTTGTACTTTCGGTAGAGTTCGGCTGCGCAATACTGCCAGTCGAACGCTCTGGGACTTAGGTTTTTCATCGCTATAAAGTCGAGAATCATGGTGGCCAAGTCGTCAACGCTGGCGAAGTCATTCAGCTGTAACACGTGGGCTTTCAGGATCGAGAAGAAGACTTCGATCTGATTCAACCACGACGAGCGGACAGGGAGCCAGAATACCCGAACGGTCAGTTCGGGGTAGCTCTCTTTGAGCCAGGTCTCGAGGAACTTCGGACGATGAACCGAGCCGTTGTCGAGAACGAGATTGATGACAGACTTGCCCATCTGGACAGACCTTTTCAGGACCCTGACAACAAACTCCTGAAAGTCGACAAAGGTTTTCGTGTCTCTGACTACTGCTTCGACGTGGCCAACGGCGACCTCGAGTGCTGCAAATAGCTGGACGGCGCCCCTCCTGCGGTAAGATGCTTCGAGCAGTGTCCCTTCCCCACCAGGCTTGGGCACACTGTGGCTGTCTCTTTCCCGGGCTTGTAGCGATGTGCATTCGTCCAGGCACCACGTCACCTCGTCCGATTTCGGTCTTCGCGCCCGCTCATAGAGGTCAAGAATCAGACGAGCCTGTGGCAGGAACTTGGATACGTCCCGAGGGGTGATCCAGCTTCGAAAACGCCAGGGTTTTATCTGATCGGCCCGCAACCACCGCGCAACCGTCCGCCTGCAGATTTTCGTGACCAGGGAGAGGCTGACCAACAAGAAAGAGATCATTGCAGCGGAGAGACGGCTCACGGGGATCCTAACCCACCAGCGTCCTTGTGTGTCCGAACGTAAGAATTCGCCGAGGTTTTTCATTGCCAGTTCAGGGGCGAGGGGAGCAGCTGGTAGCTCCATTTCTAAACCGGGTCGCTGGCAAGCAAGGTGGACGGTAACGGCTTTAAGCTCAGGGGGAAAAAGGACGTTGCCCGCCCGGCCGCGGATTGTCTCGGAGCGCTTTCAGTCTTCTTTCGCCGAACTCTTTCCTGAGTATCGAGACCGTTCTGGGGTCTTGAGTAGTAGCTGAAGCGATTTCGACGTTGCGATGCCCGTCAGCAGCCATGATGAGTGCTTTGGCCCTAATCACTTCGCAGTAGGGTGCGGTACGAGTCCGGGCAATTTTTTCCAAGACACTCCGCTCTTCAGGGGTCAAGTCTATAGCCAATTCTGGATGTCTTCCGCGCATGCATCTGCGTACGAGGCCGACTGGTCCGACTCCTTTATTTCGTGAGCGAAAGTGTGCCCCAGGCCACTTAGAGCAACCGCTGCTGCGCGAGCTGAGTGGGCGGACCCGTTCGATTGCCGTGGGGCCTGGCCCCCCTAAGGCGCTCCCCAGCGAGAGGGCCCACCCGTGGCCTCGCCCAGCAAGAGCTCGAGCAGCGCCCGATCGCGCTTGCCGTCGACCAGTTCTCCGATCAGCGACACCTCGACCACGTCGGGCCCCAGGTCGAGAATGCGGCAGCTGAGGGTGGGCTGGCCCTGCTCACTTTTGCCCGAGGTCAGCACGCAGCGGCGACCGCGAAGGGTCACTTCCTCGTGGGGCTGGCCGGGCAGCTCTTTCTTGAGCTGCTCCAGGAAGGCCTCGGGGCTTGCCCAGGGGCCCTTGGCCGTAACGCCCAGGGCCAGCACGGTTCCGGGCAGGATGTAGACGCGCACTACTCCCTCGGAATTAAAGAGAAAGAATTCGCGGCCCAAAGAAATGCGGGTGCCGCTCATTTCGTAGCTTTGCCAGGGGCGGCTCATGGGCAGGGGCCGCCTCAGGAAGCTGAATAGGCCCAGGCCCACAGCCAGGGCGTAGCCCAGGGCAAGCAGGGCCAAAGGAGCCGGCAGGGGATGACGCTTCAGTTCGGTTGAGCGGCGGGGAAACATCATCCAGGTGATCAGCGCCCCGCTGAACAGGCCACCCAGATGAGCGTAGTTGTCGACCCCTGAGCTGGTCAAACCATAGAGTAAATTGTAGACCACCGCCGGCGCCAGACCGTCGATGAGCGCTCGGCGGGCGATGCGAGGAATGGGCAATCGGCCCGCATAGCCCAACACGCAGGTGGAAGCTGCCAGCCCAAAGATGGCACCCGAGAGCCCGGCCGAGAGAGTGTGGGGGTGCCCCCACAGCGAGGCCAGCGCGCCCCCCAGTCCGCTGAACACGATGAGGAACAGGTAGCGACCTCGGCCCAGGATGCGTTCGAGTACCTCTCCCACCGAGTAAAGGGAATACATATTGACCAGCAAGTGAATCCAACCGAAATGCAGCAGCGTGCAGGTGGCCAACCGCCACCATTCGCCGTTGCCCACCACCGCAGGCCGCCACAGCGCCCCCAGGCGAAACATGGTAAACGAATCGGTGCTGCCGCCGCTAAACTCGGCCAACAGGGCCAACAGCGTGCAGGCCACCAGAAATACCGGGGTCCAGAACGGCCGCACCTCGGCCATCCAACCAGAAAACTCTTGAACGGTGTGGGCCGTCTGTTGCACCGCGGTATCGAAATCGACGGCCTCTTCAGGCGCTTCCAGCGCCTGGCGCACGGCCAGCAGCAAGTGGTTGGGATGAAAGGCTCCGATCCATCCCCTGGGCTTGGAAAACGTCAAGAGTCGGCTCTCGAGTTCGACCAGCGCCAGCGCCTCGACCCCACCCAGAAATTTGCGCCGGGCGGCCGACGCAACGGCTTTGCGGTCGGCCTGGCGATCGCCAGCGCTAAGATAGATCACCACGCGATGAGGGCAGCCCACCAGGGGCGGCGTTTTGAACAACGGGTCGCGCAGGGTCAGTTGGTCCCAGGATGCGGCATCGACGAAAAACACCTGGGCACCCGAGCCCACCATACAGCGCAAAACACCGGGCGCCTGCACGGGAGCCGGCACCCAGCCCTGCTCGAGCAGGCGACGGCTGACCTGGTCGGCAAACTGCTGGGGGGTGAGGGGCTGGCTCATCGATGAGGATTCAACTCTGACGCTCTGGCTCCTGGGACTCCGATTGTTGCGAGATTATAATCGGGCCGGAAGCGCGAACCCTGGAACTTTCTTTACAAATCTCCTGAATAATGACTTAAGTTCTCTCGTTGGAGGTTGCGGTGGCGATTCTAGGTGGTTTTCCCTTCCAGTCCGGTATCAGTCAGGCTCAGACTTTTGGTTCCTTTTCATCCAGTGTCCAGTTTGCAGGGGGGTCACCGGTGGGCTTCTCCCAGGCCGGCAGCCTTGTCTCCCTGGTGCAGACGCTCCAGCAAATGCTGGGCGCCTTCCAACAGCTGTCTTCCGGCTGGGGCGGATTGCTCGGCGCCCCATCGTTCGGTGCCCCAAATCCGTCTGACTTTTCGTCCCTCCTTGGCGGTGGGACCGCCTCCGCGGGTTTCGCTTTCTCCCCCGACGGAGGCAACGATTTTTCCTCGATTCTAAACGGTGGCATCGCCTCCTCGGCCTTCGACGCTTCCTCGCTCCTGGGCGGCTTCAGTGCCTATGGGGGCTTTGATCCGGCCTCGATTCTGGGCGGCGGAGGCAACGACTGGAACTCGCTGCTCTACGGGTCCTCTGGGGGCAGCACGGGATTTGACCCCTCCTCTCTGTTCGGAACCTCCAATTTCGGCACCTCGGCTTTCGGCACAGGAAACGGTGCCATCTATGCTGGTGTCGACTACTCCTCGGTGTTGGGAGCAGGCACCGCCCCCCTCGGCTATTTCGGGGCCGTCGCTGGCAGTTCTACCGGCTACGGTGGCAGTTCGACCCCGACGGGCCCGGCGTTGCCCTTTCCCTCCGACGGGGGGGATTTCGCCAGCTACTTGCAGGCCCAGGTGGCCGGAGGCGCCTTGCAAGGCCAGACCAGCGTGCGCCAGTCCGACGGCATCGCCGGCACTCGCTTTGCCGGAGTGGAAAGCCCCCAGCTCTGGCATGCCAACGTGGGCAGGCTCTACGCTTATCAGTTCGCCGCCTATGCCAGCAACAACGACCCGCTCAGTGCTCAGGGGCTGCAGGCTGGAGCCCAGGCGATGCAGACCATGAGCCCCGATGCCCAACTGTTTGTGCAGGTGGCTTCTGTTTTCAAGGGCAACCTGATGCAGGGGCCGGGCTTCTACAACAATCCCGGCCTGAAAGACTTGCTGCTCCAGCGGGGGCTGGGTGAGCTGGCTAACCAGCCCGGCGTTGGCGAGACCGACGTGCAGACCGTCGGAGCCATCACCAAGGCCCTGAACAGCGGCGCTTTGTCTTTGCAGGACATCATCCAGAGCGGAACCATCGACAATCTGAATCGCTATCAACAGGTGATTCAGTATGTGCAGGGAGGGCAGTTCGCCTCCGACCTGCAAGGCTATGATCGTGTCGCCTTTTAACCAGCGGGGGAGGTGGATCGACTGAATGGCCGAGGCCTCTGCCTATCAAGTGCTGGTCGTCGACGACGACGAAGAGATTCGCTCTTTGATTCGCCGCTATCTAGACCACGAGGGCTACGAAGTTCGTCTGGCTCGCGACGGTAGAGAGGGGCTGGCTTTTGCTCGGGAAGGCGCCGACCTGGTGATTCTCGACCTGATGATGCCAGGGCTGAGTGGGCTCGAGGTCACCCGTCGACTGCGCGAGGCGAGCGCCGTGCCAATCCTCATCCTTACGGCGCGAGGAGATGAAGCCGACCGAGTTTCCGGATTGGAGATCGGGGCCGATGACTATGTTACCAAGCCCTTCTCGCCACGCGAGTTGCTGGCCCGAGTCAAGGCCCTCATTCGACGTTCCAAAGTGCTCAGTCAAGGCCACCTCGCGCCTCTTTCGCCTTTGGTGGTCGACGCTGAGCGGCGGCTGGCCCTGTATCACGGAGAACCCATCGACCTCACCCGGCGAGAGTATGACTTGCTCCGTCACCTGGTAGCAAATCCTGGCCGAAACTTCACCCGCGAGGAACTTCTCAACCGCTGTTGGGGCGAAGACTACGCCGGCGACTCCCGGCGGGTCGACGTCCACATCAGCAATTTGCGCGACAAACTCGGCAAGCTAGGACTGGTGCCCATTCGCTCGATCTGGGGAGTAGGTTACCGCTTCGAACTATGAATTTGCGCCTGCGCCTGACCCTGGCCTACCTGGTGCTGGTGCTTCAGTTCCTTCTGGTGGGCCTGGGCCTTTTCTGGATGCTGGGCGGCTACGATATCGTGATGCTGTATCGACCGCCGGTCGACCACCAGCACAACGAGCGACTCAAGCGGCCCCTGATGGACGCCTACCGTGCGGGGGGCTGGCTCTCGCTGGAACACTGCGTGCGTTTCAACTTCTTTCCCCCTGACAGCAGTCTGCTGCTGTTTCGCCAGGGCACGCTCATCCTTCACCGCGGTCCCCATCGGCCCCGGTTCGAATCGACCCCACCCGGCCCCCACCACCGAGAC
Organism: uncultured Burkholderiales bacterium; assembly: GCA_964649085.1. Classification (GTDB taxonomy): domain Bacteria; phylum Vulcanimicrobiota; class Xenobia; order Xenobiales; family JADMJV01; genus JADMJV01. The sequence continues at coordinate 33,676 of CAZYPN010000042.1, read as the reverse complement.
TTTCCCGATCGCCGTGAGGTATGGCTACCCCTGGAAACCGTGCCCCCCGCGGTGGCCTGTTTTGTCTTTCCTCAAAGGCGCCCGCCCTGGTTCAGCAATCCTCGTCTGCAAGCTGTTCTGGCCGCCTCGGTGACCTTCTCGGGTTTGTTCACTCTGCTGGCCGGTCTGGTCGCCAGCAGTGCTATTGCCGGTCCCGCTCTCAAGTTGAAGGAGGCCATCCGCACCCTCGAGCAGCAGGATTTCGCCCATCCCATCGAGGTTGCCGAGCACGGCGAATTGCGCGAGCTGGCCGTCAGCTTCAATTCGATGGCCGCCCGACTGGACGACACCGTGCGTCATCTGCGCGAGGCCAAAGAGAGGGCAGAGCGCAGCGAAGCCTCGCGCAAGCAGCTGATGGTGGAAGCCTCACACAATCTACGAACTCCGCTGGCAGCCGTGCAGGGCTGGACCGAGGCTCTGCTGGACGGTGTGGTTCGGGGTGAAGAAACCGCCTACCTGAAGAAGATCCGCCGCGAAACCGTTCACGTGGCCCGGGTGGTGCAACGCCTGGTCGACTGGGCCCGTTGGGAAGACGTAACCCCGATATTATGCGCGAGCGAGTTTCCCGTCAGCGAGCCGCTGTTGGAGACGCTCGACGCCGTGCAAGAATTGGCAGAATCCCGCTCTACCCGCATCGCCTTGCATGGCCTGGAGTCGGAACCCTGGGTTCAGGGAGATCGCGTGCGCGTTCGCGACCTCTTTCAAATCCTGATCGAGAACGCTGTCCAACATACTCCCCCCGGAACACTTATCGAAGTGAGCTTTGCCCCTCGGGAGCGACGTTTGCAGGTAACGGTCGCCGATAACGGGCCGGGGCTGCCCGAGGAATACCGGCAAGAACTGAGCTGCCGCTGCGGGGGTGGGCTGGGACTTGCCATCGCCGAACGCCTGGCCCAGGCCCACGGCGGCCAGTTGGAATGCCTCGAGGGACCCGGCACGAACCTCCGCTTCAGCCTGGCCCTGACAGAAAAATTTCAGGGGTAAGGCCTAAGCTGTTTCTATGAAACTGCAAAACGCCATGAGTTCCGACCAGCTGCAAGGGCGGCGGGTCTTTGTCTACAAGAACCTGCACGAGGGCTGCTGGAGCGTGAAAGATCGCCAGACCGGTCATGTGGTAGCCCACGCCGACCAGGTGGAACTCAGCGACGTCGACCTGAAGGTAAGCCAGGCCGGCCGCCGCCGCGTGCTGGAAGAGCAGCGCAAGAACGTGCACGCCGGTGTGGAGGGCACGCTGGAGCGCATCGGCCTGCGGGGCTATCCGTCGAAGCGCTACGTGGTCAGGGGTGGCGATGGGCCTGGAGAGTCGCCGGTCTTGGTGACTTACAACCCCTACAAGTATGAGACTTTCGTCAACAAGGTCGATGAAAAGCCCGTGCTGTCGGCCGAGCGAGCCATCCTCGACGCCGACGGGAAATCGGTGTGGGTCTTCGCCCCCGAAAGCTAATCGATCGGGTAGATGCTCTTCCAGAGTCGAAGAGCCAGTTCAAGGTCTTGCTCACGGTCGAAGTAGACGGCCATCATCACCTGGTCTTCGGCCCCGAACACCCAGCATTGCAGCGACCATCGCTGCTGACCTTGCTCGACTTCCTGAAAAGCATAGCCGAACCGCTCGGGCCCGGCTTCCAACACTTCGGCCCCGGGAGGCAGATCCCGTCGCTGGCGGAGCTGGCGTTGGTGGTCCTCGGGGGCTGTCTGGGGCGGATAACTGTAGACTTCGATCCACAGCGTCAGACCCGGGCGCCACAACACCAACGAGCCATCCTCAAAACGGCGGCGAAACTCCAATTCGCCCAGGTCGATGCCCCACAGCTCGGTCATGGCATAGCGGCCCTGGGTCAGCGGAAATCGATCCATGCCGGGGCACGTTCCAGAACCTGAAGGCAACTCCTCGAGGGGAAGTTCCCGGTGGCGCGAAGCCGGCGCCATGAAAAAGACGCTTGCAACCCTGCTACTTCTAGCCGGTCTGGCCGGGGCCGATCAGGTGCTGACCGGGGTCATCCGTGAGGTCCAGGCGGGTGACTACTACCACCTGGTGGTGCGCGACGCCCAAGGCAAAGACCACAGCTTCTTCGTAGGCAATCACAAGAGCTTCGACGCCCTGGTGGACAAACCCGAAAAATTCCGCGGCAAGAAAGTGCGCGTTCGCTGGCACAGCGTGGAAAAACACATCCCGGAGGCGGGGGGCAAGATGAAGATCGAGGAAGCCACCTCGATGGAGCTGATCAAATAGCCCGAGGTTTTAACCCCTGGGCAACGAGTTTGAGCGCATTTTGAGTCGGTCCTGAATCGCCCTTGAGAGCCGGGCCGTAAGCTGTGTCCATCAGCAGCAGACGAAAGGAACTCAACAACGATGATTCACACCAGCAACGGCAATGTCTACGCTCCCGGACTCGAGGCTCGCGGCCTTAACCAGCGCGCCCGCGTGCAGCAGGGGATCAACAGCGGCAGCATCAGCGAGAGCGAACTGGCTACCCTCAAAGACATGCGCAACGAGGCCCGCCAGGAACTGGCCGAAGCCAAGGGCGACAACGGCTGGGTGGGCCCGGTGGAGCGACGCAACCTGCACCAGGACCTCAGCGCCCTCAGCCGCACCATCTTCGCCTTCAAGCACAACTAAAGCCCCAAGGACGATCGAGAAAGCCCGGAGACATCCGGGCTTTTTTGCGTGTCTGCAACCCCTGCCCGACGGTGAAAGGGTTGCCTTGAGCTTTTGAGAACAAAGAGGGGATGTCAGAACAACCCCGGCGTCGTTTTACCGTTACCCGAACTCGACTGGACGCGGTCGACCCGCTGCCCCCGTTCGATCCTCAAGAGGCACTCCGTCAGGTGGAGCGGCTTCGGCAACTCGAGGCGGAACTGAGGAGAGTTCCCCTGGGCCGCCTCGAGCGGCGAGTTCAGCGCAGGTCTCTGCGATAGGTTGCTCAGTCAAGATTTCCTTGACCTGTTAGAACTCTTCGACCGGTTCTCTGTGCGATACCTCATTGTCGGTGGCCACGCCGTGTCGATGTACACCGAGCCGCGCTACACCAAAGACCTGGACCTGTGGTTGGAGCGTACGCCCGACAACGCAAGGGTTGTCCTTCGGGCACTGCACGAATTTGGTTTCGCCTCCACGGACTTAAGCGTCGATGACTTCACGACCCCGCAGTTTGTCGTCCAATTGGGAGTTGAACCCGTTCGCATCGACCTGCTCACCGATCTGGCAGGCTTGAGTTTCTCAGACTGTTGGCAGCGCCGAACGGAACTCAAGCTCGCCAGTATTCGGGCCGCATTCATTGGACTGGACGACCTTATCGCAAACAAGGAAAAGGCGGGGCGTCCCAGAGACCTGGCCGATGCTCACGAACTGAGACGCAGGAAAGACCAGGGAATGTAACCCACTGGCAACGAGTTTGAGCGCATTTTGAGCCGGTCCTGAATCGCCCTTGAGAGCCGGGCCGTAAGCTGGGTCCATCAGCAGCGGACGAAAGGAACTCAACAAGATGATTCACACCAGCAACGGCAATGTCTACGCTCCCGGACTCGAGGCTCGCGGCCTTAACCAGCGCGCCCGCGTGCAGCAGGGGATCAACAGCGGCAGCATCAGCGAGAGCGAACTGGCTACCCTCAAAGACATGCGCAACGAGGCCCGCCAGGAACTGGCCGAAGCCAAGGGCGACAACGGCTGGGTGGGCCCGGTGGAGCGACGCAACCTGCACCAGGACCTCAACGCCCTCAGCCGCACCATCTTCGCCTTCAAGCACAACTAAAGCCCCAAGGTTGGTTTAGAAAGCCCGGAGACATCCGGGCTTTTTCGCGTGTCTCCAGGGTCGTCCCGGCGTGCATACCAGAGCTCAAGCCCGGCACGCTGCTCCAACAAACGGTCTCCTTGGAAGCCATAGTTGAGCACCAGTCTGGCTAATTCAAGGAACGAGTAGGCCCTCAACTTCCGCCCCGAAGTCAACACCGTGGCGCGAACCAACTGAAAGCGGCCAAGCCCTTTGAGGCGACGCGCAAAGTGTATTTCCTCCGAGGCGAAGTATCGGGTATCAAAGCCTCCGATACGTCGGAAGGCGTCTCGACTGCAAAACAGGGCACAGCCGCCGCTCAGGTTGGCCAGCCTGCAGATGGCGTCCAGTAGCAGGGTCAACCACCAGGTGGTGAGGCTGCGCGGTCCATCGAAGCGAAATCGAGCCCCTCCCCCCACCGCTCCCCCGCGCAGCGCCTGCAGAGCCTGCTCGACATAGGGCCGAGAGATGCGAGTATCGGCATCGATGAAGAACAGCACCTCCCCTCGGGCTCGGTGGGCACCGGTATTGCGCACCGCGGCGATGTGACGCAGCTGAACCGACTCAACTTCAGCTCCCTTTGCCCGGGCTAACCGGGCGGTGGAATCGCTTGAGTCATCGTCCACAACCACCACTTCGTGGGGATGCTCGCCCGCGGCCTGATGGATGCTGTCCAGGCATCCCTCAATATGAGCGGCCTCATTGTGGGCAGGTACGACAAAAGTGAGCACCCGGGTTCTTTTGTGCCTGTTGCGGCTCGGCCTTCTGCCACCAACAGGGAGGGCCACCGCCAGCGACGAACCATTGAGAATGGAGCGGGGGGGTTACTATCGGCATTCCGGCATCGCGCCGCCTTTCGGCGTGGCCGCGTCTCTGGTCGTGGGAACCATCCTGGCACCCTTCCTGGGAGCTGCCTATGGCTACCTGGACAAGTGGTGTCCCTCCGTCTATCTGAATATTTTCCTGACCTGCTGCAGCGCCGCCCTGGGCGGCTGGATTGTGGGCAAGCTGGCCTACCGTGGCAAGCTGCGCAACCTCTGGTTCATGACGCTGATCGCCCTGTGGTGCGGGCTGATCACCTACTACACTTCCTGGATCTCCTGGCTCTATACCTTGTCCGACGGTGAACTGCTGGCCCTGTTTCCCGGCACCATTGTCGAGGCGGCGAAAATGCTGGCCGTCGACGGTGTCTGGAGCGTCAAGGGCACCACGCCTACGGGTTGGTGGCTCTACTCCTGCTGGGCAATTGAGGCCCTGTTGATCCTGGGCTTCTTTGTGGCCATAGCTCGTCAGCAGATCGCCGCCCCCTTCTGCGAAGCCTGTCAGCAGTGGACGGGCAAAGTGCGCCCCCTGGCCAACTTCCACCCCCAGCCCGACCAGGGAGCCGAACTGAAACGTCGATTGGAGTCCGAAGACTACAGTTGCCTGGACCGTCTGGAGCAGATCTGCATGGACGATGAACCCCAACACTATATGAGGTTCGGCCTGGTGAGCTGCAACTGCGGCCAGCTGAATTTGCTCAAGGTGGAGACCGTGAAAAACACCCTCGATTCCAAGGGCAACCACCAGCGCGAAGTCGCCACCGTCATCGAGCATCTTCACCTCAATCCTCGCGGCCTTGAGGAACTACTGACCCTGGCCCCCGCCTGAACGCTCTTCCAGGGCGGCCTGAATGTCCTCGGCGCGCTCGTCGTCAGCCGCGGCCAGATCATCGGCTGTAAGCTCGTCGACACCGGCGCGGCCGCGTTCAAAGCCCGATTGAGCGGCGCTGTTGGACATCATAGCGCGCAGGTCACGGGCCTGGCGCGAAGTGATTTTGCCCTGTGCCAGAAGGTCAAAGAGAGCGCCCGACTGACGATCTGCCCGACTGTCGCCCGCCTGGGGCTGGAAATCGCCCTCTTTGAACCGGGTCAGCGTCGACTCAAACCGCTGTTGCAGCTCCTGGATACGAGCTTCCTCGCGAGCATCGATTACCCCGTCGGCACGGGCCTCTCCCAAGGCCCGGCGCAGCTCGTTCTCCAGTGAACTGAGAGCCACAAACTCGGCCCGATTCAACTGGCCGCTGCGAGCACTTCGAACCAACTGCACATCGGAGCGGTCGGCCCGACCGGTCATCTTGCGGGCCAGAGCAATGCTGCGCTCGGTTTCTTTGAGCTTTCGATCCATCTCGAAATAGCCCTGAAGGAACTGATCGGCCCCGGCGCCCCCCGCACACAACCCGCCGCCGAACTGTAAATCGGAGTAGCTGATGCCCAGGCCCGTGCCATAAGACGCCTGCATTGGGTAGTAACCGTAGTTGGGATAGCCGTGGATCATGGTTCGCCTCCTTGCCGTCGCTGGGGTCATTGTGCTCCGTCCAGCGGTCGTCCATTGAGAAGCCAATGGGAAAAATGTTGCCGAGCTGTAAACACTTTCCTCGGGAGAACCTGAAAGGAGACACGAATTCCCGGTCATGGCCGAGGTCGACGACTACTTACAGCGCGAGTATCAGGAGGGCTGCTTTCACTCTAAAGGTCAGTTCTCCATCGACCTGGCCGAAGCACTGCCCAAGTTGGGGCGCTTTGGTCGCCAGCACGATTGTGGCTTCGTGCTTTCGCTGGTACAGGCCGGATGCGTGTTGGGGGCACGCTCGATGACGATTCAGGATTTTGGCACCCACCTGCTGATGTCGCTGGAGCTGCCTGCGGGCCCCGTCGACCTCGAGAGCGCGATGGGCGATCTGGAGAGCCACCTGCTCAAGCCGGCCGGCCCCGAACACTGGCAGCCCTATTACTGTCGCGCGGTGGTGGGTGCGCTGGGCGTCGGCGGCCAGCAGCTCTGGATGGCCCATTGGGAAGGCGATGAGCCACGTCAACTGCTGGGTGTTCCCACCGATGGCGAAGAATGTCAGCTGAGGGTGCACCGCCAGATCCAGGCCGACCACAAATTGACCTGGGAACTGGAGAAGCCGCGTTCCCTACAGCTGGACGCCGAATATCTCGGCTCCCGCCTGCGCTTTTGCCCGTTCCCCGTCACGCTGGTGAGACGCAGCCTGGGGCCCTTCATTGTGCAGGGCGACCTGCGCCTGCGGGGCTGGGTCGTACCCAGTGCTTCAGGAGTCTATTCCACGAGACCATTTCAGGACCAGGTTCTGGCCGACCTCTACATCAGTGGCGCCGACCTGGCCTCGCGCGGCATGTTGCTGCGCCCGCTCTGTGACCAATCGGCTGGCAACCGCATCGAGTCGCGAGCCCGTATCGGCGTCGACGACTCGCTGCCCTGGATGAAGAGCTGCTTTCCAGAACTGGTCGAGGTGCCCTACCGCAGCCATCTGAGGGCTGGCCCGAGCCCCCTGCCGGGGCTCAAGCTTGCGGGTCAGGTAGGGTCGGGTAAAAGCGCACACCATCTCGACCTGCACTGCGAAGGCGGAAGTCTGCAGGCAGCCTTTATGGCCGGGGTGGGCGGTGATCGTCTGATTCCCGTGGTCTGGGGCGTCAGCCTGGCGCCCCTCGAGTCGATCTGGCGCTGCAGCGGGCTGGAAGTGGTGGCCTCGCTGCCCGAGCTGCCGACCGACCTGACGGGTGAACGGCTGCTGGAAGGCCAGGCCCTGCAGGACTGGATTCAAGTAAAGCGGGAGGAACTGGCCGATTTTCTGGACCGCCCTCTGGCCGAACTCGATCGCATGGCGGCCGGAGTGGTGTTGCCGGAACGCCTACCCGTCGGCGTGGCTGCGGCTTGCGCAGCGCTGGCCCTGGTGGGCGGCAAGTTCTTTCTGCTGCCGGTTGCCGTGGTGGGCGGCTATCTCTCGGGCTCGGCCACTCGGGCCGTGGCCGGTTTTGTCCGTCCCAAGCATGTGAACCAACCCCTGCGTCGGGTCTTTGAGAACAGCCTGAGAGAAATGCAGCACAAACTGCGCCGAGGGAAGGCCGATGTCAGGCCGAACTCTGGCGAATGAGCCGACGCGCCGCCTTCACCCTGCTGGAAACGTTGGTGGTCGTTACCTTGCTCAGTTTGCTGCTGGTTGTGGGTGCCTGGGGCATTTCGGGCATTCGCAGCTCTCAGGGCCCTCGCAGCCTGGGCGAAGAGCTGGCCGGACAGGTGCAACACCTTCGCAGCCTGGCCCAGAGCCAGGAAACCTGTACGGCGCTGGCCTGGGCCACCAATGAACAGGGGTTGGCTCGCTCTTGCTTTTTGCTGGAAGGCACCGATCGGGCCCGGCTGCTGCGCCAGCTACCCTGGCACCGGGGCTATCCGGATGTAGTGGCCTTCTGTGGCCAGCTTGACGAGTTTGAGCACTGGCCCCCGGCCGCAGAACTGACCCAGGGAGCCCGCGACCTTCCGAGCTGGGCCGGAGCCTGGTCGGGCTACCCGATGTGGGTCTTCACCCCTTCGGGCGAAGTGGTAGGCCTGAACTGGCCACAGCGGGGCGGGCGCTATCGCTGCGTGCTGGCGCGCGGCGCCACGGCCGTCTCGGCCAGCCTGGAGGGCAGGCCCGTGGCCCGCTTGCAAAGTTGCCACAAGGCCCTCAGCCTGGAGGTCATGCCCACCGGCGGGCTGACGATCGACAACCTCAAGGGAAGCGCAGCCGAGGCCGGTCCGGGCCTGGCCATTCCTGGGCCCATGACCATACCCGTCGACTCGACGATCTCCCCCTTAAGAATTACGGAACTTCACCTGGAGCCCCAGCAAAACCCCGAACTAGAAGCCCACGATGGCCAGCCCCAAAGGGCCCGGGTGGAGCCCGAGGCCTACCTGCATTTTCGAGTGCGAGCCCAGGGCAGCGGACCCGGGCCGCTGACCTGCCTGTGGAGCTTACCCCAGCTGCGAGGGCGCACCTCGGCGGCGGCGGCTACCACCATGGTGTGGAACGGGCAGCACTACGAATCGACCTGGGAATGGCAGGCACCCTCCGACAGCCTGCCCGGCGACCGAATTTCCATTAGCTGTCAGGTGCGCGACGGGCTGGGACGGGAGGTTCCTTCGCAAGTAGAAGCCTCGGTGGACGTCGAGATTATCAAAACCGGGCGGGTGCTTTTCAGTTCGCTGCGCGACGGCCAGCCCGACCTGTATATGGTCAACCAGGACGGCAGTCGGCTTCGCCGCCTGACCCGCGATCCTCAACTGGAAGGCCGCCCCCACCTGAGCCCCGACGGCACGCGCATGTTCTATGCGAAGAACGGCCAGTTACTGCTCGGCGACGCTCAGGGCCAGCACCTCCAGGTGTTGCTGAGCGGGGGCAGCTTTATCGAGCCGGTCTGGAACCCGCTGGGCACGCGCATCGCCGTAAATCGGCGGCGAGCGGGGGTGGGTGACGAGCTGTGCCTGATAGATGCCGACCCGCTCCATCCTCAGGTCGAGGTGGTGGGAACTTTCCCCATCGAGGAGCTTGGGTTTACCGACTGGAGCCCCGACAACAGTCGACTGGTCTACAATCGGGTTGAGCCGGGCGGTGGGCGCCTCTACGAATACATCTTTGCGGGCGCCCGCCATCGGCCGCTGCGACCCGTGGCCGGCGAAAGTGAAATTCAGCCGCGCTTCTCACCCGATGGCCAACAGCTGGCCGTAACTCGGCGCAACCGGGGCGAAATCTGGGTCTCGCGCTATCGCTGGGATAGCCCGGACGGTGATGGCCGACTGGAAGACGAGGCTGCTGTGGTCACCGGCGGTATCTGGAACAGCGACCCGGCCTGGTCGCCCGATGGAGAGTTTCTGGTCTTCGGCTCGCGCCGCCCTGGCGGCAACCAGGACGACGAAAGGGTATGGGTGCAAAGCCTCAATTCCACCCAGGCGCGGCGCCTGTCCACTCCAGGCAATTCCCGCGACTGGGACCCCACCTGGGGGCGCTGATGAGGGTGCCAGGGAAAGTCCCTGGGGTATCCTTGGCCGAAGCGGTGGTGGCTCTATTTCTGCTCACCGCAGGGGTACTGGTGGTGGGACAGGCTTTTGTGCAGTGCCTGCGCTACCAACGAGAGAGCCTGCAGTATCGCCAGGCCGCGCTGGAGGCCGAGAACGTTTTCGCGGCCCTGCGACGTTACCGCGATGGCTTCCCGGCCAGCGGCCAAAGCTGGGGCAACTACTGGAGCAGTTATGCCCACGAGGTGGTGGCGCTGCCGGGCTTCGAGGCCCTGGTCGAGGTCAGGGCGGCCGTCATCTATAGCCCCTCCAGTTCGCTAGAAGACCACTTTGGTAGCCGCGCGCGTCGGCTGCAGGAGTCGGCCGTGGATGCCCGGCTCACGCTGGGCTTCGGGCGACGTCGGGTGAGCTTTGAAAGTCGCCTGGCCCCGCCGCCCTTACACATCGACCAGCTTTCGCTGCAGCGACTCGACTCGGGCCCGGTAGCCCGCGACGGTTTCGCCCACTTTCGCGCCCGCGCGCTCGACGTAGGAGGGCGAGACATCGCGGGGGTTTGCTACAGCTGGCGGGTGGAGTGTGACGCCTCCACCCACCAACCCGGCATGGGCACGCTAGAGAGCCCGCTGGCAAGGGACGACCGTGAGATGCGGGTCTACCATCGACTTTACCGCCCCGACCTGGCCATCACCTACGCCGCCGGTCGCATGCGGGTGGTGGTCAGTTGCCGCGACGCCAACGGCGAAATCAGTGCCAGCCAGAGCCTGGAGCTCAATCCGTGAAGCGTCGGGGCATGCTGTATCCCCTGGTGCTGGCCGTAATGACCCTGCTGCTGATCCTGGGGGGCGCCATGTTGAGCCATCAGGCTGGCTATCGACGAGCCGCCACGCGTGATCTGGAATGGACCCGCGCCCGGCTACTGGCCCAGGCCGGTTTGGAAGATGTGCGGCTGAAGTGGGAACGCGACCCCAACTTTCCCCCCTCGGCCGAGAACACCGTGCGTTTCGCTTATCGCGAAGCCATGAGCGAGGGGGCCTTCGAGGTCGAAATCGACCTGAGACATCGGCTCGAGCCTGCCCAGGTGCTGGTGGTGAGCAGTCGGGGCATCAGTCCCGGTGGGGCGCGAGTGACGCTGGTGGGCGAGTTCGATGTGTCCACTCCCCCCCGCAAGCCCGGCAGTCGCTGGCTGGGCATTGCCGACGAACGAGCCCGCCTGCCCTAAATCTCCAGCCGATGTTACATCGGGTTCACATTCAGCCAGCGGCCTTCTCGATCTGCGCCCATCGACATCCTTAGGCTGAACTCAGCGAAATTCCAGGAGGACTTCACGATGGCTTTCTCTCTTCAAGGCGTGTTCTCAACAATCGGGTCGACGGTGAGAGGCGCGGTTCAATCGGCCGCCGCCGCGGCAACCCCAAAGCCCGGCCCCAGTCGAGAGGGTGGAGATGGGGTGACGCTCTCCGACGAAGCCCGCGAGGACATGCGCATCGCTGGCCAGATCCACGAGGGGGTGCGGCGATTTCACCAGCGAACCACCCCTCCGGTAGGCGGAGTGGGCTCGCCGCTGCCCGGCCCCATGCAGATGCGGGCGCTGGACGCTCAGGCCGAAGCCCTGATCGACGCCCTGGTGCAGGCCCTGCAACACCAGCAAAGGCTGCCTCGGGCCAGTATGGGCATGGGCGGAGCGGCGGCCGCAGCCGGACTGGCCCAGGTGTCGATGCTCGACCAGAAGGCCGCTCAGGTGATTTCGGCCCAAACCCAACTGGCCTTGCAGCGTAAGCTACCCCGCATCGGCAATCCGGGAACGCGAGCGGCCATGCGGCGACTGCGCCAGGCACTGAAACAAGGGGCGGGCACTCCGGGAGTAGGCTTTGCCCTGCAGGCCTACCAGGCACAGCGTCAGTTAACCGCCACTCTGGGTGGGAAGGCACAGCCGCAGGCAGGCCCCCTGGGGCGGTGATTCGATGTGCCAGCTGCCACCCAACTGTCGACAGGCCTGATCCAGGCTGGCCAGCCCCAACCCCAGGTGGCGTCCCAGAGCCTTGGTGGTGAAGAAAAACTGGCCCAGTCGCGAGCGGATCTCGAGCGGAATGCCGGCTCCGCCGTCGGCTACCCGAACCCAGGCATGGCCGTCTTCCTGCACTCCCCAGCTCAGCTGCATGCCTCCGCCGGCCTCGAGGGCATTGGTCAGCAGGGGCAGCAGCGCCTGTTCGAGCAGCGGACGAGGGGCCGCCACCAGCAGCGAATCCGGGCCGCTCCAGGCCAGCGGCTCGGGGCGCTGGGGCAGCTGCTCGACCAGCGAACGCAACACTTGAACGAGGTCCTGATGCTGCGCGGCCTCCTGGTGCTCCCGCGTCACCAGTTGCAGACGCTCCAGAATGGAGCGCGCGCGCTGGCAGGCGTCGAGGGCGGTGTTGAGGCGTTCGCTGGGCGAGCGCAGCAAGGTGGCCTCGAGAGCCAGCTGGACCGCCGCCAGGGGGCTGTTCAACTCGTGGGCCAAACCGGCCGCGAGCTGGGCCTGCCCCAGGCTCTTCTGGGTATTCAGCCAGAGCTGGCGCGATTCTTCCAACTGCTGAATGAGGCGCAGCCTCTGGGCCGCCCCCGAAAAAAGGTTGCCCAGGCCCTGCAAAGCCCGCAGCTGCTGGGGCTCAAGGGTGAAGTCACCGGCGAAACCGATCCACAGGTGGCCTTCCGTCCCCAGCCCCAAGACCACCAGGTTATCAACTCCCGGATAGTCTCCTAAAGCCTGAGGCCAGCGGGGTCGGTCGGCCCGGGCCAGGTAGGCCGTGCCAGGGCCCAGACCCGAGAGCCAGCCCCGGGCCTGCTGCGGAGGCAAAGCCCCCCGCCGGGCTCGCAACTGGTCGGCCTGGATCCAGCACAGAGACTGCAGTGACAGAACCTGACTCAGGCAACCCTCCAGTTCGCCCCAGAGAGCCTCGCCCTCCACCGGATGCAGCAGGCGTTCGGCACAGTGCAGCAAGAACTGTTGCGATGCGATGGTCTGCTGCAGCTGCTGGCCGTGCTGGTGACTGTCGAGCAGCTGTTGATCCACCCCCTGCTGCCCCAGCAACTCCTGCAGGCGGTGAGCCACCCGCTGGACAGCGGGAGCCAGTCGGGTGAAATCATCCTGGCTCCAGCCGCCCGCCTCCTGACCCAGGTAGAGCCAGCCCCCACCACAGGGAAGCAACAAGGCCTGGGGTTCCAGCTCGAGCCAGGCTGGGGTCAGCACGCGAGGCCCACGGGTTTCCCGAAGTTCCAGGTGACCGCCCCATTGCCAGAGGTTCTCGAGCAGCTGGGTCTGGGGTGAACGCACGGCCAGGGGCTGCTGATCGGGGCCGAAAAGCGCCAGGCTGCGCAGCGGAAAATAATGGTGCAGGGGCTCCAACAGCTGCTCGGGACGCTCGGCAGCCGAGAGACCCAGAGCCAGCTGATGCAACTGCTCGAGCAGGCGGGCGTTGCGTTGCCAGGCCTCACGATCGAGCAAGGCCCGCCTCAGATCGTTCTGCAAGCGTTCAAAGCTTTCGGCCTGCAAGCGGAAAGCAGCATTCTGCACGCCCCAGGCCAGCCCCAGCAGCCCCGGCAGCCAGAGCAGCTTCAGCAACAGAGGACCACTGACCCACAGCCCGGCACTGGCCACCCACCAGGCCGCCCAGCGCTGACCTATCAGGTTCAGTTCCAGGCGCATCCAGGTGGCCCGCCCGGGCTGGGTTGAGGCCAGTTGGCGCAAGACCCGGGTTTGAGTGAGCAAGGCCAACAGGCTGATCAACGGCCAGACCAACCACAGGGGCTGGCTGCGCCCGAGCAACAAGCCGGGAGCCAGCCACTGGGCGGCCCAGAGATCGGCCAGCAATTCCTGTCGCGGGTGCGACCACGGGCGCAACACCAAGGCCAGCGACAGCAGGGCCAGCAAGGGCAGGGCCGAGGGCTTGCCCGGATCCACCAGCACCACCAGCAACCAGGGCAATTGCAGGGAAAAACGTCCCCAACTCCAGCCCGGCAAACTGCGCGTGGAACGTTCCAAGAACCCGGCGCCCAGAGCCCACAGCAGCAGTTCGGGCCAGGCAGGTTCTCGGGGAGCAAAGAGAAAAAGCTGAGCCAGCGTGAGCGTCACCGTGGACAGGGTTAAAGCCCGAGAGAGCGATTTCACCGGCTGCGGCTTCGCGAGCCCCGCATGAGTTCCTTACGCCGTCGCATCCTGATATTGGAAGATGATGTCGACCTGCGCACGATGCTGGCCGAAGTGCTTGGCGATGAGGGGCACTTTGTCGAGGCGGTTGCCAGCGGCGAGGAGGCGGTGCAGCGGGTTTCCCAGCAAGACTACGATCTGTTGGTGACCGACGTGCGCATGGCCGGTCTGGACGGCCTTGAGGCGCTTCGCCAGGCCCGAGACCTGCAACCCGAATTGGAGAGCCTGGTAGTATCGGGCTACACTACCGAAGCGGAAACCCTGAGAGCCCTGCAGCTCAATGTGGGAGGCTATCTCAAAAAGCCCTTCTCGCTGCACGACCTTTTGCTGCGCGTGCGCCAGATTCTGCAAAGCCGTCAGCGCGAAGAGGCTCGCCGCCAGCAACTCTCCGGGCTGGTGCAGTCGCTGCGCTGGCTGGCCCAGGAATCGGCGCGTTCGCTGGCCAGTGACGCGCTGGAAGCCGGGCTGCTGGCCTTCTATCTGGCGCGCCGCCTGGAACTGCCTTTTGCTCGCTGCCGCCAGCTGGAAATGGCCGCCCACCTGAGCTGGGCCAGCATACCCGATGGGTTGGCCCGCCAGGACCGGCTGGCGCTGGGCCCCTTGCGCCAGTTGGAACCGCTGGAAGAGCAAGTCCTCAAGGTGGCAGCCTGGTTGGTCAATCCACCAGACGAGGGAAGCTATCCCGACCCCCTCGACGAGCAGCTTCGTCAGTTGCTCGACGAACATCAGTGGGATCTCAGCGAAGCGGCTCGTCTGGTGGCAACCCAGGCTCTGGAAGATGAGCAGCGCTCGGCAGTGCTGCCATTGCTGGGGCTGGCCCAGACCCTTGAGGCTCGCCAGCTCTGGCAGGAAGCGGCGCTGGCCTACCAGCGCCTGCGCCAGCACAGCCAGGACGGTTCTTTATTGCGACAGCGAGCGCTGGTGGGCGAGGCTCGCTGCGGCTGGAAAGCGGGCAGCGAGGGCTGGTATGAGCAGCTCAAAGAGGCCGAACAGCAGCACCGCCGGCTCAGCCTCCGGGCCTCGCTGCGAGCCCGCTGGAGCATTGCCCGTCTGTTGCTCGAGAGCGCCCACACTTCGGCCAGGGCCTATTTGAAACAGCTGGAGCACGACAGCCGCAGCCAGGGCGAACCGGAGCTCTGGGCTCTGGCCCGGCTGGCCGGCGACCCCGACGAGAGTTCGGCCGAGGCGGCCCGCTATGTGCTCGACCCCTCGCGGCGCTTTCTGCTGGAAGAGGAGGCCGACTGGCTGATCGGAGCCCTGTGGCGGGTGGCACCCGATCTGGGCCCCGCCGCCCCCTGGTGCTCGCTGGCCGGAGAGTTTCCCGGTCACAGTGCCCGGGCGCTGCAGTCGGAGACGGCCGGGCTGGAGGTCCTGCTCAGCTCGTGGGAGGCGGCGCCCCATCTGATCTCACCCACTCTGCTGGAAGCACTGGGGGAGAAGGCAGCCCGTTGTCGTCCCCTGCACAGCGGCGGGGTACCCAGGGTCTATCTGCGGATTCATTGCTTCGGCGCACTGGAGATCTTCCTCAATGGAAGCCGCCTGGACGACCGTCGTTTCAAGACTCAAAAGGCCCGGTTTGTGCTGGCCTATCTGGCCCTGCGTCAAGGCCCGGTCAGCGAGGACGAGCTGGTGGAAGAGTTCTGGCCCGAGGCCCGTGACGCCGGCAAGAGCAGCGTCTATGCTGCCACCACCTCGATCCGGCGAGCGCTGCGCCAGGATGATTCACGCCCAGGAGAGTTGCTGCTGCGCGAGGGCTCGATGCTGCGACTCGATAGCCAGCTGGAAGTCTGGTGCGACGCCCGCGAACTGGAGAAGCATTGGGCACTGCCCCAGCGCGACAGCCTTCTGTCGCTATACCGGGGTCCCTTTCTTCAGGGCTGCTATCTGGACTGGGCCGTGCGCCTTCGCCACCAGTGGGAAGAGCGCATGTTGCAGGCCCTCCAGGAGCTGGCCGCCAGACAACTCGAGCTTGAACCTCGCCAGACCCTGGAAACGGCAGGCCAGGGGCTGGACATCGATCCTTTGAGGCAAGAGCTGCATGCTTTGAAAATCCGTGCCTACCTGGCCCTGGGCCAACCTGAAGCGGGGCTGCGCCAGTTTCAACTCTGCGAAAAGTTGCTGCGCCAGGAGCTAGGATTGGAGCCATTGACCTCGCTGCTGGAACTGTATCACCGCTGCCGCCTGGCCCTTTAGAGCTGTTGCAACTGGGCATAGAGCGGCAGCATGACGCTGAGCAAGAAGAACAACACCAGCCCGCCCAGAACCACCAGCAACAGGGGCTCGAGGGCCTGGCGCAGGACGCTAAAGCGCGACTCGACCTCTTGCTCGAGCCCACGCCGAGCCCGGGCAAACCCCCTGGAAAGCAGGCCAGACTCGCTATAGGCCAGCACCAGCGCGGGCAACAACCTCCCATAGAGCAGGGGACGAACCTGCAGCAGCGCAGCCAGTTCCTGGCCGTGCTCGAGGGCCGTGCAAAGACGAGAACTGTCATCGGCCAGCCAGGGGTTACCGGAAGCTCGAGGCGCCAGTCTGAGACTGGTGACCAGGCTGCTGCCCGATTCGAGCAAAATTTCGGCGGCTGCGCAATAACGCAGCAAGGCCCAATCGCGCAGCGCCAGACCCAGAACCGGAACTTTGACCACCTGTCGCCAGAGCCAGAAACGCAGTCCCACCGGAGGGCGCAGCCAGGTTCGGTAGCTGAGACCCAGCCCACCCAACGACAGAGCGATGACCAGAGCCAGTCCCAGCGGCCTTTGCAGCAAAGCCGTGGCCAGCATTAAGACTCGAGTAGGCCAGGGCAGGGCCACACCCTCGAGCCCGGCCAAAATCGGAGGAAGCACAGCCCAACACATCCAAAGCGACATCAGCAGCGTCAGTCCCAGGATGAACAGTGGATAGGCCAGCAGCGCAGCCAGGGAACGCCGCGAGGCGGCCTCTTGCTCGAGCCACTCGGCCAGCTGCATCAAGCTGCGATGCAGGGCACCGGTCTGCTCCGCCACCTGCAGAACCGCCACGTAGGTGGGGCCGAAAATCTCGGGAAAGCGGGCGCAGGCGCGCGACAGCGGCTGACCTCGCTCCAAATCCCGCTGCAGACACCACAGCACCTCGGCTGTGGTGGGGTGGTCAGCCTGTTCGGCCAGGGCTTCCAGTGAACGTACCAGCGGCACGCCCGAACCGAAGAGCAGCGCAAGATGGCGCGTGAAGAGAAAACGCTGCTGGGCCGGCAGAGTGGCAGACTCCATCCACTCGCGCTCCATCTCTCCCGAGCGGCGTGGTTCTACAGAACCCATCGGTAGAGGCTGCGGCGCACCACGGTGGAACCCGACCAGAGGTGAATTTGAAGGTTGCGACCGTCCGCCGCGAGTTGAGCTTGAAATCCTTCGGCCGGACAAAGTCGTAGTTGCCTTCCCCCCAGGTTGCGCCACAGCTGCCCATCGGCCAGGTGGTAGACCACTTCTTCCAGCGGTGTGTTGTAGCTCCAACTGGCCTCAGTCGCGGGCAGCCGACCCGGCCGACCCAGCGGCGCCCGACGCAGCAGTAGCTGGCCCGAAGCCCACTCGACCTGCAGGGCACCTTCGACATCCAGCAGCAGCTGTCGCGAAGCCAGTTCCAGCGCCTCGCGTCCGCGGTCGAGCGGGGTGAGGCCCAGGCGAACGGCCCGGCGCAGGTACCATCCGGTCACCATCAGCACCAGCGAAGTGAGCAACAGGACCACCAGGGTTTCCAACAGGCTCAGTCCACGACAACGGGGCACCCGGGTGGGTTCGACGGGCAGGCAGCAAGTCTTGGCTGCAGGTTTTACGTCTCGTCAATAATCGAGCGGCGTCTTTCTTAAAGTGGGCACAATCCAGGAGCTACTCTAAAGCCATCACCAGTGGGCTATGGAGGACAGGCAGATGAAGACAACGGGCATCCAGGACATCCGCGACTTGAATCAGCGGCTGGCGAGCTGCAGTCGGGTCCCCCGCAGGGGCGTATTCGCAAAGGCAAGGGAGGTTCTTCAAGAACAACGTAGCGTGGCCATCCGCCAGGAAATCCGTTCTCTTGAGCGATGGTTGGAAGGCCGCATGAACTTCATGAACTATCAAGGTCCGGGAAGCGAAGAACACCAGAAACGCCAACGACTGGCCGCTCTCAAGGCCGAGTTAGCCCGCCTGGAAGCACGGCCTTGTGGCTGCGCCCAAACTGCCCCTGCCGGGGGCGATGGAATACTGCTTCCGGGGCAAATTTTCGACCTTCGCCTGTAATCCGAGCAAAGGTTTACCCTTTCTTCAAGGTTTTGAGCCATCTTTGAGAACCTCCTGAGCCCTTGCTGAGGGAGCCCCGGTAAGCTGGGTCCATCAGCAGCGAACGGAAGGAACTCACACGAGAGCGAACTGGCCACCCTGAAGGAGATGCGCAGCGACGCCCGCGGCGAGCTGGCCGCGGCCAAGGGAGACAACGGCTGGGTGGGCCCGGTCGAGCGGCGCCAGCTTCACCAGGACCTCAACGCAATCAGCCGCACCATTTACGCCTTCAAGCACAACTGAGACGAGCGCAAAAAGCCCGGATTCCCCCGGGCTTTTTTGCATGACGGCCAGGCGCGTCGCTCGTTGCTATACCAATTCTCAAAAGTTCTGTCTTGATTGGCCGCCTTGTAACCCGACTTTATCAGAGTTTGTGCGGACAATACTTACGAGAATTGGTCTAGGAGGCCGGGGTCAGTCCGGGCTCGACCCCAACCACCGCCCCTGGTGGCAAAAGAGTGAAATCGGGCACCCGGCTCTCCTTGAGCAGCCACTTTTGCAACCCTGGGTCCAGCTTGGGCAGGTCCATCAGCTCGCACAACAGCTCCGACCTACGGGCAGATCCAGGGATTCCCAATAGACCTTCTGGTCATTCCAGGGCAACTGTTCCAAATGCCACAGCGCCTTCTGACGGGCAGTCAGCAGATCCGGGTCGCTCAGCGGAACCTCAAGAAATCGCTTCCAGAGGCTCAGCACGACAATCTTCAGAAACACCCAGCAGAAGTGAAACATCAGACCGGTGAACGCCAACAAGAAGGGAGCAACCAGAACCTTTTCCATGCTCCCAAGATAACCACCCGCTCGACCCCTGTCCGTGACCATTATCCTTTTTCCAGTTCAGCCTCGTAGCGCAGGTTGGCCTGAATGTCCACCAGTTCCTGAGCCTTTTCGGCCGCCGCCCGCAGATGGCCAAAGTCCTCGCTGTCTAAAAAACGGTCCAGGTCTTCGCAGACACCGGCCAGCAAATCGGTCATCTCGGTTAGCTCCGTCCCCTGGTGGTCATCGTCGTGCGCCTCCAGCCGGCCCCGCAGCTCCAGCAGCGCCTCCTCCAGCCCATCAAAGTCCAGCCGCTCGGGCTCGCCCTCACAGTCGAGCAGCTGTCGAATCCATGCAAGAATGTCCATCGCCCTGCTTCTTGCCCCGTGTAACATCCCGGTAACCGCATTCTCGCTCCCCCCACGCCCCCCACCGCTAACCTCGAAAGAAAAAGCGAGGTATTCTCCCATGGCCGACCTGCAACTGGGTATCAACCCCGTGACCTTTCTGGACCGTAAGGTTCGACAGGCAAAAACGGGCTTCAAGGCGGTGGTGAATCGAGTGGCTCCGCCGGGGGTGGTCAAAACTCTGGAAAAGGCGGAGCATTCGGCCCAGTTGGCTGCCGAACTTGGGGAAAAACTGGTGATGGCCCCATTCAAAAGCGGCCTCGCCCCTACCCTGTTGCAGGCTCTGGCCGACCCCAACCCGGCCCGGCGCATGGCTGCCTGGGCCAGGCTCTACACGACGGGCGGACCGGCCATGCTGGAAGCCCTCTCGCCCGACATCTTGAAGAAAAACTGGGAACAGTCGTCGACCCCGGTAGGCGGCTCGCCGCTGGAAAACATGACCAAAGGTGTCACCAACCGTGAGCAGCTCAGCCAGCGTCTGGAGCCAGACGTGCGCCCACAGGTGGAAGCCCTACTCGACCAGCTCCCCCAGGACGAGGCCCACTTCTCGCTGCTGATGGCCGCCGCCCGGAAACTCAAGAAAGCAGACCTTCAAGCCATTTGCGGTCGGCTGCAAGAGTTCCTCAGCCGTCCTGGCCTCGAAGAGGGGAAGAAGAGAACTCTGGTGCGCGACCTGCTTCAGGACGTGGCCAACCCCAGCGTCATCAACAACCTCTCCGGGCCCACCTGCTCGTCCACCAGCGCCCAGGTAAAACTGGCCATGATGAACCCGAAAATGTATGTCGATCTGGTGACGAGCATGGCCGAAGGCAAAGACTTCACCCTGCCCAACGGCTCCATCGTCAAGGCCAAATATCCCCAGGGCGACTATCAAGAGTGCGCCGACCTGCCCGGCCGCAGCCAGTCCAGCGAGCGCCTTTTTCAGGACAATGTGCAGAACTTCGGCGCCGAAGGCAGTCGAGCCATTCCGGCGGCCAAGCGAGGGCTGAACGGCATCCACGCCTACCTTACGGCCACCCGCTCTCCCATCGCAGGGCCCTGGGGCAATCTGATGAAAGGCTGGAATGCCAAGGATAGCGACCGATACGACCCCAACAGCCCGGGCAAACAGGGCCATGACCCGGAACAGTGGAGCTATCTGCAAGAGCAATTCTTCGGGGCCTCTCCCTCGAGCTGGGTGGAATCGACCCCCGATCGAATGTGGAGAGAAGTCGAAGCCGACCTCAGCCAGGGCAAGCCCGTTTCCGTTTCGCTGCTCGATCCCCAGCGCTTCAAAACCGACGCAGCCAACGCTTTTCACGTGGTGACGGTGCTGGCCATCGACCGCACACGCAACCCGGCGATGGTGCGCTACCACACCTGGGGGGGCGAGCGCGAGATTCCCCTGGACGAGTGGAAAAAGAGCTGCCTAGCCGTGCAAACCGTGAACAAGTAGGAATTCTGGCTATTTCAACGTGGCCATATCAATCACGAAGCGATAGCGCACGTCCTGCTTCAACAGCCGCTCATAGGCCTGGTTGATATCCTGGATGGAAATCAGTTCGATATCGCAGCTCAGCTTGTGAGCCGCGCAGAACTCGAGCATCTCCTGGGTTTCGCGAATGCCGCCGATGGCCGATCCCGAGAAATGTCGACGTGGCAGCAACAGATTAAAGGCAGCCACCGGCAGCGGTTGTTCCGGAGCGCCTACCAATACCAGGCTCCCGTCCAGTTTGAGCAACTGCAGGTAGGCGTTGATGTCGTGCTGGGCGCTTACGGTGTCGAGCACCAGGTCGAAACTACCTCGATGCTCGATCATGGCCTCCGGTTCCCGGGTCACCACGACCTCGTGGGCACCCAATCGCTTGCCATCTTCAACTTTGGAAGGCGAGGTAGTGAAGAGCACGGTGTGGGCTCCCAGCGCCCGAGAGAACTTGACCCCCATATGGCCCAGCCCCCCCAAACCTACGATGCCGACCTTCTTGCCGGGACCAGCCTGCCAGTGACGCAAAGGCGAATAGGTGGTGATACCGGCGCAGAGCAAGGGCGCACTGGAGGCAGGATCGAGGCCGTCGGGCAGCTTCAGTGTGAAGGCCTCGTCGACCACAATCGAGCGGGAGTAACCACCAAAGGTGTGTCCGCCCAAGACTTTGTCTTCGCCGTTGTAAGTAAAGGTGGCAAAGCTGCTGCAAAATTGCTCGAGACCCGACTGACAGGAGGGGCAACTGCGACACGAATCGACCATGCAGCCCACACAGGCGTAGTCGCCCACCCGGAATCGAGTCACAATCTGCCCCACGGCCGTCACTCGGCCCACGATTTCGTGGCCGGGAACGCAAGGATATCTGGTGGGCGCGGCCGAGTGCCACTCGTCGCGAGCCTGATGCAGGTCCGAGTGACACACGCCACAGTAAAGGATGTCGATCTGGACGTCCGAGTCCCGAACTGCACGTCGAGCAATGCTGAGGGGGGTTAGGGGGGAAGTTGCGCTGACAGCGCCATAAGCAGAAACGGTGTTGGTGTTCATGGGCCGAGTGTAGCGCCCAGGTCGCCCGACTGCACTGGCCAATCGCGCCAATTGAGTGGCGCGATCTGCTAGTGATTTCAACGGCTTCATCCGCTACACTACAACCCTTGTGAGTCGACGATTTCGAGTTGCCAGGGGCCTCGAGGCCCGACTTCGTGAGCTCGGGCTGAGCGTGCCTACGGTGCTGCGCGAAGCTGGCCTGTCGCTGCGCCTGTTTGAAGAGCCACGGATTTTGCTCAACACGGAAGAATTCTTTTCCTTGCACCGGGCCATTGGACTGGTCAGCGACCGGCCGACCATCGGGCTGGAACTGGGTCGGGAGCCGCGCCTGGCACGTCACAATCCGGTGGCTTTGGCGGCCCTGGCCAGTCGTAACTTCCGCGAAGCCCTGGAAAGGATGTCTCGCTACAAGCGCTTGACCTGCCCCGAGGAAATCCAGTTGCGCGAAGCCGAAGGCGAGTGCCGGGTGGAGTTTGTATTTCTATTGGCCCAACGCGAGGAGCCGGAAGTGCTGATCGATACCTGCTTTGCCTGGGTTCACAGTGTGCTCTGTCGCGGCACCGGTCGAGAGCCATCGCCCCTGCGCATCGAACTGCGTCGGGCTCAGACCGAAGGCGAATCCTACCAACGCTTCTTCGATTGCCCGGTGCGGCTCGGCCAGGCCCGAAACTGTATTCTCTATAAGCCCGAGGACTTGAGCTATCCCTTTCTCACCCATAATCCTGAGTTGTTTGAGATCGTTGCTCCTGCCCTCGAGGCAGAACTGCGGGCGTTATCGGAAACTCGTCTTCTCAAGGACCAGGTCAGGGCCTACGTCCTGCGCTCGTTGGCGGGCGCACGACCTCGACTGGAGCAGATCGCCACGGGACTTGGGTTAACGCCACGCACGTTGCAGCGTCGACTGCTGGAAGAAGGCCAGTCGCTGCATCAGGTCATCGAGTCGGCCCGCAGAGAGATGGCCCGACAGTACTTGCTGGAGTCGTCACTAGACCTGAACGACACCGCTTACTTGCTGGGCTATGCCGACACCAATTCGTTCATCCGCGCCTTTCACCGATGGGAAGGTGAATCTCCCGGACAGTGGCGAGCGCGTCGCGCCCCCCGGGTAAGGGTTTCCTGAAGTCGGCAACATGGGGCCTACCGATCTAAGGCTCATCTAAACCCTACGGAATAGCCTGCCCGACGACATCACCCGTGTCGAACACTTTCACAGGAGACCTCATCATGCACATTTCTAAGCTGCCAAACATCGCGATCAAGCCCCTGATTCGCCCGCGTCCTGAAGGGCCGGCAGCGAAGCCGGCGGGCGACCACTTCCAATCCACTTCATCGAAAGAGTTCAACCTGGTAGGTGGGTTCGCCGCCGGTGCCGTGGGAGTTGGGGTGCCCGCCGCCCTGGGAGCCGGAGCCCTGCGTTCCCTGGCTTCGGGCCAGATGGGACTGGGACTGGGATTGGCCCTCGGGGCTGTCGGACTGGGGCTCTCTCTAACTCCGGCCTCATTGCTGGCCGCAGCCATGTCGGATACCGGGGGTAAAAACGTTGGCCTGCAGGCCTATGCCCTGGGAGCAGGAGCCTCGCTGGCGGCAACAGCCCTCTGGCTAGGGGCATAGGCTTGGGAATCAAGGCGGAGGAACTCGAAGTCACTTGCGGAAAGATAACAGGCTATGATGATCAAGCCGCATCGACATCAGATATCCTATCGGCCAACGTCCAAGCACGAAGAGTCTCAGCTCGAACGAGCAGACGTTCAAGATGCGATATCACTGAGCAAGTCCGGGCGCCCCGAGGCAGGACTGCCACAGTCTCCGGCTTCTCTCAGCGAAGCGAAGACCCAAGCCCCCCCGAGCGAGCCCCGTAAATCCAGCCTTCAGAAGCTGCTTGGCTGGGTATCGACCGCGTTCCAGGCCGCCTTCTCGGCCGTGCCCGGTTTAGGTGCACTGGGCCTGACGTCCGTCTCGGAGAGAACCCCACCATCTGGAGACTGTCGCTTCACCGAGGCACCCACCTCCCCGCACCTTTCCTTAACCGATTCCGAGCGATTGGCGACGATGTTGGCCCTGCCTTTGGATCAGCAGGTTCGCGAGATTGCCGGCTGGGCGCTGGAGTCGCCGGCGCACACGGACCGATGCTTTGAGTTGCTGAGCAACGTCAACTTTACCACCCGGGAAGGCTTTTCCGACCTGGAGAACAGTGTTCATCACGCGGTTCAGAAGTCGGTTGGGCGTTGCGATCTGGACATCAAGAATCGTCAACTCTCGGGAAATGAAGCTCGGGGAGTGAAGCTGGGGCTGCTGGCCGCGCTTTCCGAGCTGCAATTCGGGCAGGCTGACCGAAGCTCGATTTCTCAAGCGGCCGAGCGAGTGCTGTTACTCGCCGACGAAGTTGGGCCCGCCCTGCGGGAGTCGGTATTGACCGGAGGCTACAACACGCTCAGGCATGTGATCATCGGGAGTGGAACCGAGTTCACCCTTCAGGACCAGCTCGACTTCGAGCAGAATCGACGCAAGACGATGAGGGGTGACAAAGAGGACGCTCAGACCGCGCTGATTGGCTTGAAAGGCCGTTTTCGCAGCGGTGATGTCGAGGCGCAGCCAGAGGGCTATCTGCTCGGACCAACTGCGCGCTGAACAGACGGGAAGATCCATTGTGGTAACGTGTTGGCGGAATCCTGTAACCTTCCCGAGGGCTTCGTGACTGACCCGTGACCATTTTCGAGGCTCTTGGCCAACGAGCCTGGCCCAAAATGGGATATGCACATCACCAGCTCATCGTTGAACCGTTTCACCTCTTCCCTGCGTTCTGCAGGCCCTCGCCTCGGGGGAAAACCAGCTGCGACTCAAGATGCCTTTGTGCCCAGCCGGCCCGATCTCGGTATCCAAGGTGAGAAGGCCACCCGGGTACACTCCAAAGTCAAGATAGCCGCGATCGCCGCCGCGGGGCTCGGCGTTGGCGTGGTCGCTGCTGGCGTGCTTTCAGGGCCCGCTCAGGTGCAGATCCAGGTGCAGATGAGCACCCGCGAAGCCGCCCGGGCGCGCGAAGGCTTCGAAACGCTGAGTCACCTGGGCCAAAACCACGGCGGGGGCTTGAGAACCGAACCGACCCGCCTGCTCGACAGGCTTCGCGGCCATCAGCCCCAGGTCAACAGTGGGCAGGCCCTGCAGACGATGCTTGAGGGTCGCAGCGTGTATTTTTACCCCGCAGCCCAGGGTGCTCCGGTGGAGATACGCACCCCTGAAGAACTGAGAGACCTGGTGCGTGAGGTCAAGAACGAAGCGACCAAAGCTCGCTTTCGCGAAGGCGCCCATCAGTTCAAAGAGGGTTTTCGCGACCTGGGACGCCAGATCGGCGACGTTTTTCGCTAAGGCTGTTCATATTGGAAACATTCTAGAAACAGAATTTCAGTAGCGCTTTTGTCTACGACTCCCTAGGCTTGAATCACTACAGAATGGCAAGGAGGCCTGTCCAGAGCGATGTTCCCCACCCAGTTTGCCCCCCAACTCAGCCTGCCGAACCAGAGCTTCGCCGCTCCGTCGTGGGGTGCCATGCCGCCCGCCTTCGGCCCCCAACCTGGAATGGGAATGGGGGCCGGATGTGGGCGCGACCCCATGCAGCAACAACGCTTCATGATGATGCAGATGCTCAACCTGATGGAGGGCATGCTGCAGCTCCTGGGCTCGATGATGGGCGGGGATATGGCTCAGGCGATGGGGATGCCGGGAATGGGTGGGTTTCCAGGGGGCGGGGGTTTTCCGGGCGGCTTTCCCGGCGGTGGCGGCTTTCCCGGCGGTGGCGGCTTTCCCGGCGGTGGCGGCTTTCCCGGCGGTGGCGGTGCTCCCGGCGGGTCTACCGGGCCTGTGCCCGGAGCCAGTGGGATGGCGCCCGGCATTGGCCAGGTGGACCCCGAACTGGTCAACAAGTTACCGGCACCGCTCAAACACCTGGCTCCCGTGTTTGTCGACGCGGGCAAGAAATACGGCATCGACCCCAAGTTTCTGGCCGCCATCTCCATGCTTGAAACCGGTAAAGGCACGTCCAAGGCTTTCCGCTACAAGAACAATGCGATGGGCGTTTCAGATCGGCGAGGGCCGATTTCGTTCAGCAATCCGGCCGAGTCGATCTATCGTATGGCTCGAACCCTGGCCAACCCCAAGGGTCCCTACCGCGGGGCCAATACCATTAACGGTATTGGCCGGATTTACGCCCCCCCCGGGGCGGGCAACGACGTTCACGGAACCAATGGATACTGGGCTACCGGGGTTAGCAAGTTCTATCGCATGCTGGGCGGCGACCCCAGCCAGGCCGTCTTGCGACGTTAGGGTTTCGTGGCAGGAATCGTTCCCAGCATCTCCAGGTCGTAGAGGGTGTCGCGTTTGCGATAGATGAGGTAAAAGTGGCCGCCCCGCACCCTGGAGTAAGACTTGCCAATGGGATTGCCGCCTTCGTCCTTGAGGTTGATGTTGAAGGTGGCCGAGGGGATATCGAGGGGAGCGCTGACCCCCATACTGGGGACGCTGATGGCCGGGGGGTCAGGATTGACCTTCTCGGCGTGCAGGGACAGCTCCAATGTGTAGGGGGTGGCGTTGAAGAAGCCTACGGCGCAGCGCGGCGAGCCCGACGCGCTCGATTGCTGACCGGCCTCCAGGGCTCCTTTGGGATGCAGCACCCAGAAACGCTGGTCGATGAGCTGGCATTGATAGAGCGCCTTGCCCTCAGCGTCGAGCACGCTGAGAGTAGTGGCGCCGCTCAACTTGCATTGCAAAAACTGACGCGGGCCCAGGCTCTCTTCGCGCTCGCCGAGACGAATTTTGACATCGTCGGGAAAGGCGGAGACCAGGGTCACATCGGCCCCGGCCCAGGGGCTCGAAAGCAGGCAGGTTAACAGGATCTTCTTCAACATGGGAGCCGAAATTCTGCCTCTGCCCTGAGGTTCCTGGCGATCCCTACTTGGGCTTGGGGGGCGCTGGTGGGGCCGGCTTCCAACGCTGCAGCGCGCCTTCCAACGGCGACCCCTGAACCAGGTTGGCAAAGACCTCGGCCACGCTCTTACCCCCCAGAATACTGAGTGGAGCCATGCTCTCGGCCACGCGTGCGGCCAGGTGCTGGTCAGAGAAGCTCTGCAGGGCAGCGATCAAGTCGGGCGAAACCGCCTGAGCCCGCGCCACCAGCGCCTGAACCTCGGCCTGAAGCTGATGGAGCCTCTGATTCAGCGCCTCCTGCTCGAGAGCCAGCTCCTGTTCACGACGTTGACGCTGGCGAGACAGGTCCGCCTGATGCAGCTTGTCCAGCTGAGGCTGACGAGCTTCCTGGGCCTGCAAACGCTGGCTCTCAGCCTGGGCCTCGGCGGCGATACGGGCCAGATCGAGCTCGAGGTTGGCCTTCAACTCGGCGTTCTCGATCTGCAGATGATTCTGACGGGTTTGCCAGAGCAGGTCCTGAATCTCCCGCGTGATGATTTCATTGCGACGGGTCGTGTCGAGCTCACGGCTACGCTCAGCCACCTGAACGGCCTGCTGCACCGCTTCGTGCTGGGCCCGGGTGAGAATCTCGCCGATGGCGGCGTCGCCCAACTCCACATCGAGCACATCGACATCGGTCACTCGCATGCCGTTCTCGGTAAAGACTCGGCCGGGCCGGCCCTGAGGGGTGGGGGCGCCGAGAATCGCGTCACGAACCCGCTGAATGGCATCGGAATAGAATTCTTCGATGCCGATCTGCTTGAGTTGACTGCGCAGAATGGAGCGCAGGTGATCGGTGAGGAAACGCACGTAGTTCTCCACATTGAACCATTGCTCAGGCGGCCCCTCGAAATTCACCCGATAGCTCAACAGCAGGGAAACACGGCAGAGGTCGCGTGTCTCGATTTCCACGCGATCGGACACCTTGTTGTTGAGCACTCGCAGATAGACGGTACGGATGACCTGATCGTCGGTTTTGGGAGTGCCTGTGCTCAGTTCCAGGGCCTCCAGGGTTTCGTCATATTCGAGAAAGACGCTCTGGGGCCCCACCACGACTCGGCGTTCGCCCGAGCGGCGCACGACCATAATGGCGTAGCCAGTCCAGACATTGATCGAGACGGCACCATCGAAGCGATTTTCGAGCGTCACCGTACGGGGCGGGGTGAAACGCTGGCTGCGCGTGAAGTCGTCGGCCACCAGGCCCTCGGCAGCATCGGCCCGTTCGCGCGCGGCCAGGGCCCGCTTGGCCACTTCTTCGCGCGGCGAGGCCTGCAAACGTGGGCCACCTGCCAGGCGAAGGTTGTGTTCGAGCACGGCCTGGTTGCCCGGGTAAAAGAGCTCGCACTCGCCAGGGCTGAGAACCCGAGTGACCAGCACCTCTTTGCGCGGGTCGGGCAGATACATGCACGGCCCCCGCTGCAAGGTGATCTCGCCGCTGAGACGGTGCAGCACATAGCGGGCCTGGCCGGCGGGAATGGCCACCGCGTAGGTGATTTCGCTGCGCTGGTCGCCATAGCGAATCAGGGCGTGCTCGGGCCGGGGGAAGTAGATCATCTGATCTTTACCGGTGAGAAACAGCTCCTCGCCCACCTTGCGCTCGATTCCGTCCTCATCGGTATAGGGAGCGATGACTTTCAGGTAAATTCCGCTGATCTCGTTGAGCTCGATGGCCTTGAACTTGCGGCCCCCGTTCTTCTCGACAAAGACCTCGGTGGGCTCGGGAAAGACCACATCGGGGCCCTTGATATAACGCTTATTGCCATCCTCATCCAGCAGGATGCAATACTCGAGGCGTTCGAGCGTCACGGCGTCGCGAACGTAATTGCCCTCCGGGTCGGGAAGCACCTCAATACCGGTGGGAGGCATGTAGAAACTGACTTCGGTACCCTTGATCAGCAACAGCTGGCCCAGCGTCAGTTCGGGCACCTCGAGCTCTTCGGCCTGCTCACCTTTCTGGGGCTTGATCACGGCCCGAGCCCAGTTCTCGCGGGCGGCTTCTTCGTTGTAGACCTGCACCATCAAGTACTGATTGGAACGCAGCAGATGGCCACGCACCACACGAGCCACCTGGCCAGGCCAGAGCGGAAACGTGACCGGGCCGGGCAGATTGACCTTGCGCCCCAAGATCAGCCGAACCAGCGTATTGGGGCCCGATTTGGGATGCTCTTCGTCTCCCTCGCGGGCGGGGTTTTCGAGCACCACATACCAGCCTTCCTCGGCGTAGGGGAAAGCGACGATCGACTCTTCCAGCGTGCACTTTCGGTAGCGGCGGGTAGACTCGACAAAGGTTACGGGTCGATCGGTATTGGCCAGGCTGGTCTTGTGGGGACCCACGTAGGCGATGACGTTGCCCTTGGTTTCGTCGAGAATGAAGGCATACTCGTTGGGCGCCAGGACCAGGTCGCGCTCGCGCGCGTTATCACTCACCGGCTGCGATCCCGTGGAACTCGAAGGAAACGCGGTCCTGGTCGATCTCGCGAATGTTGTTGAGTTGAATGGTGGTCAGATGGTCGCCACAGCCACTGAGGTAGACCTCTTCGAGCTTATCTTCGCCCTGAGAGACCTCGGCGTAGCCGGTGAGCGTGCCGATAAAGATACGTTCATCGACCGTGATGATGCGGGTGAGTTTGCCAACGTGGATCTGCTTCATGATTTCCTCCGGGGTGGATTGAGTTGGAGCAGGCGGAACAGGTGTCGTGGCGCCGGGCTTCCCTGCGAAAGCATGGCGTCGTGAAGTTGGAGCATCGTGGCCTGGGGATGCTTTTCTCGGTAGGCTCGAGCCACGTCGTTGACCTCGCAGTTGCCCAGGAAATAGGTAGAAAGCTGGGTGCTGGTCAGGCAGGCGCGGCGCCACTTGCCGGCCGCCTCGCCGTCCTCCTGGAAGCCCTGCTCTTTAAGCATTTTCATGGCCTGTTCTTCGGTCATTCCGTGCAGATGAACCCCCTGGTCGAGCAGCGCGTTGAGGATCAACCGCAGCCGCATCTTCAATTGCTGCATCCGCACCTCGGGACCGCCATAGCCGAGGTCGGCCATGACTTCTTCCGTGTAGGTGGCCCAACCCTCGACGAAGCTGCCGCTCTGTAGCAGGGCTCGAATGCGGGTGGGGGCCTGATAGCGATTGGCGTGCATCAACTGCAAGAAATGGCCGGGCATGGCCTCGTGAATGGTAAGGTCCTCCAGCATATAGCGATTGTATTCTTTGTAAAAGCTCTCCTTGCGTTCGGGCGTCCAGTCCTCAGGAGTGGGAGCGATAGCGTAGAAGGTAGTTCCCCCTTTTTCCAGAGGCCCGGGCGAATCGCAATATGCGATGGCGACACCCCGATTGAACTCGGGCATCTCGATGATACGACAGGGCTCGGGAGGCAAGGTTACCACCTGCTTTTCACGCACAAACTCGGTGGTGGTTCGCAGCGTTTCCTCCGCTATTGCGACGATGTTCTCGCTGTTGGGCCGATTCTCGGCCAGTCGCTCCAGCACCCGGCGGCAACACTCGTCGTCGCTCTTGGGCGCACCCCACCACTGCTCATACAGGGGACGGGCCACGGAAACCATCTGCTGACGGGTTTTGCCGAGCTCGGCTCGGGCCCGCTCGGCGAGCTGTTCGGGGGTCAGCGACGACTCTAATGTGAAAAAAAGCTTCTTGCGATAGAGTTCTGGTCCCAGGCGAAACTCGGGCCGGGCCCGCCGGGTCAGATCTTGTTCGAGCCACTTACCATAGTCTTCCAGAGCCTGAATGGCGCGTTGTCGAGGCCCTTCAAGGCGAGCACGCATTTCCGGGGCCTGGCTCAAGAACGCCTCGAGATCCTTGCGAAGAAACGAGAGGTTGCCTTGATTTTGCTGCACAGCGACCTGGCAGTGAAGTCGCGGAGGAAGGTCGAGCTGCTGGCTGGCCGCCTGAAGCAACTGGGGGAGCCGCTCCAGGCGCTGGGCCAAACTCTCGAGACGAGTGGCCAGCGGAGCGTAGTCGCGGGCCACGATCGCATACAGGGCAGGGCCCGCATTGTAGACCAGGGGATTCCAGCGATACTCCTGCAACTCTTCCAGCGACCAGAGCTGACCCTCCAGGTGATGATGAAGGATGTCGTAGTCGACCTGGTTCTGAAGCGAGAGATCCTGGACGGGCAGGCCGTCCAGCCGGGTCAGCAGATCCTTTTGTTGCTCCAACGACCGACGGATGCCGTCGGGGGTATAGTCGGTCCAGCGCCCGTCGTAGCGATGGTCGCCCAACGCGGTGGCGGCCTCGGGATTGGCTCTCAGATAGTATTCGGTAAATTGCTCGGCTACTTCGCGAAATCGGTCGTCGGGGGTGGGCAGCGCCCACAGAGAGGTGGTCAGCGCCAGCAGCAGGGCGCCTTGCCTTACCACGAATGCCCCGTGGCCTGGCACAGGAAGGCCATGAGCGGGTCGACCTCGACCGCAAACTCCTCGAGCATCTGGGGTTTGAACTTGGTAAACGGTTGCATCGTAAAGAAATCGGTCCTCTTCAAATCTTCCCCATGTTCTGCGTCAGCGGGATATCCCCGCGGAACTCGTTTCAGACTATCCCCGGCAAGCTGGATGCGCGAGCGCACCACCCGCCAGCCGGCTGGATGATGAAGGATGGCCTGGCGAATGCGCTCTAGAGCTGCTCTGTCGGGCTTCCACATGCCCGCACCCAGAAAGCATTGACCCGGCTCCAGATGCACATAGATCCCGGGAGCGTGAGCGTCTTTGCCATCTTCGTGACGAAAGTGAATGCCAACGTGGGTTTTGTAAGGGCTTTTGTCGGCGGAAAAGCGCACGTCTCGATGAATGCGGAAAAGGCTACCGTGCAGGCGGGGGTGAAGACGAACCTGTTCAACCAGCTGCTTTACGGGCTCGACTACCTGCCCCTGGTAGCGTGCCTTGTTCTGCTGGAACCACTCGCGTCGGTTATTGGCCTTCAGGTCGGCGACAAAGAGCAGCGCCTGCTCGAGCATCAGGGGGCCAGAACGCTCTGGCGCATTTCCTCGAGGGCGACCGCCGAAACCCCGAGCTTCTTGCCCAACTCTTTGAGAAGATTGAGCTCGTCCAGGCTGGTCTCACCATCCTCGAGCGAGACCGATAGCAGGAAGCGCAAGAACGTCTCGCGATCTTCTCCCTCGGGCAGGGCCACCTTGAGTTGGTCCTCGGAGGGGAGGGCGGGGGGGCCGGCGAGGAGTTCGGACTTAAGTTCGGCAGGAACGTTGAGTTGCTCGACAACCTTCTCGATCCATTCCAGTTCACCCTGAGCCAGGCTTCCATCAGCCCAGGCCAGCGCCACCAACGTTCTCAGCAGGGTGTAATCTTGTTCCGTCATCGTGCTACCCTCACTACTCATCTGCGCCTGTTCCCTTCAAAAGGATTTTTTCCCTGTCCGGCAGAGGATGAACCCCAAAAGTTTAACTTCACGGCGAGAGCTCGTTCCCAGGAGCGCGCCCGAAAATCTGCTGTTCCGTTGCGGCCAAGCCGCTCCTACACAAGATCTCATATAGCCGCAGCGATCCTGGCAGAACTTGTGGACCGTCACCCGACCAAGGGGGCTTCCGGCCGGCCTCTAGAGGTCCTCCGGATGGGTGACCGCCTGGAGAGCCATAAAGGCTTCGATCATGCGCTGGGTGGGTTCAAGCAGTTGCTCCAAGCCCTGCATCACGTGTTGCCGCTCGCGGTCGTTCCAATAACGTTTCATGGTGGCAATCGCCAGCAGAGAACCCTGCAGGGCGGAATCGATGCCACCCAACAAACGAGTCGTGAGTTCTTGTTCTTCCTCGGTCAGGCCCTCGAGATCTTCCATCTCGGCCTGGTTCACCCGTAGGTGCCCGAGCATATTGGCCTCTACCGCTTCGATTTCAGACTTTAACAGTTCGTCGTCGACCTCACCCTCGCTCCACTGGCGAATGGCCAGGTCGAGCCTTTGGTAATTGGGAGTGGTCAACGGAACCTGAGGCGGAGGCTGCTGGTAAAAGGCGTGGGCGTCCATGACCTTGTTGGTGGCCTGCTGAAGGCGTTCCAAGGCACGCTGGGCCAGCCGAGCATTGGGGGGTTGGATGGACTTCTTGAGCTGAGCCAGCCCGGCCAGAAACTCCTGCAACCCCTCGGTGGCAGAATGCAACAGTGCTGCTGCCGGATCGGCGGGGTCGATGAAATCCTGCAGGTCGTCGTAGAGGTGCTCGACGCGCTGAAACGCCTGGTCCAGTTCTTCGACCAGAGCGGGGCAGGTGCTCTTGTCTCGCAGGTAGCCTTCATAGGCGTCCAGGACAGACTCCAACCAGGGACAGGTGTAATTGCCGTCCTCGCCCATTGGGCTGGGGTCGGACGAGGCGAAGACCGCGAGAGGATGCTCCACACCGGGTCGTTCCTCAGTTTGGGAATTGCTCCTGCGCCCGTCAGCGAACCTGAAAGACAGCCTCTTCGGGGAGTTGCAACACTTCGCGAGCTCGCTCAGCCTGCTCCTCACGCGGCATATTCCAATGACGCTGGACAAACTCGGGGCGCAACCGATAACGCAACTCCTGGCCGTTCTGGCGACTACGCACAACGGTTTCGAACAGCTCGACTTCAACCTCTTCGAGCCTGAGATTGAGCTTACCCGGGCTGACCCCGGTGGCAGCCTGCAGCCCATCGGCCACGCAACTGTATTGAACCTGGAAGGGAGTGCGATGCACGACTTCGAGCGGACCCTGCAGGTGCTGGCGAGCGTGGGCGCCGATACGATAGCCGGCCGTGGCAAACACGCCCGGGCCGCCGTGGATCCGAGTGACGGCCTGAAGAATCTGGTCTACCTCGGGGCTCGCCCAGACCGGAACACAGAGGACAAAAAGGAGCAAAAGTCGGCGCATCGCTGCTGTGCTTCGCGCCGACAAGGCAGGTCCCTGGCCTGCTGCTCCACCGGGAAGCTATCCCGGAAATAAAAGAGGCCCACCGTGAGGTGAGCCTCGAATTTTTAT
>CAZYPN010000041.1:0-60049 GCA_964649085.1 uncultured Burkholderiales bacterium | reverse complement strand
GACACGACACGACATCTTCACCGAAAGCAGCCCGCGAGCTCGGTAAGGACCTGCCGGTTCATCTTGTTTTGACGGAATTCACCCAGCGGAACGAAAGGGAGAATCTCCGTCATCGTGGACCCGTTTTCTTGGCCCGGGTGGGGGTGATGTCCAGGCTGGAGACGGCCGTATTGGGAGGAGCCGTCAGGTTCAGGGTTACAGGGCGGCTGGGAACACGCTCCAGTTGACCCTCGTAAATGTGCTCCCAGGTCGTGCTTCTACACTGCAACGGCACGCCTTGGGCGCCGACGGAGAGCCGCAGCGCGGGTGGCGGTGCGGGAACGAAGCGCAGCGGCAGGTAGACGGGAATATCGGGATGGTTGCGACGCAATACTCGAATGCAGAGGGTTACGGGGCCGTGGGCGAGTTGTAGGGGCAAGGTGGTGGCCTGATGTTCGATGCGGCGGAAAGGGCGGGCCAGACCGTCGCTGACACAAGATGACCAGCCGGACTGAACCGGAATCGCCGGGGCGGGACAGCGAAGGTTGTCGGGGTCATACACCCATAGTTGCTGGAAGGTTCCTCGTAGCTGAAAAAGCAGGACAGCTCCTTCAGGGGCAGATGGCAGGGGGGCTTCAAAGGCGTTGCCCAGACGGTGAAGGGGCAGATAGCGCCCGTTGAGCCACACTCGGGGGGCAGCGGGGGCGGCCAGCAACAGCCGGGCCCGCGGACCGGGATTGAACAAAGCAATACGACCTTGGGGCTGTTGCCACATCCTGGCCTGTTGGGTGGCGGGGAAGGGAGTTAGTGACATTTCATCGAGCAGAACACCAAGCTGGCGGCTGTCGCTGCCGAGCCCCAGGTCCGAAGGCCGATGAGTCTGGGGAGCACTCCATTCTACCCTGGTTGGGCCGGGGCCCTTGAGCTTGACGAGGCCGCTGGCGGTGTACGGATAATCCCTTTGGGTTGTGATGAGCGACGTTTTTTGTCCATTGATGCGAAGCTCAAATGTGGGTTTTTGCTCGGGAAGCAGGGCCCGACGCACCGAAAATTGGGCCAGATAGGTTCCGCCTTCAAGGGGGGCAAGAAGTAGTTTGGGGCGCGAACTGGAGGTCCAGGCCACGCCGCCCTGATCGGTGTATTCGGAAGGGTGAATGTCGACGAATCCAAAAGAGGGGGAATTCCACGGGGCTTCAAAATCGACGCCCAGAGCCTGAACGCACAGAGGCGGTGCGGGGGTCATTGCCTGGTGGCGAGGGAGCAGGCCGAAAAGCAGCGTGCACAGTAGCAACAAGGAAAAAAGCGGGGGCATCCAGCTCATGGCCTCGGGTTCTCAGCCCGAGGCACCAGGCCCTGGTTGGTGGTGGGCACCTGTGCGGGTGTTTTTTCTCACCCGATTGGTCTTGCTTCCTTTGGGGGCCTATGTGAGCCAGGCCTTCCCCTGGGAACGGTCGATGTTGGCCAGTCATCCCACCTGCTGGATTCGCTGGGACAGTTTTTTCTATCTGTCCATCGCCGATTCGGGCTACCAGTTCGAGCCGGGTATGCGCTGCAATGCCGCCTTTTTTCCCGGTTATCCGGCGCTGGTGTGCGGCCTGGATCGGCTGCTGGGGGACCTGCCGCTGGCAGCCTTGCTGGTGAGCCACCTGGCATTCTTGGGCGCACTGGTATTGTTCTACCGTTTTCATTGGGAGTCCGGCGGCGGGCGAACGGCCGCGGAGCAGAGCCTGTGGTATTTGTGCCTTTTTCCCAGTTCGTTCATTTTTTGCGCGGCTTATTCCGAGAGCCTGTTTTTGCTTACGGCTGTGGGTGCCCTGTATGCGGCCCAACGTCAGCGTTGGGATTGGGCAGTGGCTGCCGCGATCTGGGTCTCGGCCACGCGGCCCACTGGCCTTGTCGTCGCCCTGGCCGTCGTGCTGGAGTGGCGAGGCAGAAACTGGCGCCAGGCACCACTGTTGCTGCTGGCTCCCCTGGGACTGGTGGCGGTCATGGGGCTGCAACTGGTGTCTTTTGGTCATGCCACCGGATTTATGGAAACCCAGGAAGCCTGGGGTAGGGGAGGGGGGTTGCTGCAGGCACTGGGTGAGAGTTGGCGGGTGCTGCGGCAGAGCCCGGCCTCCCCCGGACTGTATTCGCTGCCGAACCTGCTGAATCTGCTCACCTGGCTGGGTGGAATGGTGCTGAGCTGGAGAGTATTTCGTCGCTTTGGCTGGATACTTGCTCTCTATTGCGTGCTGCAGCTGGTCATACCGGCCTCAACCGGCAGCCTGATGAGCATGACGCGCTTTGTACTTACGGCTTTTCCTCTGTTTTGGGTGCTGGGAAATTACGAACGAACGTTGATGGCGGTCTTTGGTGGTCTGCAGGTGCTGCTGCTGACCATGTGGACGAACGGATTTTTTGTGTTGTGACCAACGGCTGGTGGGTGTGGTTGGTATCCCGATTGTGGTTGTTGGTCCTGGGGGCGCTAACGGCACTGGCTATGCCGACGCTGGAGCAGACCACCGGCACTCCCGAATTACCCTGGGCCTGTGTGCGCGTCTGTCTAGAGGCACAGCTGGCGGGTTTGTGGGCTTTTGGGCAATTTCGGGCCCTGGCTCGGCAGCAGCTGCAAGGCCCTGAGTTGGAGCAAGCCTGCGCCTATTTTGCCCTGTTTCCCGGTACCCTGTGGCTTACCCTGAGCCCCTGGGATGGGCTGGTGTTGGGCTGTGTGCTGGCCCTGCAGCGACGTCTGGGGCCGGCGCCAGGATTGCAGTTGGTGCTGGCCGGACTGGCGGTGCTGGCAACCGGCTCAACACGGCCTCTGGTGCACGCCTTTCCACTCTGCTTGTGGGCGGCCCGCCGGCCCTGGCTCATGAGGCCGCTGTGGATGTTGTTGGTGATGCTTGCCGCGGTCTCGGTTCAGAGCCTGAGATGAGTCCATCGAACGGGCAAAACTGTAGAGTTTGTCCGTCCAGCTCCCACGGGGCTCCAATAGCCTGGAACGAAGGTCCCGTCTCTACCTCGATCCGGAGGAAGGGGTCGCGACCATTGCGAATCGCTGCAGCCCAGCGCACGAGAGGACATCGAAGTTATGCCATTGGGTCTTTCCAGCATCGAGGATGCCAAGAAACTGGTCGAGCAGCGCGAGCTGTCCCACGTCAAGGTGGGCATCTTCGATCTGGACGGCATTATGCGCGGCAAGTATATGTCGCGGCCCAAGTTCTTCTCGGCCCTCGAAGGTGGCTTCAACTTTTGCGACGTGGTGCTGGGCTGGGATTCCAACGACCAGCTCTACGACAATGTCAGCCACACGGGCTGGCATACGGGCTACCCTGACGCCAGCGTGCGGCTGCTGCCCGAAACCGGGCGCAACCTGATGTATGAGCCCAACGGCCTGTTCTTCCTCAGCGAGTTCTCGGGCGACTCGGAAATGCTGTGTCCCCGTGGGGTGCTGAAGAAGGCCATCAAATATTGCCGCAGTTTGGGTTACGAGCCATACTCGGCTCTGGAATATGAGTTCTTCGTCTTTCAGGAAACGCCCAAATCGGTTCAGGAGAAGGGCTTTCGCAACCTGGAGCCTTGGACGCCCGGCAACTTCGGCTACTCGGTGCTGCGCAACTCGGTACAGCACGAGTTCTACCAGGAGCTGCTCAAACTGGGCGAGGTGATGGATTTTCCCATCGAGGGGCTGCACAACGAAACCGGCCCCGGCGTGCTCGAGGTGGCTATCGGCGTGGACCAGGCCCTGCACTCAGCGGATAAGGCCGCCCTGTTCAAGACCTTTGCCAAGGTGGCCGCTCAGCGCAATGGGCTGATGGCCACCTTTATGGCCAAGTGGTCCAACGCCTATCCCGGCCAGAGTGGCCACATTCATCTGTCGCTCAAGGACATGGACGGCAAATCGGCTTTCTACGACGAGGCTCACCCTCACAAGATGAGCAAGGAAATGCGCCACTTCACCGCCGGATGCCAGCACTACATGCCCCAGGTGCTGGCCATGGTGGCCTCGACGGTCAACTCATACTCGCGCCTCGTGCCGGGCTACTGGGCCCCCACCAACGCCACCTGGGGGGTGGAAAACCGCACCTGTGCACTGCGCGTCATTCCGGGATCGGCCAAGTCGCAGCGGTTGGAATACCGGGTGGCGGGTGCCGACGCCAACCCCTACCTGGCTCTGGCGGCTGCGCTGGCCTCGGGCATGTGGGGCATCGAAGAGCAGTTGGAGCCCCTGGACCCCATCCAGGGCAATGCCTATGCCCAGAGCCTGCCCGAGCACCTGAACCTGCCCGACACACTGTGGAATGCGGCCCAGCGGTTAAAGACCTGCCGGCGAGCCCGCGAGCTCTTTGGCAATGCCTTTATCGACCATTTTGCGGCCACCCGCGAGTGGGAAGAAAGGGAGCTGCGCAAAGCCATTACCGACTGGGAACTGCGCCGCTACTTCGAGATTATTTAAGATGCCCAACTGGAATTACCCTACCCCCATTCGCTTTGGCTGCGGACGCCTCGGCGAGCTGCCCGAGTGCTGCGCCGCCCTGGGCATGAAAAAGCCCTTGCTGGTGACGGACGCCGGGCTGGCCCAGCTGCCCCTCACCCAACAGGTGCTCGAGCTGGTTCCGCAGGCGGTTCTGTTCAGCGACGTGCGTCCCAACCCGGTGGGGGCCAACGTCGAGGCGGGTGTGCAGGCTTTTCATTCTGGAGGCCACGACGGGGTGATCGCCATGGGGGGTGGCTCGGCCCTGGACGTGGGCAAGGCGGTGGGCCTGATGGTCGGCCAGAACCGACCGATGTGGGACTTTGAGGACGTGGGCGACAACTACCTGCGCGTGAACGTCGAGGGCATGGCTCCGGTGCTGGCTGTGCCCACCACCTCGGGAACCGGCAGCGAGGTGGGCCGTTGCTCGGTGATCACCGACGAATCGACCCACACCAAGCGCATCCTATTTCATCCGCGCATGCTGCCCGGACTGGTGCTGGCCGACCCCGACACCACCTTGGGCCTGCCCCCAAAGTTGACGGCGGCCGTGGGTATGGACGCCCTCTCTCACAACCTGGAGGCCTGGTGCAGCCCGATGGAGCACCCCATGGCCGACGGCATCGCCCTGGAGGGGATGCGCCTGATTCACCGCTCGCTGCTGCGGGCCTATCGAGACGGCAACGACCGCCAGGCGCGCTCCGACATGATGGCCGCTTCCACCATGGGGGCGGTAGCTTTCCAGAAAGGCTTGGGCGCCATGCACTCGCTGGCTCATCCCATCGGGGCCTTATTCGACACCCACCACGGGCTGACCAATGCGGTGGTGATGCCCTATGTGCTGCAGCACAATGCCCCGGCCATCGAAGAGCGACTGCAGTTGCTGGCTCGCTATCTGGGCGTGTCTTCGGTGCTGGATTGGGTGCTGGAGCTGCGTCAGCAGCTCCAGATTCCGCATACGCTGGCCGAGTTGGGCGTTCAGGCCGATAGGCTTGGCGAGATCGCGGAACGGGCCGTGGTCGACCCCACCGCGGCCACAAATCCGCTGCCGCTGACGGTGCCGGATTGCCTGAAGATGCTGCAAGCAGCTATGAGCGGAAACTGCGCTTGAGCGTTCACGACGACGCGGCTGAGCTGAAAAAACTGGGATACTCGCAGGAGTTATCCCGGGGGATGAACGCCTTCTCGAACTTTGCGATGGCCTTTTCTGTCATCTGCATCCTGGCGGGCGGCATTACCTCGCTGCCGCTGGGCATCAGCAGCGTGGGCGGCGCGGCCGTGGGTCTGGGTTGGCCGTTCGCCTGCTTTTTCTCGGTCTGCACCGCCATGGCCATGGGTCAGATCGCCTCGGCATTCCCCACCGCTGGCGGCCTCTATCACTGGGCCTCGGTGTTGGGGGGTCGAGCCGCCGGCTGGGTGACGGCCTGGCTGAATCTGGTGGGTCTGGTGACGGTGCTGGCCGCCATCAACGTGGGCGTGTTCCTCTTTGTGGTCGGGGCCCTGGGCTGGCAACCGGCCGCCTGGGTGCAACCCGTGGTGGTGCTGGCCATTGTGCTTTCACAGGGGCTGCTCAACCATCGAGGCATCCGTCTGACCAGCGCCCTCACCGACGCCAGCGGCTACCTGATTATGGCGCTGACCTTTGTGCTGGTGGCTTCGCTGCTGTATTTCGCTCCCAGCCACGATCTGACCAGGTTGTTCAAGGTCGAAAACTTCAGCGGCGCGGCCGGAGGTGGGGTATGGCCCTCGCATCCCAACGTCGCCTACGTATTTTTGCTGGGGCTGCTGTTGCCGGCCTATACCATTACGGGCTTTGACGCTTCGGCCAACACGGCCGAGGAGACGCTGGGCGCCGGGGCGACCGTGCCCAAGGCTATGGTGTCGGCGGTGGTTTCCTCGTCGTTCTTCGGGGGGTTGATGCTGGCGGCGGTGGTGCTGGCCATGCCCAGCGTAGCCGAGGGGGCGGCTCAGGGTGGCTCGGTGTTCTTCTGGACGCTGCAGCAGGTACTGCCCAACGCCCTGCGCCAGGTTCTACTGGTGGGCATCGCCCTGTGCCAATACCTGTGCGGCCTGGCCACGCTGACTTCGGCCAGCCGCATGGTGTATGCCTTTGCGCGCGACGGTGGCCTGCCTGGCTCTAGCCTGCTGCGTCAGGTGAGCCAGGTATACCTGACTCCGGTCTATGCTATCTGGGCAGTGGTGCTGTTCAGCTGGGCCTTCACCCTGGAAACCCGGGTGTATTCCACCATCACCGCTGTGTGCACCATCTTTCTTTACTCGTCCTACGTTTTCCCCATTTTCCTGGGCCTGCTGGCCTTTCGCCGCAGCTGGACAGAGATGGGCCCTTGGAATCTCGGTCAGGGATTTCGCGTGGTGGCCTGTCTGGCCGTGCTGGGGAATGTCGGTCTGCTGTTCATTGGCTGCCAGCCCCCGAACCAGCGAACGCTTCCCATTACGCTGGGCTTTCTCACCATGATGGCCTTCATCTGGTTTGGTTACGAGCGCCGGCGTTTTCGCGGCCCGGCCATGCTGCGCGGGCCCGAGTGCTAACCATCCTCATGCCCTTGCGGCATCTACAGGGCCCGTTCTTGGGAGCGGCCGTCCAGTCGGTGCTCGAGCAGAGCTGCCCGGATTGGCAACTGCTTTTGCTCGACCAGGATGGCAGCGACGTTCCCGGACGCTGGCTGAGTGACGAGCGCATTCGTTACGCGCGCAACCCTGGCTCCTCGGTGTGCACTGCACTGAATGAAGGCATGCGATTGGCCTCAAGCGACTTCGTCTGTTCCTTGCACGACGACGACCGGTTGGCACCTCAGGCGGTGGCTACCGTCCTTGAGGCTTTGCACAGGTATCCCGAGGCCGACTACTTTCACTCTTCCAATCGCTGGATCGACGAGCACGACCAGTTCCTCAGTCTGCCCAGGAAGCCCGTTGCCGAAGTCAGACCCCAGGATTTTGTCGAACATGGGGTGGTCAAGCATCTTCACTGCTGGCGAGTCAGGGCGGCGCGCAGTATCGGCGGTTTTGACGAGAGCCTGGGCCCCCACGGGGCCGACGACTACGATTTCCCGTGGTGTATGGCCGAGGCCGGTTTTCGATTTCAGGCCATCGAGGATTGCCTCTACTACTATCGCGACCACCGCAGCGCCCCGCGTCTGACCACTCACGTTACTTTGCAGCGACAGAAGGAAGAGTTCGCGAAAATCTTGCGCAAACATCGCGTCGCTGAGGACGAGATCGCCCGACAACTCGAGCTGCGCTGCCAGGGTTACCTGCGCCAGGCTCTCTTTCTCGATGAACAGGATCGCGAGTTGAAAGTTGCCTCGGGCTTCAAGCCGGAGCAGGGGTGGCGGGAGATTCCGCCGGTTTCGCAAGTTCCATAAGCTCCTCGGGCCTGCCCGACCTCACCAGCTGTCCGCGTTCCAACAACAGCGCACGCTGGCAGAAATCCTGAACCGGGCCCAGGTCGTGACTGACGATCAGCCAGGTGCCTCCGCCGCGAATGCGCTCCTCCATGGCTTTGCGGGCCTTGGCGCGGAAGGCGGGGTCGCCCGCGGTCAGGCCCTCGTCGATCAGATAGATCTGTGCCTGCAGATGAATCGACAGGGCGAATCCCAGCCTGGCCACCATGCCCGACGAGTAAGTGGCCACGGGCAAATCGATGGCTTCCTCCAGTTCGGCGAACTCGATGACCCGAGGCAGCAGGTGGCCAATCTGAGACGAGCTCAGGCCGAACAACGAGGCGCGCAGCACCAGATTGTCTCGGCCCGAGAGGCGCCCGTCAAATCCGCCCGAGATGCCGGCGATCGGGGCTACCGACCCGTTCACCTCGATACGGCCCGAGCAGGGCACCAGCGTGTCGGCGATCAAACGAAGCAGCGTGCTCTTGCCAGCGCCGTTGTGACCCATAATGGCCACCCGTTCGCCGGCCTGAATCTCGAAGCTCAGGTCTTTCAGGGCCCAACGCTCGCGTT
Organism: uncultured Burkholderiales bacterium; assembly: GCA_964649085.1. GTDB lineage: Bacteria > Vulcanimicrobiota > Xenobia > Xenobiales > JADMJV01 > JADMJV01. The sequence continues at coordinate 51,640 of CAZYPN010000041.1, read as the reverse complement.
GCGGTGTCCCCTTGAAGCCGCTCCAGAGAAAGGCGGCCAGCGAGCGGCTGGTGTCGGCCTTCGAAAAAAAGCGTTTGGAAACGTTGGAAAAACGGACCTGAGTGCTCAAAAGGCCTCCGGTAAATGACGTTCCAGGCGGTGGAACAGCTTCCAGCCCAGCAGCAGCGAAAGCCCCGACCACACCAGCATGGCCAGCCAGTGGCTGGCAGCGGGAAGGCGCTCGTAGCACAGTAGCTCGCGATAGGATTCGAGGAACAGCGTCAGCGGGTTGAGATAGGTAAAGGCCGCCTGAAAGCGCGGCGGCACCATCGTTACGCTGTAGATCACGGGGGTGAACCAGAACATCAAGCGCAGGGCCAGAGCCTGCACCTTACCCACATCGGCGAACACCCCCTGAAGTGCGGAAAAGCCCGCCGCCAGCCCGGCCATGAAGAGCACCTGAAGCCCCAGCACCAACGGATAGATCACGATGGTCCAGCTATACTGGCCTCCCAGCAAGGGAAGCAGCACAAACATCAGGGCCAGCGTCATCAGAAACTCCAGCAACTGATCGGCCAGGTCGGCCAGGGTGAGCAGGATATAGGGAAAGCGTGCGGCTTGAATCATTCCGGCGTCCCGATACACCGAGCCGCAGGCCCGGCTGACCACACTGGTAAACAGGTTCCAATGCAGGTGGCCCACGGCCAGAAACACCGCGTAGTTGGGCACCGACAGCTTGAGAATGCCCCCGCAGACCACGATGTAGACGGCCACGATGACCACCGGGTTGAGGTGGATCAGCAGCAATCCCAGGGCGTTGAGGTGACGCACCCCGCCCAGTCGGATTTTCAGATTGCGCCCCACCAGGCTGAAAAACAGCCCCCGATAAGCCTGCCACAGTCCGGCCAGATTGCTGTGGGCACGAATATCGCGAATGGCAAAGCTACAGTCGGCGCCAGATTGCATATCGATAGGCCTCTTTGGCTAAGCGCGGATCTGTCCCTGTCGTTTCAGAACTGGAAGTAGATGAACGGGTTCACCTCCGTGGCCGCAAACAGAAACAGCAGTCCTGACCACAGGGTTAGCAGAAATCCGCTGAGAAAAGTGAGTTGGGTGAAGCACAGATAGCTCCCGGCCAGCGGCAGTTCCACCACGCTGAGTCCCAACCAGCTCAGCCCTCGCCAGTTGCGCAGCCGGGGCAGGCTCAGGTTCAGGGCGTGGCCTGCCAGTATGAGGCCCAGACAGATTGCGGTCCAGTGCGGGTCGATTTGCTGACCCTGGGTGCCGTTCCAGCCCAGCAGCCTTTGGTAGCTGGTCATCATCATTTCTCGGCCGTCACATCGGAACGGCACCCAGGCCAGGACCACAAAGCCGAAGGTCAGCAGCCAGGCCGGCGCTGAGGGCAGTCTCCGCCCCGACCTTCTCCATAGGCGATGCAGGCACAGTGCCAGGCCGTGTAGGCCCCCCCAAAGCACAAAGGTCCAGGCGGCTCCGTGCCACAGGCCTCCGAGCAGCATGGTGATCATCAGGCTGCGGTAGGCGTTGCCGCCCGCTCGACCATCTCCGCCCAGCGGAATGTAGAGGTAATCCCGCAGCCACTGGCTCAAGGTGATGTGCCAGCGTCGCCAGAACTCGCTGACGTCGCGGCTGACATAGGGCAGATTGAAGTTGAGCGGCAAATGGTAACCCAGCATATGGGCGGTTCCGGTGGCCATGTCCGAGTAGCCTGAAAAGTCGCAGTAGATCTGCCCTGCGTAGGCCAGCACGGCCAGCCACATCGAGCCGCTCGAAAACACTTCGGGGCATTCAAAGACGGGCCGAATCTGTTCGCCCAGGCGGTCGGCCACCAACAGCTTCTTGGTAAGGCCCTGCAGAAACAGGTTGCCGCCTTCTATCAGGCGTTGTCGACTCGGCCCCGGATTGCCAGCCAGCTGGGGAAGAAACGAAGAGGCGCGCACAATGGGCCCGGCGATCAGGTCGGGAAAGAAGGAGACATACAGGGCGTAGTCCAGCCAGCTGCGGCAGGCGGGCAACCTGCCCCAGTAGACGTCCAGCGTGTAGCTCATCGTTTTAAAGGTATAAAAGCTAATTCCCGCCGGCAGCACCACCGCCAGCAAAGGAATCGAACCCAGCCGGTCACCGAGCAGTCGATTGTAGCTTTCCAGGAAAAAATCGACGTACTTGAAGTAGCCCAGGATGGCCAGGTTGGACATCAGACTGACAGCCAGCCAGATGCGCCTGCGCCGGCGACATTGGCTGCTCGCCATAGCCGAGGCGGCAAGATAGTCGATGGCGCTCACGGCGAGCAGCAAACCCAGATAGCGCCAATCCCATACGGCATAAAAAAAGCAGGATGCAAGGCTGAGAAACAGTCGTCGAGCAGCGGCTCCCTTCAGCACAGCCAGAGCCACCAGAATCGCGGGCAAAAAAGCGAAAAACCGCGGGCTAAAGAATTCCACGCTGGTGTAACTCCCACAGTTCTCGATCCAAGACGCGCCCGATCCAATCGTGACCGACCGCGTTCAGATGGCCGGCGTTCCAATACGTGTTGGGAAATCCCCGCGGAGCCCGACCGAGTTCTACCAGGTGGGCGAATTCGAGGCCCAGGTCTACGAAATGGATCTGACGCTGGCGGCACAGTTCTTGGAACTGAAGTTGCCCGGGTGTGGGCCGTCCTGCCTGGGACCTTCCGTTGAAGTGTCTTAGCCACAGCACGGTGGTACGGGTTCCATAGCTGTCGAGCAGCAGTTCACCGGCCTGATCTATCGGATACTCCCTGGCGGGCAGCTGGGGGCGACCCACGCCCCCTCGAAACACCGGGGGCTCCGCAGACCAGCGCCGATTGAATGAGGCGAGCCTGAAACTGGCCACGCGAAAGATGGCTTCCAGACGAAGCTTCTCGTGGACCCATCTGCCCCAACTGAAGGTCCGAGACCGGGGCTGGCGAGGGCGGGGAACCGGGTCTGCCGGCAGCTGTGAGACAACGAGGTGGCCCTGAGCCGAGAATTCCAGATGAGTTTTCCCTTCATCCCAGGCATCCGAACCCAGGTCGATTTCCTGTAGCAGAAACACTACCCAGTCGGGCTTCATCTCTCGCTGGAAGGCTGGGGCCAGTTTGACGTAATCGGCCACTGAACGTGTAGAGTGACCACAGTTAAGCAGGTTCACTCCAAAGCCGCGCTGCCGGAGCAGCCCCTCAGCAACGGCGCAAAAAGTCTGGCTGTCGTTCACCTGCAGGGCATGGGTTTGAGAGTCGCCCAGCACCAGCACTCGCGGACCCGGCACCGCCGGGCGCCCCGGGTCGCGCACGCCCCTTGCCAGCCAGTTACTGATGCCATTGCCTTCGAGGCGATACACCACGCGGCTGAATTCGCGCACCTCGCCAAAATCGGGGTCCACCTCATAGCCGGCCTTGCTGAGAAGGTGGCCACACAGTTCATCCACGATCAGCAGGGCCAGCCAGGCTCCCAACACAAAGGCCAGGCGTGAGCAGAGGTGCCGGGGGGTCACCGCCCGCGTTTTCGCAGGTGACCAGGGGGGTCCTGCCCACGTCCTGCCCAGCCATTGGCCAGGGATCGGCCAGGGATCGGCCGACCCGCTGGGAAGGCGCAGCCATGCGCGTATTGCTGCAAACCTACGCCTACTACCCGGTGGGGGGAGGGGTCAGCCGCTCGGTCGAGATGCTGTATCGCTCCCTGGCCGAGCAAGGTCATCAGGTTCGGGTGGCCACCTCGAACCGGGTGGAGATGGACCCCCATACTCGTTACTGGCTCGCTCCCTGGGTCGATGCGGGCGTTCCTGGTTGTCGACGATTTCTCTTCACTCCGGCTCAGTCGGGCTTGAAGTCCAGGCTGCAACTTGTGCTGGGTTTCCTGCCTTACCTCGCCTACCTGCTGTACTATCGTCCCCAGGTCGTGCATCTGCACTTCGTCAACGTCGATGCCCTCTTCGCCCTTTGGGCCCGGAGCTGGCTGCACTTTCGCCTGGTCACCACCTGTCACGGAAGCGACGTGGGGCGCCACGCCCATCGTTGCGAACAGCGTTTGCAGTTTCTGCGGCGCGTAGTGCGTGCCTCCGACCGGGTAAGCACCGTATCTTGCGAGCTGCGCCAGCGCCTGATCCAGTTGGTTCCTGAAGCCCGCGTTGAGGTGGTGCCCAATGCCCACCCGCGGCTCAGCCCCGGCGGCAACTGTCAACCGGTGTTCTTCTTTGCCGGGCGGCTGAATGAGCAAAAGAACCCGCGGTTGCTGCTCGAGGCCTTTGCCCAGATCGCTGCCCACTATCCCGAGTGGCAGCTGGCGCTGGCCGGACAGGGTCCGCTTCTGGCTGGCCTGCAGGCTCGCGTGGCCGAGTTGGGTGTGCACGGCCGGGTCCAGTTTTTGGGCGAGCTCAGCGTTCCTCAGGTGCACCGCTGGATGCAGTCCGCAGCGGCCCTGGTCGTGCCCTCCAGTTATGGAGAAGGCTGCCCCCATGTGGTGCTCGAGGCCATGGCTGCGGGATTGCCGGTGGTCGCCGCCAACGTCGGCGGTATTCCCGAGCTGGTAGGCCCCACCGGGCTGCTGTTCGAGAGCGGCAACGTTGAGCAACTGGTCGGCCACCTGCGGCGTCTCGCCAGCGACCGAACCTGGGCCCATGGCCTGGGCCAGAGCGCCCTTCAGCAATTGGGGCGCTTCGATCCTCAGCGCGTTCTGGCTCAATATTTGGAGCTCTACCGATGATTGTGATGGCCTGCTTTGAAGCCCCCGGCTACGGGGGCGCGGCTACCGCCAACTATCAGCGGTTTGCCGACCTGCAGCAGCGCGGACTGAAGGTCAGCTGGATCAACTTGCTGCCCGCCGAGCAGCTGTCCTTCCTGATGTCAACTTTTGGCAGCCAGCTTGGTAACCCGTGGAACCTCCCCGATGTGCATAACTGCCGGATCGAGTTTCCCCCGTTCCATCACCAGCCGGCCCTGGGTCAGCTGCTGCAGCGCCTGGCGCCTTCGGCTCTGGTGGGTTGTGGCTACATCGCTGCCTGGCTGCTGCAGCGAATGGCCCCCCGGGTCCCTCTGACCTTCCTTACGGCCGGTTTCCGCTGGGCACAAGATCTGGTCGGCACCGAGCAGTTTCCCGATCTGGTCAGTCTGCAACGCCATCTGAGTTGGCACGGGCCGGCTGGCTTGCCGCCGCTGCATCGTCGCCAGCAAGAGGCCTTTTTGGCATGTCAGCGCTGCCTGACCCACGCCGACATGATCGCCGATCTGTATCGCTGCTTTTTCCCCGAGCAGATCCACAAAATCGACCCCCACATTTTCTGGCAGGCCGGTCTGGCCTTCGACGAGGCTCGGGATTTTCTAGAGCTGGCTCGCCCTTTCCACCAGCGCGACCTTGACCTGCTGTTCGTTGCCAGCCGCTGGGATCGGCCCGAAAAGTGCTTTCCTATGGTGGTCGACATCGCGGCAGCCTGTCCGCAGTTGCGCGTTGGGCTGGTGGGAGTGTGTGATCAGCCGCCCACCGGTTGTCAGGCTTTCGGCCTGATCGCCGAGCGCCAGCGGCTCTGGGAGTTGCTGGGTCGCTCCCGAGTGCTGGTGTGTCCTTCGCGCTTCGATGCCGCTCCCGGCATCCTGTATGAGGGCGCGGCGATGGGCTGCAATCTGGTGGCCTCTCCCAATTGCGGCAACTGGTCCATGCTGCACCCCGAGTTGCTGGTCCATCGCTTTTGCGCCGAGGATTTCGTGCGCCGCTGCCAGTTGGCCGTCGCCAAACCTTACCCCGACCAGCGCCAGCTGCTGTTGGCCCAGAACAGCCAGGAGTTGCTCTATGACAGGCTCTCCTCCAGCGCCAACAGCATTCTCTGAAGCACTCGTTCCCAGCTGTTGTCGGCCATCAGGCGGCACACATCGTCGTTCGTTAATTCGGCTCTGGCCGCCCTGAGGATTGCTTGCTCGGCGTCCTCCGGTCCAGAGTAGAAGAACACCCCGGGGTAGTCTTGCAACGAGGGGTTGAAGGGGCTGACCACGGGCCGCAGGCAGGCCAGATATTCCAGAGCCTTGATGGGATTGGAATGGCGGGCCAGGGCTGTATCCTGGCGGTAGGGCACCATTCCACAGTCGAAATGTGACCCATAGCGGGCCAGTTGTCGGGGATGACGATAGTCCAGAAAGTGCACGTTTTCGGGCAGTTTGGGCCGAGGGGTCAGGAGCTTCAGGTTGCCGATCAAGTTCCAGTGCCAATCGCGTCGGCGGCTGGCCAGTTGGGCGAGCAGTTCCCAGTCGATGCGGTCGCCCCAGAACTGACCCCAGAAGCCCAGCGTCAATGCCCCACGATGCAGGTCTCCAGGGGACGGCGTGCCGGGTGGCTGCGGCCCAAAAGCACGCCTGTCTACCCCGTTGCGCAGCAGCAGGCAGCGCACTCCCGGTAGACATTGCTGCAGTTCCGGATGGGAAATGCACACCAATTGGGCCAGCTGGCCCAGCTCTTGAGCCGCCTTCTGGCAATAGCGTGTGTCGCCGGTCTCAACAAACCAGTCGACGTGTCGATACACCACCTGAAGATCACGTTGCCGTGCCCACTGGGCCAGTTGCAGCGAGGCGGCGGTGGCAAAGCTGATCACCACCACGCTCTGCTGTGGGGTCAGGCCCTCCCGCTCGTAGAGCCTCTGCAGTTCTGGCCGCAGGTCCTGGCCGCCCGGGCTCACCAGCGTCAGTCGACCGCGCTGGCGGGTAGCCAGAGGAACGCTTCCAGGGTTGATATACACCACCCGTGCGCCGCTGCGATAGGCGGCCACGCTGAGGTGTTGGGCCGAGTTGTGCGGGTTGCCCGGGCGCCAATTTGAGTTGCCATAATGGATCAGGTTGTGCCAGCGCCCGCACATCAAGGTTGCAACTCCAACAGGCGTCGATAGAACTCTATCACCCGTGCCGCGTGAACCTCGTGGCTGAAAAACTCGCGGGCCCGGTGGGTTCGCTGCCTGACCTGCTCGATCTCTGCGCGCGGAATGCGAGCCACCTCGCTCAGTTCGTCCACCACAAATCCCAGGCCCTTCGGCAGCAGATACTCTAGAATGCCGCCATAATGAGGAAAGCACACCAGCGGAATGCCCCCATGAAACCAGCCCGATACGGCCTTGGTGGGCAGGCACATCCGCAGGATGGCCCCCTCGTTTTTGCCCTTCGCGTTGAGCTGGTGGAAAACTCCCGTGAGGTCATATCGCGCCATCAGGTCTGAAAGCAGGGTCTCTTCGCGAAAAGGGACGGTGGGGTGGGCGAAATAGTCGTGATTTGTTTTCGCCAGTCGTGCGTAAAAATCAGACTCCGGTCCGTCGTGAAAGTGCGAATGCACCACGACCCCCGCCTCCGTCAGTTGTTCGATCACGTTGGCGTAGTAACGCGAGTGCTGCGGGTCGGCACTGGCCGTGCCAACCAGCGCCAGATGCACTCTGCCATCGCCCTCAGACAGCCGGTCCACAACCCGTCGACCCATGGTTCGTCTGGCAAAGGCGTGAGGCACCACCAGCCAGGGCGCGAGCTTCATTTCATGTCGCCACTGGTAGTATTCGGCGGTAGCCCGGCTGACCACGATCAGGCCGTCAACCGACGCTAAGGCCTTGCGTTCCACTTCCAGCCAGCCGCTCTCTTGGGGTCGCAGGGCGGTGATCGGGTCGCGACATTCCATGACCAGTCGACAACCAGGATCGATCTCGTTGCGCAGCAGGGGCATCAGGGCCTCGTGGTGATAGTACATCACATGAACCACCTCGGGCCTGTGCTCGTCCAGCATTCGCCGCACCCGACCAACCCACTCCTCGGTACCCACTTGCTCGGGCCTGTCAAGGGTCGAAACCTCAAGTCCCCATCGTCCCGCGTTGTCGATAGCCCCCCGATGAACTTCACCGCAGGCTACAACGCGCAGGCCAACAAGCTGACCCAGGGCCACCAGGTAGTCGGTGTGACTCCACTTAAAGTTGGAGACGATGGCCAGCACCCTCAACGCTGCAGCCTCAGGCTTGAACCGAACGGGCCTTGACCGCAGCCCAGAGGGCATCCGCGCCCTGGTTCATCGAAAATCCTGCTGTACCAAGGCGTTCGCGCAATTCCGTCGCTGAGTCGACCACCACCAGGTGGCCCCGTCGTAGCTCCAGGTAACTCAGCGCCAGTCGGCACGACCGCCAGAAGCGCGCCGGGCAGGTCGTCCCGTCGGGCCGTCGAGCATGGTCGCCCCAGCGGGTGCGGTAGAAGTCCCAAAGCAACTCGCTACAGCCCGGGCCTCCACCAAAGAACTCTGGATTCTGACTGGGAAAAAACACCATCTCGTCCACGCTCGCTCGAGTCGCCAGGGAAATGGCCAGCGCTCCTCCCGTCAGATAGGCGTCCTGGGGCTTCAATTCCTGCAGGCATGGGGGATTTTGCGTATCCAGAGCAATGGTTCTCAGCGGACCGCCCAAGGGCTGCTCGTGGTCCAGGTAGGTGGGGTAGGGGGGCAGGGTCACGCTCTTAAAGGCAGTCGCCGTCGCATAGGGATGGCTGGGCAGGCGCCGAGCAAAGTCGTCCAGCCATTTCAAGGTCTCTTTCCAGGTAAACTCGGCAAAGTCGAACGATCGGCTCAGATAACGCTGTTTTTCTACGCGGGCCACGGCCTGGCGCCAGGGATGGTCGAGTGGCAGGCTGCCCCAGGCCCGCCGCCGAGAGAATCCCAGCTGGCCTTGCCAGAAAGCCAGATCGATGCTGATCAGTTCCCCCAACACCTTGGCGCACAGTGAATTGCGAAACACATCGTCGTATCTGCGATAGGGGTGCACCACCAGGTGCTCGACGAGCAGGCTGACCCAAACCCGCACCTCGCGAATCATTCCCGGCCACAGCTGCTCCGCGGTCCACTCTGGCAAGAGCTCCAGCGCGTTAGGTCCGTGCAGCCGTTGCCAGCTGCTGCGGGCTTCGGCGAAGCGATAGCGATTCGGGGGGCGGTTGGCCCTCTCGGCCAACTCCTCCAGCTGGTGCAGGTTGATGTCCTTTTCCATGAACGGAATCCAGCTTGCCAGCGAGGCGTAGGCCCTCCTGATCGGCAGTGGATCCGCTCCCGCGTGCACGACGGCAGCGAAGTCCAGGTCGCTGACCCCTGGGTGAATTTCTCCCTTGCCTGCGCCTCGCCGCAAATAGAGGGAATGCACGCCGGGTTGGCCAGCTACCGCCAGTACCACCAGTCGTTGGGCCAGAGCATAGAGGGCACGATACAGATGCAGACCAACCCCCCGCGAGCTTCGCAGCACAAGCCGCCGCAACCAGCAGCGCAGGCGAAAGGACCAGGGAAGTTTCAGCACGGGCAGGCCGCCAGGGCTCGCTCAAATGCCTGGAAATCCCGCCGATGTGGCAGGCTGAAGGTCACTCGAAGCTGGCTGTGGGGATGGCGCTGAAAATATTCCAAGACGCGCCCCACCATCATCTGCGCCACATCATCGACCCTGGCCCCGCCTCCACCCGTTGCCAGCGATGTCATCGCCAGGCTGCTGATTCCGCGTGCACAGTGCTCCAGGCAAGCTTCCACGGCGCCTCCCAGGTTTTCCGGATAGGGGCAGCAGCGGGCCGCCCGCGACAGGCTGAGGATGTGGCAAACCCGGCGGACTCCCCGGCTGGACAATCCATAGGCTGGCGTGATGACGACCGAACCGATATCGCGTTCCTGCTCAAAGAGCTGGCTGCGTACATCCTCCTGCAATTCCGATCCGGCCAGTTCCAGTAGCGCGGCACCGGCTCCGCTGTCGAGCAGGCCCGAGTCGTCGGTGCCATAGGCCAGAACCTCGGCCTGTACGTCTTGCAGGGGTAGGCGAGTCAGTCGAATCCGCAGCTCTTTGCGCGACAGCTCTTGCCAGCTGCAGTGCTGTCCCACCTCTAGCGAACCTGAGCGCAGTAGGTAACGACCGTCCAGATAGAACCAGTCGGACTGTTGAGCAACGATGTGACGGAACAATCTGTGCCAGGGTGCAGGCAGCCGCACGGTCGCGCCTGTGTCACTGAGCACCACGTCTCCCCCGTGCTCAGGCCGCAACTCTACTCGTTGCGCCCCAGCGCGCAGCAGCGGGGCAAACAGGTCCTCCATGAGGTTCCCCTGCAACAGCCAGTTGGGTGCATCCAACGGCCACAGGCGCAGCAGATCGCCTTTCACCTCAAGGCGCCGCTCCAGCCTTTCTCCCAGAGCCTCGAGATGATACTGCCAGCCACGACTCCATTGAGCAACAATGCCCGGGGCACCATCCCAGTCATCGATCAGCAATACCTGAACCGCCTCCTCCAGGGTGATGCGTTGCTGTAGCCATTGCCGGCCCGACTCCTCGTGGCTCAGTAAAGCCATCAAAACCGCACGATTCTTGGCCGCCCGTCGGGGATCGGCAGGTTCCTCCCCTGAATATCGAGGGTGTGGCAAGAGGGGGCATCCAAGCAGCAGCCGGCGCCGGGCCCGGGCCTCGAAATCCGGGTCACAACTCCAGGCGATCACGGCCAGTTGTGGGGCCGCCCAGCTTCCGCGGTCGAAGGCCAACCACAGCAACTCCAGGAACCCGGGCTCGGGGCGCACCCATCCTGACAGTGCACCCACCAGTTCCGCCCGCCAGCCATCCGCCATCAGCGGCTCCAGCTGGGCCTGCAGGTTGTCGCATTGACGCGCCCGCTGCAGCAGGCTTTGGAGTGCTTTGGAAGGGCGACCACCTTCGTAAAGATGGAGCAGATCATCGTAATCGCTATGCTCCAACTGAAACAGCGAACCTTGAAGGCTTTCCATTCCGGCTGATTCCACCGTAGAGTGGCAAGGCCTTGCCGAACCGCCCCGCCTCCACCACCTTGTCGTGTCCCGAGCGACAGACACGACAACTCCACCCAGCGTGGCTCAGCCTCGCCTCCACCACTTGTCGTTTCCCAAGCGACAGACACGACAACTCGACTCAGCCCGGAACCGCACCGCCTCCACCACCTTGTCGTGCCCCGAGCAGAGACACGACAACTCAACCCAGCGCCGAAACGCTCCACCTCCACCACTTTGTCGTGTCCCGAGCGACAGACACGACAACTCGATAACTCAACCCGGCATGGCGCTTTCAGACTTTCTTCCGGAGGCCGCGCTAAGCTGGAACTATGCGGCTTACCAGCCAGCCTCCACCCCGACCACCCGAGGACCCGGGCAAGCTCAAGGAACTGTGGCAAACGCTCACCAGCGGTGAATTGCTGCAGGCCTCGTTGCACCTTTCTCCGTCCGCCATTTCGGATGCTGTGCAGACCTCTCGCGATCTGGGCAAGTCTTTGGGGCAGTCGTGGCGCGATGTTAAGGACAGGCTGCGGGAGTTGCTGCATCTGCCGGAGGTGCAGCGGCACATCGACCCCGAGCAGGCGCAAGCCATCTCGCGCTTCACCCTGACGGCGGCCTCGTTACTGGGATATGCGGCCACGGGGGTCCAGGCCGTGGCCGGCGCATCGAAGCTGTATTCGGGTATCAAAGAGAACAATCGGCTCAAGCGACTCGACGGCTATCTTGATCTGGCCATGGCGGGTGCCATCGGCACCACCATCGCGGGGGCTGGCGTCGCGCCGTTGGTGCTGGTGCCGCTGGCGGCCACGCTGGGACTGGTGCGAGGAGGGGTGCACGCGGTGGCGGGCTACCGCTCGGGTAACGTTCGCAACGAAGTTCAGGGTATGCTCGACGGCACCCGTTCCCTGGCCATCCTGGGCTCCATGATGGGGCATACCGCGCCGGCCCTGGCCACTTTGGGGGCCATTCTCGGCCCTGTGGCCGGTGCCATCCAGGCCAGTCGCGGCTTCATCGATGTGCGCGACGGATTGCGAGATGCGGCACCGGCCCGACAGCTGCAGGGGCTCAGCGATATCGGCTCGGCCCTGGGGCTGGTTCTGGCTGCCACCGGAGTAGGCACCATTCCCGGCGTGATTCTCACGGCAGTCAGCGTGGGGGCCCGGGTTCTGTATCCTCTCAACGAGCGATTTGCGGGCCGCTGTGACCAACTGTTGAAGAAGGCCGAGCCCGGCCTTCGCAAGGCTGTGGGTGCCGTCGAGTCGGTATGGAACCCGGTGCTGGCGGCGGTGCGCCCGTGGCTTGACAAGTTGCTCAAACCCCCGCCGCCACCATGAACTCCCTGCGCTTCCTTTTGCTGTTGCTGACGCTGGTCTGCAGTGTTGCCGCTGAAACACCCTTGTTGGGGCTGGGTCGTTGGTTGCCCGAGGGTGCCTTCCACCTACAGGTTTCCCCCGACGGCAAACTCTTGTTGCTCGCCCCCCACTACTACGAGGACCCGGGGCGCGACCTGGAGTTGTGGGATATCACCCAGGGCACACGCCTGGCCGAGCTTCATCCCTCGGCTCAACACATCAGTGCTCGTTTCCTTCCCGGTGGACAGATTGCGGCCATCATCGAGGTGAACGATGAGAACGGTCAGCAATCCAGCTACGGCTACGTCTGGAACAAGGCGGGTAAGACGTTGACCACCCCACTTCCCCTGTGGGGTGAACTGGCCGAACAGCCCGGGCCTCTCGCCTCCGACCCCCTGCTGCTCTCGAGTTGGGAGAACCACGAGCAGGGCGATGCGAACGGTGGTGTGCGCTGGGCTGAGGGCAGAATTCAGAGATGGAACTGGAGCGAGAGGAAAGCAACCACCGTGACCGGAGTCCGAACTCGGGTCCAGCGCTCCGCGGTGTCCTCCGATGGGCGGTGGGTGATCGCCCTGGGTGGCGACTCCATGCTTGGGGTGTGGGATGCTCGAAAGGGGACTCTGCTGGCCAAGAAGTTTCGCGTCAGCCGATTTTCGCTCTCCAGCCACCCGGCCAGCATTCTTATTGACGGCCGGGCCCATCAGCTTCCCTCGCTAAAGCCGCTGGGTGCGGGGCAGAACCACCGCGAAATCTGTCGCTCTGGTGCTTATCTTTACCAGCTGGACGGTGAATCCGTGCAACTGCTCGACCCGCTTACGTTCCGGCTGCGTTTTCCGGTGCGCGTCCAGGCTGCACCAGGGTTTTCCCAGGTCAGCTCCGCCACGCCTCTGGCCCGCGGACGCTTGCTGCTCTGGGATGCAACCCATCGGGCCTCGGCGGTAGCCTTTCCAGAAAGGCGTTAGACGGTGCTGCTCGACGAACTCCACCGACAGCTTTGGCGTGAACTCGAGGCTCACCCCGCCGATGGCCCCGGCATCTACGGAAGCTGCGGGCTGAGCGGTCGGCTCTTTGGACTGCCTCGGCTGGCCACGCTCGAACAGCTGTGTCAGCAGTGGGCCCCCCAACTTCCCGAATCGCCGGGTCGACAGGGGAAGATGTTCGGGCTGTTGTGGGCTGGCGACCGGCGCTCGACCCGCCTCTTGCGAGCCTATTCGGGACTGACCCCACTCGACTGTGAAGGCGACTTTGTCGATCCCATTCCGCTGCAGCAGCGACCCGCGGGAGAGGCAGCGGCTTTGGCGGAGCTGGACTTCCTCAAGCGGCAACTGATCGAACTGGAGCTGGCCAATCCGCACCCCCGGCTGCAGCAGCTGAAAGAACGCTGTCTGAACGAGGTTCAGGCGCTGCGCGCCGAGTTGGATCAGGGCAAGCGCCAGCGCGATCGGCGTCGCCAGCAACCCGACGCCGACCTCGAACAGTTGGCCCGTGAAAGTGAAGAACAGGCCTATCGGATGCGCGACCTCAAGCGAGCTCACAAGGCGGTTCTGGCACCTTTGCAGGAGGTCGTTCAGCAGTGGGAGGCACGCCGACTGGAAATGCGGCGGCGTCGCAGGACGATCTCCCGAGAGCTACAAAGCGAGCTGCACCGCCATTTCGACCGTTCGCTCTTTCCCCATGCGCCGGGATGGACCGAGCGATTGTATCCCAGGGGGTTGCCCACGGGAACGGGCGAGTGCTGTGCCCCCAAGCTACTCTACGCGGCCGCCATGGAAGGCCTTCGACCCCTGGCTCTAGCCGAGTTTTGGCGCGGGCCAGAATTGCCCGGCAGACAGCCCAATCGCTTCTACTCAGCCTGCCTTGAACGCTGTCAGCCGCTGCTGGGCCCGCTCTTCTTTCTGCTTGATGATCAACAACTGCCGAACGTTGTCTATCAGGACCCGTACCTGCTGGTGATCAACAAACCGCCTGGCTTGCTCAGCGTACCGGGTCGACAGTCCGACTATCAAGATTCCGCCTTGCTTCGACTGCGAAGACGGTATGCGGAGCTGCTTCCGGTGCATCGACTCGACTTCGAAACCTCGGGGCTGCTGGTGTTCGCCCGCAACCGCGAAGTTCAGGCGGCTCTGCAACGCCTCTTTGAAACCCGTCAGGTCCGAAAAACCTACCTGGCTCAGCTGCAGCATGAACTGCCTGAAGGCTCGGAAGGCGAGCACATCGTGGAGGCCCCTATCGCCCCCGACCCCTCTCGTCGAGGCTGCTATCGCGTCGCCGACGAGGGTCGCCCGGCGCGCACCCGCTGGCGCTGCGAGCCCGGATCGCGCAGCCGAGTTCGGCTCTGGCCCGAAACCGGACGCAGTCACCAACTGCGGGTTCATCTGTTTTACGTGCTGGGCTCGGCCATCCTGGGCGATCCCAAATATGGAGAGGGACAGCCCCGCACCCGTCTGCATCTGCAGTCCTTGGAGTTGGAGTTGCCCCATCCCGTCAGTGGAAGAACCCTGCGGCTAAGCGTTCCGCCAGACTTCTAGCTCAGCCCATGCTCCTGCAGCACCCGATCGAAATAGTCGATCACTGAGCGCACATAGGTTCGCCTCTGGTTATATTCACCCGGGAAGAAACTGCGCTTGAAGCCATAGATAATCGTGTTGCGCAGCGCCTTCAAGTCCATGTTGAAAGCCTTCACGGCCAGCTCATACTCCTGGGTTACCGAAGTATGGCTTACCAGTCGATTGTCGGTGCACAGCGTGGCCGACAGCTTGTGCTGCAGCATTTTACCGAACGCATGCTGGCCGGGCTCTTTCAAGAACGGCATCGTCTGCATATTCGAGGTGATGCACACCTCGATTGTGCAGCGTCGATCGGCGATGTACCTGGCCAAACGCTGCACGTATTGCTCGGGGTTTTTCACATCCGGGCCGCAGAGCTCGGGCGAGAACAGATGATAACCGTGTCCGATGCGGTCGGCGTGCAAATCGCTGAGCGCCTGAAAGATGCTCTCGGGGCCGTAGGCCTCGCCAGCGTGCACGGTTTTCATCATGAAGTTGCGATGCGCATAGTCGTAGGCTTCCTGGTGATAACTGGCGGGATAGCCATCCTCGCGACCGGCCAGGTCAAAGCCTACGATGGGAATGCCCTCGGTGTCGCGGATGCGCACCACGGAGCGGGCCAGCTCCAAGGATGCCATACCCAACACCTGACTTTCGGGGGCGTCCTGAAACAGGTCGTAAAGAGCGGCATACCAGCGCGAGAAGGCGCCGGTGAAAAAGCGCATCGCGCAAACAATGATGCCGTAGTGAAATTCAGGCTCGCCACGCACGGTTACGGCTTCGCTCTGGCGATATTCCTGGGCGGCCCGGCGCAGCCCGCGGTCCACCGCCAGCAGCACTTCCTTCATGGAAAATCCCCGGTGGGTGTGCAACTGGGGGGCAAAGCGCACCTCGATATAGCGAACCCCTTCGCGAATATTGTCCCAGGCCAGCTCGTAGCCCACCTGTTCCAGAGCCTCGGCATCCTGCAACACGGCGCAGGTGTACTGAAACCCGTGCAGATACTCGGCCAGACTGGCGTAGTGCGAACGGAATACCAGTTCATTGAGGCCTTCCACCGTTTCCGATGGTAGAGAAACCCCTCGCGATCGAGCCAGATCGATCAAGGTTTGCTCGCGCAACGAGCCATCGAGGTGCAGGTGCAGGTCGGTTTTGGGAAGTGCTTGAATCAGTTCTTTCGTAATCATGGGCGGCCCTTCGCGCCCGCGTCCCCCCGGGACCTTTTGAGAGCATGGTGCAACCACAGCCAGGGGAAAGCCAGCGGCGCCAGCACCAGCCCCAGGTCCAGCCCTGGAATGCCCAGTCGCGACAGTCGCTTCACCGGTTCGATCACAGCCGCCCGACGCGGGCTGTCGGCGGGCGTGGCGCTGCAGAAGTAGCCATAGGCGGTCGCCAGCGTCAGATAAAGAGCAAAGAAAAACTGAAATGCAGGTTCAGGGTTGTCTTCGGGGCGGAACGACCCGGCGCCGGCGGCCACCAGCAATAGCGAAACCGGCGTCAGCAGCGTGTCCCACCAATGCCAAACTCGGAAAGGAGCCCGCCAGGCCAGCGGCAACAGGCCTGCCACGATGAGCGTCACCGGTCCAACCTCCTCAAGAGGCACATCGCCTTTTCCCTGCCAGGCAGCCAACGATGTCATTCCGCTGCCGAGCAGGCCGATGACCAAAAATCCGCGGAGTAGTCGATAGCGCATGGCTTGCCTGCTTCGCTGTCTTGAGAAGAAACCCTGAAAGGACAGGACTCCAAGGTCCGCAGTGGAAACTCGCCCGACCCATGAGGAGAATGCTTACCCTGGTCGGCCTGGTCCTGGGTCTCGCCCATATGCTGGGGCTGGTTCATAACTTCCTGAGCTTCCTGCGCACCCTGAACGGCTGATGGAGGTGCTGCTGGCGCTGTTGGCGGGCGCAGTCCTGTTCTGGCTCTGGGCGGCGTGCGGAGGCTGGCTGCTGACCAGGCTGCTGCCCAACGCCCGCCAGAACCGACTGCTCTTTTTGGCCACATCGCCAGCCCTCGGCTCCCTGGTCTTTGCTCTGCTGGCCCTGCTGCTGTCTTTGCCGGGTTGGTGTTTGCCCTGGGTCTGTCGCACCCTCACGCTGTTGGGGCTGGTGGCTTTCCCACCCAAAAGAGTTGACCTGCCCCCACCGGTCTGGCTGTTGGCAGGAGTGGCTGCGCTGGGGGCGCTGGCTCCCACCACCCACGTCGACACCCAGAGTTACCACTATCCTCTGCCCTGGCGCTACCTCCAGCACGGGGGCCTTCATTGGACCGGCCTGGGGGTTTTCGACGGAGTGTTCCATCTCTTTCATCTGATGCTGGTCTGGCCTCTGGGGCTTGCGGGTGAACTTTGTGCCAACCTGCTCGGTCCACTCTTTCTGGCCGTTACCGGGCTGGCTCTGGCCAGTTTTCAACCCGGCTCCCGACTGCCCTGGCTGTTGCTGGCCAGCAGCCCCTTGCTGGTCATTCAATCCAGCGGTGGCCTACCCGAGTTGCCGGCGGTGGCCATGGCCCTGCTCAGCCTGGCCTGGTGGCAACGCGGGCTGGGCCCGAACGCCTCGGCCAGCCTGAGCCTGGCCGCGTTCTTTTGCGGAGCTGCCGTGTCGATGAGGCTGAACCTGGCGCCTCTGGCGGTCGCTCTGGCTCTGGCCACCCTGATCGCAGGGGGCGGTTGGCGAGCAGCCCTCAAGCCCCTGGTTGCCACCGGGCTTTGCTGCTTGCCCTGGCTTTCGTTCAACCTGTGGCACACCGGCCACCCGCTCTATCCCATCGGCCCGCGCTGGGAAATCAAGGACCTGCGCAGCCATCCCACCTCCGCACCCCGGTCGACGGCTCCTGCGCAATTGCCTGCGCTGGCCGCACCCCAGGGGCTTCCCTGGAACCTCTTGTTGCCACTGGCGCCCGATGCGTCGCCGCGACGCTGGCAAGACACGCTGAGCCCCTTGTTGGTCGCCGGCTGCGTATTTGCCTTGGGGCGTTCGCCGGGTCCGCTGCTGTGGCCAGGACTGATCTACCTGGTGCTGCTGGTCCCGCTGCGCATTCACGACCTGCGTTATGGAGCTCCTGGGGGGGTGTGGCTACTGCCGCTCGCCCTGCTGGGTTGGGGCCGACCGCGAGCGTTGTGGAAGCAGAGCTTGCTGCTGCTGGGGCTGGCCGTCGGTGGGTTGGTATCCTGGAGCACCCTTCCGCCGCGGCTGCTTCCCTTGCTGGGCGAGCACTGGCGCCACGACTACCTCAGTCGTCGCCTGGAGGTCTATCAGGCGTATCGCTGGTTGGCCGGAACCCACTATCGCAAAGTGTTGCTCACCGACATCCGAGGTTGGCACTGCCCACGCCCCTGGTGTAGCTACATTCAAGACGATCTGTCACGGGCTGCCCAACCTTACCAAGAGCGTTCCCTGGCTGGCATTCATCACGCGCTGGAGCAGCGTCACTGCGACCTGGTCCTGCTCAATCTGCATCGACAGGAAGTCCGTCAGGCGGTAGAGAGCACGGAGCATCCTGAGAGGTGGCTCGAGAGAAACGACGGGCAATTTCGCGAAATGCGCATGCGCGTGCTCTGGCACCTGATTCGACGGGGGAAGGTGGTCTATTCGCAAGGCGGGGTCATGGCCATTGAGTGGCCTGGCCCCGTTGAGCACCCCTGAGACTCGTGGCCAGCAGCTCCAACCTTGTCCAGTCTTGGGCCTGCAGGGCGGCTCTGGCGGCGGACTCCAGTTGCAGCTCCAGCCAACCATTCCAGGCTTCAGGGTCGGCCCGACCGCAACCATCCTGGTGAACCTCCCACTCCAGGCCGGCCAACAAGGCTACCGCTGCCAGCGGGGCTCGGGGGTGCTCGGCCCTCTCGGCCAGTCGGGCCAGGCGCAGACGAGCATCCGACAGGTCGCCGCGGCGGCGAATGACCGCCCCCAGGTAGAGAAATCGTCCGGCCACTGAAGGTCCATCCTCGGGGGGGAGGTGCTGGCCGAGGGTGCCGGCCGTGGCCAAAAACACCTCGCGCCAGCCTTCCGCTTGCCAGCGGGCGCGATAGTCGGTCTCGGGTGAGGCCTGCTCGCGATGGGGAAATCGGCGGGCCAGTTCGGTGCGGTGCAGCTTCACGCCCTTGATCGCGCCCTGCAGTGGATCATCGAGCAAGGCCGATACCATCGCCACGCCCGGACCCAGGCCCGAGCAGAGCACCTCCACGGCCCGTTCGTTCAGGACCATGTCGGCGTCGCACTGCACGAAGTAGGGGCATTCCAGCTCAGCCACGCCTTGATTGAAGGCCCGCGCGAAGGGCCGAACTCCCTGAACCCGCTGGATGCACGATAGCGGCCGAGTTTGCCGAGCGAGGGCCGCAAGGGCCTGCTCCAACGTGGGCTCGCCCGAGCTCAAAACGAGGGCCGCAATCATGCCGCGGAGGTTCTTCCCGCCCGCTGCCAGGCCTGCTCTTGCGGGCGCAGAACCTGGCTGGGTGAAGTGCATTACCCGGTGGCTGCTGGTGCAGGCTTATCGACTTTACCTCAGGGCGATGAGAGCACTGGGCAAAGTGCCCCGCAGCGCGGCCGTGGCCTGCTGGCAGGGCGACCGCATTCTGCTGGTGCGCAACAGCTATCGACGCAGCCTGGGCTTTCCGGGTGGGCTGCTGCGCTGGCGCGAATCCTTTCTCGACGGTGCCGTGCGTGAGCTTCGCGAGGAAGTCGCCCTTTGTTGCGCTCCGGAACAGCTCTCGCTGGCCCTTCAGTTCGAGCATTGTCTCTATTTTGAAACCGAAATGCCCGCCGACGCCCAGCCTCGTTGGGACGACCTCGAGGTCAGCTGGGCGGGTTTTGTTCCCTGGCAGGAGGCGCTACAACAGCACCTTACCGAGCGCGTGCGCCTCTATTTGGAACAACGTGGCCCGTTGCGGGCCACCTCCTGCCACAGCCCGATCAGCGCGGAAACCACGCGCTGGTCGCAGTAGTGGGTCTGCACCCGCCGACGTCCCTCTCGTCCTCGGGCCTCACGCTCGTCGGCACAGGAAAGGGCTTCTGCCAGCACCTCCCGGAGAGCCCCCGGGGTGTGGGGCGAGTAGAGCCAGCCGGCCGGTCCCCGGCCGTCGCGTGCCGCCAGCATTTCTTCCAGGGCCCCCACCGTGGTGGCCACCACCGCCCGCGAGGCTGCCATGGCCTCCAGCACACTGTTGGGAAACCCTTCGCCGTGACTGGGCAGCACGAACAGGTGACATTGGGCCAGCCGGGCAAACACCTGGGGTGGTTCCAAAACGCCGGTTGAGCAAACCCATTCGGGCATTTCCGTGCCCGGCTGGCTGTCGCCTGGGCCTACCAGTTCCAGTTGCAACTGGGGAAATCGTTCCTTCAGTTGGGCGCAGGCCTGGAGCAGTTCTCCTACGCCCTTGGCTCGCTCCAGGCGGCCCGTGAACAGGACCCGCAACTCGCCAGAATCGGGCTGGCCAGCAGTCGCCAGCCAGTCGTCCACCTGCTGCAGAGACAGAAAATTGGGCAGCTGAACCAGCTTGCCCTCGGGCAGATGTGGCCGCAACCGAGACCAGGAATTGCGATCGAGCACCACCACCCGGGCCGCAGACGACATCACCAGGCGGCGCGCCCAGCTTAGATTGGGCCCCATCAGTTCGGTGCGATAGTGCACGACGGCAGGGCATCCGGCCCGGCGCGCCAGCTTCAGGATCAGCGCATCGCGCAGGCTGGCTGGCCCGGCCGAACTGGTCAGGTGCAACAGCGAAGGACGCTCCCGGCGTAGCACCTGCCAGCAGCGCCACCATTCCCGCAGCGCAGCCGGAGCCCCCCCCGCCAGCCGCAGCCATAACTGCCGTTGTTCGGGGCGTCTCCAGCGCACGGCCGTATCCAAATGAATCACCTCGACCCCCTGGGCCTCCAGCAACGGTAGCAGGCGTTGGGTCCAGCGGGCGATACCGCCCACCGGAGGGGGCAAAGGAGCCATCAGAAGGATCTTCAACGGCGTCCCAATGCCTCCAGGTGAGCGGCGATCTCGGCCAGACGGCCCCCGCGCGAGTAGTGCTGTTGTGCCCAGGAACGGGCCCGTAAGCCCATTTCGATCAAAGGCTCGGGTCGAGCCGACCACCGCTGCAGTACGTGGGCCAACGCCTTTCCGTCGCCGGCGGCGACCACCTCTCCACAGCGCGCTCTCTGCAACTCCAGGGCGGCCGGAGATCGGCCATCGAGGGCGGCCACCACGGGTCGACCCGAGAACATATAAGCGATCAGCTTGGAAGGCAGTGCGTGACGCGCCTGGCCTGCTTGCAGGCTGAGCATCAGCACATCGGCTGCGGCCTGAACTCGGGCCACGTCGGCGCGGGCCAAAGGCGTGATCAGGCGCAGGTTGTTCAGCCCGCGGCGTTCGATCTCCGCTTGCAGTTCGGCCTCGAGTACACCCCCGCCCACCAGAGCCAGCTGAACCTGGGGGCACTCCTTCAAATATTCGGCGGCCTGCAGATAGATCCCCATGTCGGCGGTGCGAGCGAAGCTGCCCACAAACAGCGCCACCAGCTGATGGTCCGACCAGCCCTGCCGCTGACGAAAATCGTCTCGCTCGACTTCGAATTCGGCGCCGTCCAGCCACTCGGGCATCACCCACAAACGCGCCCCTTCCACCCCGCGTGTTGCGGCGATATGTTCCCTCATTTCGTGGGTGATCGGCGCCACCAGAGCAGAGCGCCGATGAACCTGGCGGTCGAGCGCCACGGCCAGCCGGAAGATCCCCTGCCAGAGGTGGCGAGGTTCGGCCAGATAGGATTCGGGATACAGGTCTCGGATGACCAGCAACACAGGTACCCTCAACCAGGAGAGCACCAGCGTGTTGAGCCACTGGGCGAACAGTGGCCAGGTATGCAGGTAGACCACGTCGGGGCGAGGGCCCCTGAGAATCTCCAGGCTCGAGCTCAGCCCGAAGGAAAGGTTCTCGGCCACGCGCGATGCCAGGGTCGAACGACGGGAGAACCAGATCCAACAGTGGGTGATGCGGTACCCCGAACCGTTGCGATTGTGCCGCCAACCAGCAGGAAATCCCTCATATCGCCGTCCCTGGGGGCGGTTGGGAAAAGGACATAGAACCTGCACCTCGTGACCTCGTTGCCCCATGAACTGGGCGACGTCAGCCGTCGATACGGCGCTGCTGATCGGCTCCGGGGGGTGGCATAGGGCCACCACCAGCACCTTCAAGTGCCTGTCCCCAAAAGCAAGTCCTGGTAGGCGGCGCAGGCCTGGTCGCAAACATAGGGGGCCAGGTGCTGCGCTGGTGGCGCCGGGCACGGCGCTTGCAGGCTGCGGGTCACAGCGCGGGCCAACTGGACGGAATTTCCCACTTCAAACAGCTGCCCATACCGGCCCCACCCCAACAAGCGTGCCGACGCCCCGGGGCAGTCGCTGGCCACCACCGGAGTTGCGCAGGCCAGTGCCTCGATCAACACGCCGGGCAGGCCTTCTGCTCGAGAGGGCACCAGGCACAACTGGGCCCGGCTCAGATAGGCGAAGGGATTGTCGACTCGGCCCGGCAGGCTGACCCGATCTTCGAGTTTCAGGCTGGCGGCCAGTGCTTCCAGGGCAGGTCGTTCGGGGCCCTCGCCCAGGATCAGCAAGCGCACCGCCTCGGGCAGCTCGGTCAGGGCCAGGATAGCCGTGGCAAAATCTTTCTCTGCGCTCAGGCGCCCCACACCCAGCAACACCGGTCCGCTGGGGGAAGCCAGCCAGGGATGGTCCACGGGTTGGCACTTCAACTCGTCAAGATTGCGGGGCAAAACCGGATTGGCCAGCACCCTGATCGTCTGGGGAGGCAGCTTGACCCGGGTCACCAGGTCGTGGGCTACTTCGGGCGACACGGCTACGGTGGCATAAGCTCTCGGATACAGCCAGCGCGCCAGCCAGGGAAGCCAGCCCCGGCGTTGACGCCAGCCCAGGGGGCCATAGCGGAAGCCTAAGGCGGTGTGTTCGCTGATCACCAGACGGGTAGAGACTCCGGCGGCCATCCAGGCCAGAATGGCCACCAGATTGGCGTGATTCATGGCGGTCAACATCGCCCTGGGGCGCAGGCGGCGCAGGTTGCTTACCAGTGCCGGCAGCGCCTTCAAGGTGCGACCCTTGCCCAGCAGCCGGACCCGAACTGCGGAAGGCCGTCGGGGCCACAGCTCACCTCCCCCTCGCCCCAGCCACAGTTCCACCGAACAACCCGCGCGGCTCAGCCCCTCGGCCAGACGCAAACAGCACAGCTCGGCCCCCCCCAAAGAGAGGGACGGAAGAAACACGGCGATCAACTCCGAGCTGCCCACCGTGGCTGGTTCTGCTCCCAGCAGGCCACTCCTGGAATCGGTAGAACGACGCCCCATGAAGCTGCTGCTGGTCGGTGGAAGTGGTCACCTCGGCTCTCTGATCTGCCCCTATCTGGCCTCAAATTTCGAAGTGCGGATTCTCGACCCTCGCCCGCCGGCCGACTCGTCACTGGAGTACCACGCCGGCTGTGCTGGCGATGTTGCCAAATTAGAACGGGCCTTGCAGGGCTGCCAGGCTCTGGTGTATCTGCCTCTGGCTCAACTGGCCGACGGCCGGCCCGACGTGCAGGGCCTGGATGCCAACTTCGATCTGCAGGTCAAGTATCTCTATCAGGCTCTTCACCAGGCCCGTGAAATGCACGTCACTCGGGCCGTCTATGCCAGCTCCATGTCGGTCCATCGTCATCCTCCCCAACCCGAGGAGGTTGCGGGCGACGCAACTGACGCCTACGGCCTGGTCAAGCAACTCGGAGAACAGGTCTGCCAACACGCCACTCGCAGTACCGCCATGACGGTGGTGGCGCTGCGACTGTACCGCCCGGTGGCTCTGGGCGACTTTTTCGACCCCGAACAAAGCCGACGCTTCCCCCACCAGGTGGCTGCTCCCGATGTGGCACGGGCCTTTGCTCAGGCCGTTCTGCAGCCGCTTCAGGGCTTCCACGTTTTTAATATTGCTTCCACCCTGCCGTTCTGTCGGCTGGCGAAGGAAGTGCTCGACTGGCAGCCCCACTATGTGGGGACCACGGTCTAGCTGTGTTTCGTGTTCCGCCCTACCCCCAGCAAGTGGGACAGCACGAGTTTTCGTTGCTCTGGTTCACCTCTCGACCCGACCCCTACCGGGTTCGGCTGCGGGGCCCCGGGCCGGCTGCTCCCCGTCGCCAGGAAGTTCACAACATGGGCAGCCAGGGCTACCGCCATCTGGCGCATTTTGCTGAACTGCAGCCGGACACCCGTTACCTGATCGATCTGCGGGTTGACGGGGAGTGTTTTGAACTGGAAGTGGGTACGGCTCCCGACGCATTGCGCCCGGTGCGTTTCTGTGTCTACGCCGACTGCGAAACCGAGCCCGAAAGTCGCGGTTTCTTCGGCCACTGGCCCCAGGGCCACCGACCCGAAGGCCCCAATCCCGAGGGACGTCACGCGGCCGGGCGGCGTTACCCCCTGGACCAATCCCAGGGATATGCCGCCAACCTTCAGCTCATGGCCCAGGTCCAGCCCGACTTCGTGGTTATCGCGGGCGATCTGGTGGAGTGCGGCGGAGAGCAGCAGGACTGGGACGAATTTTGGCACCACAACGCCTCGCGGCGGGGACAACTGGCGGCGCCGCTGATCACAGCTCTGGGAAACCACGAGTATTTCGCGGGGCCCCATCACGGGGGGTATGCCACCGCCCCGTCTGAGTCGGCCGTGCGCCGGTGGCTTGGCTATTTCCCCAGCCCGGCCGGTCAGCCCGGGCGCTACTATCGCTGGGACTATGGTCCGGCCCGACTGTTGGTGTTGGATACCGGTCGCTGCAACGATTTCCTGGCCCCCGACAGTCCGGCTCCAGGGTTGGCTAGGGGTTCTGCCCAGTATTGCTGGCTCGAGGCCCAGTTGCGCGACTGTCAGGGGTTGCCCGGGTTTACCTTTGTGGTCATGCACCATTGCCCCTATTCCAGCGGACCCCACGGCCTGGCCAGCAGCCCCCTTTCGGCTCTGCCGCTGCGAGAACTCACTCCGCTCTTTCAGCGCTACCAGGTCAGCGCGGTGTTTTGCGGCCACGACGAAATGCTGGAGAGGTCGGAAGTCGACGGTGTTCAGGTCTACGACTTGGGGATCGGCGGCGACCATTTAAGGGGCCCCGTTCACGACGCAGACAATCCCTGGTCACGCTTTCTGGCTCACCGCGATTGCCCCGAGGTCTGGCACGACCAGCGCCTGGTGTCGGGGGGAAAGCACTATGGCCACCTGCTCGTCGAGATCGAGCCCGAGGGCCGAGGTTGGTCTGCCCGCCTTACGCCTGTCTATGCTTTTCCGGTCGAGAACGGTATCGAACGGCGCAGCTATGACGATGTGGTCGTGCTCAGATGCGACTACTCGGCCTGAAGGTGTTTCCAGGCCCGCCCCAACTCGCCGTCGTCGAGCCAGATACCGTGCTCGTGGCAGCGGTCCAGTAATACGCCGCTGTCGGCCCCATACTGATAACGCAGCATGCGCGCGTCACATTGGGGGCACAGCAGCCAGGGCTTCAGGTCTACCTCGGGATGGTTGGCTTCCAGCGTGGCCGCCAGCGGCGACGCCTCCAGCTCTTCCCAGCGCTGATGCAGCAACTCCCTCAATCCACCGTGTTCGACCCAAAGGCCGTCACACTGGCGACAGAGGTGGGTCAGGGGACGGTGAAATTCGAGCTCCACCTGGCAACGCGGACAGTTCATGGCCTGCCTGTTCTTCCCTCAGTCAGCAGACCCTCTGCGGGGGGTGACGATCGAGAGCAAATAGTCGGCGGCCACCTCACAGACGACCCGATAGCTCTGTCCGTGAGTCACCAGTTCCATCTCGGCCTTTTCCAGCGCATCGAAGTAGTTGCCCAGCAGGCGGGTGTGGGCTCTCAGGAAAGCGGGCAGCTGCACCAGCAAACACATGGAGGCCAGCAGAGGGGGATCGACCACCAGGGCTTTGCGAAACACGAGGTGGCCCAGATAGCGTTCGATCTCCTGCTGGTGCTCGGGCAGTTCCCCCAGCAGGGCCTGAAGGGAACCGCGGAAAGGAGGCGCTGTCAACACCAGTTCGGCACCTCCCAGAGCCGCCTCGAGGTCGGGCCAGCTCGACTCGTCTTCGTGCAACTTCCAATAGTCGACCACCTGGGCGCGTATCAGTTCCCCCAAAGCTGCGGCCCGTGGCTGTTCGGGAAGTCGGGGGTGTTGCCAGCTGTTGTCCATCAAACCCGGGGGAAGAGGACGATAGCCGTCACTTACTTCGGGCAGTTCAGAGAGGGCCAGCGCCAGCCCGATCAAGGCGTGGGCCAGGGCTTCCTCCCAGCCCACCTCAGCCGCCCGCTGCACCAGTCGTTGTTCCAGGCGCCCATAGTCAGCATAGGAGGTGTAGTATTGACGGGCCACCAGTAGCCCGTCGGCGGCCACCCGATTGCGCGGCGCCCCCTGAGCCAGCAACTCTTCGATGTCGCTCTGGTGACGGGCCACTCCGGGTCCGTGGTTCTGGCGAATGGCGCTGCAGTAGAAGCTGGTCCCTACAAAGCGACCCTCGGGGGTGTCGGTCACCACGAAAGGGAACAATCGGCAGGTCGTGGGTTTGGCCGAGTAGCCCATCTCTCGGTGAATGCTGCACAGGCGGTCGGGGTCGAGAAAGCGGCAGTGTGACCCCGCCTTCATGTACCAGCCGCCTTCGCGCTCTACCAGGGGTTCGCCATCGGCTTCCACCAGGCGCAGATACAGTGGCTGTCGGATAAGGTTGTCCCGCACCGCGTCGTCGACGTGAATACTCCACCCCCGACAGCTGCGACCGCACTGCAGACATTCATACCCCTGGGCCTCATCGAAATGCCAGTTCACAACACCTCGCGGGCGGGTAACCGGCGCACTTCGACAACCTGGTCGTAGGGCCGAAAGCCCAACTTTTGATAAACCGGCAGCGCCGCCGGGTGATCGAGCGTACAGGTATGCAGCCACACGCGGGTGGGCCGGTGCCACCAGGCTCGTTGCAGCGTCCAGGCCAGCCACAACTTGCCCCAACCCTGACCCACCACGCCGGGAACCAGACCGAAATAGGCGAGCTGCACTTCGCCTTTTTCCACCACCAGCTCGCTGTAGCCGATGGGAGTGCCCGCCTCGTACAACACCCACAGTTCCACCTCGGGTCGTTGTAACTGCTCTTGCAAACGTTCGTCGCTCCAGGCCAGGCGGTCCAGCCAGTACCAGGGCTCGCCCACGCTTTCGTAGAGAAAACGGTAGAACGACGGACTGGGTCGCAGGCTGCGCACCGCCGTCAGGGGATCGGGTAATACGACCTCGGAAGTCGACGGGGGCTCGTGCATCTCCAGGTAGGTGATCACCACCTCCCGCTCCACCACGCAATCCATCGCCGGATCAGGCGGCTGGGGGTTGCTTGGTGCTCAGATAGACCTCGTAGGCCGAGGTCGCGGTATCGAGTCCAAAGCCAATGGCCACCGAAGTCGGGTCTAACCTGCCCATGGCGAAGGCCATGACGCCCTGACGCATGACCGCCAGCGGCAACCCGCCCACGATGCGCTGCACGGGGCTCTTGCTTTGGGCGGCCTCCTCGGGGTTTTGCGATTCTTTGGGCTTGACCATCTTTTTGCCGATGTCTTCGGAAGCGTTGCGCATGGCGTTGGCGATGCGGGGTCCAGCTAGCGCCCCAAAAGCACCCACGCCGGCGCCGGCCAGCCCCGCCACCAGCGGACTCAGGGCACTCTGGCCGGCCAGCGAGAAGGCCACGCCCGCAGCCGCGCCCAAAGCACCGCCGAGGAGCCCCCGATGGGACTCTTTCTCGCACTCGGCCCCCAGCACTGAGGCCAGCCCCAGGGCCGCTTTGGCGCCCCCTTGAAGGACCGGCGACCCGAAGGTCAGCCCGAAGGCGCCGGCATCGCGGAAGCGCGCTTTCTCATTGCCTCGCAGCGTCGAGTAGGCGCCGCAGACCCCGCCCAGCGTGCTGGTCAGAGCCAGCGAACTGGCCCCCAAAAGATGTCCGGAAAGCGCCCCCAGAGCAGCTCCAGCGGCTGCCCCGGCCAGGGCGCCGGCAGTTTTGCCGAATCGGTCCTGGGCTTCCAGGCCAACCAGAGTGGCCGCGGCGTTGGCCACGGCTCCGCCCAGACCCAGCATATAGAAGCCTTCGATCGTCGCCGACGAAGCCGCCTGGACCCGGTCGGGTTTGTCAAAATCCGCCGCCGTCGAAGGGCGAATCTCGGTGTATTTGAGCACCCGTTGGATGCCCTCGCGCAGCGGAGTGACGTTCATCGTCTTACTTTACGTAGATCGACTCGATTTGCTCGGCAAACGATTTGAGCACCGCATTGCGCTTGGGCTCGCCCTTGGCCAGTTCGTCCTCACGCAGCTCGCGGGGGGCGATGGCGACCTTCCAGATTTGCTCGTGCTGGTCCAGGTGCTTGGTCAGCTCCTTGGTCACGCTCTGGAAAAAGGCTTTCACGGCCGGGTTGCTGGCCAGCTCCTCGGGAGAAACGTTGATGCCGTTCTTGGCCGCCCACTCGCCCAGCTGGCTGTAGTTGGGGAAGATGAGCGCGCCCACGTAGGGGCGAGACTCGCCGACCACCACCGCCTGGGAGATGAAGGGGCTCTGCTCGAGCAGATTCTCGAGCGGCTCCGAGGCCACTTTCTTGCCGGTGGCCAGGGCCACATAGCTCTTCAGTCGTCCGGTGATCTTCACGTGGCCGGCCTCATCGGTGGTGCCGATGTCGCCGGTGTGGTAGAAGCCTTCCGAGTCGATGGCCTCGGCCGTCTTGGCCGGGTCGTTCAGGTAGCCCAGCATCAGGGTCGGACCGCGGAACTTGATTTCGCCGTGCCCCTGGAAGTCGGCTTCGGGCTTGATTTCCAACTCGACGTTGGAAACGGTGGGTCCCACCGTGCCCAGGCGCTGCTTGTGCAGCGGGTTGACGTTGGTCACGCCGATTTCCGAGGTGCCGTAGCCGTTGCTGAGCTGCAGCCCGTTGTCCCAGAAGAAGGCCGAGGTGCGGTCGGGCAGCGGGGCCCCGCCCGAGATCAGGATGCGCACGTTCTCGCCGAGCTTTTCCTCGATCTTCTTGCGGGTCTTCTTGAAGACCAGCTGCTTGGCAGCGGCGTGCTTGAGGTTGGTCATCGTGGAAACGTCGCCGGCGTCACGCTCTTTGTAGTACTGCTCGCTGGTATCCAGGGCCCACTTCAGCAGGTCTCCCTGGGTCTTCTTCGAGGCCATATAGCCGGCACCCGCGCCCACGGCAGCACCGACGGCGGCTCCGATGGGTCCACCCACCAGGGCTCCCACCGCTGCACCGGCGGTTCCGGCGCCCACCGGGCCCCAGATTTTGTGCACCAGCGGACGTCCCGCAGCGGCTTCTTCAGCGCCCTCGAGGATCTTGTTGTAGAGCTTGGGCACGGCCGCCAGCATGGTGGGCTGGGTCTGGGCCACGTCGTTCATAAAGTCTTTGTGGCCGTTGGGGTAGGCCAGGGCACCGCCGCTGGCCGTCAGGGTGTAGGCCACCACCCGCTCGAAGATGTGACCGAGCGGCAACACCGAGAGCTGCAGGTCGCCTTTGAGGTGAACGTCCTTCAGAGTGGCTTCGGGCTGGTCGGTAACGATGCGCAGCGCGCCTTCGATGGAGGAGAGCAGCGAACCGTGGGTGTGCAGCACGCCCTTGGGGGTGCCGGTGGTGCCGGAAGTGAACACCATCGAGGCCACGTCGGTGGCCTGCATCTCATCCTGCCGCTTCTTCAGCTCGCCCGCGTTCTTCTCGAGGTTCTCACGGCCCCGGCTGACCACTTCTTCCCAGCTGATGACCTCTTTGCTGGACTTCAGTTCGCTGGGCTGCATGGTGATGATGGTCTTGAGTTCGGGCAGATTGCCCTCACACTTGATAACCTCGGCCAGGCGCTCGTCATTGTCGACGATGATGACCTTGGACTTGGAATTTTGCAAATTGAAGCCGATGGCGTCGGCCTTGGAATCGCGATACATCGGAGCGTGCACGGCGCCGCTGCTGACGATGCCCAGGTCGCCGATCATCCACTCGGGGGAGTTCTCAGCGAAGCTGGCCACGCGCTCACCGGGCTGCACGCCCAGCTCGACCAGGCCCGAGGCGACTTCTTTGCGCATCTGGTCGGCCTGTGCGTAGGTGATGAACTCAAACTTGTCACCGACCTTCTTGCCCAGGTAGCGAGCGTTGGGGTCCTTGGCCACGGCCGTGTCGAACATCTGCGGAATGGTCTTGACCGGCGCCTTTTCCGCCCAGGCTTTCAGCTCTTTGGACGGGGCGAAGGCGGCGAAGTCGGCCTTGGCTGCGTGGGTGAATCCGTCTTGAGGGGCTTCGGCCACCTGCTGGGCCGCCGCGGGACGGGCGGGCAGAGTGGGCTGGGCGATGGATTGGATTTTCATGGTGATTTCCCCTCAAGGTTTTCTGTGTGCCGACCCTATCAAGTCGACCTGGAATTTTCCTGAAAACGGATCTGGGTCACACGTAGG
Source organism: uncultured Burkholderiales bacterium (assembly GCA_964649085.1). Taxonomy (GTDB): domain Bacteria; phylum Vulcanimicrobiota; class Xenobia; order Xenobiales; family JADMJV01; genus JADMJV01. The sequence continues at coordinate 21,534 of CAZYPN010000041.1, read as the reverse complement.
GGCTTGCGGAGGGACGGGGGGCCGCCATTGCCCGGACTGGGAGCGCACGCGGGGATGGGGACGGCCCATGAAAAAAGCCACCGCGGCCTGGGGGGCGGCGGTGGCTTTTGCCCGGAACTCGAAAGCTATTTCTGTTCGTCCTGATAGACCATCGGCTGAACCGGAGTCCAGTCTTTCTTGTTGGCCTGCTCGAGCAGTGCCCAACGGCCATCGGCCTGCAGGCCCCAGGAGCGGCCCTCGTAGTCCATTTTGTAGGGCGAGGTCTTGCCCGTGATCGAGTCTTTCAGTTCTTTCATCGAGGCGTGGAAGTCGGCCGTCAGGCGCTTGGCCTCGATCTCTTTCGCGTTGGGGTCGCTGGAAGCCGCCGCCCGCTGGCGGTAGGGCTCAACCTCGATGGGTTTGCCCACTTTGGTGGTGGCGATCATTCGGTGGGTCCAACCGTAGGTGGCGCCCAAGCCAGCCAGACCGGTGATGGCACTGGTGGTGCCCAGCACAGCTCCGGCCGCGCCGGGAACGCTGCTACCCACGATGCCGGCCCCAACGCCTCCGGCCAGGGCGCCCAGGGCGGCACCCTTCAGGCCCGCCGTAATCAGGTCGCCCGCTTCGCCGCCGCGAGCCTTGAGGGCTCCCAACCCGCCGCCAACCACGGCTCCGCTAACCAGGCCCGTAATCGCTCCGGCGATGCCGCCAACCAGGCCTCCCTGGGTCGAGGCCCAGATGCCGGCTCCTGTCACGGCCGCCGAAAGCAGCACGCCCACGCCGGTTTCCACCGGGTGGAACTCGCGGTCCTTACGGTAGTCCTGGGCCACAGGCAGAGCATACTTCACGGTGGAGTCCATGCTGATGCGGCCTACGCCGGGCTGAATCGGGTGGACGTGGTCGTCGGTGAAGATACGACCCTCAGGGTAGAAGATGAAGCTCTCGCCGGTGTTGAGAATCTCGGCGGCGTGTTGGGCAGGCTTGGGGAAGTCGCCCTCATACTCTTTGTAGCGGTCTACCGGAAACGACCCCATGCCGCTCAGGGCCTTGCCCACCAGTCCCTTGAACTGGTTGATGTCCGACATCGAGCCAAAGCGCTGATCGCCAGGAATGCGCGAGGCCAGAATGGCGTCGGGCATACCTTGATGGGTGGGACCGACAATGTAGTTGCCGTCCTTGGGAACGTTCTCGAATCCCTCATCCTTCATGCGGAAGGCCAGCGGCAACACCACGTCGCGAATGCGACGGGTCCACTTGGCCGAGTTCTCGTCCCAATGGTAGCGATTATTCGGAGGCAGCGTCAGGCCCGTGGTGGGCTTCTTTTGCGCCGGAGGCTGGGGAGCCGGGGCCTGGGTCTGCGTCTCTGGCGTGCTCTCGCCTACCTGTGGCTTGCGCGAAAGCGTACGAGCAACGCCATTAGGAGTAGAAGTGATGTGCATGGTCATGGCCCCTCTGTGGTAGATGCTCCAAGGTTGCCACAGAGGTCAGAAAAAGCTCTGAAATAATCTACAGACGATAAGGCAGACGGCGAGCATTGCTGTAGGGAACGATTTCAATCACTTCACCCGAGACCAGGCGTTGTTGAACGCCACGCCAGTAATCTGCCCGAAACAGGTCGCCGTGGTGGGCGAAGAAGGCCTGACGAGCCGCTGCAGGCAGGGCCAGGAAGCGGGGAAATTCTTCGGGGAAAATATCATTCTCTCGCACCGAATACCAGGGTTCGGCTGCCATCTCTTGTTCGATGGTTTGGGGAACGGGCATGTCGCGGAAGTTGCAGTCGGTCAGGAAACACAGTTCGTCGTAGTCGTAAAACACCACGCGTCCGGTACGGGTCACGCCGAAGTTCTTGGTCAGTAAGTCGCCGGCGAAGATGTTGGAACAGGCCAGGTCCTTGAGGGCCTGACCGTAGTCGAGGGCGGCGGCCAGTACCCGGCCCTCTTCGGCCTCATTGAGAAACAAGTTGAGAGGACGCACCCGCCGCTCCACGTAGACATGGGCGATGACCACATCGTCGCCCTCGATGCGCACGATGTCGTCCGCGTCGCGCAGCATCTCCTCCAGCAGGCCCTCGTCAAAACGATCGCGCGGAATGCGCATGTGCTCGAACTCATGGGCTTCCACCAGTCGGCCGGCGCGGTCGTGCTCAAACACCAGTCGATATCGCTGCTTGACATCGTTGCGGCTGGCTTCCTTGGGAAAGTCGAAACAGTCCTTGATCAGCTTGAACACCACGTCGTAGCTCGGTAGCGTAAAGACCAGCATCACCATGCCGCGGGTGCCATCGGCCATCACCAGTCGGTCGTCCGAGCGCCGCAGGTGTCCCACGATGTCGCGATACAGTTCTGTCTTGCCATGGCGATGGTAGCCGATGGCATTGTAAAGGTCCACCAGAGGCTTGTGGGGCAGCAGTTGGTGCAGCTGGCGCACCAACTCGTAGGGGCAGGTAACGTTCACCCGAAAGTAGGAACGCGTATAAGAAAACAGGATCGACAGGTCGAGTTCGCCCAGCAGCACAGCGTCCAGGCGAATTCCCTGGTCGCTTTCGTTGCGTAAGCATAAGGCCAGCGGAAGTCCGGGCTCTTCTCCCTGACGCCAGATGCTACCCACCAGGTAGGCGCCGCGTCCCCGAAAGAACACACTGGCGATCAGCTCAAGCGTGAACTCTCCAGGCTGATGCTCCATCGTGGCCTGGATGCGCGTCGCCGCCTGTTCGCACTGACGTTCCAGATCTTCCCACTGGCTGGCGGCGAAACCGCCGCTGCTTTCGTCGCTCAGCGAGGCGGCCAGAAGTTGAGACAGGTCGCTGCCGCTGCGTCGAACCACCAGCTGGCCGGCCCCGCTGGCCGGGGGGGCATCGAAATCAGTATCTACAAACTCGATCGCCTGGTCGACCCCTTCGGTATCGAACACCCTGCGAGTCAGCGAGTTAAAGAACGTCTCGGCGATTTCCCATTCGGGATTTTGGGCAATGAAGGCCGAGTAGACGGCTTTGGCTGCCATCCAGAGGCTGCGCTCGTGAAAGCGGCTACCCATCAGCTCCTGTACCGACATCGCCAGGCGGTCGATGGTGGTGGTGTAAAGGTGCAGACGGTCGGCCGCATCGGCATAGCTCCCCCGCCAGTCGCGCTCGAGGAATCGCTGTCGTGCCCGTTCGGTGATTTCACGAAACTCGCGTTGATAATCGAGAAAAGCACGTTGCGTCTGCTCGGAGCAAAGGGCCGCCAGTCGGCTGTTGGTCATGGATGATGCGATCTGAGACAAGCTCGGAAGCCTTCGTGTTGCCTGCTCCAGGCCCCTCGTTATTGGCCCAGAATGGTCAACAGCAAAGCGGCGGGAAACAGGCCCCCGGCCAGGGCGCCAACCCATGGCGAGGCCACCAATGCCCCCCCGGCAATGCTCAGGGCCAGCACCACCAGAGTCAGGGTCGAGTAGGTCTGGCTTAGCAGATCCGTGTCGGCCGGTGCCAGCCCCAGCGGTATCAGCAGTAAAGCCAGCAGAACAGCGCTGAGCGGCCCGGCCAGCAGGGCCATGGCTCCTGCCGCCGCTCCGGCCACCAGGCCAGCGGCGAGCATAATGAGTGTCCATCCCAGCGCCCGCGGGTCGGGAGCGCTGCGTTCGCGTCGTTGCATAGATCCTCCGGTTGGGACCTGTAGGTCCTCTCACTTCAACATAGGTGAGAAACCCTACCCGTCGGTCGCGCCGAAGTCACGAATCGGTCACCAACGGGCAAAAGAAGTTACGGTGTTGCGTAGACCTGGGTGATCCAGTAGCTGCGCTGACGCTGCTCCACACCGGTGCCCATCCAGCGATAGCGAGGGTTCATCATGTTGACGCGATGCCCGGGGCTGTTCAGCCAGCCCTGGACCGTCTGTTCGGCTACCGCTTCGGGGCTCAGCCCCTCGGCCCAGAACAGATTCTCAGCACAGGCAGAAAAGCCCACTCCGTGGGCCCTCAGGCGGTCCCAAGGCAGGGCCCGCCCGGGCACGGGGCTGCGATGGTCGAAGAAGTCTCGCTCGGCCATATCGGCGCTGTGCTGTCTGGCTGCCTCACCCATGGCGAGCTGGGGCGAAAGTTGCTCCAGCTGGTGTTCCGCTCGCAACTGGTTGACCCGCTGCTCAATGAGCTGTTCCAGGCGCGAAGCCAGCGACTGGGGCCAGGTCACCCCTACCAGCATCAGCCATATAAGCACGAGCCGCATCCTGGGAAAACTTTGTCGGTTCAGCCAGCCCTCCTTCAGGGTTTGCGAGCGAGCAGTTGATGAGCCGAATACTCGATTACGGCTCGCGGGTGCTGCACCAGCCCTTGCAGTTCCTCTCGCACCTCCTCAAAGTCTGGCGCGCAGCGCTGATGTTCCCGCAAGTTGGGCAGGGCCGAACCCAGCAAGTCGATCCAGAAGCTCACGACCTCCTGGCGCTGAGCGTGCTGGCTGAGCAACCCATTGAGGCGCGGAGAGAAACGGCGCGTTTGCAGCACCTCCCAGCCTTGCTCGGCGGCCAGGGCCGGCAGTTGCACCCCGATCTCAGGGTGTCCTCCCAGGTCGTGCTGCAGCCGATTGTAGGCTTTCCAATAAGCCATTGCCCGGGGACACTCCGGATAAAGATATAGGGAAGGGTTGTGCACTTCCGACAGTGCCACCCGCCCCCCTGGCATCAACACTCGGTGGATCGAAGCCAGCACGGCCTCCGGGCTGGAAACGTGTTCCAGTACCCAGAACAGGCAGATCAGGTCGAAGCTCTGATCTGGAAAGGGCAGCTCCTCGCCTCGGCCCTCCACCCATTCGATGGCCGCCGGACCACTCTGTCGGCGCGCCTCGGACAGTTGCTCGGGGGAAGGATCGAGCCCCACCAGCTGGGCCTCGGGGTAGAGCCGGGCCAGTCGTCGCAACTGGGCCCCCGTGCCGCAGCCCACCTCCAGCACTCGGCGGGGTTGGCCCAGCACCTCCCAGCCTTCAAACAACATGGGCTGCAGCAGTCGAGCCTGTCGCTCCAGTCGGGCCTGTTCGGTTGGTGCGTAGCTGTGTAAATAGGTCATTTCTCAGCGTTTTCAGAGCTCTTTGAGGAGTTCCTACTAAGCTGCTAAGATGCAGCTGCGCGAACGCCTGGCCCAACGAATCGATCGGATCGATGACCGCTTCCGCTGGGCTCGTTTTGACCCCGCCGGCCTGGTAGCCGTGGGACAGCCAGCTCATCCCTTGCCCGAGCCTGAAACCGTGGCGGCCGATCGGGTACAGTGGTCGCACGACCCTGCCAAAGGCGGCAAGGCCGACGACAAAAGCGTGCAAGAAGCGGCCGTGGCGGTCATGGCAGAACACCTGGGCGTGCTCTCAGGCATGCAGCGTGAACCCTCGGGCCACTCCGAATTTCTCGACAACCAGGGTCGGCCCTGGGACGTGAAAAGTCCCGTTTCACCCGATCGCGAGGGCTGGAACTTCGACCCCCACCATCATCTCGAGGTGATTCGCGAGGATCTGGATCAGGGCGAAGGCATTTTGCTCGACCTCTCCAGGCTGCATAGCCAGGACAGTCGCTCGCTGGTGGCCGTGTTGCAAGACGGCCTGGAAGTTCACCAGCATGGGCAAGTGCTGGTATTGCTCGAACAAGATTTGGTCGGCTGAGGTCGGGGACACCGTTTCGTTTGACATGATCCCGGTTGAACCATCACCAAGGTTGCCAGCCCCCCGGCAAGTCGGACAGCCAGCAATTTTTCAAGGGCTAGCCTTAGAAGTTTGTCGTGTCAAAATGCAATTTTGACACGACAAACTTCTAACGTGCATCCGGCATGCATCTTCTCTGATGGCAACGGAGCCCCAGGCCACGAAGCGCTAGGGAAGGCGCTCGTTCCATTCGATCCATTGGAAATAGTCGGGGTTGGGGTTGCCGCTTCCGTTGCGCTGCACAGGCAGCAGGTCGAGTACCGCCTCCACCACATAACGGGCTCGGGGCTGGCTGGGACTGCCTACCATCCCCTCGCTCTCTATCCTGAGCAGCGAATAGGGAGGGCCTTCCCAGCGGCGGTCGAGGGTGACTCGAAAGTGTCCCACCGCCTCTACCTGCTCCAGGTAGCTCACCGGAGCGGTTTCGTGATTGCGCCAGGCCACCCCATCGTTCATAAACTGCACCCGCACGTGGTCAACGCCTGCTTCGGCCAGCCAGCGGGCCTGCAGACCGTCCTGCCGGGCCGTAGCCTGAGCATAGCCCATCGGTTGGCGCAACAGCAGCCCCAGACAGATGACCAGTAACAGCGAAAGCAGCAGCAGGCTGATCACCAGGTAACCCCGCCTCACGGAGCCCTCCAGGCCCGCGGTAGGCGCAGCTGCACCACCGTTTCCAGTGGGTGCAGGCCGCCCCGCGCGTCCCGATAGGTGAGCCCCAGGCGCACGCCTGTGGTTGATATGCGCTGCACCGACAGGCCCTGTACGTTTTCGGCCCAGCGTTGGGTCACCGTCGACCCTCCCTGGGTCAACCGGCGTTGCAGCCCCTCGCCGACGACGGAGAATACAAGGCGCGACTGTCTTGTGCTGGCCCTGGGGTTCCAGGCCGGGGTAGGCGAGACATCGGGAAGTGGCCAGGGCCAGCGTTCAGCCTCCATGGCCAGATGGGGCACCTCGATGTCCAGGCTGCTTTTCAGGGCGTTGTCGCCGGGGGCTGGAACCAACCAGCGGTTGGCGCTGCGGCAAAGCCTTGCCAGTTCATCACTGCAGAGCAACAGCTTCTCACGTTGCGCTTCCTGCTCGTCCATTCGCTCCGAATAACGCAGCACGCGCAGCATGACCGACATCGTCAGGACCAGCGTCAAGACGATCAGGGCCGAACTGATCAGTAGTTCACCCAGGGTGAAGGCCCGTTTAGGGTGCCAGCTCAATCGGGTCGCTCACCTTCTGATACTCGATACCCTGATAGACAGCCACCGCTCGCAGCACCACCCAGCCAGGCACCTTGTAGGGCGGCAAATTCAGGTCCGGATCTCCGCCGTAGAATCGATGCTGCAACTGGCCCACCCGGCCCAAAGCACCGCGATTGGGGTAAAACAGCGCGTTGCCCGGGTTGAAACCCACCTCCTCATAGGGCAATACCTGCCATTGGATGGCCACGCCCGGAATGGCGTTGCCGCTGGTGCTGTACAGTTCAGCAGCAAAGTCGACCAGCGCCTGCGGAGGTACCGGGTCCGAGGCTCCACCGGTGCGCGCCACCACAATTTCGTTGCCGTTGCGCACGGGTTGGACGGGCTTCCCAAGCCACGTGGTGGCGCTCAAGCTCCGCCCTGAACCCCACTGAATCCTTACGGTTACGGGCACAAAGCTGTCTTCCATGCGTCGGGCCTCGGCGCCTCGAGGTTCCTCCAGGCTGCGATTGGGAGAAAACGCCGGCGACCGGGGTCCCGAGCTGACCACAATCTGGTAGTCGGCGCCCGGCCCACTGACTACATCGTTGTCATAGGGCGACCAGTCCCCAAAGAAATGGTCGGGATCGTAGGCCCAGCTTCTCACCGCCTCCAGCGTGTTGGAGAGTAGCTGTTGAGCCTCCAACACCTGGGTGGTGCGGGTCTGATGACCCAGACTCTGAATGAGCAAAGTCAGGCAAGTGAAGGCACCCATGGCCAGCAGGAACATCGAGAGCAGGCTCTCGGCCAGAGTGAGCCCGCGCCGCATGGCTAGCGATTGCTCCAGTCCTGGGAGTCGCATTGCAGGCTGGGCACATTGATCTCCCGATAATCGCTGCCGTCGGCCTTCATCAGGAACATCTTGGAGAGTGCGGCCTGGCCGTGAATGTATTGCAGGTCAGGCGAGAATCGCAACGAGGTACAGCCCCCGGCCACGGGTGGAAGGGCGCTGGGGGGGTGCATGGTCAGGTTGCGCCCCGGGAAGTCCACGTCGATGTTGCACACCTGTCCCAGCGACATGTCATCGTAAATCGCCCGTGTGCCGTCGGGCGCAAAGGACAGTTCGCGAATGCCGGGCAGCACGGTGGCGGTCGTCGAGCCGCCCCAGAGCAGCGCGCTGGAAATCGGAGCTGTTAGCCCCGATACAGCCCACAGGTCGTGCTCCGGATGCTTGTGCAGGAACACCCAGTTGCCCAGGGCTACGGTACCCGAGGCCACGGCAGGAATGGGGTTGGGCAGGTCTCGTCCATTGGCCGGAGCTACCCGTACGTTGATGTTGCCGGCATTGTAGTCGAGCACATAGAGGTAGCGACCGGCCTCGTCCCAACACAGCCCCCGGAGGTTGTTGCCACCCGTGTCGCGCACCACATGCAGGTCGGTGCCGTCGCGATTGACGCACATGATTTTGTCATCGGCCAGAAAGGCCACACGGCGTCCGTCGGGAGACCAGCGGGCATGGCCTGGCGACACACCTCCAAGCTGGTTGTGATGCACCAGCACGCAGGGGTCGCTGCCGTCCCAGTTGCAGGTCCACAGGTCGGCGTCACCTTCATAGACGAGGCGGCCGGGCTTGATCAGATGCACTCGCGGAATTTGCGCCGACAAAGTCAGCGGAGCCGAGGCCGCGCCGTGTTCGTCGATCAGCCGACATTCCAGTTGAAACTCCTGACCCGGCAGCGCCCCCACCGGAGGACGCCACGACCAACGCCCCACCCACTGCCCAGCCTCAGCGTTCCAGCGCATTCGGTGCAGCCTGGGTGCCGAGAACGTGCCGACGTCTCCCACTGCGGTCCAGACGCAGTTCAACACATCGCCGTCAGGGTCGCTGCCAAAGACGGTGGCCGTCAACAACCCGTCGGGAGTCAGGGTCAGGTGGCTGTCGGCATCGATCATCGGCAACGGATTGGAGGGGCCGGGAGAAAACTGAGGAGCAGCCGCGAAGGTCGGCACCTGGTTGGGCCCGGCGGCCAACGACCGGGCCGGAGACAGCAGCGCTTCGTCCAGGCCCAATCCGGGCTGTTCGGTGCCTGCTGCAGCCTCGGCCAAACCCCCTCGAAGTTCAATCGCGCCCCAGCGAGATACGATAATTTCGCGGCCTTCGCGCAGGTGCAGCAATTCAAGTGCGCTCGGGTTGCTGAACTCAAACCCGCTACCCACCACCAGTCGCAGGGTATCGTTGGCCCAGGGGCGATTGCTCACCACCTGGCCATCGGCCAGGAATGCGATATAACTGTCCTGCGGGAAGGGTGTGGCCCAACCGGGCGGCAGGCTGGCGGCCACAGGGTCGGCGGGCGGCACCGGATCCCACGAGGGGCCGGGGTAAGTGGCAGCACACAGTGCGGCCTGGGGGGTATCACTGGCCCAGTTCCAGATCTTGACGACCTCTGCCCGTGACTCGCCCTGGGCCAGATAGCAGCTTCGCGCCAGGGGTTGGCTCCCGTTGCCCCGCGGAAAGCACAGGGCCGTGGGGCGTCCGCTGCTCAATGCTTGCTGCCTGGCCTGCCTCAGCGCCTGGCTCACCAGATGGGCCAGCGATTCAACCTGGGCGGCGGTGCTGCGCGGTCGTCCCTGCTGCACGCCCAGTAACAACAAGATGCCGGCCATGGCCAGGACGACCAGGACCTCTACAACACTCACCCCGCGCCTGGACATAGGCGGCATTTCGTGTTTCTCAGCGCCTGCCCTGCGCCAGCTTCTTGACGAAAGGGATATCATCCGGGTGGACAAACCTCGCTTCGTGCGGCAACCATCCTTCTTCGAGGCGCTTCGCTTCTGGCTTCGCCTGGGGTGCATTAGCTTTGGTGGTCCCAGCGGACAGATCGCCATCATGCACCAGGAACTGGTCGAAAAGCGAGGCTGGATCAGCGAGTCCCGCTTTCTTCATGCGCTCAACTATTGCATGCTCTTGCCCGGGCCCGAAGCTCAGCAACTCGCCACCTATGTGGGCTGGCTACTGCACGGCATCCCGGGTGGTTTGGCCTCGGGCAGCCTGTTCGTGCTGCCTTCGGCGCTGCTGCTCTGGGCGCTCAGTTGGCTGCATGCCAGCTGGGGCACCTTGCCCTGGGTGGCCGCGCTGTTTGACGGTTTGCAGCCCGCCGTGCTGGCCATCGTGGCCGCGGCGGTGGTGCGCATCGGCAGCAAAGTGCTGAAAAATCCCCTTATGGTGGCGGTGGCCGCGGCTGCCTTCGCAGCCATCTTTGCCCTGGGGTTACCCTTCCCGCTGATCGTTCTTGCCTCGGTGGCGCTGGGTTTCTTGGGCCAGCGCCTGGGTTTTCACCAGTTTCTGGTGCTTCAGCCTCAGGCCGAAACCCCGGGGCCACAAGAGTGCACCCCGCCAGCGCCACCGTCTTGGGGGAGGGCACTGCGGATTCTCTCCCTTGGCCTCAGCTTGTGGGCCGCTCCGGTGCTTCTGTGTTGCCTTTTCTTGGGTCCCCAGCATGTGTTGGTTCAGCAAGGCCTGTTTTTTAGCAAAGCGGCGATGATCACGTTCGGTGGCGCCTACGCGGTGTTGCCCTATGTGGCCCAGCAGGCGGTGGAGCATCACGGCTGGCTCAGCCCGGCCGAGATGCTTGACGGGTTGGGTCTGGCCGAATCCACCCCTGGCCCTTTGATCATCGTGCTCCAATTCGTGGGCTTCCAGGGCGGCTGGAAGTTCCACGAGCCCTTTAGCCCGCTGGTTGGCGCCACTCTGGCCGCGGCCATCACCACCTGGACGACCTTCGTCCCATGCTTTCTCTGGATTTTCTTGGGCGCCCCCTATATTGAGCGTCTGCGTCAACACCGAGGCCTTACAGCCGCCCTGTCAGCGGTCACGGCAGCGGTGGTGGGGGTGATTCTCAATCTGGCTCTATGGCTGGGCTGGAAGGTGGTGCTGCCGGATGGTCACACCCTGAATATCCCCGATCTGGTCTTGACGCTGTTGTTTCTCTTCGGGCTGGTGCGACTGAAATGGGGCCTGTTGCCCGTGATTGTCTCTTCGGCTTTGTTGGGTTGGATCCGCCTGCTCCTCGCTTAGGCCTGGTCTTCAACTTTTTTTCAACCCCCTCGACTACAGTGCTTACCATGAACGCCAATACCATCAACCCGAACTTTACCAACCTTCGACTGCACGCTCTGCGTAGCACCCCCCAGTCCAACGGCCCGGAAACCTCGGCTCCCAAGGAGAGCTTCGTAGCGGGCGAAACCTCGTCGCTGCCCCAGGCACCCTCGGCTGCCAAAGCCGCTCCCGCCAACACGGGATTGCCGGTGCCTGCGATGGGCGACAACCAGATCCAACAGGCCATCGCCAAAGCCGATTTCGACATCTCGGCGATGCGCACGCTGCTGGACGGCAAATATGGGTCGACCAAAGAGAAGATGCGCGGCATCCTCTCGGCCCCGATGTTCACCCACGTCGAAGGTCTGCGCAAAGAAGATTACCGCGAGCAGGTGCTCGGTTGGTGCAAGGAACTGGCCCGTCAGGGCATGGGCTCGCTGGCCTTCCCCAAAGAAGTCGGCGGAGCCGGCGATATGGGTGCCAACATCGCTGCCTTCGAAACCCTGTCTCACTTCGACCTCAGCCTGGCCATCAAGTTCGGCGTTCAAATGGGCCTCTGGGGCGGCAGCGTGTATAACCTCGGCACCGAGAAGCACCACAAGCTGCTCTCGAAAATCATGTCGCTGGAGCTTCCGGGTTGCTTCGCGATGACCGAAACCGGCCACGGCTCCAACGTGATGGGACTGGAAACCGTTGCCACCTATGACAAAGCCACCGACACGTTCGTCATCAACAGCACCACCCCCGGTGCCCGCAAAGACTATATCGGCGGCGCCGCCAAGCACGCCAAGATGGCCACCGTCTTCACCCAGCTCGACGTCAACGGCGAGCGCGAAGGCGTGCACGCCATCCTGGTTCCGATTCGCGACGACCAGGGCAACCCGCTGCCCGGGGTGCGCATCGGCGACTGTGGCGAGAAGAAGGGCCTGAACGGCGTCGACAATGGCCGCCTCTTCTTCGAGAACGTGCGGGTGCCGCGCGAGAACCTGCTCGACCGCTTCGGCGGCGTCAACGACCAGGGCCAGTACGTCAGCCCCATCGAGAACAAGAACAAGCGCTTCTTCACCCAGATCGGCACGCTGATCACCGGTCGCGTCTCGATTGCCTGCTCGGCCAACTCGGCCGCCAAGAACGGACTGGCCACGGCCATCCGCTACGCCGAGCAGCGCAAGCAGTTCGGCGAGCCCGAGCAGAAGCTGCTCGACTACCAGGCCCATCAGTTGCGCCTGCTGCCCCGGCTGGCCAAGACCTACGCCATCGACTTTGCGATGAAGGACGTGGTCGACTCTTATGTCGGCGTAACCGATGAAACCCGCCGCAAGGTGGGCGACATCGCCGGCGGAATGAAGGCCTACAGCAGCTGGCACGCCATCGACACCCTGCAAGAGTGCCGCGAAGCCTGTGGCGCCCAGGGCTATATGGCCGAAAACCGCATCGCCCAGATGCAGGCCGACGTCGACATCTTCTCGACCTTTGAAGGCGACAACACCATTCTGACCCAGATGATCGCCAAGGGCGGACTGGACGAGCTGTCGGCTCAGGCCAAAGAGAAGGGCGCCGTAGGAATGGCCCTCAAGGTGGTCCTGGACGCGGTGGAGCACGCCTGGGACAAGAACCCGGTGCAGAAGCGCCGCACCAGCCCCGACCACCTCAAGGGTGGCGAGTTCCACCGCGACGCTTTCGAGTATCGCGAAGAAGTGGCCCTGATGGACGCCGCCAAGAAGATGCGCAAGCTGATCAAGTCGGGCGTCGACAAGGGCCAGGCCGTCAACCTGTGCCAGCGCGAACTGCTGGAAGCCGGCAAGGCCCGCATGGAGCGCGTGGTTCTGAACAGCTTCCTCAAAGCCGTGGAAAACTGCAGCGACCCCAAGCTCAAGCCCGTGCTGGACCAGCTGTGCGACCTCTACGCGCTGTCGACCATCGAAGAGAACAAGGGCTGGTATCTGGAAGAGGGCTATCTCAGCCCCAGCAAGTCGGAAGCGGTTTCCGACCAGGTGGTGGCTCTGAGCGCCGCCATCCGTCCCAACGCGGTGCCGCTGGTGGAAGCCTTCGGGATCACCGAAAAGTGCCTGGCGGCTCCCATCGCCTTCGGTCAGGTTCCGGCCTGATTCTCAATTGCTGAGGGGACGACTGCTCCAGCAAGGCTCGGCGAGGTCCACTTCGTCGAGCCTTGTGCTATGTCCAGCGGCGGCTACTTCTGCAGCTCCGCCAGGCTCAGTGCTCTTCTAAATACTGCAGGAAGCGGTCCAGTGCGTGACGATTGGCGGCGCTGAGATTCAAGAAGCGTGCACCCGCCTCGAAATGATGCCCCAGCGGGCGAACCCAGCGAATCTCGAGTTCTAGCTTCAGAGGTGCGGCGCTCTCGTGGTCGAGATCGAGCTCTACCGATAGCACCTTGCCGACCGCCACCGAGCGGTGCAGGTCCAGACGCACACCCGAGAGCGAGACGTCGTAAACAAGAGCTTCATATCCGGGCAGTTCCGGGCAGCGCAACTTGAGGTGATGTCCAAAGCGGGGCTGGTCGCGTTCCTCCAGGTCTTCGGATGGGGCCGGCTCCAGCAATACACGCAGGAAGGGCAGGAACTGCTTGGGTTTGTGCAGTTCGGCCCGGTAGAGAAAGGCGCGACTGCCGTGGTGGGTGCGCTGGCGCAGGGCTTCGACGGCCTCCTGCCAGGGACGAGTAGAAATGTCCAGCCGTCGAACCTGATGCAGCGTCATGTGGACTTCCGTGCCCTCGACATCGGTCACAACTTTGTCGCTGGCGTCTACCGGTTCGTCGCTTTGAATCAGGAGTCCATCCGGATATCGGCCCAAGACTTCAATATGGGGATGATGAAACCAATGCATGGTCGGGCCTATTCGCGACCCTCGAGGCCTGCCCCCTGCTCATCGCGGTGGGGGCGGTTCCTCCATGATTTTTTGCAGGCCGCGGGGGCGAAGGTCTGGCGTCAGGTAGGTCATCGCCAGGGCCGGGCCGGGCAATCGGGCCACGATTTCCACCTTCAGGGGGTCGGAAGTGGCGCGATAGAGTCGCTGTTGAGAGTCGGACCACCACAGATTGCCTCGGTCGTCGGTGACGGCAGCCAGAGGTGACGAATCGACCTTCAGGCTGTCCAGCAGCCGTAGTTCCCTGGTCTGCCACCAGCCCAGGCGGGTTTGCTGCTCGGTGTTCATCTGCAGGCTCCAAAAGTGGTCGGCAGACGAGTCTACCCGTAGTTGAACTGCACCACGGGGCACTGACTCATGACCTTTTTGTTGCGCTTGGAAGGTTTCGTCAAGAAAGACCCAGTCACCGGAATTGGCCATCAGCAGTACCTCCCCGCGAGGGGTTGGCAGCAACGCCGCGTAACCACCGAAACCTGCCGAGCGCAGAGCTCGGCCGGTGGTGGCGTCATACAGCACCAGGCCGGTTCGGGGATGCAGGGTCAGCAGACCCTCATGATGGGAATGGGTGCGCGCCGCATTGCCGGTCGGATACAGCTCTCGATAGCACCAGGCAGAGATCGAAGACTCTACGCGCACGGAATCCAGCGGGAGATCGCGGTCCTGCCTCAGATCGATGCGCATCAGGTGCTGGTTTTCCAAGAATACCTGCAGTTCTTTGCCCCCCTCGGCGCAGGCAAGGGCCAGCGGACGACTGGCCAGGGGAATGGTGTGAGCGATTCCCTGGTCGGGGTCGAGCACGTGAACTTCGTTGCTGCCTTCTACCAGGGCATAGACTCGACTGCCATCGGGATGAGCGTCCAGGTTGACCACCGGGGCCGGAAACCTCCACAGTCGCTCGGGAGGAAGTTGGGCACGGTGCAGATAGAGGTCACGCCCTATGGCCAGAGCCATTCCGGGGCGAACCGGTGGGGAGGTTGCCAGCCGGTTCACGAGCCAGAACAGTCCTGCTACCAGCAAGGTGGTCACCATCAGCATCAGCCACCGATAGCGCCAGGAAAGTTGGGGCAGCTCGCCCAGGCGAGGCAGCACAAAGTTGACCAGTGGGGGAAGCGAACCGAGTTGCTTCTGGTTTCGCGCTTCGTCGCCAAGCACTTTCAGGCTGCGAAGGGCCAGGCGAACTTCGGAAAAGTCGTGGTACACTCGGCCTGCATCGGGCTGAATGCATCGACTGACCACCCAGATCAACCCGGCGGGAAGGTCTTGCAGTTGCGGCAGGTGCTGCCGATCGCCGCTGGCCAGCATCTCGATCAGCCTGCCATAGTGCACCAGGCCCTCGGCCAGCGGCGTCGAGAGCAGAAGCTGGAAATCTTGCCAGAGAAGCTCTGACCAGCCCGGGTTAAATACCGTGAGTTTGGCCTGAGAGTCGATCAATAACCGGTCGTCTCGCAGCATTTCAAAGGCCAGAGGGTGTCGCAGGTTGAGAAGTTGCCCCGCCAGGTCGGCCAGTTGGTCGGACCAGAGGATCGCCTGAGCAGGTTCGGGCGGACGCTCTCGCAGACGCACCTGGGTCCTCAGCGTGCTGCCGTCCAGTTCGGGCAATAGCAGATAGATGCGGTGGCCCTGGGGCATGAACTCAAGCACGGGGATCGCCTGGGGATGCTGCAGTTTTTGCCAGGCGTGGACCGCCCGCTCGAGGTTCTGCACCCTGAGACGACGCTGGTCTGTGGCCAGTCCCTCGGGGACCAGCAATTCCTTCAGAATGGCCAGCTGGTTCTGGTGCGTTACCCGATACACTCCCCCTCGCGGGTTCCATGAGAGCAGTTCTTCAATGCGGTGAGGCCCAACCAGAGCCCCGGGAGCCAGGGGTTGCATCAGCCGGGCTGAGGGACAGGGATGTTGAGGTAGAGGTACAGAGCCGGCTCGTCGAGCGTCAGTACGAGGTCACCCAATTGAATCGCCCCGCTTATCGCGCCGCTTCGGTCAGGTTCGTCCAACAGGTGCTCTGCCTGAGTGCTGAAGGCTCGCGCCTGTTCGAGCCACGGGCGGAGCAGCGCGATTCCGTGGGCAACCGCTTCCTTGCGTTTCGATTCGGGCGGGGTGCTCTCCCAAAGGCTGCGCAGTTCCGGGCTCAGCTGGGCTCCTAACTCGACCAGTTGCAACAGGGGTTGCAGTGTTGGGGAGGAGGAAATGATTCCTTTGAGTTCCGCCACTCGCTCGCTCAGCGACGCACACTTCTCTCCGAGGGCTTCCCGGCCGCCGGGTTCAGCCCAAAGGGGGGCGGCGGGCAAATGCTCCAGCAGTCGCAAAGCGGCGGCCGTAAGCGAGTAGCAATACTGAACCACGCGTTGAGCCAGATTGGCCAGTTCACTGATGGCCAGGTCATAGTGGCTGACGTGTACCGAGCTCAGCAACCGCCTCAGGGGATCGGTGAGGTAGCGGGGCAACTGCAGGGCTGGACCTGTGGGAGTCAGTTGTTTGGCCGGCCCCGCCATTCGCGGATGGGTGTGCAGCATCTCCTCTACTTTGCGCAGGAAGTGTCGCTCGTTGAAGGGTTTGACCAGCAAGCCATCGGCTCCGAGGTCCGTGCCTGCCACCCCGGAGGGCCCCAGTCGACTGAGCAACAGGACGGGAATCAGTGAACTATCCAGCTGAGAGCGCAGCCGCCGGATCCACGAATCAATCTGTAGCTCGGCGAGGTCGAAATCCAGGATGATCAGATCGGGCATATGATAGTGCACCAGGACATGAGCCCGCTCGCCGTCCTCGGCCGTGAGCACGCAACACTCCTCCTCGCTCAGGCAGGCGCTCAACTGAGCACGCAATAGCCCGTCGTTGGTGACCAGCAGAACCCACTTCTGCTGGGGCAGAGCGTCGCCGGGAGGAGGCGGAACCGGGCCGTCGGGCTCCATTTCTTCGGTGACATTTTCTGTCGTCGAAGGCGCTTCGGCGGAAGTTACGCTCTGCCGGCAGTTGGGGCAGAAGTGCCAGTCCGGCTGAAGCACCGTTTTGCAGTGGGAACAGAGCAGCAGCACCTCGGCCCCGCAATAGGCGCAGAACGGGTGCTCGGGGGGAATCGAAGCCTGGCACCGCTGACAGCGCCGACCTCCTACCCGGCGAATCGTAAGCACGCGCAGCATTTCGTCGAGTGAGGTAAGGCCTTGTTCGCATTTTTCCATGCCGTCCTCAAGCAAACTGCGCATTCCCTCACTGCGGGCCAGGCGCTCGATGTCGGCCTCGCTGGCCTGATCGAGCAGCATCTGGCGTACTCGGTCGGTCACCGTAAGAATTTCAAACAGGCCCATACGCCCCTGATATCCCAGGAAGTTGCATTGCTCGCAGCCCTTCGCCAGGTAGGTTTGCTGGGGCAGCCGGCTGACTCCCGCCGCTCGAAGCAGGGCCAACGAACTTTCGGCCGGGGCTCCGGGTTCGCGGCAGTGAGGGCAGAGCCGTCGAACCAGCCGCTGGGCGATTACGCACAGCAGGCTTGAAGCCAGCATGTACGGGGCGATGCCCATCAGGATGAGGCGGTTGACGGTCGAGAGGGCGTCGTTGGTGTGCAGGGTTGAAAGCACCAGGTGACCGGTTTGGGCCGATTGCACGGCGATTTCGGCGGTCTCCAGGTCGCGAATTTCGCCGATCAGCACCACATCAGGGTCCTGGCGCAGAATGGAGCGCAGGGCCGAGGCAAAAGTCACTCCGGCGCGGCTATTCACCTGGACCTGATTGATGCCTTCCAGTTGATATTCAATGGGGTCTTCGACGGTAACCACGTTGTCGGATTCCTGGTTGAGCTGAAGCAAGGCGGAATACAGGGTTGAGGTCTTGCCGGAACCGGTGGGGCCGGTGCACAAAATCATGCCCTGGCTGGAGGCCAGCACCTGTTTGACGCTTTCCAGGTTCTCGGGGTTGAAACCCAGGTTTTCCAGATCGACCATCACGGCCTTGGGATCCAGGATGCGCAACACGATCTTTTCACCAAAGTAGGTGGGCAGGCTGCTGACTCGCATATCAACCTCGCGCCCCTCGAGCACGGCTCGTGTGCGTCCGTCTTGGGGTTTGCGCGATTCGGAAATATCCAGCCCCGAGATAATCTTGAAACGCGTGATGCAGGCGCTCTGGACTCTTTGGGGCAGCTCGACAATGGTGCGCAAGTAACCATCCAACCTGTAGCGGACGCGCATACAGTGCTTCAGGGGTTCCACGTGAATGTCTGAGGCTCGCATGCGAATGGCGTCGCCGATGATCGAACTCACCAGCTGAATGATTGGAGCGGTGGGCTCCAGTTCGGCCGACTCCTGTTCCTGACGTTCGGTCGAGGCGTCGGCGCTCTGGATATAGGTGATATCGCTGCTTTCGGGAATACGCCGCAAGATCGAGTCCAGCAGGCTTTCGGCCGGTTGGTTGCTGCCGCGCAGCACCTCGTTGATGTGACTGGCCGGTGAAACCACCCTTTTGACTCTGCAACCGGTGGCGAACTTCATCATGTCTTCGCCCATCACGTCGAGCGGGTCGGACATCGCCAACGTGATCACGCCCTGTTCCTCGCGAAGCGGCACCATGTGATAGGTTTCCAAGACCTCCCGGGGAACCCGTTTGATCAACGCTCGATCGATGTCCAGGTCGCGCAGCGACAGGCAGGGGAGTCCGCACTGATGAGCCAGGCGCTGGGCCGCTTCCCACTCGGCCGCTTCGACTTCGAACTGTGGGTTTTCGGTCAGCTGACTCACGCTGTTGGGTGTAGGCAAGGTACGAAGGGTTTCGTGGCACCCCGGTTGCCCCCTTCCGCGCTGGCGGCTGATCTGGCTCAGCGCGGGCAGCAGCGGAAAAGGCTACTCTGCGGGGATGAGAACTTTATCCATCCTTATCCTCTGTTTGTGCCGCCTGTTCATACTGGGGGTGTCGGCTCAGGAATCCGGCCAGATGACCTTCTCAGGCCAACCTGGAAGCGCCGGTAAGTCGGTTTTTGTCGCTGGCGACACGATTTTCGCTCAGGCCCGGTTCCAGGCCCCGCTCCAGCGATTGCCCATCACCCGGCGCGTGACGATCAGTTTGAAGGTGTTTGAGCGGGTCAACGGTGCCGAATCCTTCCTGGACTACTACGATGTCGGACTTTCCGGAGCTTTGATGGAGGCCACCTCGCTGCCCCTCGAGCTTGTGCCAGAAGTCGAAGAATGCCGCTCCTATCGAGATGCCAAGTTGCATTTCAAGACGTTCGGCAAGCGTTTGGACGGACCCGCGGCCATGTGTCAAATCTTGTCTCGACTGTCACCGGGTCGACACGAACTGGTTTTGCGACTCGAGCAAGATGGTGTTCCTCTGGCCAGCGGTGACTTCGTGATCCAGGGCGACAGCTTTTCGCGCTACGCCGAATTGGAGGCCCGCCTGAAGGAACGCTATTGGCCCAAGTAACCATCTGAAGAGGTTGCACCCAGGTTCAGGCTGTGCCGAACCGGATGTTCAGGGTGCGGAGCCACTTACGGTAGGCGATGGCAGCTCGGTCTGAGTTCAGGTGTAGTTCAGCCTGCACATCGAGCGGTAGCAGCTCGGGTCGCTGAGACTCGACAATGGGTCGATCCTGCGCGACGATACGGTCTTGAAACGCCTGCAGGTCGGACTCTGGAAGGTCGTGGCCGTAGTTCATGGCAATCAACATGAAGGCCAGGCTGTGTTGTTCGTCCTGGGGGCACACCCCTAGAAACAGGTGAAAGTGCTGGTCCGTCACCTTCTTGGTGAGGTAGGCTTGAAAAGCTGCCGTTACGTTGTAGGTGTAGTGCACCCGAGCCCCTCTTCCCGTTCCGTCTGGGTCGGGTTGGTAGACGGAAATGTCGCTCGCCACGATGCCCTCGGGGCCGACTTCGACCCGATAGTCCTGCAGGCAAATTTCAGCCTGCTGGCTGTCGCCAAGCAGTCCGTCGTGAACGAATGGGAAGTGAGCAACATCGAGGAAATTTTCCACCACTCGTGGGCTGCTCGCCTGAAAGGCATAGGGACCGCAGGAAATCTTACGATACTCGGGTGCTTCCCAGGGGGGCAAAAGGGGTGGGGGACCGGTGGGCTTACCCAGGCTGGCCCAGAGAATTCCACCGCTCTCCCGACAGGCAAAGGTCGTGGCTCTGGCCTTCTCTGGAGGCTCCTGCCCGGGATGGGATGGCATCAATACGCACCGTCCATGGCTGGCGTATCGCCAGCCGTGATAAGGACACACCAGGCAGTGTTGCTCTACTCGGCCCAGCGACAAACGCGTGCCCCGATGCACGCAGAGGTCTTTCCAGGCCATGGCCTTACCCTGGCTTCGCCACAGGACCAGGTCCTGACCCAGCAACCGCGCGGCTTGGACCCGGCCCTCCTGAAGCTGCTGGCTCCAGGCCACGGGGTGCCAGGCGTCGAGGAGCACCGAATCGGACACTTGTGGGGATTCGATAATCTTCAGGTGGCTCCTGGCTTCAGGCCAGCTGCGCCGCTACTTGCTGTCGCACGGCTGCGCACACGGGGCAGGTGTTGCCGTCGCTCTCCAACTGCTGGCCGCAGCGCCCGCAGGCCGGGTTTTGGCAGGCCTGGTTGGTTTCGGGCTCCGAGGCTCTGGGCTTTTTGCCAGGAGCCTCGGATTTTTTCGCCGATGCCTGTCGCTGAATCAGGCCCTGTCTTTGAAGTTGTTGATGTTGCTGGGTTTTGCGCTGGGTCTCTGTCTCCTGTTGGCGCTGCGACCTTGTGGAACCGGAGTTTTTCTCTTCTTTCTCGCGTTCTTCGCGCTGCGACGGTTTTTGTTCTCGTTCGCCGTGGTGACGCTGCGAGTCGCTCTGTTGCTCTTGATGCGCGGCCGGAAAAACGCGCGTCGTGCGAGAAACTCGCCTGCGTTCACCGAGTTGCATCATCTCCTCAGGTTCAGAGGCGTTCACGGGCGATTGCGGCCGGGCCGAATGGATCGCCTCCGACGGCAGCGTGACGGTCGGTTGCCCTGCGGTTGGCGGTGTGGGCGGTGTTGGGGCGGATTGTGGGTGTGCCTGGTTTTCCCGCGGCTCCGGCGCTCGGGGCAGCCACAGGCCCGAGCCAAAGCCTCCACCGCCGCTATTGCTGGCGCCTATCCTCGATTCGCCGGCGCCCGAGCCCCAATTTCCCATGGGCCCTCCGCTATGGGAAGTCGTGGTTTCTTTGGCAAACGTCTGGGGTGGGGGCATCGCAGGCCTGAAGGCGGCTGGTTCCGTGAGTGGAGCCGGGGCGGCGATTCGACCGGTTTCTACCAAAGGACTGCTGGTTTGCAGGGAAGGCCGTGCCGACAGGGATTCACAGGGCAGGGTTGGGAGAGTGCGCGTTTCTAGCGGGCCTTTGACTTCCGCCGAGCGGGTAATGGAAGGACCCGTCAGATCCCCCGTGGCACCTTCGGGCCCCTGGGTCGAAATTGGCCTGGCGGAGGTGGTGGGAATCGAGCTCTTTTCAGGCGCGTTCATCGCGGAAACCGCACTGAGCACCACCGAGGCCTGAGTCAGGGCAGTGGCCGTATCCACTTTTCCGCTGGCGGCTGCCTGAGCCACCTGGCTCAGATTGTCGAACAAGGCCGCGCCCCCCGCAATCTCGTGGCGCAGGCTGCTGGCCGACAGTTGAGTCGCCGATGTGGCTAGCGATTGGAAGGCTTCGGTTGCTCCTCCCGTGGTAAGATCGTGTGCGATTTGACGCGTGCTGCTGACGATGGCCTCAGAGGGTAGGGTCACCAGGGCTCGCTCAGCCATGCTTGAGACACCCGACAGCGAGCTCACCAG
>CAZYPN010000040.1:0-61240 GCA_964649085.1 uncultured Burkholderiales bacterium | reverse complement strand
AACGGGTCGGCCGGGGCAGCCGCAAAGGGATCGGCGCCGGCCGCAAACGGGTCGGAAGAAGCCGCAAAGGGATCGCCGCTCGCGGAAGGAGCAAAGGGGTCTGCCGTCGCCGCGGGTGCGAAAGGGTCTCCACCGGAAGCGAACGGGTCAACCGCCGACGGTGAGAACGGATCGCTGCCAACAGCGAACGGGTCCTGAGGAGCAAAGGGGTCGGCAAGGTCGTTCGGCGGCGGCGCCAGGGTTGAACTGAAAGGGTCGTCGCCGAAGCTCGATGGAGCGAATGAAGTCTCTGCAGAAGTGCGACTGGCGAAGGCGGGGGGCGGAGCGGGCTCGGCCTCGAAGTTTGCCTCGGCAGAGGCTGCCGTCGCAGTGACCTCCTGAGAGGTCGACTCGACAGCCTCCTCTCCCTCCTGAGTTCTCTTCCGGCGACTCAACATGGGTTTGTCGCCACCTCCGGCACCTCCGGCACGGAAGAGGCCCATCTTGCCGGTGGAGCCACCCTGGGCGCCCATCGTCGGCTTGCCCTCGCCAATTTTGGGTTTAGAACTCAGCAGGCCTTTGCCGCCGGCACCTTTGGCTGAACTGCGACGCAGCATGCCACTCTTTGCCGTTTCGTCGCCACCCTTGAGCACGAGGCCTCCGGCGATGCCCGACGACGTCTCCTTTACCGGCGAGCCGCCTTCCTGGGCTTCCACCTTGTCCACCGTGGGGGCAGGGGGCGGATCGATGTTTTCATTGCGAATACCCATCAGAGGCGCTTCGAGGTTGGTCAGCTCGCGCACGGCGGTCGGATGAGAGTGATCCAGGCCGAGCACGATTTGGTAAAGGCGGATCGCCTTGTCGCGCTCTTCGATTTCGAAGTAGGCCTGAGCGGCCAGCAAGTAGTATTTGATGGCGTCCTGGATCAGACTCTGTTGCTGATAGAGTTCCCCCAAGCGCTCCTTGGCGGTAATTTCGTTGGGGTTGATGTTGAGAATTCGGTTGAAGGCCAGAATGGCGTCACGCCACTGGCACTTCAGTTGACAAACCCTACCGAGCGCCAACAGCGCCTCTTCATGGTTGAGATTGTGGCGGAGGATCGAGCGATACTCCTGCTCGGCTTCGTTGTAACGCCTGAGTTCCACATAGATGTTGCCAAGCGTGAGCAGAATGCCCGGGTCGTCGGGTTGGATAAGCTTGAGGCGACGGAAGGCTTCACAGGAACGCTCCAGATTGCCGCCATCCATGAGGATATGGCCCATCTTGCGGTACTGATTGGCGCCTTCCTGAATATGGCCCTGGCTGACGTAGGTTTCGGCCAGCTCCAGTCCGATTTCCAGGTTGCCCGGGTCGGTCTTCTGGGCTTCGACCAGCAGCGAGATGGCGCTTTCTCCCTGGCCAAGTTCAATGTATAGACGGGCCAGTTCCATGGAGTGCTGGACAACTTTGGCCATGTCTCCGAGCTTGATGTAGATATCGACGGTCTTGGCTCGGACTGCGTCTGACTCGGGCTTAATGCATTTCACCCAGTCGCCAACCTGAAGGGCTGCCTCATAGTTGTTCTGGCTGCAGAGGATATCCATGAGTTGGAGGTAGGTCTCGACCACCAGGTTGAGGTTGCCCCGAATGGCCCGCGTATCGGCAAGTCGCCGACAGGCCTCGGCATCGCCGGTGTCGGCTTCCAGGGCTTTGGTGTAACCCTCAATCGCCTGATCCCAATCGCCCGCATCATAAGCGGCATTTGCTTCGAGCACTAACGCACTGGACATGGATACTCCTCCAACCGTTCTTTGAGGATTTTTGACGAAGGCCTTCTTGTCCTCTCTTAATACTGGGGGAGGTACCTCACGCGCTCTGTGAAAAATTCCCATCCGGGCAAAAGAGGACGCACAGAACGAACTGGAAAGGCTCAAGCATGGGGCTCTGGATTGTCGTTCTACTGGTGTTTGAGCTGACGGTCTGGGCCATGGCCCAAGAACTGCCTCCTCCGCCGGTGCCTCCCCAGATCCCCGTTTCGGCCACGACGAGGCCTTCGAGCGCACGAGAACGTCCTTTGCCCTTGCCGACCCGCGAAGTGGCCATCCAGCGATACGAACTGAAGGCCGGCTGGAATCTGGTGTCGTTTCCCTTCAGCCAGGTGGTCGGCAGCCGAGGCTTCTCGGCACTGGTCGATGCTCAGGGTCGGGTCGTCAACGACTCGGAATTGCTTCCAGGGCGTGGCTACTGGACCCATGCGGCAGCCTCTGGACGGGCCCTGGCATGGGGCTCTCCGCTGAATGCCAGTCTGTCGATTGGGCTGCAACCGGGCTGGAATTTGATCGGCAACGGCTACGAAGAAGACGTCGAGTGGGCTCAGTTAAGTGCTGTCGAGACGGGGGGGCAACCTTTCCCCTTGCTGCTTTCGAGTCGCCTGGCTCCCGTGGCCTATGGCCCAAAAGGGCAGCTTCTTCCCGGTCAGGATGGTGCCGCCCTCGAGCCCGGCGCGGCCTACTGGGTGTATGCGCATTCGCCCGTCGAGTTGCACATGGCGCCAGGCCAGATGTTGCCTCGCTTGCAGGCGTTCCGCAGTCGCGCAGATGGAAGCCTGGCACTGCAGGTCGAGAACTTGCCCGCCGGGCCCTGGCAGATCGTGGCTCTGGATGCCTCCAACAGGTGCTCAGATTTCTCCCGCGAGAGCGAAGACTGGCTGGTCTTTCGGGCCCGTGACCCCGAGGGGAGCTTCCTGCTCCAGGCCGGTCCCTGCGTCTCGAAACCCTTTCGTCTGGCTGACTTTCGCCCCACTCCTCGGCAGCTTACGTTGCAGGTCGTCAACGAGGATGGTGAACCTGTACCCCGGGCTCAGGTCCGGCTCGGGGGGCGCGCATTGGGTAGCAGTGACCGCAATGGAAAATTGCTGGTGGCCGACCCCGAGACGGATCAGCCGGTCTTTCAACTGTCGTGCCCCGGATTTCTTCGTCGTCAGGTGCGTGTGCCACTGGGCAAGGCGGCGCGGCAAAGCCAGAAAGTACTCATGTATTCGCCGCGAACCTCTCTCTGGTTTCGCGTTTTTCCCAGCAGCGACGGCTTTCGGGCCACTCGCATCGACATCTACCGCAAGCACGACTTCAGTGAGCGTCTCTGGCAAACCTACACGTTCGAGGGCGCCGACCCCTATATCGACTTCACCTGGGGACAGGTTCGTGCACACTTGAATTACGTGGTGGAAATCACCTGGACCGATGCCCAGCGAACCGAACGCTGGCATCGCTTTGAACGCAAAATGCCGGCCTCGGGACTGCAGGAATACATCTACGATTACTGGACGACCCGATAACGGCCGCTCCACCCGCTATTTGTGGCGCTGCGCCACCTGGCCCTGGACTTGAACCTCTAGCGGAAAATCGCTGGGAGCCGAGGGGAAGTAGAGCAGCAGGCGCTGTTTCTTTCCCCTTTTCAAAGGGAAGTGGCCGCTGGTGCGCAGCATGTCTACGCCACAGTCGCCTGCGATCGGCAGGGACTCGCCCTGTCGATTGACCACCTGGGCCAGACCCTCCCAGCGAAAGGCTGCGACGTCCATCTGGGGAGTGAGCTCCAGATGAACCAGAACGTAGGCTTTGTCACGGGTTGCTTCCGAGTTGAGAAAGCGCAGCTTGGCGCCCTGCTCGTCCCAAAGCAGAGGTGCCAGCAGCAGTAGCAAGATCAGGGTCATGCCGTGGGCTTCGGGACCGGCTCCAGGAATCCCTGACCGTTACTGAGAATGAGGCCTTCCGCCAGCAGCAGGGCTGGCACTTTGGGAGGTTTGACATGAAGACTCGCGCAGCATTGGCCACTCGCCCCGGGGCGCCACTGGAGATTGTTGAGTTGGATCTGGCCCCTCCGCAGAGTGGCGAGGTGGTGGTCGAGATCCGCGCCACCGGCGTCTGTCATACCGACGCCTACACCCTGTCGGGTAAAGACCCCGAAGGGCTCTTCCCCAGCGTGCTCGGGCACGAGGGCGCAGGCGTTGTGGTCGAGGTTGGCGCCGGGGTTCGTAGCTTGAAGGTGGGCGATCACGTCATCCCGCTCTACATCCCCGAGTGTCGCGAGTGCAAAGTGTGCCTGTCGGGCAAGTCGAATCTCTGTCAGGCCATTCGGGTGACCCAGGGCCAGGGACTGATGCCCGACGGACGGTCTCGTTTTTCGGCGGGCGGCGAGCGCGTTTACCACTACATGGGTTGTTCGACGTTCTCCAACTTTGTGGTGGTACCTGAAATCGCCCTGGCGAAAATCCGTCCCGATGCCCCCTTCGATAAGGTCTGCTACATCGGTTGCGGGGTTACCACCGGTCTGGGTGCCGTTCTCAATACCGCTCAGGTGCGCCCGGGCGATCAGGTGGCCGTCTTCGGACTGGGCGGCATCGGTCTGAATGTGGTGCAGGGTGCTCGCCTGGCAGGGGCTTCGCGCATCATCGGCGTCGATCTCAATCCCGCCAAGCGCGAGATGGCCGAGCGCTTCGGCATGACCGATTTTGTCAACCCCGCCGAAGCGGGAACCGATCTGGTGGCTTACTTGCAGAACCTGACCGATGGCGGTCCAGACTTTGCTTTTGAATGTATTGGCAACGTCAAGGTCATGCGCCAGGCCCTGGAGTGCACCCACAAGGGCTGGGGCTGCTGCGTGATTATCGGGGTTGCGGGCGCCGGTGAAGAGATCGCCACCCGGCCCTTCAACCTGGTCAGCGGACGGGTCTGGAAGGGCACCGCCTTCGGGGGGGCTCGGGGGCGTCGCGACGTGCCTAAGATTGTCGACTGGTATATGCAGGGCAAGATCCAGATCGATCCGATGATCACGCATCAACTTCCCCTCGAGAACATTAACCAAGCCTTTCACCTGATGGAGCGGGGAGAGTCCATCCGCAGCGTTATCACCTTCTAAGGAGTTCCCATGAGTCGAATCCTGGTTCACGTCATTCCCATACTCGAAGACAACTACGGCTATCTGATCGAGGATACCCAGGAAAAGACCGTTCTTTTTCTGGATCCTGGCGAGGCTGCACCCCTCTTGAAGGTGGTGGCAGAGCGAGAACTGCGCCCTGTGGCGATTTGGAACACTCACCATCACGCCGATCACATCGATGGCAACGGCGACATCCTGAAGAGCTTCCCCGGCTTACCGGTGGTGGGTTCACTGGGCGACAAGGGCAGAATTCCCCAGTTGACCCGCTTTGTCCAGGCCGGTGACGAGCTCGAGTTCGGCGGCGACAAGGTTCGGGTGCTGGCGATTCCGGGTCACACGCTCGGACACATCGCCTTTTACTTCCCTTCGGGCCACCTGTTCAGCGGCGACCTGATGTTCGGCTATAGCTGCGGTAAGGTTTTTGAGGGCAGCTTTGAGCAGATGCAACAGTCCATGGCTCAGTTGCTGGAACTGCCCGATTCCGTGAAAGTCTATTGTGGGCACGAATACACCCTCGGCAATCGTCGCTTCGCTCAGGCCGTCGAGCCAGACAATCCCGACCTGGCGGAACGGGTGGCCAGGGAGACGAGTGCTCCCACGGTGCCCTTATCGCTAGGACAGGAAAAGCGCACCAATCCCTTCCTTCGCTGGCAGGTGGCGGCGGTGCAGCAATATACGGGCAAGAGCCAACCGGCCGAGGTCTTCGCTGAACTGAGAACCCGTAAGGATAACTTCCGCTGATGTTGCAACTCAAGACGACTCCCTTTCATCCCCGCACCTCGGCCTTGATGCAGGCCAACCAGTGGCGACGCTGGGGCGGCTACTCGGTGGCCAGTGCCTACGAAATGGGCCACGAACGAGAGTATCTGGCGATCCGCAATTCGGCCGCCCTGATCGATGTTTCGGCCCTCTATAAGTATGAAATCCGGGGGCGCGATGCGGGTGCCTTCCTCGACCGTTTGGTGACCCGCAACCTCGCTCGCCTGGCCGTGGGCGGAATGCTCTACACGCCCTGGTGCGACACCCGCGGTAAGGTGGTCGATGACGGTACTATCGTGCATCTCAGCGAGCATCGTTACCGACTTACAGCGGCCGATCCCAACTACCACTGGCTACTGGAGAATGCGGTGGGCATGGCGGTTGAAATCGAAGATGTCAGCGAGCATCTGGGGACGCTGGCTTTGCAGGGTCCGATGGCCCGAGAGATTCTCTGCCGAGCCTTTGGAGAGTCGCTACGCGGGCTGCCTTTCTACGGAACTTCCCAGCTGGAGTGGCGCGGTCAGCCTCTTATGGTTTCACGCACGGGCTACACGGGCGACCTGGGCTACGAAGTATGGGTGTCGGCCGAACAGGCCACCGAGTGCTGGGATCACCTCATGCAGGTGGGCAGCGACTATTCACTGTGCCCGGCCGGCATCTGGGCCATGGACGTAGCGCGCATTGAAGCCGGCCTGATCATGCTCGATGTCGACTATACTCCGGCCCCCAAGGCGGTGACGCCGGCCCAGGCCAGTACGCCCTTTGAACTCGGCCTGGGTTGGGCTGTGCACCTGCAGAAGCCTTTCTTTGTCGGCAAGAAGGCTCTGGCTCGAGAGAAGGCCGAGGGGCCGGCCCTGCAACTCGTCGGCCTGGAGATCGACCAGGTTGCCCTGGCTCGGGCCTACGAAGACCTGGGTCTGCCGGTCCAGTTCCCGTTCGTGCCGTGGCGCGAGATGGTTCCCATCTTCGACGAGAATGAGCAGGTCGGATACGCCACCTGTGGTTGCTGGTCGCCGACGCTCAAAGGCTATCTGGCTCTGGCCCAGGTACGCCCGCAGTCGGCCGACAAGCCGCTGTACATCGATTTCGTCATCGATCGCTATCGCAAGCGCTTCGGTGCCAGCGTACGGGCTCTGCCCTTCTTCAATCCCCCCCGTAAGCGAGGTGACGTATGAGTTATGATGCGATTGTCATCGGAGGCGGTCACAACGGCCTGGTTCACGCCGCCTACCTGGCTCGTGCCGGCAAGAAGGTGCTGGTGCTCGAGCGACGTCATACGGTAGGTGGGGCGACCATCACCGAAGAGATTGTTCCTGGCTTCAAGTTTTTGATCGGTTCCTACCTGATCAGCTTGCTGCGGCCCCAGGTGATTCAGGAACTGGAGCTGGCCCGTCACGGTCTCGAACTGCTACCCCTCGAGAGCACGGTGGTGCCCTTGCCCAACGGGGACTACCTGGCCGATTGGCCCGATCACGATATGACGCGCAACGATTTGCTGCGCCATAGTCGCCGGGATGCCGAAACCTACGAGGAGTTTGCCCTGACCATGCGGCGGCTCTCTCTGGCCATCAAGCCCTTGCTCGACCTCATTCCGCCCGACCCCACCTCGCTGGCTCCCCGCGATTTGGAGCAAATGGCTCGCATTCGGGGCGTGCTCGACGGCATGCAACGGCGCGACTTTCACAGCCTGTGCCGATTGGTCACCATGAGCATCGCCGATTTTCTCGACGAGTGGTTCGAGTGCGAGCCACTCAAGGCCATCAAGTGCACTTCTGGCATTATCGGCTCCTTTATGGGGGTTCGCAGTCCCGGCAGCGGCTATGTGGCCTTGCATCACTACCTGGGCGAAGTCGACGGCGTGCGTCGTGCCTGGGCCTTTCCCAAGGGTGGCACCGGCGCGTTCTCCCAGTCGATCGCTCGGGCTGCGCGGGCCTTCGGCGCCGAGATTTTGGAGAACGCTCCGGTGGCTCAGGTGCTGGTGAAGGACGGGCGGGCCTGCGGCGTGGCCCTCGAGGATGGACGCGAGTTTCGCGCCCAGCGCGTCATTTCTAATGCCGACGCGCGGCGGACCTTTCTCAAACTGGTGCCTCGCGAGCACCTGCCCGACGACTTCCTCTACGACATCGAGCGCTTCCGTCTGCGCAGCGCAGCCTGCAAGGTCAACCTGGCACTGGATGGCTTGCCCGAGTTTCCCTCGATCCCCTCCGACCGCAAAGCTTTGATGCGTGGATCTATCGAGATCGCTCCCAGTCCGGACTATCTCGAACAGGCCTATGACGATGCAAAATATGGGGGATGGGCTCGAGCTCCGTTCATGGATGCGCTCATTCCTTCGATCCTCGACCCCTCCATGGCCCCTCCGGGCAAACACGTGATGTCGCTGTTCGTCGAGTATGCCAGCAGCGATCTCGAGGGTGGCTGGACGGAGTCGAAAAAAGCCGAATTCCTCGACGTGGTGGTGGATACGCTGGCTCAGTACTCGCCCGACTTGAAGTCGAAGATCCTGCATAAGCACATCATGACCCCGGCCGACCTCGAGTCGACCTTCGGCCTGACCAGTGGCCATATCTTCCACGGCGAACTGTCTTTGCACCAACTGCTGTTCTTGCGGCCGTCGCCTCAGTGGGCCCAGTACCAAACGCCGATTCGCGACCTTTGGATGTGCGGCTCAAGCACCCATCCGGGTGGCTGCATTACCGGTGCTCCGGGGCGCAATGCGGCAATGGAATTGTTGAAGGAGTGGACGGCATGAAAACGGAGTTCCTGATCTACGGGTCTTCACCCAATGCACTGTGCGCGGCGCTGGCCCTGGCCAGGGCCGGTCGTGAGGTGATGCTGCTCGAAACCTCGCGCGACTTTGGCGCGCCCTATTGCAGCCAGGATTCGGGCGAACTGGGCCTGGCTTTTACCCACCTCTGTCCCGAGTTGATGCAGCGTTTTCAACTGGATGCCGCCTTTGTGTGTCACCCGGCCCGCGCCGGACTTGCTGCAGACGGTCGCTGGATTCGTCTGACCCCGGAAGCTTTGTTAGGCGAGGCTCGGGCCCGCGATCGCCAGCGCTGGGGTGACTTTGTGACCCTGATGGGTCAGGCCGCTCGGCTCTATCGGGGCCTGGAGCAAAGCGATGCCGGGGTCCTGCAGAGCTGGCGAGACCTGGGTCGGCGCACCAGCACCGAGGTGCTGCGCCTGCCCTGGACTTCCTTAAGAGACCTGCTGGACGAGTGGTTCGAAGACGATCTGCTGAAGGGAGTGCTGGCGGAGACGGCCCTGGAAGGGATTGCTCAGGGTCCGTTTGCCTGTGGGACGACCTTTCATCTGATTCGGCGTTGGGCTCGCAATGAGGTGCTGCAACCTCAGGTGGCGGTCGGTGGCTCTTCGAAAATGATGGCTCTGTTGCGCCGGCGGGCCGAGGAGGCTGGCGTCAGGGTGGTTCACGAGTGTGGTCACCCGGTTTTGGACCTGAACGCGAACACTTTGTCCGTGGAAGGGATATCGCTCTCGTTCGAACTGTTGCTGAGCGATAGAGACGTCCGCTGGACCTACCAGCAACTGATTTCTCCTCGCTACCTCGAAACCGAGTTCAACGTGGCCGTGCAGCGGCTTCGAGGGCGGGGGATTTGGACCCGAGCGGTAGGCGACCTGGCCTGGCCCCAGGGCTGGCCTGAGGAACTGCGTCAGGACGTGATTCATCTGCACCCTGGCCTATTCGCTCTGGAGCGATGTTGGGACGAAGTGAAGCGCCATCGCTTTCCTGAAAAGGCCCCCACGGTGCTGCGTTGGCCCGCTCAGGTGGATGCTTCTCTACCGGCCGATCGGGTCGAAGTCTCGCTGGTCTACGGCGGAGATCCGCTCAGTCGAATGGAGGGATTGCCGGTCGATCAGCTCGAGTTGATGACTCCAGCCGATTACGAGCGCAACTGGCAGTGCAGCCAGGGACATCTTTGGGGTGGCGAAACCGACCTCTCCCAGTCGCTCTGGCTACGCCCGTTTCCCGACTATGAACCCGAACTGACCCAGGTCGATCTATGCGGAGTCAGCCGCCCTCCGGCCGATTTCTCGGGGCGCGCGGGCGTGTGGGCGGCCGAGCACTGGCTGTCAAAGCGAGGGCTTGCCGCTTCCTTGTAGATGGTGTATATTTGACACTATCTATAGGGGGAGGTTCACGTGAGACACTGGTTCTACTGGACACTGCTGATGCTGGTGATTTCTGGGTGCTCGGGTTCCCAAGTCTACCCCGGAGACAAGGTCGAGCAGCGTGACTGTCGCTGGTGCGGCGGCAGTGGCGTCGAAAGTGGGGGGGACTACGAAGGTTCGCCGCCCCCCGGCGTCAAGGTTGGTGGGGCCTGCGTGGGCTGCAAAGGGGCCAAGAAGCTGCGGGTGGTGGTGCCCGGGCCCAAGCATCCGGCCTGGTTGAAGGGCACCGTTCGCGATGGAGAAAAAGCCGCCGGAATGGCCATCGAAACCGAAATGAGCGAGCGCATGAATCGAAACCAGCCCGTGCTGGGCGCTGTGGCAGGGGCCCGCCTCAAGTTCCAGGGTGCGGGTAAGCCGGTCGAGGTGACTTCAGCACCCAACGGGCGTTTTCGAGTGCTCCTGGAACCGGGCACTTACAAGGTGAGCATCCAGGCCTCGGGATTCGCCGACTACCAGGGAGAGGCCAGTGTGGCCCCGCGAACGGCTCCCATCTGGGAAGAGCGGGCCAGGCTGGTCACCCCAGAGCAAGAAGCCGACATCAGCCAGGCCGACTTCTTGCTCAAGCGCTAAGGCTTTCCGGCTCCCACCAACGGTCGCTCAAAGCCAAACTGGTAGCGGTAGATGGCGGGGATGTCTTTGTCGAGGTCGAGGTTCGACTGCAGTTCTTTGACCTGACCTTGCTCTCCATCGAATACCCAGGCGTGCACCATGGGTATGCCCAACTTGCGAATCGAGCGTTGCACGACTTCGGTTTCCAGGATGTTTCGCACTTGATGGAGCACATTGAGTTCCACGATTCGCTTGTCGCGCTCGTGGGGGTCGCTGATGGTTGCCAGTTCGGCCTGATGGGTTTCCACTACTTTCTTGATGGGGTGCACCCAGTTTTCGATCAGTCCATGGCTATCCGTGCTGAGGGCCGAACGCACCCCGGTGCAGCCGTAGTGTCCACAGATGATGATGTGGGGCACATTCAAGTATTCCACTGCGTACTGCAGGGCGGACATGAAGTTGAGGTCGTGAGGAGAGACGACGTTGGCAAGATTGGTGTGAACGAAGAGTTTTCCCGGCTCCATGCCCGTCAAAGTCTCGGCGGCCACCCGGCTGTCACAACAGCGAATGAAGAAGAAGCTCGGTTTCTGGGCGTGTCCTGCCCGCTGAAAGAAGGTAGGGTCCTGCTCCTTGCAGCGTTCGGCCCAGGCTCGATTGCTGTCGAGCAGCTGGCGATACTCTCCGCGCATCGAGTCCAGTTGGTCTTTTGAAATGTTTTCCAAGAGTGCGATACCTCCAATAACAACCTGGATTTTCTTCTGTGGGGCTCGTGTGCAGAAGATGTCGATCAGATCGATGACGTCGTAGTCGATGGTGCGGGCCTGGGTGCCGTCGATCTCGACCAGCGAGTCTGCGGGAACCGATTCCAATACGGAAGCCAGCCGCACCTTGTGGAAGAAGGTCACTTCCTCGTGCAGACGGATGTGGGTGATATGCTGGCTGCGGGTCACCGTGAAGCCGTGAGCGCTGTGCAGGTTGCGCAGGATAAAGGCTGCCGAAATGGCTGTGCCGACCAGGATGCCGATCAGCAAGTCGCTGAACAGGATGGCCACGATGGTCGCAAAGAAGGGAATCGACTGACCCAACCCGCGCCCAACCATCTTCTTCATCAGAGCCGGGTTGGCCATTTTTGCCCCCACATGAACCAGCACGGCGGCCAGCGCGGCCAGGGGGATCTGGTTCAGGCCAGAGCGGAAAGCCAGCAGCGCCAGCAAGATCACCATGCCGTGAAAAATCGACGAGCGCTTGCTGGTAGCTCCGGCCGACAGATTGACGCTGCCGCGCACCACCACCGAGGTGACGGGAATACCGCCCAGCAGGCCACAGGCGGCGTTGCCCAGGCCCTGGGCCACCAGTTCGCGGTTGGGAGGGCTGAAGCGGTGGTGAGGGTCGAGTCGATCCAGAGCCTCGACCGTCAACAGGCTTTCCACGCTGGCGATGACGGCGATGGTGACGGCAATCACCCAGACGTCAGGATTGCCCAGAGCTGACCAGTCGGGAAAGGTGAGAAAGCCTTCGGACATAGGGGGGATCTGCACCAGGTGACGACCCTCAACAGTCCAGCCACTGCCTATTGCCTTCAACACAAGGTTGATCCCTACGCCGAGAACCACGGCCACCAGAGAACCCGGCAGGGTAGGGAAGCGCTTTTGAAACTTCGCATCCCAGAGATACAGCACGGCCAGGCAGCTCAACCCGACGATCAAGGCTCCGTGTTCGAGGTGACTGAAGGCATGGGCGATCAGGGTGAAGGTGTTGACATTGTAGGCCTGTTCACCCTCATAGGGTTGTTCGACGTCGTGAGGGTTATCGGCAAACTCCATCACCCCAAAGCTTTCGAAGTCGTAACCCACCAGATGGGGAAACTGCTTGAAAATCAAGGTGAGCCCAATGGCCGCCAGCATGCCCTTGATCACCGGCGAGGGAAACAGGCGACTGAGGCCGCCCACCCGCAACTTGCCGAACACGATCTGCAGCAAGCCAGCCAGGAACGTTGCTGTGAGGAAGACCGGGAAGCTTTTCAGGGTGGCCATCGCAGCCAGGACGATGGTGGTCAGGCCTGCGGCAGGTCCGGTGACGCTCAGGTGGGAGCCGCTGAAGAAGCCGACAATGATGCCGCCGATAATGCCGGCCACCAGGCCCGACATGAGGGGGGCGCCAGAAGCGTGGGCGATGCCCAGGCACAGAGGAATGGCGACGAGGGCTACCGCCAGGCTGGCGGCCAGGTCTTTCTTGGTGTCTTGCACGTTGAGGTCCTGACGGTGAATTGGCGAGCACCTCAAGGAATGCCCACATAAAGATTTTATATAGAATCTAGAAAACTATTGCAAGTTTTTCTTGGATCTGTTCTCAGGACTTGCGCAGTACTTCCTGAGCCTGACGGCGTGAAGTGAAGGCCCAGTGGCATATCGGGCAACTTTCGACGCGATGACCTCGGGCCGGGCAATGCTCTCGACCAAAGAAGATGATCTGCAGGTGGAGTTTGTTCCAGAGCTCTCGAGCGAAACACCGTTTCAGGTCGGCTTCGGTCTGCTCGACGCTTTTTCCGGAGGATAGCCCCCAGCGCCAGGCCAGCCGATGGATGTGGGTGTCGACAGGGAAGGCCGCTACGCCGAAGGCCTGGGCCATGACCACCGAAGCGGTTTTGTGACCTACGCCAGGCAGGGTCTCCAGGTCGTTGAGATTGGCCGGCACCGATGCCCCATAGCACTCACAGAGGCGCTGACCCAGGGCCACCAGGTGGCGTGCCTTCTGGGGGGCCAGACCCAGCGGGCGGATGATGGCCAGCACGTCGTCAACCTGCAATTGCGCCAGGGCCTCCGGGGTGGGAGCGCGCTCGAACAGTTGGGGAGTCACTTCATTGACCTTCTTGTCGGTGGTCTGGGCAGAGAGCAGCACGGCCATCAACAGGGTGAAGGGATCTCGATGGTCCAGGGGAGGCTCGACCTTCGGGTAGAGCGATTCCAGCACCTCGACAATGCGAGCACACTTCTCTTTGCGCGTCACTTACCGGTCCACATCAGAAACAGGACAAACTGGGTGAGAGGTCGTGTCTGGTGAGTGTAGCGCCAGCTCAGGTGGACCACGGGAGCCGCGGCCATCAGCGCCAGCAGCACCGCCAGTGCGGTATCGCGTTGCCAGCGGCCCAACCAGAGACACCAGAGGCCGCAGAGCACCACGGCCGCCCCCAGCACCAGGTGGGCGAAAAGGTAGAGGGTGAGGGGAATGACGACCTGCCACTGATCGGTGGCCACGACTTCTTTGAGGATGTGTGAGGCCAGCAGAAGCAGGCCACCGCTTACCGCGGTGACCACCGACCAGCCTCTCAGAGTCACAGCTTCCAGACTTTCTTGGTGCGATGGAAGTTGGTGATTTCCGAGGCCGGAACCGGTTCCGAGAAGTAGTAACCCTGGGCCAGCGCGCAGCCATATTTGGTGAGGAACCGCACCTGATTGATGTTCTCCACGCCCTCGGCCAGCGACAACAGGCCCAGGCTGCTGGCCAGGTTGATGGCCGCGATACAAACGGTGGAACTCTGGCGATCGTTGGGGCACTTTTCAACGATGGAGCGGTCGATTTTGAGCACCCGGGTGTAGTTCAGGTTGAGCCGGCTGAGGTTGGAGTAGCCGATGCCAAAGTCGTCGATAGCGATGCGGATTCCGGCCGTTCCCAGCTTGGTGATGACCTCGTCCATGACTTCCGGATTGAAGGTGTTGAAGCCCTCCGCGATTTCTACATAGAGAACTTCGGGCGGAATGCCGTTTTGGGAAAGCTCGCGAGAGATCGACTCTACGAGGTCGGCCTGAATCAACTGTCGCTTGGACAGATTGATCGAAGCGAAAATCCGCAGGCCGTTGCTGAGCCATTCACGCATCTGGGTACAGGTCTGCTGCAGGACCCACTGGCCAATGGGCACGATCATGCCCGATTCTTCGGCGGCCGGTAGGAAGAAATTGGGCCCCACCACTCCCTCCATGCGGTGGTTCCAGCGCAGCAACGATTCCACGCCGACCAGCAGACCTTTGCCCTTGGCCAGGCTGACCACGGGGAAGTAGCGAACCTCGAATTCATTGCGTTCGAGCGCCGAGCGCATCTGAGTGTCGAGCGACAGGCGCCTTTCCTGCCGTCTCCGCAGGTCGGTGGTGTAGAACTGGTGCCGGTTGCGTCCCGTCTCTTTGACGTGATACATGGCGGTGTCGCCATTCTCCAGCAGAATTTGAGGGGTCTCGCCGTCGTCGGGGCAGATGGCGATGCCAATGCTGACGTGCAGGTAGAACTTCTGGCCCTGCACGATAAAGGGCGCCGCCATCATTTGCATCACTCGGTTGGCCACCACTTCAACGTGCTGATGAATGGCCCGGATGCGCCCTTCAGGATTGTTGTGGTCTCCTACGTTCAGCTCCGAGAGCAAGATGATGAACTCGTCTTCGCCTTTGCGCCCCAGCGAGTCGGTTTCGCGGATCGACTGTTGCAGGCGCTCGGCCACCTTGGCCAGCAATTCGTCACCGGCCTTGGAGCCCATGGCCTCGTTGAACACCTTGAAGCGATCGATGTCGATCACCAGCAAAGCCGCCACGCGCCGGTAGCGCACGCACTGCTTCACGGTAAAGTCCATATACTGGGTCATCAGGTTGAGGTTGGGCAGCCCGGTCAGTGGATCTTGGAAGGCCAATCGTTGGGTTTCGCGGTCGGACTCCTGAGCTCGACGCTCGTGCTCGGCCAGCTTGTCGGCCAGCTTCTTGTTTTCCACCAGCGCCTGATTGGCTCGCATCTCGGCATCGCGAACCCGGGCCCACGATTCTTGATTTTTTTGCTCCGCCTCGCGAGCCTGCTGCTCGGCCGCCTCGTAGATGCGATCGGCGTCGCGCACGCGGGATTCCATTTTGGCCAGCTGTTCTCGCAGCTGACGCGCTTCGTCACCCGATTGGCCCGATTGGCTTTGGACGTCGTTGAGTCTTTGCTCGGCCTCCTGGAGCCGAATCTGATACAGATTGGCCTTTTCCTCGGCCAGCTCAAGTCGTTGCTGAAGCTGCTCGGAGCGGGCCTGAAGCAGTTGGCTCTTCTCTTGCTGCAGGGCCAGATTTTCCTGCAGGCGCACCAGTTCGGCCGAGGCTGCAACGCCGGACTGTTCGGCCAGACCCTCCAATCGTTGGCGCAGGGCTTCGCACTCCTGAACCAGCTGGGAACGCTCGAACTCGACTTCGGACGAACGCTGTTCCAGCTGGAGATACTCGCTCTCGAGCTGGGTCTGGGCCTGGCGCAGACCTTCCTCGGTAGCCCGCAGGGCTTCCAGCTGGCCCAGCAACTCGGCCACCTGCTGGCGTAGCTCTTCGACCTCCGGTCCTGGTTGTGGGGTATCGAGCTGGTCCTGAGCAGCACCCAGTTCGGCCGTGAGTTCCTCGAGCTGTTGTTGCAGCGATAGGGCCTGCTCGGAGCGGTCCTCCAGCTGGCTTCTCAACTCGGCCAGTTCGGCCCCACCCGATTCGATGTGCTGCCTCAGTTCGAAGGCTTCGGCCGTGCGTGCATCCAGGAGCTGCTTCAGCTCCAAGGCTTCGGCGCTGCTGGATTCCAGCTGGTGTTTCAGTTCAAAAGCTTCGGCGGTGCGCAGGTCCAGGTGATGCTGCAACTCCGCCAGTTGCTGTTCGGGGACACTGCGCGCCTGTTGCAACTCGTGCTGCAGGTCGTTGAACTCTCGGTCGCGCTCGTCCAAGATGCGTTGCACCTCGTCGAGCTGTTCCTGAAGCTGCTGTCCATAGGCTTCCAGAGCTTCCCGCTCTTCGCGGGCACGCTCGAGTTCCTGGCGCAACGCGCTGACTTCGGCCTCAGCGGCCGAGGGCGAGGGCTGCTGGGCCGACTTGAGCTGCTCTTCGGCCTCGCGCACCCGTTCTTCCATGCGGGCGAGGTCGACTTCCATCTGCCAGATCTCTTTGGTGGTCGCCTGGCATTGCGATTCGGCAGCCTTAAGCTTTTTCTCAAGAACGGCAATTCGAGCTTGAAGCGCGTCTTGCTCTTCAACTTGCATCTGGGCCGCCTCCCTTGGCTATCGCCACATCTCCCACACCCCTGACAGCCCTGCTCGGGGCCATCCTCGCTGAGGGTGTTCCACCCACTGGCACGAATTTCCTAGAACAACCGTCGATTTCCTGGTGAGGGCAGAGGCCAGTTGGTGTCAGTCGAGAAGCCGATTGCATGAGGTTTTTCTGGCTGCTGTGCCTGGTTCTGTCGAGCTGTGCCGGCCCGGTCTTGCCTCCTCCTGCCGACATGGTCGAGGTCGCGGCCGGCGAGTGCTGGTTGGGCAGCGATGATGCCGAGGCCTTTTTCAATCCCCCGCGGCGCGTGTTCGTTGCGCGTTTCTGGATCGATCGCTGCGAAGTTACCCATCAACAGTATCAAGGCTTTGACCCGAGTCATCGGGTGCCGCCCGGTCAGGAGAACTGTCCCGTAACTCACCTCACCAAGGAGCAGGCGCTGGCCTATCTGCGTTCCCAGGGTAAGCGATTGCCCAGCGCGGCCGAATGGGAAAAAGCTGCTCGGGGCAACGACGGTCGCCGCTACCCGTGGGGCAACCGCTGGGAACCCGAGCGGGGCAACCTCACCGCTGCGGGACGCAGTGGAAGTTTTTGTTCTACCGCCAGGATGAAGCCCGTCGGCAGCTTTCCTTCGGGCGCCAGTCCCTACGGATGCCTGGATATGTGTGGCAATGCCTGGGAGTGGGTTTCCGACCTGCGCCATGGGCGACCGGTCATTCGTGGGGGTGCCTACGGCTATCGTGAACGCGACTGCCGCTGCAGCAGCTATGCTACGGAAGATGAGGGTTTTACCTGAAACGACGTCGGTTTTCGCGGCGCGAAAACTCCTTGATGGGCAGGTTCAGCCGAAGTGGCGGCCCTCCAGATTGTACATCCGGTGCAACTTCCAGAGGTCCTGGGGCAGACGCACGAGATCGATGGGTTTGAGGCGGCTGCCGCCGGGGTCGACCCAGTGCAGCAACGGCAACTCTAGAACCGAATGGAGAAACTGTTCCAGGCCGTGCTGGTTTCGATAGCGAGCGGCGATTTCCACGTCGAAGAGCCAGCGACTGTGAAAGGGCCGCTCCAGAATGGGGGGCAGGATCTCGGCCCGAAAAATCTTGGCCCCGCATTGGGTGTCGTAGGTAGGCAGCCGCAGCAGCAAGGAAATCGCCGCGGCAACCAGGCGTCCTCCGTAGTGGCGCAAAGCGTCGCGGCGAATGGTGGCTCCGATGCGAAGGACCCGGCAACCCCATACCATCGCTTTGGCATCGGTCGTACCGGCCTCGAGCATACGCTCCAGTTCTGACGGCGGAGTGGCCAGGTCGGCATCGAGAAAACCTACCCACGAGGCGCCACAGCCCAGTCCGGCCAACATGCCCTGGCGCACCGCTTCGGCCTTGCCACGATTGTGCCCCAACTGCAGCACCCGGGCCTGGCCCAGTTGGGGAACCAGCGATTCGAGCAGGCTGGCGGTGTTGTCGCTGCTGCCGTCGTCGACCAGAATCCAGCACCAGTCGGGACGTTTTCGGGCGGCCTCTATGAGAGGCGAGGGCCGGAGTCGCTCGGACTCGTTGTAGCAGGGAACCACCACGGCCAACTGGGGCGTCATGACGACCCCTTCCGCCTTTGCGTTGAGAAGTCTTGCCTGTCGAACCGTTAACAAGCCGGAAGATTGTTGTTAACTTGCTAAGCGTAGTTTTGACACTATGTCAAGCAAGATTACGCCTCCACCCCTCAAGGGCATTCCCTTTGCCCATCCCGCCAAGCCCAAGCCCGTGCATCTCAAAGGTTTGCCGCAGAACGATGCTGGCCCGTCCCGGGAAGCCAGCACCGCACTTGGCGAAGTGTCCATTCGCGATATTGGCTTCGACTCCAGTGACGATCGAGGCTTCCTCGACTTTGTTTGGGGCTCCAATCAGCCTGCGGCCGAAGTGCTCCCCGAGCCCACCCGCTTTCGCCTGGGTTCAACCACCATCGAGGGGCATCTGGCCAGCGACCTCAAGCACGCGGCCTACCCCTCGGGACGCTACGAGATTCGCACCTTCATGCCCACGCGCGAGGGTGAAGTCGCCTGCCTGGATTTCAGGCAGTTGCTGGAGGCGGTCAGAATTCCCTCGCCGCCCAGTCAGCACTATGTGATTTCAGGTCAGCAGGTTCAGCAGGCGGTGGAGCGCACCGGAGCCGAGCGTCAGCGCCAACTCGATGACCTGGGTCAGTTGACCTGGGGCGACCGAGTGGTTCCTAAAGATGCCACCCTGAATCCCGGCGATGTCACGATGTTTCTTCGCTCCACCAGCGATGTCAGTGTGACCTACGCCCGCCAGCTGTCCCAGATCGGTCAGATTGAGGGTTTTCACGTCGTGGCCGGCATCACCGGGCGCAAAGAGAGCTACCAGCGCGCGCTCGACGGCTACCAGAACGTCTCGCTCATGGAAATACCTCACGGCGAAGTCTGGACCGAAGATTACTCAGAGCCCACGCTGGGGGGAGGTCAGGTGGTTCCGGCCATCTTCGACGACCACTACGGCGGCCTGATCAGCGAAGCCATTCGCGAAGGACGCGCGCAGCGCTACAAAGGTACCGGGCTGTCGGGAGATTTCGCCTATCACGGGGCGGTCAACCAGGGCAAGTTTCAGAAAGCCGCGCTGGCCCGTGGGCTGGCCAGCGAAGGCAAGCTCCGCCAGGCCCTGAGCTATCTCGAGGGCGGGAATATCTATACAGGCACTCGTCCCGATGGCGAGGGCTACGTGCTGGTCGGCAAGGATAGCTGGCACGTTACCCGTCGATTGCTGGAGAAGCAAACCGGTCGGGAGTGGAGCGAAGAAGAGGTCGCCAAAGTGGTTGCGGCCGATCTTGGGCTCAAGCCCGAGAACGTGGTGCCCGTGGAGCAACCGGGTGCCTTCCACCTGGACATGCGCATGACCGCAATCGCTCCTGGAGTGATGCTGCTCAACGATTCCGTGGCCGCGGCCGAGCAACAGATCCGCTGGCTCAAAGACGACATCCAGCGGCAGCTCGATGCGGGTAGTCTCAGCCCTCAACAGGCCGAGAAGCACCTGCGCCAGGTAGACAAGCACGCTCAGGCCATGATGGAGCGGGCCCGCGAAATGGCCGGCTACGAAACTCTGACGGCCCGCGACCTGGAGAAGGCTGGCTTCACGGTGCATCGCATGGGAGGCGCTTTTGTGGAGGTAGGAAATCCCAAAAGGGATACCGCCAACTACTTCAACGCCCGCCACGGCACCAATGAGAACGGCGAACGCTTCTCGATTTTGATGGGTGGGCGTCCTCAGGAAGAGGCCTTTGTGGCCCAGCAGATCATGAAGCTCAGCGAAGGCTCGATCAGTCGCATCCATTTCCTCGACCCCAGCGTTACGCAGGCAACCCTGGACCTTTGGGGCGGGCTCAAGTGTCGAACCAAGCCCGAAGGCGATCTGGTCTCTCCTGAACTGATTGCCAGTCCCAACCAGTCTCAGGTCAGCGCTGGCTAGCTTCCGACTCGTCGGCCAGCAGTTGGACCCATTGTCGGGCCACTTTCTGGTAGGTGGGTCGCAGCGAGTGGCTGTGATAGACCAGGAATTTCTCGCACAGATCCTGAGCCCAGTGGAAATCGTCAAGCTGGCCCTCGCCCTCGGTAGCCAGGGCCCGGGTCCAGCGGCGTAGGAAAGCCGGAAGAAAGGCCAGCAGCCCCAGGTTGGACAGCAGCGTGGGGTGCATCACCAGTTGCTTGCGAAACACGAGGTGCTGTAAGTAGCGCTCGATTTGCAACTCCAGTTCTGGGACCAGAGGGCGGCTCTGCCTGTCGAGTTGTTGCTCGTCCATCGCCTCCAGACGGGCAACGGCCTGGCGGTAGGCCGGACGCAGGGCGGGCTCCACGCCCAGCAGGTCGGGCTTGAGATGAGGGATGATGGCTTCCCACATGCGGCTCTGGCAGGGCTGAAAGCGCCCGGAGTCGGCGGCCTGTTGGGCCAGTTCGGGCCAGGTATCGTCGGGCCAGGCCTGGGGAGTGCCACTGCGTGAACGGGGCTGCTTCGCTGCGGCCAGGGCCAGAGCCAGGGCCGCTTGCCCGAGGGCCCGGGCCCAGCCCAACTGGCTGGCCTGCTGGCAGATCTGTTCCTCGAATCGACGATAGCTCGACCAGTCGGTGAACCACTGGCCGTGAACCAGCAGGCCATCGGCGCCGACTCGATTGAGCTGGGCCCCTCGCTGGATCAAATGCTCGATATCTGCCCGGTGGGCAGCCAGGTTTCTCCCGCTGTTCAGTCGCACCGCGGTGCACGAATAGGCGCTGCCCACAAAGATGCCTTCGGGGGTGTGGGTGAGAATCATCGGATAGAGCCTGCAGATGAGGGGTTTGGCTTCCACGCCGATGTGCTTGTGGATGCTGCACAGCAAGTCGCTTTCCAGATAGCCGCAGCGCGGTTCGCCAGGGTCGACCTGCATGACCCAGCCGTCTTTCTTGTGAAGCAAAGGGGAGCCCCCCTTTTCTTGAATCACTCGCAGCGTTAGTGGGTGATCACGCAGTTGTGCCTCGATGGGGTCCTCCACCGGGATGTCCCAGCTCATCTGGCAGCCGCGCCCGCACTGCACGCAGTCGTAGTTTTGTTGTGGGGGAAAATGCAGGTCCATGTCGGGCACTTTGCCCCACAGCAAGGGGATCCTGGTTGTTAACAACCGGTCAGGTCGCCTGCACCCCTAGACGACCTGGGGGTCCAGAGGGATACAGTCTGCGAGAACTCTGCGGAGGAAGGTAAGCGCATGTTTGTCGGTATGAATCCAATGATGGGCTTCAATCCCATGATGATGATGGGGATGGGCATGAATCCCATGTTCGGCGGCCTCATGATCGGAATGCAGCTGATGCAGATGATGCAAATGATGAGGATGATGCAGGGTGGGGGAGCCCCGGGTGGATTCCCGCCCGGGATGGGCATGCCGATGGGCGATATGATGTCGGGTTTTTGCGGGTGTCAGCCGTCGTTCAGCCCTCCGATGGCCATGCCGGGATACTTTCCTCCTCCTATGGGGGGCCAGT
Source organism: uncultured Burkholderiales bacterium (assembly GCA_964649085.1). Taxonomy (GTDB): domain Bacteria; phylum Vulcanimicrobiota; class Xenobia; order Xenobiales; family JADMJV01; genus JADMJV01. Next base: position 39,799 of record CAZYPN010000040.1, on the reverse strand, counting down.
CGCCCTGGGGCGGCGGCTTTCCCTGCTATCCTCCCAGCGCAGGGCAGGGGCCGTGGTCGAACGCCCCGCTGGCCGGGCCGGGCGACTTCCAGGGCAGTGGTTTTGGCAGCGCAGTGGCCCGTTCGGCCGCAAACGTTGTATCGACGAATTGGAGCCCGGGAGGCTACTGTTACCGGGGCGTCAAGCAAGCCCTGCGGCCGCTGGGGGTCAATCTTCACGGTGGTTCTGCCTGGCAGGCTGCCGACCAACTTGCACGCAACCCCCGCTTTCGCGAGGTGCAGGTGCGGCGGGAAGAATTGAATCGTCTGCCTCCGGGCGCGGTGGTGGTGTGGAACCGCAATCCCCAGGCCGGCAAGCCCCACGGACACATCTCCATCTCTCTCGGCAACGGCCGCGAAGCCAGCGATAAACTGCGGCGGCAGATCACCAACTATCCCTCCAGTTTTCGGGTATTCATCCCGCGCTAATTTGTTTCGATTTGAAAATATTTTCGAAACATCGATAAGCTAGTCTGTTCCTATGGAGCAGGCTAGTTTCACAGTAGAGGACCGACGCAATCGTCGACGGGTCGCGGTGCGCCTGGGCGCTGGCTGTGACGGTGTTCCCGGCACAACCCTCAACCTCAGTCTACGCGGGGCTCGTATTCTGACCCGTAGCAGTGTGGAGCGGCGTTTCCTCCTGCTATTGCATCATCGGGGCGCCGAGGTTCAACTGGCCGCCGAGCGCGTCTGGGAAGAGCCCCTCGGGGGTGGTTGTCGGGTGGTGGGCGTGCGATTCGCGGCCGGGCCCGAGCAGCAGTGCCAACTGGTCGACTGGCTGTTGGAGCAGGCCAGCTAGGATCGCGGCTGGAGGGAGGCTGGTCGGTATTCTCAAACAGGACCCGATGCAGGAGCCGGAACACGAAGACTACAGCCACCTCACCCCCGACCCGGACGAAGAGATACCCGATACCTTCGAAGACGAAGAACTGCCCGACGAGGACCCCTTGGAAATTCTGGAGCGCTGCCGCGAGTCGAGTGGTGTGGCGCCGCTGGAGGAGGTCAAGCGCCGGGTTCGTCAGTGGATGCAGGGGCACCAGCAGGCCGATGAAGTTCTCCAGGCCTGGACCGAACTCGATGCCGAGCTGGGCGCCCGCCACCATTACTTTCACGATGGACTGCGCTTCCAGGAATGGTCCGAGGAGTTCGTTGAAACGGGTCGCTCCTGCTTCGAACTTTTTGAATGGGCTGGTGAACAACTGCAGCGTCTGAAGCAAGGGCTGGATGAGGCCGACCCTGTCAGTGTTGCCTATGCCGTGGAGCAGTTGCACCAGGTCTTTGGCCAGCTCGAGGCGGCCTATGTGCGCCTTCAGGAGCTCACGGCCTGTCCGCTGCTCTCGGCCTATCCTCAGGTCGCCGAGCTGGCCAGAGTCGGTCAGCTCGTGCTACGGGAAAGGCTTCCGGTCGAGGCTCTTCAGGAGCGAGTTCAGGTGTTCGCCGACCTGCAGGGGCGACTCTTCGATGCCTTGCAGGCGGGCTCTACCTCGCGCCGAGAACGGGAGGTTCTGCAGGCCTTCGCTCCGCAACTGGACCAAGTCAGGGACCGCCACCTGACGGGATTGGAAGGTTTGCTCCGCTTTCTCGAGGAGCCCCACGAAGAGGTATTGGAACAGAGTCTCGCCTGCCTCGAGGAAGCTGCAGCTCTGCTGGACGGCCTGCGTCAGCAACTCGACAGCGCCGCTCAGGGCGAGGAGTCGATTCTTTGCCCGTTTTGCTCGGCCAGCAATGCCGCCCATCATCGATTTTGCGCCCAGTGTCAGGCCCGGCTGCCGGAGCGCGCTGAACCTCTCGAGCAAAACACTCTGGAGGATGCCGGATTGGGCGCCAATTTTGCGCGACTCGCCGAGGAAGTGCAGCAGGCCCTGGGCGGGTCGCGTTCTCCCGAGCAGTTCATGGAAACGATTCAGTGGTTCGAGGGACTTCACCGAGTCGCTCTCCGGCAATGGAAGGCCATCACCGCGCCGCCCGCACGTACCCCAGCCGAGCAGCGAGAGCTATTCGAAGAAGGCCAGGGCTTGCTTCAGGCTGCCCTGGGTCGCGTGGACGAGGGACTGCAGGCTTTGAAAAACTGGGTTAACGAACCCGAAGCAGGTCACTGGCTCAGTGAGGGCTGCGAGTTGATTCTCGAAGGTGGGCATCAGCTGGCTCAGTTGGAGTCGCTGTTCGAGCGGGCTCAGTCCCTGGTGGGCACTCAAGGTTCAACGCACACCACTTAGAAAAGCACGGCCGAGGGGTCGCAGATAGTCTTCCCACCCCGAGGCGTGAAACGTCAGTCGGCGTTCCATCTCTCGAATGGCCTCCAGTCGGTGTTCACGACGAGCTACCGTGCCTTTGTCGACGGCCTGTTGCCAGCTCCAATAGCGCAGAATTTCGTTGAGTAGAGGTAACAGGCAGCAACGGGCGTGAACCGATGGACCGGCCCAGAGGAATTTGCGAAAGAGCAGATGACGGAAGAACGGCTCAACATCGTGCCAGTGTTCCTCATCTTCGGTCTGCATCTTTTGCTGGATCTTGCGGGGCTCGGCCCAGCAGCCAAAGGCTTCGCTCCAGTAGCGGCCGCCCTGCACCTGGGCTTCCAGAACCAGGCGCATTTGCTGGCTCTGGTTCTGGCTTTCCATCAGGGCCAGCAGCCCTCGAATCGTGCGTTGGCAGGTGGCCTCGATATCTTCGCTGAGCCACTGCAAAGGCAGGCTACCCAGCTGGCCGAGCCTGCCCTGACTCAGAGCCAGCGAGAGTTGGATAGCCGCGGCAAAGGCCCCGTCGGGAAAGCACAGCTGATCCGCCAGGTATTCTTCGATGTGCTGGTAGTCGCTCCAGGCGCAAGGGGTGCTCTCGTTCGAGCACTGCAGTGGGGGGTGTTCACGGATCACCGTGAGCTCACTCCAGTCTCGTGAGTCGGCCTCCAGTGGCGGGCCCTGGCTGGTCTGGATGGCAGTGCAGGCAAAAGAGGCACCGACATACTGCCCACCCGGAGTTTCACGGATGCGAAAGGGAAACTGTCGACAGGCGCGAGGGCGACGCTCATATACCTGGCAGCGCTCTCGGGGGTTTTCGCTCAGATGGGGACAGCCCTCGGGTTGGCAAAGAAACTTCCGCGCCGAGCCACACTCGACGGCCCCTGGAAGGTCCAGGCCGGCCTCGAGTTCGACTTCAAACATCTCACAGGACTTGCCACAGTGAACACACCCATAGCGGAGCGCCGGCAGATGAAGCAATTAGGGTGAGACCTTGACCTCTTTGCCGTTGATCTTGAGCAGCGAAGGTGAGGCTTTCTTGCCTCCGACCTGTGCCCCGACGACCTGCGGGCCGCGATACATTTTGCGAACCAAGGCTTCACTGCGATGCTGGTCGCGCTCATTGCGAGCAGCATTGACCGAGCCCTGAGCACCGTAGAACAGCACGTCATTGAATCCTTTGTTGACCCAGTAGGCTTCTTCCGAGTCGACAAATTCGACATCGGCATCTCGAATCTCTCGCTTCGAAGCTTCTTCGGGCGCCGGCGTGTCGGCGGGGGTAGACGGAGTCTGGGCGGACACCGTGAAGCACAGGGCCAAAACCAACAAACCTGCTCGCACCTGACGCATCTGAAGAACCTCGCCTCCCTGGAATTTGAAGGAAATTCTAGCCGTTGCAGGCCATTCCTGCCAATCTATCGGGATTCGCCGGAAACGCCCCGATGCCTGGCCTGGAAGGAGAGAAGTTTGTCAGCGATTTCCCAGATTGAGCAAACCCGCCAGCAAATGGGCCTGGTCCTTGGCGTCATCGAGAGCGTTGTGTGGATAGGGTTTGGGAGGACGAAAGAGGCCCCGACGCGCCAGTTTGGAGCGCAGCTGACGGCGTTCACAACGAAATAGCCCTTGAGCCAGGCTGGCGATATCCAGAGCGTTGTAGCCAAAAGGATTGTGGCCAAGAAAGCGCTGGGAGTAGTAGCCGATAAAAGGCAGGTCGAAACTGGCTGGCCAGGCCGCCATCATGAATTTGGGGACTTTGGCCCGCAGACGGGTCAGGTAGGCCAGGAAATCTTCGAGGGCCTGGGCGGGTTCGCGGCCCTGATGTTCCAGGTGTTCCAGCGAAAGCCCGTGAACCTCCATCGCTGCCGGCAGAATGCCCCCTTCGGGTAGGGGCTTGAGCTCGCAATAGTAGTCGTTGCTCGAGTCGACCCACCATTCCGGGTGTTCGTCGTCGGGGGGCCAGACGGGTAGGCAGCCAATGCTCACCAAAGAATACAGCCCCGGGAAAGGTCCGGTGGCCTCGACGTCCAGACTTAAATAAAACACTGGCGCGGGCTTCTCTGCCTGAGCATCGCGCCCTTCCAGCAGGCATTTTTGGGGTGTGGGGCAAACCCGCACAGGCAACCTAGCAAAGATGAGGAGCAGGCGATGAAGTTTGAAACTTTCGAGGGAAGTCTTCAGGAACTTGAGGCTGATTTGTTGGTGGTCATCAGCGATGCCCAGCCGCTCCACGACATTGATGATGAGGGGTTGCAGGAACGTGTAGCCGGCCTCCAGGCCCAATTCCTGGCGGGAAAACTCTCGCGCGAGGTGACTTTCGACCCCGCTGGCCTCAAGGTGGGCACGGTGGCGGTTCTGAGCACCGAACTGGAAAAGCTCTACGGAACCTGGGAGTCGATCAAGATTCTGGCCGCGCGCGGGGCACGTCTGGGTGCAGAAACCGGCCGCCCCCGTATTGCTTTTGCCCTCAATGGTCCCACTGGCCTGGAGCACCTGGGGCGAGTGGTGGAGGGCATTCTGCTCGGTGCCTATGCCTTTGAAAAATATCGCCAGAAGCCCAAGAAGCTCTTCGAAGATGTGCAGATCGTTCTGTGGACGACTTCCGCTGAACAGGCTCAGGCCCAACTGGAACGGACCCGGATATTCTGCGAAGCCACCAACCGGACCCGCGATCTGGTCAACGAACCCGGAGCCGTGGTTACACCGGCGGCTCTGGTACGCCGCACTCAGGAGTTGGCGGCCGCTCATGGCCTGCAGGTTGAGGTATGGGACCAGGACCGACTCATTCAAGAACGCTGCGTTGGCCTGGTGAATGTCGGGGCCGGCTCCAAGCATCCCCCTTATCTGGCCACGCTGGGGTACCAGCCCGAGCAGCCCAGCGATGTGCATCTGGTGCTGGTCGGGAAAGGGGTGACCTTCGATAGCGGCGGACTCTCGATCAAGCCCGGGGAGAAGATGCATCTGATGCGTGGTGATATGGGCGGAGCCGCGGCCGTGCTGGGCGCCATGGACATCATCGGACAGCTCAAGCCCTCGATCAAGGTGACGGCTATCGTGGTTACGGCCGAGAATTCGCCCGACGGCAACGCCATGCGTCCGGGCGACATTCTGGTGTATCGCAACGGCAAGTCGGTACACGTCGAGAACACCGACGCCGAGGGGCGCCTCATTCTGGCCGACGGCCTGCTGCTGGCCGGAGACATTGGGGCCACCCATATCGTCGATGTGGCTACCCTGACCGGGGCGGCCGGCCGTGCCTTGGGCAACTCCTTCACCGCTCTGATGGGAAGTGATCGGCGATTGGTGAACGCGATTACTCGAGCGGGTGGTACGCACGGCGAGGCCCACTGGAAAATGCCGCTCCCGGCCGAGTACAAGGAATACATCAAGAGTTCGGTGGCAGACATCAACAACATGGGTGGGCCCGCTGGAGGCTGTATCACAGCCGGACTTTTCCTTCAAGAGTTCGTTCCTGCTGAGTCGGCCTGGGCTCATCTCGACATCGCGCCCACCTTCTGGCGTGAAAAGCCCTGGAAATACTTCGGCGAAGGAGCCTCGGGCGTATCGGCTCGCACCCTGGCCGAACTGGCTCTCAACTGGTCCGAGTATACGGCGCGATGACCTGGCGGCGATGGGCCGGCCTGCTGGCCCTGTCGCTGGGGCTGTGGGGCTGGGCTCGGGCTGAGTCCGAGTCGCCCTGGTTAGAGTTGGTCGAGAGTGTGCCGCTCGAGACCGAGAAACACCTGGATGACCCCGCCATTCGCTCTACCGCGGAAGTCTGGTTGGAACTGGTTCAAGCAGCCCGTCAGCAGCTTGACCTGGAGTTTTTCTATCTCCGCAATGAAGTCAGTCCCACCGCCCTGACCCCCGTCATTCAAGCCATCGAAGAGAAGGCTGGCCAGGGGGTGCGCGTGCGTGCGCTGGTAGACGCACGCTTTGTGCGCACCTATCCACAACTGGTGGAAGCCTGGCCCAAGCAGGGCATTGAGGTGCGCCAGCTGAGCTTGAAAGAGGGTGTTCAGCACGGCAAGTTGATGCTGGTAGACCAGCAGCGATTTTTCCTGGGGAGCCAGAATTTTGATTGGACCGCCCTGACGCATATCCGCGAACTGGGCATCTGGGGACGCCACCCCGAGCTGGCGGCCCGCTATCAACGGGTGTTCGAAGCCGACTGGTCTCAGGCCGGGCTTGGGGTTGCCCAACCCCCGTCTTGCGTCGATGACCTTCGCTCCGATTGGAGCCAGGCTGAATTTCGCGGAAGCTCCCTTCGGGTTCGTCCCAGTTGGAGTCCGGGTTCCGAGGAACAGGCTTTGGTGCAGCTGCTGAGGGGGGCGAAGAAGCACATCTCCTTACAGGTGATGACCTACAGTCCGGCCGTGGTCCACCACGATGTTCCCGCCGCGGTGCCGGGCTACCACGCCACACTGGATCAGGAGTTGAGGGCGGCAGCCACCCGGGGCGTTCAGGTCCAGCTGCTGGTAGCCGACTGGGGCTTGAAGGCTCCCCATTACGAGCATCTTGTCAGTCTGGACGCACTGGTGCAAGTCGAGGTGCGCTGCAGCCGTATTCCACCCTGGAGCGGAGGCGAAGTGGCCTACGGTCGAGTAGGGCATTGCAAGTACCTGGTCATCGATCAGGCCAGCGGATGGGTCGGAACTTCAAATTGGGAACGCTCGTATTTCCACGACTGCCGTGACTTCGGATTGATCTTTGAGGGAGCGCCGCTGGGCTCTGCCTTGCAGCAGTTCTTCGACCGAGACTGGGCGGGGCCGTATGCCTCCGCCCTGAGCCTGAAGAGACAATAAAAAAAGCCGCCCCCTGGTGAGAACGGCTTTGATGGCGGTCATCCTAGGCTACGACACGCCTCTCGTCCTTACGGCGGACGAGTACCGCCTGGCCGCCACCTCTCCAGCGCCAGGGTCCGGAACCGAAAACTCGGAACCGGCCTCTCTGTGAAGTTATCGAAATCACAGCATCACGGCATTTTCAAGCCTGCGCGGCCCCCAATTACAGCCTGGGGAGCTGTTGGCCGAACAAGTCGGCCTGAACCCGAAGGTTCAACGTCCCGAGAGACGATGCCTGAGGTCTGGCATAACCCCTCGCCCTTTACGGTTCGGACGAGTACCGCCTGGCCGCCGCCACTCCAGCACCAGGATCCGTCAGCAGAGGCAAGCCTCGCCGACGGCCACTCTGACAGGATTTGCGTCGCGCCAGCACGACGTGCAGCTAAGCTGCAGTGGCTACAAGAGCCACGCTTCACCCATAATTGAGCAAAGGGCCTGAGGTCTGGCCAACCCCCGTTGTGCGACAACGGTAACGCCCACGGCATTGCCAGCCGGGGTACCGCCCTCCGAAGAGGTCGGGCGACTCGAGAGCCGCAGTGTGGCTGAGGTAACCACCCCTGTGCCGTGACGGGGCACAACCCTCCGAGGGGCAATCCTCGGTATGGACAGCGAACTGTCCACTCCAGCGAACCGGAGGAGCTCTGAGGTCTGGCTCGACCCACAACGCTTGACGTGCGCTGCAACGCTGCAACCGGACCTGTTGCTGACTTCCGTAGAAGTCGTTCGCTTGGCCGCAAGGGCCGAGCTGTGGCTCAGGTCAGCCACCACCCTGCGCAGCTCGCTGCGCAACGACCTCCGAAGAGGAACCGGCGGTCCAGGCCGGCGTGGGTGTCCGTAAGGGCACCCGTCGAGCCGAAGCTCGCGCCCGTGGTTACCCACAGACAATCAACCAGACCCGAAAGTCGGGTGGTCGAGGAGAAGGTTAACGTCCAACCTCCAGGACGATGGCTCTGGTATGCCACAACCCCCGGGTCACAGTTCCCGGAAACTGCCTGGGCCTACCACCTCGGGCTCCAGGCCCCGTCCTGGCAACTAAGTCGCCTGCGGGTCCCAGTCTCGGAGAGTTACGCGGTCGAGACTCCGCGACTTACTCAGGTCTGCAAGTTACCCCCATTGGTTTCGTTTCCAAGGAACGCGGCCCTTGCGCTGGACCGGGCGGTCGGGGCTTTTGACCGTCGACTCCCTCATAGTAGACCCGTCTTCGGTGTTCCGTCAATGCAAACGTAGGTTTGTACCCGTCTTGGCGCGGATGCCGCTGGCAAAAGACTCATGTGGTCAGGATTTGAGGAGCATTCAACGAATGTGGATAAGTTGGGGAAAAGATTTAAGAACTGGTTTGTGGTTGTTCTTTGTTACTGTTGGTCTGTTTCCCAGTGGCAGAGGGGGAATCAACTGTTCGATTGCCATCCTGTTCCAGTTGCCATGCCTGATCCAGCAACATCACAGGGTGTTCCGCGCGCACGGTTGACCCGCAGCGCCTGAGGCCATAGCGAATCTGAAGCAGACATCCAGGATTGGCGACGGCCACGATGTCGGCACCGCTGGCCAGAATGTGTCCAACCTTCTGGTCGAGCAAGGCCGAAGCGTTTTCGACATGGGTGAGGTTGTAGGTACCGGCGCTGCCGCAGCAGTGGTCGGCCTGGGCGAGCTCTCGCAGAGGTGCTGCGCAAATCTGGCTCAGCAGCCGGCGAGGGGCCTGACGAATGCCCTGGCCGTGGGCCAGATGGCAGGCGTCGTGATAGGTGACGCTGGCCGGCTGATTGCGGGGAAGGGGGGGGTCGAGAGGCAGCGCGTCCAGGAATTCGTGAATGTCTCGGGTCTTGTCGGCAAGGGCTTGGGCTCGGCTTTGCCACTCCGGTTGCTCTTCGAAAAGGCCCGCGTAGTGCTTGAGGCAGTTGCTGCATCCGGCCGAGTTTACCACCAGAGCCTCGGCGCCCGATTGCTCAAACTGTTCGATCAGTTTTCGCGCCTGGGAGCGGGCCTGATCGAGGCATCCGGCATGGGCAGCCAGAGCCCCACAGCAGCCCAGAGCCTGAGGAGGCACGACCTCGTACCCCTGGCGCTCCAGGATGCGGGACGTGGCCAGATTTTCCTCCGGAAAGGCGATGTCCATGACGCAGCCAAATAGCACGGCCAGTTTGCCTCGACCAGCCTGGCCTGGGGTCGGGCGCCAGCGCGAACGCCCGTTGTTCCAATGGGCCGTCGGAAGAAACTGATGGCGCTGCTTCCATTGCCCTGGCAGCCAGGGGTCCACAATGTGGAACAGTCCCGAGCGTTGATACAGATAGAGCAGCCGCGAGCCGACCAGCAGGGCCAGTGAATGGCTCAATAATCCCAGAGCCAGGCGAAGCAACCCGCGTTTCCAGAAGGGCATTCGCCGGTGTAACTGTGCCCGGGCGTTTTCCAACAGCTTCCCGTATTGAACTCCGGCGGGACAGGCGCTGACGCAGGCCAGGCAGCCCAGGCAGTCGCTCATCTCCTGGGCAAAAACCGGGGATTCCGCATCCAGATGGCCCTCGGCCACGGCTCGAATCAGGCTGATGCGCCCTCGCGGCGAAGAGCGTTCCCGGCCCGTCAGGTCGTAGGTGGGGCAACTGGGGAGACACATGCCGCAGCGGATGCAGTTTAGCAATTCCTGTTCGTCAGGAGTGTCGGGGGCTTCAAAGCCGCTCAAGCTTTCAGACCTTCCAAAATGGGCTCGGCCTGTTCCGGGTGGCGGGGCAACTGGCCTTCGCGCCGCGGACTGCGCTGGAACAGCTTACCTGGATTGAGGACTTGACGAGGGTCCATGACGTCTCGAAAACGGCGCATGGTTTCCAGCGCTGCAGGGTCGGTGTAGCGTTCCAAAAACTCGCGCTTCAACAGACCCACGCCGTGTTCACCGGTGAGGCTGCCGCCAAGGTCGACGGCGGCCTGGCAGATTTGCTCGAACGCCCATTCCATCTGCTTGACCTCTTCGGGATTGCGTTCGTCTAGCAGCAGGGTGGGGTGAAGGTTGCCGTCGCCGGCATGGCCGAAGGTGCCCACCATCAGGCCGCTGGAAGCAGCGACGCGAGAGACGGCCTGCACCATTTCTACGAGCCGCGAGCGAGGCACGCTGACGTCCTCGAGAACAGTGGTGGGGCGCACTCGAGCCAGGGCCGGAAAAGCCATGCGGCGGGCCAGAGCCAGTTGAGCCGCCTCTTCGGCCGAACCCGCCAGGGTTACCTGAGAAGCTCCGTTTTGGCGGGCCAGTTCGGCCATTTGTTCGGCCTCCCAGCGGGCAACTTCAGCGTGGCCATCACTTTCCATCAGCAAGATGGCGCCGGCTTCGACGGGTAAGCCGATATGGGCATAGTCTTCCACGCATCGCAGCGTGATCTGGTCGAGAAACTCTAAAGTGGCAGGGATGATGGGCCGGGCGATCACGGCGGCCACGGTGGCGGCTGCTCGCTCCATGTCGGGAAACACCGCCAACAAGGTGCTTTTACTCGCGGGTCGGGGCAGCAATTTGACCAGGATCTGGGTGAAGATGCCCAGGGTGCCTTCGGAGCCCACCAGAATTTGCTTTAAGTCATAGCCGGCTACGTCCTTGGGACATTTGGAACCGGTCCACATCACCTGGCCTTCGGGCAAGACGGTTTCCAGGCCCATAATGTAGTCGCGGGTCACGCCGTATTTCAGTCCCCGGAGGCCCCCGGCATTTTCGGCCACGTTGCCACCCAGCGTGCAGATTTTCATGCTGCCCGGGTCGGGCGGGTAGAACAGTCCTTCGGCCTCGACAGCTTGATGAAGATGGCCGGTGATGACTCCAGGCTGAACCCGGGCCACCATGTTGGCCCGGTCGACCTCGAGAATCTGGTTGAGGCGCAGCATCGACACCACGATGCAACGCTCGAGCGGGACACTGCCTCCGGAAAGGCCGGTGCCTGAGCCACGGGGCACCAGCGATAGACCCTCTTGATTGGCAAATTCAACCAGTTGAGCCACCTGCTCGGTATTGGCGGGGCTTACCACCGCCCCAGGGCGGCTGCGCAACAGGGCGGTGGCGTCGTGGCCGTAGACCCAAAGGTCGGCCTCGTCGGTCAGGACGTGCTCCTTCCCGACCAGGCTGTTAAGCCGCTGCACTTGACCAGAATTCAACACCCGGCCTCCTTCGCAGGTCGTGGAATGCCTCCTACTCCCTGGGGGCCAGCATTTCCCGAACCAGGCGAGCCCGCACCACGTCGCGCTCGGCGGGAGACAGTTCGTGGCCGCTTTCCATTTGCAGGCCAGCTGGACGAATGCGCACCAACAGTTCGTTGAGAATTTCCATCGGGATAGAGGGGAGCAGTTGTAGATCGCAGCCCAGTCGCACCATGGAGAGGTGCTCGAGGGCCTCGCCCGACTCGAGCAAGCGAGCTTCTCGCAAAATGGCCAGGCTTCGCCAGCAACGGTCTTCCAATGCCAGGCGTTGTTCGCGCAGCAACTGTTGACGCGCCGAGGACTCGTACTGGATGAGCTGCTGGCAAACGGCTTCGATCTTGGTGAGGATTTGCTCTTCGCTGGGCCCCAGGGTCACCTGGTTGCTAACCTGGACGAGGTGGCCCACCGATTGGGTTCCCTCACCATAGAGGCCGCGCACCGTCAGGCCCAACTGGCCGACCTGCTGAAAAATCGATTCCATGGCCTGGATCCAGGCCAGTCCTGGCAGGTGGAGCATGGCCGAGACGCGCAAACCCGTGCCCACGTTGCTGGGGCAGGAGGTCAGGTAGCCGAACTGCTCGTCGAAGGCAAATTCGAGCCCTTCGCCCAGGAACCGCTCGGCTTCCGATGCCTGTTGCCAGGCCGCCGCAATTTGCAGGCCGGGCACCAGGCACTGGAGTCTCAGGTGGTCTTCTTCGTTGAGCATCAAACTCAACCGCGAATCGGCGCTGAGCAAAAGAGCTCGGGGCTGCTGGCTGGTGGCGAAGGCCGGGCTGATCAGATGGCGTTCGACCAGTAGTTGGGCCTCCAGAGGGTGGACCCGATACATGTCGAGCACGCTGACCTGGGGGAGCTGTCGGGCCCGATGCAGGAAGATCCCCAGCGCATCGGCCAGGGCGGCAGGACGGCTGAGCGGCGGGAAGGGGTATCCCTCCAGGTTGCGCGCCAGACGGATTCGGCTCGAGAGGACGATGCCTTGTTGGGGGCCCAGTTCTCCCAGCCAGGCGCAGGGAAGATCCTTCATGGGGCACCTTCCTGGCGGCGCAGACGGTCGCGCCAGTGGGCGGCATCTTCAAAGCGCTCCTCGGCCACCGCCTGCTCCATTTGCTGGCGCAGCCAGCCGGCATCCTCTTGCTCATCAGTTTTAGCAGGTTGGGGGCGCCGACCGGAGTGCTGGGTGTGGCCGTGCAGCCGTGCCAGAGTAGCGTCGAGGGCCAGACGGAAATGGCGATAGCAGTCGGGGCACCCCAGATGGGAGCACTGGTTCAGCTGGCTCCAGCTCAGGTGGCAGCTGGGGCAGGCCTGAAGGGCTGGAAGTCCCGGACGCATCAGGGCGGGTAGCAAGCTCTTGTGGAGGTGTCCGAAGATCTGGGCCTGGGTGGCACACACTTCGCAAAGCGGATGAAGGTGACCCTGCGAATCTGCCAGCTTGTGGGTGGCCGGTCGTTGCTGGCAGCGTTGACAGTATATCACGCAGACAGGCTTTTTTGGGGGGCACTTCGGCCCCTGCTTGAATCGCTTGCGAAATTTGCCGGGGGGAAGCAGGTTCAGCCTTCTGGCCGTTCGAAAGCTCGAGGGCGAGCACCGCTAACCGAATGGCTAGGGGGAGCACGTCGGTTTGCAACCGAAGTGGAAGCGCATACCCGGAAGCGGGAGTCGAGGAGGTCAAAGGCAATGTGGGAACCCTTCACAGAGCGAGCCCGGCGCTCGATCGTGTTGGCCCAGGAAGAGGCACAACGCCTGGGCAACAACTATATCGGCACGGAGCACTTGCTGTTGGGCATCATCTCGGAGGGGGAGAGCGTGGCCGCCAAGGTGCTGGAAAACCTTGGCATCAATCTGCAAAAAGTCCGTGGCGAGGTCGAGTCGATCGTCGGCAAGGGCAATGCCAGCTCGCAACAAGAAATGGTCTTCACCCCGCGAGCCAAGCGGGTTATCGAGCTGGCCTTCGAGGAGGCTCGGGCGCTGGCTCACAACTACATCGGCACCGAGCATCTGCTGCTGGGTCTGGTGCGCGAAGGAGAGGGCGTGGCGGCCAGAGTGCTGTCCAACCTGGGGGTCGATCCCTCCAAAATTCGCTCGGAGATCACCAAGCTGCTGGGCGTAGAAACGTCGGTCGCCCCGGCCAAAGAGCGCACGAAGACCCCTACGCTGGACAGCTACGGTCGCGATTTGACCGATCTGGCTCGCGATAACAAGCTCGACCCGGTGATCGGGCGAGCCGGTGAAATCGAGCGCGTGATTCAGATTCTCTCTCGTCGCACCAAGAACAACCCGGCCCTCATCGGTGAGCCGGGCGTCGGTAAGACGGCCATCGTCGAGGGTCTGGCCCAGCGCATCCTTAAGGGCGAAGTGCCGGATTTGCTGCGCGACAAGCGCGTTATTTCGCTCGATCTGGCCGGTCTGGTGGCAGGCACCAAGTATCGCGGTGAGTTCGAGGAGCGGCTCAAGCGAGTCATGGAAGAAATTCGCCAGGCGGCCGGAGAAATTGTGCTCTTCGTCGACGAGTTGCACACCATCGTGGGGGCCGGTGCCGCCGAGGGGGCCATCGACGCCTCCAATATACTGAAACCCGCTCTCTCTCGCGGAGAACTGCAGTGTATCGGCGCCACCACGCTCGATGAATATCGCAAATACATCGAGAAAGATGCCGCCCTTGACCGTCGTTTCCAACCCATCCAGGTGGGTGAACCCAACGAGGAAGAGGCCATCGAGATTCTCAAGGGTCTGCGCGACCGTTATGAGGCTCACCACAAGGTGCAGATCACCGATGAGGCCCTGGTGGCCTCGGTGCGTCTGGCCAATCGCTACATCAGCGACCGGTTCTTGCCCGACAAAGCCATCGACGTGATGGACGAGGCCGCCAGCCGCGTGCGCCTGCAGGCCACGCTGCCGCCGCCCGAGCTGCGCGACGTCGAGTCCGAGTTGCGCAAGATTCGTACGGAAAAGGAAGCGGTCATCAAAGCCCAGGAGTACGAGAAGGCCGCTCAGCTTCGCGAGAAGGAAGCCAATATCCAGAAAAAGCGCGAGGACCTCGAGAAAGAGTGGAGCGAGCGCAAGACCAACCTGCGCGATAAGGTCAACAAGGTCACCGAGGAAGACATCGCCTACATTGTGTCGATCTGGACGAAGATTCCGGTGGCCAAGCTGGCCGCTGAAGAATCGACCAAGCTGCTCAACATGGAGACCTCGCTGAAGAAGCGCGTTATCGGCCAGGAAGAGCCCGTCAAGGTGCTCACCCGGGCCATCCGCCGCGCTCGAGCGGGCCTCAAAGATCCCAAGCGTCCAATCGGCTCGTTCCTCTTCCTGGGCCCCACCGGCGTCGGCAAAACCGAGCTGGCTCGGGCTCTGGCCGAGTTCTTGTTCGACGATGAAGACTCGATGGTGCGCATCGACATGTCGGAGTATATGGAGAAGTTCGCCGTATCCCGGCTGGTCGGCGCCCCTCCCGGATACGTCGGCTTCGAAGAAGGCGGTCAGCTGACCGAGGCCATCCGTCGCCGCCCCTACTCGGTGATTCTGCTCGACGAAGTCGAGAAGGCCCACCCGGATGTGTTCAACATGCTGCTTCAGGTTCTCGAGGACGGTCGTCTGACCGATTCTCAGGGTCGCAAAGTGGACTTCAAGAACGCCGTGATCGTGATGACTTCGAACATCGGCATCTCCTCGCTGGATACCGGTCCCGACCTGGGTTTCCGCAAGTCGCGCGATGAGGGCGGCAAAGAAGCCCGCTACGACCGAATGAAGAAAAAGGTGCTGGACGAGGTCCGCAAGGTCTTCAAGCCCGAGTTCATCAACCGACTCGATGAGCAGATCGTCTTCCAGACGCTCGACCTCGAGGAGATCACCCAGATCGTCGACCTGATGCTGGCCAAAGTGAGCAAGGAACTGCAGACCCAGGACCGCTCGTTGACGGCCACCCAGGCCGCCAAGGAGAAGCTGGCCAAGGAAGGTTTCGACCCTCAGTATGGGGCCCGGCCGTTGCGCCGCGCCATCCAGCGGATGGTGGAGGATCCCCTGGCCGAGGAGTTTATCCGTGGCAAGGTGCCGGAAGGCAGCGTGATCGAGGTCGACTATGCCGAGGGAGCGGAAGGTCTGCACTTCAACATCCAGACCAAGGACGCGCCTCCGGCGCCCGAGCCGGAGCCCGCTTCGGCCAGCGCGGAGTAGCAGAGAAGCCCGGTTTCGGCCGGGCTTCTTCCTGTACGCCGATGGCAGGGGTCAGCCAGCTCGAAGACTATCTTGCTCAGCTCAAAGCCGATGCCGTTCGTGAGTCGTCGGGTAGGTTCACCGTCGATCTCGAGCGAGAGCTGAAGCGGCTGGGCGAGTTGTCGCGGGCTTTGCCTTTTCGCTGGATACTGTTTGCCTGTCAGGCGGCGGTTGCGGTTGGAGCTTCGCAGGTTCGACTCAGCAGCGGACTGAGGTCCGACAGTATTCGCTTCGATCTGGAAGGCGACCCGCTGGAGCATTTTCCCCCCACCTTGTTCGAACGCGTGGCCGAGCGTGCCGAAGCCGTTTTTCTGCGCTCTGCTTTCGAGTGGGCTCTGGCCGCCCGAGTCGACTGTTCTTTGCTCGTCGAGGGTCCCCGGGCAGCCTACATGGTGTCCAGGGGCAAGTCTGGAACCCAACGGCTAGAGTGCCGGCCCTCCGGGCATCGGCGCGTGATGCTGGTGGCCGGTCGACCGGCGCAACCCTGGTGGAAACTGGGCTTGGGACGGGTGGAGCAGAGTGCTGCGCTGCTGGTGGAGTGTCGCTGGCGGCTGGCCTTTTGCCCCATTCCGGTCTGGCTGGACGGTTTGTCGGTGGTTTCGGGCAGGACCGACTGGTTGCCGGGGCTGCGCCCGCCTGTGACCATGCAACAGATCCATCTGTGCTGGGAGCAGGGATGCTCGCGGCTGGCACTGGAGCACCCCTGTGCCACGCCGTCGATTCGCTACGCAGTTGGAGGTCCAGCAGCGGCAGAGGGGCCGTCGCGGGCTTCCTTTGTTCAACCCAGGGCGCGGCTCGGTTGGCTGGAGGTGGTCCCGCCTCCGGGCCAGTCCGTCCGGCTGGAGACCCGCCTGGATACGCCCGAGGGCAGCGATTGGTGCTTGGGGCAGTGGGGCGAACTCGAGGGTGAACAGAGGGTGGTGGTTTGCGGGGCCAAGAACCCTGAGCTGGTGGCTTTTGCGGGTCAACGCATCGCTGCCCAGGGGACGGCCTACTATCACGGGCGCAGTTTGGACCGCTTTTTCCCCGTGCATTACGGCATGGTGGCCAATCCCATCGAGCTCAGCGAACTGGGCACCGAGGCCTGGAGCGTGCTCTGGGCCGACGATGCGTTTGAGTTCGACGCCTCTGGCATGGAACTCGTGCGAACCCCTCGGGTGCTGTCTCAAATCGAGAATTGTCAGCAACAAATCCGTCAAACTCAGCTGCGCGTGGCCCGACGCTGGCGGGTGGCCAGGGGCAACTCGCCTTCGCCCTGAAACCCAGAGTGTTGGGGCTCAAGAGGGGCGGGTTTCGATGTTCAGGCTGCGCAGGTTTTGCAGCAGGTCCTCTCCGGCACGGGTCACATTCACCGAGCGGTCGAGCTTGAGCAGGCGTCCATCTTTACCGACGTACAGGGTGTGGCGTGCAGGGTAAGGGATGCCTTTCAGCACCCCCAGGCGTCGAGCCACCTGTCGCCAGGGGTCGCTCAGTACCGGGTAGGGCAGGCCGAGATGCTCGGCAAAGCGACGATTGGTTGCTGCCGAGTCGCAGCTCAGAGCGAAGAGTTGAACCTGGAACTCTTCCAGGGCCGCGCCGATCTGGCTCAGTTTTTTGCATTCCTGGGTGCAGTAGCCGGTGAAAGCCTTGGGAAACCACACCAGCACCACCGCTGAACGTCCGCGAAAATCACTCAGCCGATAGGTGTGCCCGTCGCTGCCGAGCAGCTCGAAGTCGGGAACCAGAGTTCCCTCCTTCAGGCTGGGGGAGGAGCATGCCAGCGCCAGAGCGCCAGCAGCCAGGGCAGCGGCGGCCAGGTAAGCGAACATCTGGAAGGGTTCGCGCTGAAGGCCGCCATCCCCCGTTGGGCTGTTTCGGGCGGGTGGGCTGTTTCGGGCGGGTGGGCGGGCGGGTAGGATGGGGGAGTAGAGTGAGGAGTTCCCATGCCATCGAATAGTTTCTCAACCGACCACACCCCTGTCGAATCCCTGGGTCAGCCCTATGCCTACCCACCCAATAAAGAGTTCGTCGAGCCCGACTGGAAACGCATTCCGGGCTGGAGCCAGGTGAGCCGAGAAGAGTGGGAAGATGCCACCTGGCAGCGGAAAAACACGGTGAAGAGCCTGAGAGAGCTGAAAGATGTCCTCAAGCACTTCCTGGTCGACGATCTGGCCGAGTCCATGCAGCAGGACATGGAGCAGCAGGCCACCATGTCGATGCTGGTGCCGCCGCAGATGATCAACACCATGAATCTGGAGGACCTCTGGAGCGACCCGGTGCGGCGCTACATGCTGCCGGCCCTGGCCGATCGCCGCAAGGATTGGGCCAATCATCCCAAAGCCAGCCGTGACAGCCTGCACGAAGCCGACATGTGGGTGGTAGAGGGCCTCACTCATCGCTATCCCACCAAGGTACTGGCTGAATTGCTGACGACCTGTCCACAATACTGTGGCCATTGCACCCGAATGGATCTGGTGGGCAACAGCACGCCCACGGTGCAGAAACTGAAGTTTCATATCAAGCAGCCCGAACGCCACAGCATGATTTTGCAGTATCTGCGCGAGAACGGCAGCATTCGCGACGTGGTGGTCTCGGGCGGTGATATCGCCAACCTGCCGCCCCAACAGCTCGAGGACTTTGTCTCCCAGTTGATCGAAATCCCGCATATCAAGGATATTCGCCTGGCTTCCAAAGGCCTGATGGCCATTCCCCAGCATTTTCTACAGGGCACGGTGCTGCGCAGCATGGAGCGGTTGGCCAAAAAGGCCCGCAAGCATGATGTGGATCTGGCACTGCACACCCACGTGAATCACGCTCAGCAGGTGACTCCGCTGGTGGCCGAGGCGGCCCAGATGTTGCTCGACTTTGGTTTTCGCGACGTGCGCAATCAGGGGGTGCTGCTGCGGGGCGTCAATACCAGCTCTCAGTCGTTGCTCGACCTGTGCTTCACGCTGCTCGACCGGGCCCACATCATGCCCTACTACTTCTATATGTGCGACATGATTCCAAATTCCGAGCACTGGCGTATCGCCATTCACGAAGCGCAGTCGCTGCAACATGACATCATGGGGTATCTGCCCGGCTACGCCACGCCCCGCCTGCTGTGCGACGTGCCCTTCGTGGGCAAGCGTTGGGTGCATCAGGTTACCGAGTACGACCGCGAGCGCGGCATCAGCTACTGGACGAAGAATTATCGGACCACCATTGAGAAGGACGACAAAGAGGCGCTGGCCCGTCGCTACGAGTACTTCGACCCGATCTATACCCTGCCCGAATCCGGTCAGCGTTGGTGGAGGGAGAACGCCGGCCTGGTCGCCTCTCACTGATGGCTTCCAAGGTCCGCTCGGTTTATACCTGTCAGCAATGCGGCGCCCAGACCAGTAAGTGGTCGGGGCGCTGTGCCGATTGCGGCGCCTGGAACTCGCTTGAGGCCGAGGTGGTCGCGCGCAAAACGACGGGTATGGCTCTGGTGCTTGAGGGTGGGGCGCCACCGGTGCCGATGGATCAGGTGGACGTGCTCAGCGAGCCGCGTTTCGCCACCGGCCTCGACGAACTGGACCGAGTGTTGGGTGGGGGTGTCGTGCCCGGCTCGTTGGTACTGCTGGGCGGGCCTCCAGGCATTGGGAAGTCCACCTTACTGCTGCAGATTTGCGAACGACTGCGCAGCAGCCACCCGCCCATCCTGTATGTCAGTGGGGAAGAATCGGCCCGTCAGATTCGCCTCCGAGCCGACCGGCTTCGGGTGGGTGGCGACGGCGTGCTGTTGCTTTCGGAAACCCGCCTGGAAGCCATCGAGAACCGCTTGCTCGAGTGTCGTCCGGGACTGGTCATCGTCGATTCGATCCAGACCCTCTTCCGTTCCGACCTTTCCCCTGCCCCGGGTAGCGTGACCCAGGTGAGGGAGTGTGCTGCTTCGCTGATGCGCATCGCCAAGAAAGAGGGCATTCCCATGATTTTGGTGGGCCACGTGACCAAGGACGGTCAGTTGGCCGGGCCACGCGTGCTGGAACATCTGGTGGACACGGTTCTCTACTTCGAGGGAGAGGGCCAGCACAACGTGCGGGCGCTGCGCAGCGTGAAAAATCGCTTTGGGGCCAGCCACGAAATCGGGCTCTTTGAAATGACCGTGGGTGGGCTTCAGCCCATCTACGATGCCTCCAGCTTTTTTCTGCGCCAGCGCAGCCGCAATACCGCCGGTTCAATCGTCTTTCCCTCCATGGAGGGCAGTCGACCGGTGCTGGTGGAGTTGCAGGCCCTGGTGAGCTCCTCCGTGGCCGCCGAGAAGGGCGTGCCGCCCGTGCGCCGGGCCGTGGGTTTGGACGGCAATCGCCTGAGTTTGTTGCTGGCCGTGATGTCCCGGCGGCTCTCTCGGCTGAACACCGGCAAGGCCGACGTCTACGCCAGTTGCGCCGGTGGCCTGCGGCTTAGCGAGCCGGCCCTCGACCTGCCCCTGGTTCTGGCCATTGCCTCGTCGCGTCGCGACCGACCGATTCCGCTGGGGATGGCGGCCGTCGGTGAGGTGGGCCTGGGCGGAGAGATTCGCCAGGTCAGTCAGTTGGAGCCACGGCTGAAAGAACTCGCCAAAATGGGTTTCCAACGAGTGCTGGTGCCGGCCGGTGGCCCAACCGTGGGCGAACTGGGCGATCTGGTTATGCTGGAGGTGCAATCGTTGCGCCAGGCCCTGGAGGTCGCCGGACTGGCCCAAGAGGTTAACAAGTCGGAAACAGAGCCCGTGCCGTTTTAGAATCGCTTTAACTCACCCGAGCTAGACTGAGGGCATTACACTCCGTGGGGGAGATTATGGCCAGTAGCGTGCAATCGATTCGATCGTCGGAGGGCCGGGTGGGTCGACGCGACCCTCAGGCCCAATCCAACTCGCCCGTCGGGCTGGATTGGAACGAACTTGTATCGGGCATCCAGGAAAACTGGGAGCACATTGAGCAGGACGTTCGCCAAGCCCAGAAGCCCGAGCGACCCAGTACCGAAGAAGAGCCCGTCCGTCAGCAGGCAACCGACCTGCAGCGACGAGAAGTGCGCAAGCAGCCCGTTGAGGAAAGCCGGGCACCGGTGGCGGTCGAAGCTGCCGCCCCAACGCCATCGCCCCTGCTCGAGAGTGCTCAGGCCGTCCTCAATTTCCGCGCTCCCGAACTCCCTCGCCAGGAAGGACCGGCTCCCTTTGTGGCCGTGCCCAACCATAGTGCTGGTGCCAGCGGGTTCGGCAGTACCTGGTCTCACGCCGCCAAATTGGATCAGGGTCCTTCCGCGATCGTCATGGCTGAATAATTTTTTTCAAAGCACGACTCGGCGTAAAACTGCCCAAAGTGGGTAGCATCTCGTCGGAGGCCTGTGGTGCGCAATGTGAAGATGGAGAGAACGCAGCGAGGTTGCCTCGGCTTCGTGCTCTCCTTGATGATACTGGTTGGTGGGTTGGCGCTTTTCGGAGCAGCCGCCTTGCATACTTATCTGGCCCAGGTGCGAAAGACGCTGCCCAAGGCCTCGGCGCTGGCCAGTTTTGAGCCTTCGCAAACCACCAAGATTTACTCGGCCGACGGCAAGGTTATCGCGACCTTGTTCCGTGAGAATCGAACCTGGGTCCCGCTGCAGAATACTTCGCCCTGGATGGGCAAAGCGGTGCTGGCCATCGAAGACTCACGCTTCTACAGTCACCGCGGCATTGACCCCATCGGCGTATTTCGGGCCGTGATGGCGGCCCAACAAAGCGGCGACCGCCAGGGCGCCTCTACGATCACCATGCAGCTGGCGCGCAACGTCTTTCTGACCAATCAGCAGTCGATGGAGCGCAAGATCAAGGAGGCCATGCTGGCCATCGAGATCGAGAAGTCGTTCACCAAGGACGAGATCCTCGAGATGTACCTCAACCAGATCTACCTGGGCTCGGGCGCCTATGGGGTTCAGGCTGCCTCGAGTTTGTATTTCAACAAGAGCGTCAAGAACCTCACCGCCACCGAGGCCGCCATTCTGGCGGGTATCCCCCAGTATCCCAACCGCTTTTCTCCTCTGATCGACGAGGATGCCTGCCGCGAGCGAGCCCGGGAAGTGCTGGGCCGGATGCTGGAAAAAGAGTATCTCACCAAGGCCGAGCACGAGAAGGCGCTGGTGGAACTGAGCAAAAAGCGTTTTCACAACAAGAACCGCCAGGAGTTCCAGGTTCTCGAGGTGCCCTATTTCACCACCTATGTGATCAAGCAGCTGTATAAGCGTTTTGACGAGGACACCCTGTACCGCGGCGGCTTCAAGATTTACACCACCGTCGACCTGGGCATGCAGGCCAGGGCCGAGAAGGTGCTGCGCGAGCTGGTCAGCCGTGACCGCGAGTATCTCAACGTGCACAGCGGTTCGCTGGTCTGCGTCGAGAACAAAACCGGCTACATCAAGGCCATGGTGGGCGGCCTGAAATGGACCAAGAAGAACCAGTTCAATCGGGCTTTTCAAGCCCGCCGCCAGCCCGGTAGTTCCTTCAAGCCCTTTGTGTACGCCACCGCACTCGAATACGGTTTGTCTCCTGAGAGCGTGGTGCCGGACACCCCGCTTACCGTGGACGGCTGGTCGCCCAAGAATTCCGATGGCCGCTTCATGGGGCACATCAGCCTGGCCACCGCTTTGCAGAACTCCCGCAATGTGGTTTCGGTGCGACTCATCCAGTTGTGTGGCATCAAGCGGGTCATTGATTATGCCCATCAGTGCGGCATCAGCGAAGAGCTGCCCGAGGTGCTCTCGCTTTCCTTGGGCGCAGCCGATATTTCCCCATTGGAGATGGCCAGCGCCTATACGGTGTTTCCCAACGCGGGGCTGAAAATTCCCACCAGCGGCATCAAAGTGATTTTTGACGCCGATGGCCACGTGGTCGAGGACAATCGCGTGCCGGTGGCTCGCGAGGTGTTCTCCGAGCCGACGGCCTGCAACATGGTGGACATGATGAAGGCCGTGGTCGAGGCGGGAACCGCCACCAACGCCTACATTCCCAACCACGAGGTGGCGGGCAAGACCGGGACCACCGATTCGTTTCGCGATGCCTGGTTCATCGGTTACACCGCCGACTACACCACGGCCGTGTGGGTGGGCAACGACGACTACTCCCGCATGTGGACCTCGTTCGGCGGCGATCTGCCGGCCCGCATCTGGCACGAATTTATGGTCTATGCTTTGAAGGGCAAGAAGAGCAGCAGCATTCCGCGCAACCGAACGGCCAGGGTTTCCTGTCTGTTTTGCAGCCTCTCCAAAGAGAAGGCCGGGCCAGGTTGCCCGAAAGTGTTTCGCAAATTGCTCTATCGGAGCGAGATCCCCGGTCACTATTGCGGTCAGCACGGTGCCCCAAGAGTCACCTATAGCGGTGTCGATAAAGATAAGAAGACCGACGATAAAGGGGGCAAGGCCGATCCTTCCAAGGCCAACCAGCGAGCCAGTGAAGCCGCCCAGGGGGGCGACGGACCCGCGCCGGTTCCCCAGCAGGTGGTTTTGCCTACCGCCCCGGTTGAGGTGCCTGTGGGCCCTGGCCCGGAGCCGGGTTCCGTGTCGGAACCGCCGCCGGTAGAGCCGCAGCCGGTAGACCCCGGGCCGCCGCCTGTGCCGGTGGAGGTTCCGGTTGAGCCTCCGCCCGAGCCGGCCCCTGTGCCGGAGCCTATTCCTCCTGTGGAGCCCTGATATGAAATACCTGTGGTTTGTACTTCTGCTGCTGGGGGGCTGCTCATCCTCTCCCCCCCAGGGTCGGGTGGCCTATGTGGTCAACCATCTCAACGGTGGTAGCGCGGCGAGTAAAGATGAGGCCCAGGCCGGTCCGGGTAAGAGCTACTCGGCCGAGCCCTGCGAACTGAAGTCTGCCGCTGGCCAGGTCGAACTGCGCTGTGGCCAGGCGGGTAAGCCCTCCTGGTTGGTGATTCGAGGCGCCCTGCCGGCCCCGGATCTGACCGCCAGCCTGGGTAAGTCGGTGAGTAACTTTGAGGGTGAAGTGCAGTTGGGCGAGCGCACCTACCCACTGAAGCAGGGAGTGTTCACCCTGCAAACCCTCGAGCCCGGAGTGGCCCGCGGCAATTTCAGCGCTCGCATCGCAAGTCCGCCCTGGGAAGTGGTCGGCTCGTTTGTGGCCAACACCCCGTAGATGAAGGGCCTGGTGCTTTTCGGACTGGATCCAAGAGTGCTGGACATCGGACTGGCAGCGGTTCGGGCCAATGTTCCGGTGATGGGCCTTTGGGCCCCGTCCCACGACCGCGCCCTCGAGGCCTCGCTGCGCCTGGGTTGTTGTGCCTATCCTGGAGCCGATGAACTGTTGCAGCGGGCCGAAAGAGTTGTCTATTCCACCTGGCCTGCTGAACTGGACCGGTTTTTTCCTGCCCTCGACGTTACCGGCCTGACCCTGGACGGCCCTCAGATTCTTGGCGATGTCGACGAGGAGTGCTGGAATTGGTTGCAAAGCATGGGGTTCGATCGACCCACCTCGGGGTAAGACGAACCCCCTCGGAACAGATGCTCCGAGCACTTTTCTGGTACGGATGAAGGAGTAGTTTTTCGTGAGACGCGAAATTGACCAGTGGTATAGCCCCAACCTCAACAAAAATATGGAGATCGTGACTTACGGTCACTACGGATTTCCGCTGCTATTGTTCCCGACGGCCGCCGCCGATTTCCTGGAGTATGAGCGCTTTCTGCTGATCGACTTCATCGAGGACTACATTAACGCCGGGAAAGTCAAAGTCTTTTCCATCAACAGCATCAACAGCGAGGCCTGGTTGAACAAGCGCGTTCACCCCAAGTACAAAGCCATTCGCCAACAGCAGTACAACGATTACATCACCGAAGAGGTTGCACCCTTTATCTGGCATAAGTGTGGTGGCCGCCACGGCATTATCACCTCCGGTGCCAGCCTGGGCGCCTACCACTGTGTCAATCAAGTGCTGCGCCGCCCTGACATTTTCGACGGCTGCATCGCCATGAGTGGTTGCTACGACATTCGCGACTACTATGACTCGTACGGCTACCACGACCAGAACATCTACTTCAATAACCCGGCCGAGTATCTGCCCAACCTTTGGGACGATCATTATCTGCCGATGCTGCGT
This sequence comes from uncultured Burkholderiales bacterium, assembly GCA_964649085.1. GTDB lineage: Bacteria > Vulcanimicrobiota > Xenobia > Xenobiales > JADMJV01 > JADMJV01. The sequence goes on along the minus strand of CAZYPN010000040.1, from coordinate 15,260 downwards.
CGTAAGCGTCACATTCACATCCTCACGGGCCAGGGTGCCTATGAGAATCCCGACGCCTCGCGCTGGCTTTCGGGGATGCTCTGGGCCAAGGGAATTCCCAACGAACTCGACGTTTGGGGTTACGATATGCGCCACGACTGGCCCACCTGGCGGGCCATGCTGCCTTACTATCTGGCCGCCAAGTTCTAGGTCGGGTCCCAGGGGGATCAACATCAGCGCCCTGTGTCGTCCGGCACGGGGCGTTGTGCATGTTGGGGTAGCGCAGGAAGTTCAGAACTTGGAATCGTGTTTGTTACATTCAGGCCCGTTGCCTTAACGATGTTTCATCGCCCCTGGCTTAGGCTGTCAGTAGGAGGTGCAGGAAGTTGATTTCATCGCTGGACAGATACTCTATGGGCCCGGCCTGGGGCCCCACCCTGGCAGGACCTGAACCGGGGCCCACAATGGCTGGGGTTCGCTGCTGCGGGCCCGAAGCCGGACTCGGCGCCGCTTCGCAGGCTTCGCCATCTCTTTGGAATGCTGAGCTGCACATGCAGCAGCAGTTGCTGCAGTTGATGCAGATGGTTTTGGGGCTGATGCACAATCGGGGGGCGAGCAGCCAGCAGCCAGCGGCCGCAAGTGGGGACAGTGCCTCGCCCTCAGCGGTGTCTTCCACGAACGACGCGTCGTCTGGGCCCAGCGCCGGACCGGCGGCCACCTCCACCGGACAGAAACTGGCCGAAATCGCCCGCGCTGAAGCGACCGACGGGGACTCGAAGGGCGGGCTCTGCTACCGCGATGTGGGACGTTCGTTGGCCAAAATCGGCATTCAGGTGAGTGGGGCCAGCGCCTACATGGCGGCCGACCAGCTGGCCCGCAATCCCAAGGTCCAGGAGGTCAAGGTGGGGCGTGAGGAATTAACCCGGCTCCCCGCAGGAGCCATTGTGGTATGGGATCGAGGCAAAGGTCACGTTCACGGCCACATTTCTATCGCCACGGGGGATGGCAAAGAAGCCAGCGACCTCATGAGAAATCAAATCACCAACTACGGAACTGCGTTCCGCGTATTCATGCCGCGCTGACCCGGCGGTCCCAGGCGTTGACCTGGGCCGCTGCGGGCGGGGAAATCAGGCTCGTACCCACTCCAGTCGCACAAAGCAGGTTGGGCAACGCCAGCCACCCTTGGGCTTTTCGGCACCCATGGGGATGTGCTGGGTGTAGGCGCAACAGCCGCAGCGGAACTCTCCAAAATCTGGAGTGGTGGCTACCGGCGCCTCTTCCTTGACGGCCTTGGTTGTCTTGGCACGCGTTGTGGTGGCCTTCTTTTTGGGGGCCTTTACGGCTGCGGCTGCGGTTCCCGTGCTGCTGGCTGCAGGACGGTTGGCCGCGGCGGCCACCGTGTCAGCCGTACGGATGAAGGGTTTCATGTCGATCTCGCAGCGAGGGCAGAAAACGCCCTCATCCTCTGCGTCAGCCGCTTTGACGACGGTTCGACGTCGACATTGCGGACAGATGTATTCGAATTGCTCCTTGCTCATTGTATGTCCTTACCTTGCTATACCCGCCCTGGACCCGGCGCTTTCTCGTCGAGGCGTCAGTCCCTGCTAAGGTGTAGCCAATCTTTAGGGCCGTGTGAACAGGCCTCACAGTTGTACGTGCGAAGGCCCTTCGATGGCTCACTTGCTGGACCTCCAGGACTTTGGTCGACATCGACCGATTCCGGTCGCTCACTACCCAGCTCAGGGGGAGCGCCTGGGCTGGCTGCTGTTTTCTGTTGGCTTCGGAGGCGAACGCAGTGGCTATGCTTTCCTGGGTCGATGCTGGAGCGCTCGCGGTTTCGATGTGGCCGTGGTCGAACACGTAGGCAGTAATCTGGAGGTGCTGCGCCGACTGCGTCGACCCGGCATGCGCCAGTCGGAACTGGCGGTTGTGGTGGGTCAGCAGGCCCGTAACGGCGAGGAAATGCGCCATCGTGTCGAGGATCTCCAGGAGGTTCGCCGGCAGTTGTGCGGGCTGAACGACTGGGTTGGCGTGGCCGGTCATAGCCTGGGAAGCACCACCGCCCTGGGTGTGCTGGGAGCCGAGTTGCGCCTGGAAAGCGGGCCCTGGCTCCCCCCCCAGGGCCCTGGCTGGCAGGCTGCCGTGCTGCTGTCGGTGCAGCCCCCGGGCTCGATGGTCACGATCGAGGGGTGGCGTGCGGTCGAGGTTCCCTGTTTGCTGATCACGGGCACTCTCGACCACGGTATGCCGGCCGGGGTCGAAGTGGAAGGGCGCCTGCGGGCCTATCAGTATCTTCGCCCGGGTCTACGGTGGCAGGCCCTGCTCGAGGGCGCCGATCATATGGCCCTGGCCGGCGTAGGCTTAAGGGTGGCGCCCATTGTGACAACCCTCGAGCACATCAGCGGTGAGTTCTGGGTGGCTCAACGAGAGGGTAGATGCCCTCGCTGGTCGACTTCCTATCCTCAGAATGTTGAATTTACCCTTGAGTCCTTTTCCGGTCAGGAGTCAGCTTGACCAATATGGCTTTGCCTGGTTGCCGGCCAGCCATTGGCAGCGACCGTCGCGGGGCGAGGCCGAATTTCTAGAAGTCTGGGACGACCTTCCTCAAGATACCTTTATGGGCGACGGGGGTTGCTACCGATTTCGCCGCTACAGCCGGCTCGGTTGGAGCAACGGCGAACTGGTGGTCCTGTCGGGCAACAGCATCTGCCAGAGCCTGCAGGATAATTCTCTCAACGGAGGGGTGGAGCGCACCTTTGCTGCTCTTCCCAAGGCCGTGCTTGAGGGCGAGTTTCTGCGCAGCCTGATTGAACTGGAGGCCCGGGGGCTGGGAGTGGAGCGCGCTCCCGGCTGGGTGGTGGGGGTGCACTGTGTGAGAATTCGCGCCCTGTCGGGCCAGCTCGGATTGCCCACGCCAGAAGGAGTCCATCGCGATGCGGAACGGTTCACCGTACAGCACCTCATCGCTCGCCAGGGGGTGCGCGGAGGCACTTTCAGCGCCTATGACAGCCAGCGCCGCCCCCGGTTTCACTGGCTCCAGCTCTGTCGCTGGGATGCCCTGGTGTTCACCGGAGAGCTTTGGCACAGCGCCACTCCCATCGAGGCTGTCGAGGGCGAAGGCCATCGCGACATTTTGTTGATCGATTTCGACCGCCCCGTCGAGCCCTAGCCAAGTTGCCAGCAGTCCAGGTTGCCTTCCGGGCTGAGGCTGAAAAGGCGCTGGCCCCAAAGTTGAAAAGGGCGAGTGGTGGGCTCGAAGGATGAATACAGGGTGTGGGCCCCGACCACCGACGGACGGGCGCTGAGGTCCAGCTGGTAGAGGACCCCATCGTAACTTGGCAGCAGTGCCCAGGACGAGTGGACCAGCGGTTTCACCACGCAGGGATGAAGGAGCTCCAGACTGGATGCCTGGCCCGAGTCCATGGCCAGGATACGAACTCGCGTGCCTTGAGCGATCACCAGGTGACGGCCCGCGCAATTCAGGCTGAAGCTGGTCTCGGGCTGACTCCACAGGCTCTGCAGCCGGTTGCCCTGAAACTTCCAGACCGTTCCCTGACGGGTGAGCAGCAGCAGGCGCTCGGGCAGCAGGCACCAATCGCTGAGGTCGCCCTCAAGGGGCCAGCGCTGCAGAGGGTCGCCGGTGGCTCCGCACCAGAGCTGGACGGCGTTGCTTTCCAGGCTTAGCCAGTGCTGGCCCCAGCCCAGCAGGCCGCGAACCTGGCGGACGGGGCGCCGCCAACGACGCTCGAGGCCCGAAAGCTGCCATTGCCAGCACTCCAGGCTGCTGCCGGCTGCCCACAGCAACTCTCCCGGACGATGGGCCGGGTTGCATTGCAGCGGGGCGCTCAGAGGCAAGGTGGCGTTGCGGTCCATGCGGCAGGGGTCGCCGTAGAGCAGCGGGGTCAGGTGCCAGATGCGCAGTTGACGATCGTTCCAGCCGAGCAGCAGATGCTGCGCGAGCAGCAAGGCGCGGGGTAGATCCAGTCCCTTTAGGGACAGGCCTGGCTCGGCGTGGTCGGGATGAAAGAGTTCTATGGCGCCGTCTTTGTTGGCTGCCAGCAGGCGCATTCCCAGGGTGATCGGACCCGAGTAGTGGCTGCCCGAGGTTGACCAGAGCGGCTCGATTCGCTCCAGTTGCGCGGGGCGCGCCGGCTCGGCCGGAAGGCGCTGGCCGCAGTACGGGCAGAAGTCGGCACTCCAGGGGGCGCCTGCCTGGCATCGAGGGCAGGCAAACCTCCAGGTCGAGGCCGGCTGCGTGGAGGGCGAAGCATTCACATCGGGCCGTTCGTTCCCCCCACCTCTCGGACCTCGGTGGACGGCAGGATGGAACCCTTGGGAAAAGAACGGCCCATTCTCCATGAAATTCGACCGGGACGCCCCTCTTCACGCCGTCAAGCTCCGTCCTACGCTGATTTTGGCACTGGGGCCGTGGGGTCGGCAGGTGCTCGAGGCTTTTCAACAGCAACTGCTCTGGCATTTTCCCGGTGGCCTGGAACTGCCGATTTGGAAATGCCTCTGGTTGGACGACGGAGCTCCTCTGCTGCCGCTGTCCGGCATTCAACGCGTCGGGCTGGAGTGGTCCGATCTGGAAGAAGTGCTGCGCCAGTGTCAGCGGCCGGAGTGGCAGCACGCCAGTCGCTGGTGGTATCCAGGATGGTCGAGTCTGGCTCACCTGGCGGCCGACACTCGTCCGGCCGGGCGCTTGCGGTTCTTCTGGCACTTCGCCTCGCTGCGCTCCACCATCGGCGAGGCCCTGACGGCTTTGCGCGATCCCGAACATCCGCAACGTCTGCTCGATTCCGTAGCTTTCCGTCAGCGTCATATGCTGGCCCAGGTGCTGCTCGATCAACCCACGCGAATCCACCTGATCGCCTCTGCTCAGGAGAGTATGGCGGGAATGCTGATCGATCTGGGCTTCTGGCTCCGCGAGGCCAGTATTGCTCTGGGGGTAGAGCGCCACCTGTGGTTGGCCGTAGACGACACGGCCGATCACAAAGGGCGCGCTCGAACCTACGCTACCCTGAAAGAACTTCAGCACTTCTGCGGCGAGCAGCACGGATTTGTGGCCGAATGGGAGGCGCAGCGTGAAGTTCGTCCCCTGGTGCCGGCTTACGACCAGAGGATTGTCTGGCAATCGCCGTCGGCTCAACAGGTGGCCGAGGGATTGCTTCAGGAGTTGTGGATGCCCGATGTTGTCGAGCAAATGCGCAGTCAGCGACGTTCGCTGCAGACCCCTTCTGGAGTCACTGCGACCCGCCCCTGGGCCCGGCCTGCCCAGGTGCCCCACGGGGCACTGCGGGCTCGCTGTGCACGGCGCCTGGCTCGGGCCTCGATGGAGAGCCTGCTTTCCAGCACCCCTGCCGATCGAAGCGGCTTCGAGCTGCTCGGCGAAGAGCGTGGGGGAAGGCGAGCCTGGATTTTGCGCCTGCTCGACCCGGCCGGGCGGGCCACGCCTCGCGACCACTCGGGCGGAACGCTGGTGGATGACATCCTGCGCTGGGGAAAGGACAGTCGTCGCTCACTCCAACGACCCCTGGGCGAAGTGGTCGGTCTGTTGCAGCGAATCCTGCCTCAGGGGCGCCGCTGGGTGGAGGAGGAACTGATTCCTCAACTGGCCCTCAACCGCGATGCCTTGCTGGAACACGAGCTGCAGCGGCTGCGTACGGCCTGTCACGAGGCGGTTGAAAAAGGCGGATGGGGCGTCGAACAGGTCTTGGAGCGTCTACAGTCGCTGCGCCAGGATCTGGAGCGTTGGGGAGATCATTTTCGGCGTCACGCCGCTGCTCTGATCGATGTGCAGCGAGAGATTTCTGGCCGGGTGGCTCGTCAACTGGCCGACCTGTCTCGGCTCCACCTGCGCCCCAATTGGGACGGGCGCCGCAGTATCTTGTTCCGTCACTTTCAGGACCTGCTGCTGGAAATGCACCAGGGGAGCTTAGACCGCCCGGGCCTTTTCGTGGCTATGCTGCTGCAGGCCGCCCATAGTGAAGCAGCCACGCTGTGTCGCGAACTGCTTCGTCGGCTCGACCTGGGCGAGTCGGGTCAGCTGGCTCAGGAGTTCACCCTGCTGGCCGATCAGTTGCGACACCAGATCGACCGGTTGCAAGATCCACCTGGCTCCGATTCTGATTTCGGCGAAATCTTGCTGCCGGAAATCTTCGCTCGCTATGCTGTCGATCCGGCGCCGGTTTCGCGGGAGCTGCTGGCCACCTTGGGCGGTGGCTTGCAGGGTTGCCTGCAACCCGCCTTTCAGAACCTGCTCTTGCAGCGGGCGGCCAGCTGCTTTCTCAGGCTGGAGTCCGATTACTCCTGGTTCGCCCTCTACCCCCGATTCAAGCACGAACTGCATCGTCGGCTGTTGGCTGACGCGCCTTCCCAGGCTTCCCTGCGCTACCTGGTGTTGCCCGCTCCCCCAGCCGGCTGGGGCCCGCTGGAGAGCAGCCAGGTGGAAGCCACTCAACGAGGACTGTTGAGCGAGTTGCAGGCGTGTGCTTCGGGCAGCTGGCAGGTGCTCGAAACCGGATTCAGCGAGCAGATCGTGGCCTGTTCCGAGGTCACCGCGCCCCTTGACCAATTGATCGAGGTGGAACCCTTTCGCAGCGCTTATTTTCAGTTCTATGGCCAGGGTGAACCCCTGCATATCGAGGCGCGATGGTCTCAGGATTGGCCCGAAGTCGGACGTCTCAGCCCGCAGCAGCGAGCCGACCGTGACGAGGCCCGCGAGGCCTGGGTGCTGGGCGTGCTGACCCAGGTGCTGGAGGGGTTCGAGGCCGGTTGGATGTGGGTCGAAATCGAGGGCCTGGAAGAACACGTTCATCCCCTGGGGGAACGTCGACAACTGATGACGCGCCTCAGCCGGGCACCGGGTCTGCGAGGACGACTGCTCCACAGGGCTCGCCGCCGACTGCAAGAGGTTCTGGACGCCGAGGAGCTTTCCAGTCAGCTGGCCCTGGCTCGGCGGATCGCGGTTCTCAAGGCCGAGTGTTGGAGCGCCCCGGGCCGGGAGGCCGAACTGGAGCTGTTGGCACAGCTGGAGCAACGAATTCAGTCGGGCGAATGCTATCGCCACCACAGTGAGAGCTTCTGTGAGTTGCTGGAAAGGGTTTCGTGAAACGCTGTCCCGAGCCCCGCTGTGAGGGGTGGCTGTTGCACAGCGATTGGTCCCATTGCCCCAGTTGCGGAGCCGCCATTGCTGCCCGGCGGCTGCGCATCGAGAGGCCGGTGGGTTCGGGCTGGCTGCCCTGTCCGCTCCTTCAAGGTCACAGCTCCCGACTGGTGCTGGACGACCCTGCTGCCGGGACCGGTCCCGAGGTGCCGGATTGGCTCGAGGCGGTAGCCACCGCCGAGCCCGGCGTATTCGAACTGCGCCCTCGGGTTCAGGCGGGTGCCGAGTTGGTGGGCCAGATCGGCTGGCAGGGCTGGCAGACGCCGGTCTATTTCGCCTCCGAGTTCGAGGCGCGGCTGCTCGTCTCTGCCGCCCCCCACGGCTCGCAGCAGCTGAGTGCTCGACTCGAGGTTCAGCGTGGCGCCGCCTGGCTGGAACAGCTTCCCCCCGGGTGGAGCAGCGGCGAGCCTCTGCCCCGATTGCTCTCGGCTTCGCACTGGCAGTTTCGCAGCCTGGAGCTGATGCTGGACTGGTCCGGGCAGGAAGAGATCGAGGCTCGCTTTGGGCTGGTCGGTCCCCAGGGCTTGGGCTGGCAGGCGCGCGCCCGAGTCGAGGTGGCCGGACAACTGATTCACCCCGATTGGCTTGATTGGGACCTTCGCGAATCGCCCGTTCTCGAGGTGAGCGTGCAGGCTCGGGGCGGTCGAGTGGAGTTGGAAGGGGTGTTGGGCCTTCCCGACTGGTTGCTGCCGGTGCCTTCTCAACAGTGGCACCCTGGGGAAGGTGGGGTGTTGCAGTTGCAACCGGTCGCGGGCGCCAGCCTTCCCGATGTCTGCGACCTCGACCTTCAGTTGCAACTGGCCGATGGAAGCACCTCGGGGCTGAGGGTGGCGGCCCGTCGGCACCCGCTTCAACCCTATCCCGGCTGGTTGCTACTCGACTTTGGAAGCCGCAGCAGCGTTGCCTACCTGCTGTCCGAGCATGGCCGTCGCCACCTGCTTGGAGAGTTCCCCAGCGAATTGACCTACACGGAGCAGGGGCCGCTGCTGGAGCAGCCGGCCGAGGTTGGCCAGCGAGTGGAACTGGCCAAACGCTACCTGGGCTCGCCCGGGTTCACCTTTGAGATCGCTCCGCTGGGTCAGAGAAAGAGCCCTGACGAAGTCGTCGGCGACTATTTCCAACTGCTCTTTTCCCGGTTGTTTGAGCTCGAGCCCTTGCGACGCCACCGGCTGGAACGGCTGTGCCTGACCTATCCGGCCGCCTTTGCTCCCCGCCAGGTCCAGTGCCTGCGACAATGCATCGCCGAGCTGAGCTTGCGGCTGGAGCGACTGGCCGACCTGCACATCGAGATGCTCAGCGAGCCGCTGGCCGCCACCTATCACTTTCTTCAGCAGCAGCGAAGTCTGCCGGCCGAGGTGTGGCACCTGCTGCTCTATGACCTGGGGGGGTCGAGCAGTGATGTGGCCGTGGTCAGGGTGGACAGCCGTCAGGCCAGTCAGGTACAGGTGCAGGTCGAGGCCGTGGGAGGCGACCGCTGGTTTGGCGGCCAGGACATCACCCGGATGCTGGCCGAGGCGCTGCCCGTCGAGCTGCGCCCACGAGCCGAAGAGATCAAGTGCAGTTGGAGCGGGCCCCATCCCGAGCGGCTCGACCTGCGTCTCGCCCTGGATGCCCAGGTGGATGCCAGGCTGGGTCGCTCGTTACCGCGCCACGAGGTTCAGCCCACACGCATCGTGCTGGCCGGTAGGGCCAGCCAGTACCCGAGAATTGCCGAGTGGTTGCAGCAACGCTGGCCCCAGGCAAGCCTGGAACGCAGTTCCGCCGCCAAGGAATGCGTGGCTCTGGGGGCCAGCTTCCATCCCGAGGTCGTGCGCCACCTGGGCCCCCGCCTCGTCGATCCTCAGGGTCACTGTGTGGCGCTGGGTCTGGGCAGCCTCGTGAACCACTCGACCAGCCGCTTTGGCCTGCGCGTGGTCCAGGCCGGCGAGGCTCGCTTTCGCAGTTTTCTCGACTTCGGTGAGGTAATGCCCCCACAGGGTCTGCTGCGAGATGTGGCCCAGCTGGCTTTTCTTCCCGGCCCCAATCGACTGGAACTGCTCGAGAACCTGGGTTGGGATGATCGACTCGAGGGCCCCCAGGGGCAAGCCAATCCGCACATCGGTGTGGTGCGGGTATTGCAGTTCGACATCGACGAGCAGCCCAATCCCGAGCACACCCGGTTGCGGCTGGCCATTACTCCCGACTACAGGGTTCGCCTGCGCCTCGAGGTAGCCGGCCGCTGCCTGGCCGACCTGGGCGAGGTTTCGCTGACGACTTAGCCTTTGGCCGAACCGGCGGGAACCCGCTGGGGCGGCTTGGCCACCATAAAGTCGATGGTTTTGAGCACCTGACCGTCGACGGCCAGATCGATCACGTAGTTGCCTTCCAGGGGTACCATCTGAGCCTGGAAGTTGGCCACCAGCGGCACGGTGACGATGGTTTCGGGGCGAACGCTGGGGGCCGCCGAGGCCATTTGAAAATCCACCGCCAGTTCGGCGGCCTTCTGGCTGGATTCGTGGCGCAGACTGATGGTCATTTTGCGATTCTGGGCTGCTTCAGCAGCCGGACAGTGGAGCAGCATGGCCAGCTGAACTCCCAGCGGGGCCGGAAATTGCTCACGCCAGAGCTGGGTGATACCGCCTCCCAAAACGTTCAGCAGTCCTTCGCGCACGGTGGCGGCATCACAGAGCATGGCATCAATTTTCACGGCTTGGGTCTCCTCAATATTTCTCGCACGCGCTGAGCCTGCTCAGCCACGGCCTCTCTCAATTCTTGCTCGTCCAGGCCGGCCACCAAACCCTGTTCCATGACTTTCTTGCCCTCGATGTAGACAGCGGTCACGTCGCTGGACTTGGTGGCATAGCACAGTTGCGAGTAGGGGTCGTAGAGAGGGATCTGGTGAGGCGCCTGCATGTCGACCACGATCATATCGGCTCGCTTGCCAACCTCGAGCGAGCCGACGAGGTGATCCAGGTGGGCGGCTCGGGCCCCGCCCAGAGTGGCCATGTGCAGCGACTCGCGTGCGTTGAGCACGGTGGGATCGTTGTAGCGCAATTTCTGCAAGAAGGTGGCGGTTTGCATCTCCTGCCACATGTCCAGGTCGTTGTTGGAGGCGCAGCCATCGGTGCCGAGCCCCACCTTGACCCCTGCTTTCAGCATGTCCACCACCGGAGCGATGCCGCAGGCCAGCTTGGCATTGCTTTGAGGACAGTGACCCACGCCCACTCCGCCCTCGGCCAACCAGGAGATCTCGTGGCTGTGCGGCCAGACGACGTGAGCGGCGATCAGGCGGGAGTCGAGCAAACCCAGCTTGTGCAAATGTTCCACTGGTGTGGCCTGGTGGCGCTGGCGAATGATCTCTTCCTCGCCCCTGGTTTCGGCCAGGTGAATCACCAGCGGACACTCGAGTTCGCAGGCGATGGCATGGCACTCTTGCAGATGTTCGGGAGACACCGTGTAGGGGGCGTGCGGGCCCAGGGCGATCTGGATGCGGGGATGGTTGCGATAGCGTTCCACCAGTTCTCGGGCTCCGGCCACCATCTGCTCCCAGTTGGCGTATTCGGGGGTGGGAAAGTCGAGCATGGCCTGCGCCAGCACGCCCCGCATGCCCATCCGGTCGCACTCTTCGGCCACCACGCTCTCGAACATGTACATGTCGACGACGGTGGTGGTGCCCCCCCGCAGCATTTCCCACAGGGACAGGCGGGTGCCCCAGCGCACAAACTCGGGGTTCAGGGCCGCCGCCTCGGCCGGGAAAATATAGTGGTTGAGCCAGTCCATCAGCTCTTTGTCGTCGGCCATGCCGCGAAACAGGCTCATGGGGAGGTGGGTGTGGCAGTTGACCAGTCCTGGCATCAGCACCCGACCCTGCACATCGAAGGCCGGCCAGTCGGCGTAATCCTGGGCCAGTTGTTGCGAGGGACCCACGGCCACCAGGCGACCGTCCTCGACGGCCACGGCCCCGTCGTCGAACCGGTCGAAGGCGGGATTCATGGTGAGCAGGCAGGCGTGCTCCAGACGAAATCGGCTCATGGTCAGACGGCGTGGATCAGCAGGGCGTCGCGCAGCTTGGGCTCAAACCAGGTGGATTTGGGGGGCATAATTTCGTTGGCGTCCGAGATGGCCATCAGTTGCTCGAGCGAGGTGGGAAACATGGAGAAGGCAACGGCCTCGCCGGCCTGCACCCGGCGCTCGAGTTCGCCCGTGCCCCGAATGCCGCCCACGAAGTCAATGCGTTTGTCGGTGCGCGGATCGGCGATGCCCAGCAGTGGCTCCAACACCTGCGCCTGCAAAATGGCCACGTCGAGGCGGTCCGAGGGGGAGGCGGCCTGCTCGGGCATCTGCAGGCTGAGCCCATACCATTGGCCCCCCAGATACATGCTGACCTGTCCGGCTCGATCGGGTGAGGGTGACGCGGCTTTGCTCACCTGACAGCGCTGCTCGAGGGCCGTAAGGAAAGCCTCGGGGCTGTGTCCGTTGAGGTCTTTGATCACCCGGTTGTAGGGCAGAATGCGCAACTGGTCGGCCGGGAAGGCCACGGCCAGGAAGAAGTTGGCCGCTTCTTCGCCGGTCCAACTCGAGCCGGCCTGCTGACGCAGCTGGGCCCGGGTTCGGCTGGCGCTGGCGGCGCGGTGGTGACCATCGGCGATATACAGATCGGGCACGGCCGCAAAGGCTTCCACCCAGGGCCCCACCTGGTCGACCTTCCACAGCGTGTGGCGGACGCCGTCGACGGCCACCAGGTTGTACAGCGGTGGCGCCTGAACGGCCTGACTCACCAGCGCGTCAATTTCGGGTCGTCCACGATAGGTCAGAAAGACGGGGCCAGTTTGAGCTCGCAATTCGCAAATGTGGCGAGTGCGGTCGTCTTCTTTCTCGCGCCGGGTTTTTTCGTGTTTCTTGATGCGGTCCTGGTCATACTCGTCGACCGAGTAGCTGGCGGCCACGCCGGTTTGAATGTGGTCGCCCATCTGCAGCTGATACACATACAGGGCGGGCTGGGCATCCTGGATCAAGTGCCCCTCGTCGAGCAGCGCCTGATAGTTGCTGCGGGCCCTGGCATAGACCTCGTCTGAGTAAGGATTGAGCTGGGGGTCGAGATCGATTTCGGCCCGCGAAACGCGCAGAAAACTCAGCGGATTTCCGGCCGCCAACTGGGCGGCTTCGTCGCGGTCGACGACGTCGTAGGGCACCGAGGCCACCTGGTTCAGCACCGAAGGTTCGGGACGAACGGCTGCAAAAGGTCTGAGTTTCGACATGGGGGCTCCTCTTACTGTTCCATAATCTGGGAGGCGATCTCGGCGAGTGGCGAGCGTTCTCCCTTGACCAGCGTCACGTGGGCGGCGATGGGATGATCCTTGAACTTCTCTACGATATGGGTCAGGCCATTGGAGGTGGAGTCCAGATAGGGGTGGTCGATCTGGTAGGGGTCACCGGTGAAGACCAGCTTGGTTCCCTGTCCGGCCCGCGTGATAATGGTCTTGGCCTCGTGGGGGGTAAGGTTTTGAGCCTCGTCGACGATGATGAACTGCTGGGGTAAGCTGCGCCCGCGAATGTAGGCCAGAGCGCGAATATCGAGCAGATTGCTGTCCTGCAAGTAGTCGATACGGCTGCTGCCTGCCCCCTGAGAATTGCCCTTGCGCGTGCCATTGCCCTGGGGCGACCCGCCTTCCGACAGCAAGTATTCCAGGTTGTCATAGATCGGTTGCATCCAGGGCGAGAGTTTTTCCTGCTCGGTGCCCGGCAGGTAGCCCAGATCGCGGCCCATGGGAATGACCGGTCGATAGATGGCCAGCTTGCGATAGCTCTTTTCCTGACACACCTTGTGCAGGCCGGTGGCGATGGCCAGGATGGTTTTGCCGGTGCCCGCTTTGCCCGCCAGCGTGACCAGCGGCACATTGTCGTCGAGCAAGACCTCCAGGGCATATCGCTGTTCGCGATTGAGGGGCCGCAGCCCCCAGATATCGTGACGCATTTCGCGGATCTGATGCAGCCGTTGGGACAGGCCGTCGAAACGAGTAATGGCACCGCCGCTGGCCCGCAACATGACAAACTCGTGGGGAGCCAGCGGAACCGGACCCACCTGGACCGATTCCAGCGGAATGGATTTCTGGTCGTAGAGCTGCAGCAACACCTCCTCGTCGCAAACCACCTCGCGGTGGCCGGCGTACATCTCCGAGATCTCTACGATCTGGTCGTGGCGGTAGTCTTCTGCAGAGAGCCCCAGGGCTTCGGCCTTGACCCGCATATTGATGTCTTTGGTGACCAGCACCACCTTGCGGTCGGGCTCTTCTCGCTTGATGCCCAGCGCGGTGGCCAGAATGCGGTTATCTACATTGTGAGAAAAGCCCGGTGGAATCAGCGAATCGACCTTTTGCATCTGGTCGATGTCGACCCGCAGCGAGCCTCCGTCTTCCAGCCTCACTCCCTGGTTGACCGGGCCCTGGGCTCGCAGCTCATCCAGCTGGTTGATCACCCAGCGGGCGTTGCGATTGAGCTCCATCGAGCCCTTCTTGAAGTTGTCCAGTTCGTCCAGCACCACCAGGGGCAGCACCACATCGTTGTCTCGGAAGGCGAAGAGGGCCTCGGGAGAATGGAGCAGCACGCTGGTGTCCAGCAGGTAGATTTTCTTCTCGCCCGTGTGGCCCTTTCCGTTGCCGGTTCGTTTTTTGGCCATCAGACGGTGGCCCGAGCCTTATTGAAGAATTCGCAATACTGGTCCACGTCCTGGCTGGAACCGATGATCAGGGGAACGCGCTGATGCAGCCCCGTCGGCTGGACATCCAGGATGCGCTCACTGCCGGTAGAGGCTTTGCCGCCGGCCTGTTCCACGATAAAGGCCAGGGGGTTTGCCTCGTAGACCAGGCGCAACTTGGGTTTGGGATTCTGGGGGTCCTTACAGTCGGCGGGGTAGAGGAAGATGCCTCCGGCCAGCAGGTTGCGGTGAAAGTCGGCCACCAGCGAGCCGATGTAGCGCGAACTGTAGGGGCGTTTCGAGGCCGGGTCGCGCTCTTTAAGAAACTGGATATAGTCCTTTGTGCCCTGATCCCAACTGTGAAAGTTGCCCTCGTTGGCGCTATAGGTTTTGCCTTTGGCGGGGATGCGGATGTCGGGGTGAGAGAGCAAGAATTCTCCCACGCTGGGGTCCAGCGTGAAGCCGTGAACCCCGGCTCCGGTGGTATAGACCAGAATGGTGGACGAACCGTACACCACGTAGCCGGCGGCCACCTGTTCTGAGCCCTTCTGCAGGACGTCTTCCAGAGTACCGTCGCCGCTTTCGGTGCGTCGGCGGTAGATGCCAAAGATGGTGCCGATGGAGACGTTCTTGTCGATGTTGGAGCTGCCATCCAGGGGGTCGAAAACCAGCACGTACTTGCCTTTTTCGAAACGATCGGGAATCTGGATCAGACCCTCCACTTCTTCCGAGGCCATGCAGCACAGGTGGCCACCGTGGTCCATGGCCTTGAAGATGCGATCCTGGGCAAAGGCGTCGAGCTTCATCACCGTTTCGCCCTGGATGTTTTCTTCATCGGTTGCGCCCAGAATTTCCACCAGTCCGGCCTTGTTGACTTCCACGCTGATGATTTTGAAGGCCAGAGCGAGGTCCATCATCATGCGGGTGAAGTCACCTTTGGCTGCGGGAAATCGCGACTGTTGCTCTTCCAGGATGTGGCGCATCAGGGTGATGATTTTGGTGTTATACATAAGCCCTCCGAAGCTCGACCAGATGGTGGTCGGCCTTTCTCTACGGCCCCCTCGCCTGCCTGCTTGTCCCGGATTCGACCCCCTGTGGCCAGTGCCAGGCAACATCGTTCGTCCTAGGTAGGGCCTGTTGACAATTGAGGCAAATTTGCTTCAGTGATGGGCTTTCGTCGGCAGATACTACGCAGTCGGTTCTCGTACCCCCCTGAGCCAAGATGGACGAGAACCGCTTGTTGCTCAACGATGAAAAATGGGAGCGTATCGCTCCTCTGTTGCCGGGGAAGGTAGCCTCATACACTTCGTCCTGACCGGCGGGCAAGCTCATGACTGCCCACAAGCGGGCCGACAGGCAGCCCCAACGGAATGAACCACCGAGCACACCGAGAACACGGAGAAATGGAAAGGGATTCAGTCACCCAGGCCATCATCGGAGCGG
>CAZYPN010000039.1:0-61597 GCA_964649085.1 uncultured Burkholderiales bacterium | reverse complement strand
GCGACGGCAGCAACCGGATCGGGCTGGAGGCTCAGGCCTTTGCCCTGAGCAACATTACGCTGGTGTTTGACCAGGGCATCATTCGCAATGGCGTCAGCAGGGGTATCAACCTGGTGGCCGATGGGAATTCGATGTTTCGCGGACGGGTGTCCAATACCGACACCAGCCAGAACTTTCCTAACTTTGGCTTTGAGGCGGTGAACGGCGCTTTCGCCACCCTGTGTTTGCGGGTGTTCAATGTCACCTCGGATGTTTTTCGACTTGGCAATAACGCTCCGGGCGCACCTTACAACGTCGAGAATTTTGCTAACTTTGGCACTGAGAACTCGGGTTCGATCACCCAGATCGGCACGATCAACAACGTAGCCATAGGTTCCTGTGGCATTCCTTAGAGCGTTTCCAACCGTACGATATGAAGTCGGCCACTTGTCTGCAAGTATCGGTTGAAATCGAGGCGGAAATTGAGCGCAGAGCTTGAGGGGGTAAGATGAGAGACCTCATGGAGCCTGCGAAGGTAGGTGTCGGCTGCAAGGCCAATGGCTGTTTGAACGGTCAAGGATGACATTCCGGCATCAAGTGCGGCCTGCCGGTCGGCGTACCAGGCGCCATCAAATCGAAACTCCAAATGCGGCAACAGATGCTGCTCCAACGGGCTCAGTGGATAGGGGTCTTCGGGCGTCGAGTTGGGTCGAACGTTGGACGGGATGTCCCAGGCGCCATCGCGATAGAAGGACGACAGGGGAAGGGGTTGCTTGAGGCGAGCCCCGGTCAGCGAATCCTGGTCGCTTGCCCCCGTGGCCGACAGGTCCACCGCGAAGTTCAGCACGGCCGGGTTGAAGGCCACGGCCGCCCGGTCGACCTGCATGGGGGCGTTGTCGCCGGCGTTGAGTACGGTGCCCACCACGGTGCAGTCCTGCAGGCGCAGGCCGCCATCTCCGGCGGCGTAGATCAGGCCCTGGAAGAACGAGGTGTCGCGGCCGCGGCCCACCACGGCCACGTCGCCGCTGGCCAGGATGGCGCACTGGTTGTCGGCCGAGAGTTCGGCGCCGCCGTTCAGGGTAACGTCGCCGTCCACCACCAGGGCCCCGATCCCGGAGACGGGTCCGTCGATCACCAGGTCGCCTTGGATGCGCAGGGTGGCGCCGTTGAGCTGCAGGCCCTGGCGAAAGTGCAGGCGGGGGCCGCTGAACTGGTATTGGCCGGCCAGTTTCTCCAGCGCGTTGTAGGTGGGTTGGGTAAGGGTAAGGATGGTGCCTTCCTGGGCCAGCTCGGCCAGGGGGATGCGGGGCACGGAGTCTTCCTGAACGTCCTCGAGCACTTCGCAGGTCTCCTGGGGAGGCACCTGAGCCGTGCCGGCGCTTTTGGCCTTGCCCACCAGCGTGCACTGGCCCTGAAGCAACAGGGCAGGGCTGCCGTCGTCCTCGCTCTGGGTGATCATCTCGGCTTTTTGCAGTCGGGAGACATCCAGACCGTTGCGCGGGTCAAAGCCGGGGGGAATGGCCCCCATGGTGAGCCCGCCCGTGGAGCGGATGGGGCCGGTCGAGGCGATGGCGTAGGGGAACGGCGGCGCGGCGATGGTGCAGCGCAGGGTGGACTTCACCCCCCGATGCTCACCCGTGGAGGTCAGCATGGCACAGCCGGTGGGGCAGCCCTCCAGACGAGCCGAACCCGCCAAATTGTTCACGACGTCGGTGGTTGCCACACCCACTCCGGGCATGTTCAGCTGATGTTGTCGGGTGGTTGCTGTGGTGCCGAATTCGCGATTTCTGCGAATTTCTGCAATGCACGTGGCCAGTCCAGAACGAGCCAGGGCCTCGGCCTGACCGGCAAGTTCGAGATTGCGGGTGAACCGCTGGCGGGCTATGAAGCGGCCCGCAATGGCGAAGGTCATAATGGCAGCAAAGGACAGCACTAACAGAACGGCGGACAGTGTTCCGCCACCCGTTTGCTGTCGAATGCGCCGAATATCCTTGCACGGCATCCAGGAGAGAATTTGCCTGCAAACCGGTGAATCCCCCAGAGCAGTAAGAGATTCTTGCAAGACTTCGAGGTCAGGCCCCAAGGTGAGCCCCGATTTTATCTGCTTCGAGGGAAGTGCAAAGGTTTCAAGAACGGCACGCTTATGCGACGGTGGTTGTGCATCGGGCTTCTGAGCTGGGCGGCCTGGGCCGACACCCCTCCGCCAGCGTATGTGGAGTTTGCCGTCGATCCTCCCGGTGCCCGAGTGTCCGTGGTGCTGACGGGCAGCCAGGGCAAGGCGGAATTGAAGCGGGTGCAAAACAATGTTTTCGAGTTGCCCCAGGCTTTCTGGCGAGCCTCCGAGGGCCAGGAATTCGAGTTTATTGTGGACGCGCCGGGCTACGCCACTCAGAACTTCAAAGCCAGCCAACAGCTCTTGCTCAGCAGCAAGCGCTACCCCCAGCAGGGTCTGCTCTGTCTGGCCCCAAGTCGGCTGGACACCTGGTTGGGCCAGACGGCACGGACCAATCGGGGGGTTGCGGTCTTCGGCGCTGTGCTGATGGCAGGAGTGGCTCTGACGGGATGCACCTGGGTGCTGTACGCGCTGAACCGCCAGAAGCGGCTCAACCTGGCCCAGCGCGTTCTGGCTCTCGGGGGCGACCCTTCCGAGCCCATGATCGGCCCCTTCATTCCCCTCAAGGTGCTGGGGCAGGGGGGGTTCGGTCTGGTGCACAAGGCCGTGCATCGCGACCAGTTGTGGCAACCGCAGCCTGGTTTTGCGGCCGTGAAGACGATTCTGGCCAGCCAGTTGGAGGAGTCGGGCGAGGGCGAGTCGTTTCGCAAGCGTTTTCTGCGCGAGGCCCACGCGCTGGAGCGGCTCGAGCATCGCCACGTGGTCAGGCTGTTGCATTATTCCTTGGACGGCGACAAGCCCTACATCGCGATGGAGTTCGTCAACGGCATCACGTTTCAGCAGCTCATTGCTCAGAATCCCCAGGGCATGCAGCCCGAGAAGGCGGTATCGCTGATGCTGCCCGTGCTCGAGGCTCTGGAATATGCCCACGGCCAGTCCCAGCCCATCCTTCATCGAGACATCAAGCCTGAGAATTTGATGCTCGACAGCCAGGGGGTGGTCAAGGTCATGGACTTCGGCCTGGCCCATCGCAGCGATCAGTCGCGAATGACCGACGGCAACTTTGTCGGCACCCTTCAGTATTCACCCCTTGAAGCACTGGAGGCCAACCAGCAACCGGCCACCGATCAGTTTGCGGCCGGGCTGGTGCTGCAAGAGCTGCTGACCGGGCGTGCCGCCAATCCCCATGGCGACCCGATGCAGGCCCTGAATACGCTGATTTCGGGCAAATTGCCCCGGTTGCAGGAGCAGCGCTCCGATCTAGGCGAGCTGGCCGCCATCGTTGATCGCATGACGGCTGCACGCCCCGAGGGCCGCTTCCCCTCGGTGGCCGAAGCCCGACGTCAGCTCGAGCAGTGGCAGGCTCAGAGGAACAGCCTGCCCCACAGCTGACCCATGTCGCCGCTGGGCTGGCGGCCCGCCGACCGCCACCACAGCACCGGGGCAGCCATCAGAATGGGCACACCCAACTGGCCCTGGGACACGCGCTCGTAGAGTTTGCTGAAGTTGGCCATGACAATCTGGCCCGGTTCGCGGGGTTTGCCGTCGCCCAGCGAACGTTTGCGGGCCATGTCCTCGGCCTCTTCCCTCAGCAGGCGATACTTCGCCGCCAGCTGGTCGGCCTCGGGCCCCGCCACCTGCTGAAGTTGCTCGTAGGCTTCCTCGAGCACAATGAGCTTGTCCCACAGGGATAGGGCTCCGTTGCGGGTCAGGTTGCCCGCCTGCATACCGGAAGCATAGGCCTTGAAGAAATTGAGCCGCGAGGCGTCGAGCGATTCCGATTGTTCCAATTGCTGGCCCGCCAGAGCTGACAAAAATCGTCGTGAACCTTGGAAGAATTGAGCCAGCTGACCCTGATAGGTCGAATGCTCGCGGCGCAGGGCCAGCACCTGTTCCACCACGTTCAACAGCTTCTGGGGCCCGAAAGGCTTGTAGAGAAAGAAATCCACGCCGTGACGCATGGCGCGAGAGGGGGCCTCTTCATCGGTAAAGCCCGTAATGATAATACTGTAGAGCTTGGGCTGGATTTTCTTGATGCCCTCCACGGCCCCCACCCCGTCTACCGGGCCGGGCATGCGAACGTCGGTCACCAGCAGGTCGAACTTCTCAAACTTTGCCATTTGAATGCCGTCCATGGCGTTGGCAGCCGAGCACACGTCGTAATCGTCGCTGAGAATGTCCACCAATTCCTCGCGCATCAGGTCATGGTCTTCCAGCAGCAGAATTTTGTGTTGTAGAGCAGTCACCCGCCTGAATTTGCCGCCCCGCCTCAGGAGCCTGCAATGCCCAGCTTTTGTTTGAAGAGATGCAGATAACAGGGGCGAATCAGGTAGCGAGGCCTTTTGCCCTGGCAGCGCATTTCTCGCAGGCGGCTTTTCACGGCCATCAGCGAAAAGATGCTGAGTGCGAATTGCCGGGCCCGGGCGCTCCACAGGCAGCCATAGCGAGACCAATAGCCACCAGGCTGGGGACGGGCCCCCTTTTCGAGACGCTCCAGTTCGAGCACGACGCGCTGATCCTTGAGCATGGCAGCCAGCAGGCATTCCATCGCTTCGCTCAGACGATCTTGGGAATGCAGCAAAGCCGCCTGATGGTAGCGGCAGGTGGCGTCCCCAAGGGGCTGTTGGCGATATTGTTGCAGAGCTTCGTCGCTCCGCCCCGCCAGTTGGAGCAAGGCACCGTAGCGATTGCGCGCTTCCACCTCGGGACAGTCGCGCACCCACTGGGCATGCACCTCGAGAGCTGCCTGCAGATGGCCCTGTTGCCAGAGCTGCTCGCCCCAATGTTGTAGCTGGTTCCGATACGACCGGACCTGGGGGTCGGCCGGATCGAAGCTGCCCCGCTGCTGGGGCAGACTGGAGCGCAGTTGGACCAGCGGCGAGGCTTCCAGACTGGCGATTTGCACGCGAATGCGCTCCAGCTCAGCTGCGACCTCGTGCAGGTGCTGCCGACACTCCAGCGCCCGGGCCAGTCCCCTTGCCAGCGTCTGGATGCGCCCTTTTGCGGGGGTGCGAGTGGGCCCCTCGGGCAGTTGCTGGCAGAGGTCCAGAGCCCGCAGGCGCAGGCGTTCCCAGTTGACCTGCCACTCGCCACATCGAGGCAGCAGCTCGGAGCGCAACTGCTCCCAGTTCACCACGGCCCGGTGGAAGGCCTCAAAGCTGGCAAAGCGCCACACCGTGCGATGGCGCACCCGGCCTTGCTGGGCCCGGTAGCTGTGCAGCAGCAGCACCTGACGACCGTGGGGGCGGAAGAACATCTGCGGAGACTCCTCATCCTTAAAGTAGTGACAAAATAAGTTTTGTCACTACACGAATTCCCAGGGATCGGCCAACCTTCCTTCCCCGCCCACAAAACAGGATCCAGGGCCCCCTTGTCGCAGAGCGCAGGCTTGAAGATTCTGGTGATATCTACAGACTATCCGCCCATGAAGGGCGGTATCTCGGTGCTTTCCCACGCCACGGCGCTGGAGTTTCACCGGGCCGGTCACGACGTGTCGGTGGTGGCCAGTTGCGAAGACTGGCAGGCGGCTCGCCAGTTCGACCGTCAGCAGCCCTTCCGAACGGTGCGGTTTTCGGGCAAGCTGCTGTGGCGTGAACTACAGATTCTCCCTGCCTGCTGGCGGGAGATTCGCCGTTTCAAGCCCGATGTGATCTGGTCGGCGCTGTGGTATCCCTGCGCCGTGGCCGCCAGCTACTGCGTGAAGCGCAACGGCCCGCTGCAAACCGTGTCCACCTACGGTTCGGAGATTTTCATTGCACAGTCTGATTGGAAGGTGCGCCTGAAAGCCCGCATGGGATTTTGGCGTCGCCGCGTGTTCGACCGCTGCGCCCAGATATTTGCGCTGAGCCGCTACACCCGAGAGAAGATCATCGAGCTGGGAGCTCCGCCCGAAAAGATCGACATCGTGCGCGGTGGCGTCGAGCGAGGCTGGTTCGACCTGGCCCCGGCTGCGCGCAACCAGAATATCCTGCTCACCGTGGCCCGGCTCGACGAACACAAGGGCCACGACCGGGTGATCGAAGCCCTGCCCACGGTGGCCCAGCGCTATCCCGATTTGAAATACGTGCTGGTGGGGCCCGGGGGCGAAAACTGGCCCAGGCTACAAAAAATCGCCCAGGACCTCAAGGTGGACCACATGGTGGAGTATCGGGGGGCCGTTCCCTTTGGGGAACTGCAGAAGGCTTACCAGGAAGCCAATGTCTTCATCATGGCCAGCCGCGAGATGCCCAACCGCCTTGACCTTGTGGAAGGATTTGGCCTGACTTTTCTCGAGGCCGCCACTGTCGAACTGCCCTCGATTGCGGGCAATTCCGGAGGCGTGCCCGACGCCGTCGAGCACGACGTCAGCGGCCTGCTGGTCGACCCCGACAGTCCGGCGGCGCTGGCCGAAGCCATTCTGACCTTACTGGACAACCCCGAATACGCCACCAGGTTAGGCCGTCAAGGTCGTCAACGGGCCTGGGACGAATTTCGTTGGGAAACCCTGGCCGGGCTGATGCTCTCGGCTTTCGAGAAACGTCTCGAGGAAAGGAAGGCTGCCCGTGTTTGAGGGAGGATTCAAGGACCGGCGCATTCTGGTGGTGGCGCCCCACGCCGACGACGAAGCCATAGGCTGTGGTGGACTGATTTTGAAGGCCGTGAAGCAGGCTGCCATCGTGGCCATTCTGGTCGTTTCGGTGGGCGATCTGGTCCGCATTGGCGACGGTGGGGAAAAACGTACCGGTGCCGAGCGCGTCGACGAAGTGGAAGAAGTGCGCAAGTTCCTCGGGGCCCACGAGGCCGAGGTCTTTATGACCGACGAGCAGCGCCACATGCGTCTCGACGCCATTCCGAGGCGCGACCTGGTGGCCGTGCTCGAGCGCGAGGCCCGACTGTCGGTGCAGAACTTCAAGCCCCACCTCGTGTTGTTGCCTGCCCCCTCGTACAATCAGGACCACGAAGCCGTGTGCCGAGCCGGAATCACCGCCTGCCGTCCCCACGACCCCAAGGCGCTTTCGGTGCCCCCAGCGGTGTGGCTGTATGAGTATCCGCCCAACTCGTGGTGTCTGCCCCACGAGCGCTTTACGCCCAATGTGTATGTGGACATCACCGAGCACCTCGAGGGTAAGCTCGACAGTTATCGACTGTATCGTTCGCAGGCCCGCTCGGGAATGCACCAGAACAGCCCCGAGAACATCAAAACCCTGGCCCTGCTGCGCGGGCGCGAGGTGGGCGTCGAGGCCGCCGAGGCCTACCACGCCCTGAGGATCCTGCTGTAATGCTGGTGACCATTCACCAGCCCCACTACCTGCCCTGGCTGCCCTACATGGGCAAAGTGGCCAGTAGCGACGTGTTTATTCTGCTCGACGATGTCGATTTTACCCGCAACGGCTGGCAGAATCGCAACAAGATCAAAACCGCCCAGGGGCCGCTGGTGCTCACCGTGCCGGTGGAACAGAAGTTGGGACAGACCATCGAGCACACCCGGGTGAGCCCGGGAAATTGGCAGCGCAAACACTGGTCGACGATCCGCCAGGCCTATGCTGCAGCCCCCCATTTTTCTCGCTACGCGGCCGAGCTTGAGGGCCTTTTCACGCGGCCCTGGGGGGGCTTGTGCGACCCGGTGTGCGAGATGATCACCTGGCTGATGGGCCAGTTGGGAATGTCCCAGAGAGTGGTGCGTTCCAGTCAGCTCGGCATTACCACCAGTTCTACCCGGCGGCTTGTCGATCTGGTCAAAGCCGTCGGGGGGACGGGTTACCTTTCGGGATCCTTTGCCCTGAGCGCCTACCTCGAGCCCGAGCTTTTTCCGGCCGAGGGCCTGGAGTTGCGCCTCTACGACTGGAAATGTCCTGAGTATGCGCAGATTCATCCCAAACAAGGCTTTGTGCCCAACCTGGCCACGCTTGACGCGCTGTTCTCGGTGGGGCCCGAAGCCACCCTGAAGCTGCTGTTGGAAGGCAGTCGCCTGGGCAGCTACCAGCCGGCGTGATCGTCCACAGCAGGCCCAGCATCGGGGCAGAAGAAGCCGAGGCCGTGCGGCGCGTGGTGGCTTCGGGAATGTTGGCCGAGGGCCCCGAGGTGGCTGCCCTCGAGCACAGCCTTGCGGCCCTCTGGCAGGTGCCCTGCGCCTGCGCCCTGGCCCACGGCACGGCCGCTCTACATCTGGGTCTGCTGGCTCTGGGCGCCGCCCCCGGGAAGCAAGTCTTACTGCCCAGCTACGGCTGCGTCAGCCTGTTGAACGCCGTGGCCTACACCGGTGCCGAGCCCGTACTGGTGGACAATCTCGAAGGCCACTTTGCCCCCGATCTGCACGACCTGCGCCGGCGCCTCGATTCGCAGGTGGCGGTGGCTCTATTGCCCCACCTCTTTGGAAAGCGCCTGGAACTGGGTGATTTGCCCCGTGAAGTCGCCGTGCTGGAAGACTCTACCCACAGCGTGGGCCTTGCGGGACTGCAGGGAAGGGCCACGCTGGCCTCGTTTTTTGCCACCAAAATGCTGGCCAGTGGCGAGGGAGGCGTGTTTCTTACCAACGACCCCCAGCTCGACGAGTTTGTGCGCGACCATCGCAGCTATGACGAGAAAGAAAGCTGGCGGCCTCGCTACAACTACAAAATGACCGATTTGGCCGCAGCTTTGCTTCGAGTTCAGGTGGGCAAACTGCCCCAGTTCTTGTCCCGGCGCAGGGCTATCGCTCAACGCTACGCTCAGCACTGGCGCCAGCAAGAGCGCCTGCGCCTTCCGCCCAGCACGGACGACGACGTTCACTACCGCTTTGTGGCGGCGGCACAGGTGCCGCTGCAACCCCTGCTCGACCGCCTGCGAGCACGCGGAGTGGGGGCTCGGCGACCGGTGTATCGCCCCCTGCATCGCTATCTGAACCTGCCCGACGGCGACTACCCCCAGGCCACGCACTGGTTTGAACAGTGCCTGTCGTTACCCCTCTACCCGGCGCTCAGCGACCAGGAGGTCGAACGGGTTATCGAAGTGGTAGACGAGGAGCTGGCCCGTGCTTAGGAAGCACCTGCGACCCGGACGATTCCTCTTGCTGGGGGCGGCCCTGGGGCTGGCCTACGCCCTGACCCGCCCCACCCGCAGCGTGGCCGAAATCACCCTGTTTTTCCCAGCAGATGTTAGCAAGCCCGAGCTGCGCTGGAGCTCCGAGGAACTCGGCGACGAGCAACCGCGTGGCCGCACCAATCCAAGAAACCGTGTGCGGGAGATTCTTGCCGACAAGAAGACGATCGACGAACTGTGCAGCCAGTTCGAGGAAGCGGGTACTCCACTGCGCTCTACCCTATTGCGGGAGGGCTGTTTGTTGCTCGACCAGAACAACTTGCGACTGGAGCCTCTGGGAGAACATTCGCTTCGCGTGGCCGTCTGGTCGGAGGATCCCCAGGTGGCCGAGGAGTTGTGCCGCGGAGTGCTGCGTTGCCTCAAAGAGCGAATCCAGCGCGAACTGGTGAAGAAACAGGCCCCCGGCCTGCAAGAGGCTCAGAAGCTGGAGTCGTTGATGTTGTTTCAGGAGAAGCTCCTGTTCAAGAGGCTCTGGGACGATTTCTCCAAGGACGACAGTGAGATTGCCGTGGCCGACGCCATGCGTCGTCTCGAGCTCTCGGAGTATGAGGGCAGCCTGGAGCGCTATCACCACCTGGTGCATGGCCAGTTTTATCAAAACGTGCAAAATTCACTGGATGCCCCCGGTTTCGCCCTGACCGAGCCTCTCAGCGTACGAACCCTACGGCCTGCCTGGCAACGCGCCACCGCCCTGGGGGCTGTGGCCGGATTGGCCCTTTGGATTGCGGCCAGGATGCTGTTGGGGAAGGGACCTTCGAGTTCGGGGCCTAAAGGAAGATGGTGAACGATTCGACTCCCACCCAACCCCGACCACAGGAGGCCTTGTCATCCCGACGGTTTCCGCCTATGGCCGGTCTCATTCTCGGAGGACTGGTGGGGGTATCGGTGGCCTGGTTTCAACCGGTTCGCTATCGAGCCGAAGTGTCGGTGTATTTTCCCGGCATCAACTCCTCGCTCTTTCGCGAGCTGACCCAGGTCTTGCGCGTTGATCCGCTGGAATCGACCGACTCCAACCGCAACGTATCGGATCCTCGCGTGCTGGAAGCCGCCCAACGCACCCTGACCAGTCGAGCCGCCCTGAGCTACAGCCTGAACCAGGCCAAAGTGGCCTTTACCACCAACCCACTGCTGGGCGACCCGGTAGAATACTTCCGCCGCAACAACCTCCACCTGGAGTCCAATCAACTCTCCACGCTCAAATTGAGCGTGGATTATGTCGATGCCGAACAGTCTCGGCTGTTGTGCCAGGGCCTTCTCGACTATTACACCCAGTTCGTCAAGAACAACGCGCTGACCAATACGTCGAGAGCTCGTCGCAAAATTGAGGCTCAGCTGAAAGATATCGAGAAGCAACTCGAAGACATCGAACGCAAGTTAACCGACAGCGCCGACGATAAAGTGCCCTGGGCGGGCGATAGCCAGCGCCCCGATCTTTCGGTGCTGCGCGAGGTGTGGCGCAAGCGGCTTTCGGAGCGCGGCCAGGGCCACCGCATTCTCAAGGAGCTGCGTAAGATTCGGGCCGCCAACGCGGGACCGAGCGACGGCGCCCCCTCGACCGCCGAAACTCCCACACCCCCGGCCGATTGGGTGAAGCGTTGGGGCCCCGCGGGGGTTCAGCCCTCCAGCGAGCGCCTGTCTCAGCGCCTGCCGGGCAGCGCGCGCAAAGCCGACATTCCCTCGCGACTCAAGCTAGAGCGCAACTACGAACAGCTGTTGATGCTGTACCAGGCAGCCTCGCTGCAGAACCAGTTCCTCTCCACCTGGGAGACCCTCGAAAGCTTCGACTTCGAAATCGTCGATCCGATCGCCGTCAGCCAGTTGGGTCGTGGCTCACGCGTGGGCCAGTTCGGGCTGATCGGAGCCATGCTCGGCCTGTTGCTGGCGCTGACGGGCAACCGCATTCTGCGCTGGCTCTAAATCTCATCTGGTGGAACAATCAAAAAGGACCTGAGCAATCAGGTCCCTTTTGTTGAGTAAGCCGAGTATCGACTAGGGGCTGGCGACGATCAGGTCGTCTCCGTTGTTCTGGCCGTCTCCCTGCAGTGCCAGGAAGGCGCCGATGCCCAGTGCACCAAGGCCCAGTGCCGTGCCTTCCTGAGCGCCAATCGGGAACTTGTCTCGGCCGATACGGACTTCGATAGCGACTTCGGCGTCGGGATTCTCCCAGACCACTTCAACGGTATCGCCATTGGCGAGGTCGTTGAGTTCCTCGCCGCTATCTTTGTCGTAGAATTTGGTTTTTCCGTCGACATTGACCTGGATGCGAGTGCCGTCGGAAAGAACGAGTTCAAAGCCCTGGTCCGTCAGGTTCTCTACGGTGCCCTGCAGAACTTTCTGTTCGTTCAGAGCCGACTGAGCCACAAGCTGCTCGACGGACTCTTCCTTGGCGGCCACAGGCAAGGTTGCCTCGGGCACTCCATTCGGATCCTGGTCGGCATCGTCGCTGGATTCGGCCGAATCACCGGCTTGGAGATTCAAAACACCATAGCGGGTACTGCCGAGGTTCTCATTACGCACTTTGCCCTCGAGGCTGGCATTGCCCTGCAGCACCTCAAGAGAGGTCTCGCCGGCTTCGACGTCAACGATGAAGGTGCCCGTAGAGGACCTTACATTGCCATTTGGCGTGGTGATGTGCACGGGAGTCTGACCGCCGCTGGGTACCGCTGCAAAGACCTCACCACGGGCGACACGCAAATTGACCCGCGTGGCCGTGGAACCCGTCACTTCAACCTCGGTATCTTTCGAGAGGCGCACCTGAACATCGCCACCCAAGGTGACGACGGCCTCGCCGTCGGCACCGGTTTTGAAGCTGGTCGCTTTCACCGTGTCGCCTGAGGCGGGAACCCAGGGTGCCTCGGAAGTTGCCCGAGTCATCAGTGAGCCTTCCAACACGCGTCCGGTGGGAGTCACCGGCAAATCTTCCCGGTTGAGTGCAAACCCGAAGGGAATAGAGAGGCTGAACACCCCCAGGAGCATGACTTGGCTAGCAAGTTTACGTGACATTAGTTTCTCTCTCCATTCATCCCGGCGCCCTTCGAATTCGCGTACCAGGATTCCTTCCATCCATGAGTTGTTCGGATAGTATCATACCCCTTCCCCCGGGAAAAGCTCCAGGAAGTTAACGGGTACTCTCAGGTGCTTCTGCAACAGGCCCTCGACTCATTCCTCCAGTTTGCGAATTTTCAAGCTGCCGGCTCGGGCCTCGGCATTGGCGGGATCGATCTTCAGCGCCTGGCTGAACGAGTCGGCGGCCATGTCGCCCATCCCTTGCAGCAGCAAGCAAGTTCCCATGCGAGCCAGCAATCGCGGATCTTCGGGCGCATAGTCCAGTCCTTGCGAGATGATTTCGGTGGCCTGGTCGACGCGCCCCTCCTGCAAAAGAGAACTGGCCAGAAACAGTCGCACCGCCGGGCTGTTGGGGTTGTCTTTCAGGCGCTTTTGCAATTGCAGCAAGATATTGCTCGAAACTTTTCCCTGCTGGCTGCGTGCCCACTCGACCAGGGCCAGATCTAAGAATTTTTCGTTGCGCGGGCGGGCCGGCAGCGCCACAAGACGATTGAGAAATTCTCGGCGCTTCAGGGGCTTGCCCTGCATTCCATAAGCCCGCGTTAACAGGTAGAGGGCGTGGGCCGACTCGGGATCGGTCTCAACCACAAAGGTGGCGATTCTTTCGGCCACGGCCGGGGCGCTTTTGGCCAGAGCGTACTCGGCCGTGGTCAGTGCGATCTTGCCGTAGCGGCCAACATCTTCCTCTTCAGCGCTCCACTCCCTCAACAAGGTGATAGCATCGCCTGGGCGTGCGGACTCCATGGTGATCAGGATGGGAGCCAGGAGATTGACGGCCTCGCTGTCATTTTCGGCGTTCTTATAGATGGTGCGAGCGGCTTCCAGAAACTTCTTTTGCAGCAGTTGTAGACGCACCAGCTCTTTGACGTGCCACTCTTCATAAGGAGAGTGCTTGCGCATTTCAAGGAGAACTTCTTCGGCCTTGTCCAGTCGTTTCACGCTCTGGTAGAAGAGTAAGC
The DNA here is from genome assembly GCA_964649085.1 of uncultured Burkholderiales bacterium. Classification (GTDB taxonomy): domain Bacteria; phylum Vulcanimicrobiota; class Xenobia; order Xenobiales; family JADMJV01; genus JADMJV01. Next base: position 48,424 of record CAZYPN010000039.1, on the reverse strand, counting down.
GACTGCGAGCGATCTTTGGATCGCGCGGGCTCAGCCGAGCGGCGCGTTCCAGGTCGGCCGCCACGGCCTCCATGTCTCCCTTGCGCTGCTTGAAGCGGGCCAGATTGGCGCGCAGGTTGCCCCGCAGCGCATACACCTTGGGCTGGGGCAGAATTTTCAGGGCCTGATCGGCGCATTGCAGAGCCTCTTCCCATCGCAGCTCTTTCGACAGGCTCTCGGCACGAGCGATCTGTTGATTGGCCCGCCAGTTTTGCACACCAAAATAGCTCGCCCAGAATCCGGCCAGCGCCAGGCCCAAGGCCGCCAGGCGCCTCAGGGGGGCCGTTCCGGATACCGCCTGAGGCGGTTGAATGGGTATCGCTTGCAGTGCCCCCAGGGTCAACATTTGCCAGAACAGCAGCACGGGCAGGGCGATGATGAAGTTGAGCACCGAAAACGCCGTCAGCGCCCCCAGGGCACCCACCAGCGCGCTGGCTTCCCAAGGGGCGTGGCCCTGACGACTGAGGCGCAGCGCGCGAGAGGCGACCAGAGCCCAGAGGCCGGACATCAGGAAGAAACCGGGCCAGCCATATTCCACCACGACTTCCACAGGATCGTCGTGGGCTACGTTTACATAAATATAGTCAGGCACGGCGCTGGGTGGGCGAAATTCTTGATAGGCCAACGAGAACGTGCCGGGGCCACTGCCCAGAATCGGCCGCTTGAAACTGGTTTGCAGCCCATATACCAGCACATCTTCGCGCATGGTCACACCCTGGACGTCTTCGCCCTTACGGAATTCCTGAACCCTCACCATAAGGGGCATAAGCACACCCGAGGCGATCGACAGGACCAACAAGGCGGTCAGGCCGACCAGGGTAGACTTGCGAATCTTCTTGCGTCGGGATTTGTTCTTGTCGAGCTGCAAGAAAAGGCCGGTGACCACCAGGCCAAATACCAGTCCGAAGGCGGCCGCCCTGGAAGAACTTCGTCCTACGGCAAGTCCCATGATCAGGGCCTGAATCCAGGCCACGTAGCGAATTGGGGTAAATTGCAGCCACTGGGTCTGGCTCAGGGCCAGAAAGAAGCCGATCAGCGGGATGACTGCGAAAGAATCTCGATTGGTAAAGGTGGCCAACAGCTGGCCCTTGTCGGAAATGTTGTTCAGCCCGTAGAGAGTGATGGCCGTGGCCACCAGGCTCAGCCCCCAGGTCAGCGCGCGCCAGTGAAGACTGGAGACCGAAATCAGCGGGAAAAGCAAAAACAGCCCCACCCCGCCCACCCATGCCGACACGCTTTGCAGGCTGCGAAAACCGTCCAGACTGGTGATACAACAGAGAAAACCCCACAACAGCCACAGCAACATCAACCATTGCGAACGACTGGCGCGCCACGTGAGGGTGAACCTGGAGAAAAAGAACCCTGCCAAGATGGCGCTGAGGCCGCCGACGGCAACTGTGAGCCCCGGAAAGGGTTGAGACACACCGGGCGACTGGCTGAGCCCGAAAGTGGCCGCCACCAGCACCCAGGCAATGGCCAGCCACTGCAGCGGTCCGCGCAGTCGGGTGGTTTCCCAGGGGGCCACTTCTTGCGAGCGCGCGGCCTCGGAACGCGGGCGTCTACGCGAGCGACTCGAAGGGGGCGTCGGTTCCACTATCGACATCCAGCAGTCCTACCCCCGCTCCCAAACATACAAACTTAGCCCCGTGGCGAGCTGGCCGAAGGCTTGAACTTGATCGAGAAGTAGCCCAGTGCGTAGGCCAGATCGTAGGCCAACCGCCCCCATTGCCGCCCCCAAATGGCCCCTGCCAGGCCCTGGCCTCGATGCAATACACGCGTGGCCAGGCTTCGGCGGGCTTCAAAACGGGCCGTATGGCCCTCGGGGTTGAACAGTACGGCCTCGGGGTGATGACGTTGCACAAAGGCCGAGGAAGCGCCATTGCGCCAGGCCATGGTCCAGAGCGCCTTCCAGGTTTTTGGCATGGGGTGGTAGTGCCAGCTTTGGGGAACGACGCACACGCGCAGACCGGCGCCGCGAATGCGATGGCGAAACTCGGGATCGACGCCGCGCGGAATGCGGTCGTTGAAACCGCCCAGACGCTCAAAATCACGGCGACGCGCTGCACAACACTGGGTGGTGACCATATCACTGTCGGTGATGGCTTCGACCAGCTCCGACTGGGACCGGGAGATTTGCTCGGCGCAGCGCTTCTGAAAGTCGCTCGAGTCGGGGGGCAGCAGCTGAGAAGTGCCCACCAGCCCGATGCTGGGGTCTTGCAGGCCGGCGATCAAGTTTTCGAACACTTTGGGATGTCCCAGGCGCACATCGTCGTCGAGGAAGATGAGGTATTGTGATTGGGTGCGCTCGGCGCCCTGGTTGCGGGCCTTGCCATTGGGATGAACGCCGCGCACCACCTCCACCTGAGCGGCCTGTACGGTTTGCTGCTGAATGTCGCCCAGCAGACCTTGCAAGGAATCGTCGCGACGTTGATCGCCCGAGGGAATCACCACGGCCAGCAAAGGCTCGGAACTCACGGTTGCCACTCCTTTTCAGCCTGACTCAAGTGCCGATGGGGCTCGGACAGTTGGGCTGTCTTACGAATGTGAATCGGGGCTGCCCGTAAGCTCAGCTTTGCCGTCAGGCGGGTGTTCAGCGTGCTGCAACGATACTGGGGTACCTTGCCTCCGATGCGCTGCACGGCCCGCTCCCAGGCGGCCAGCGGGCGCAAATGCATGGGTTGGGCGGTCAGTTCTAAGGTCACCGACTCGAGAGTTCCCTGGTTGTCATGCAGCGGGCGGACATCGACGTGCTGGGCGAAAGGTGCCCAGTACAGTCGGGAGCGCTCGCTGATGAAAGGAGTCCAGGGGTGAAAGCGCGGGTCGCCCAGGCAGGCCCGCGTCTGGTCGCGGCCGTCCCAGCAGTAGGGGGTGGCGAATTCTTGCAGGTGGTTCCCACGGTCGACCAGCAAAGGTTGTAGCGCGGCATAGCGATGGTCGGAGAAAAACGGCGTGCCTTCGGGGGCGAACTCGCCCGAAGTCGACACCGCCCAATAGGCCTCTGCCCCACGCCAAACCCAGAGCGGCCCCAGATCGCGATATCCCACTTCGGGTTCGTCAACGGCCTGGGCGGGCGGGGCGGCCAGCCGAGCGATCAGTCCCAGGCATCCGGCCGCATAGGCATTGTAGTCGGGATTGTTGATGTAGACGTCCCAATCTTCGCGCAGCCACTCTCGATCGTTAAGAACGGCCGGTATATGCCCGTCGCCGCGCTGATAGCCGTGCATGTGTCGGGCCAGTGCCTCGGCGGCTTGAAGGTGGCGCGGGTTGGAGAAAAACTGGCCGCCCAGAGCCAGCGCCAGACTGGCACTGGCATAGGCAAAGAGCGAATTTCGCGAGCGTCCATAAGGCACCAGTCGCCCCTGAGGGCTGACCAACCAGCGCAAGGCCTCGAGTCCGCGCTGCAATGGTTCGACAAAGGGCTCCCAGGTTTCGGGGGGGCACAGCCGGGTGAGCAGGGCCAGGCAGGCGCAAATCTTCGCGTGATAGCACACCGGCGTGGCCTGACCATATGGACTATCAGGAAACAAACCCGAGGGTAGCTGGCGTTGCAGCGGCCGCATGGCTTTCAGGGCCTCGGCCAGGTGTTCCGCATGGCCGCTCTGAGCATAGCGAAGAGCCCAGGTCAGGCCCCGCAGGATCACCCAATTGTTGGATACCAGGCCGGCGGGGTTGCCCTGGGGCCGCGACTCCAGGCTGGCCCTTTGGCTCTGACTTAGCCTGGCCGGGGCGGCTTGAAGAAGCAACTGCTGGGCCAGACTGTCGAACTCGGACGAGATCGGCTGGCGGGTCGAGTGGGCCAGAGCCCGATCGAAGGCCCGTGCACACTCGGCCGAAGGGCTGGGCAGCAGTCCCAGCGCCAACGCAGCCCAGCCCTCGGCATAGCTGCCCCGATTGCCGTGTACCCGGTCGCGCACGCGGCCGTTAGCATCCTGACTGGCAACCAGCCAGCCGCACAGATTCTCGTGCAACGGGGCGAAAGGCATCAGGAGGGAACCTTCTGGTGCCAGGCCCAGGCGTGCTCCACCGAATCTCTCAGATTGTAGCGCGGTACCCAGCCCAGCGTCTCGCGAGCCGCGCTGGCGTCAGCCACCAGATAGGGAGGATCGCCGGGGCGGCGGGCATGATGTTCTACCGGCACCACTCGCCCGGTAACCTCTTCCACCGTGGCAATGACCTCCTTCACCGAATTGCCGATGCCGGTGCCCAGGTTGAAGGCCGCCCAACCGTTCACGCGCTCCAGGGCTCGCACATGGGCGTCGGCCAGGTCGTTCACGTGGATATAGTCGCGCACGCAGGTACCGTCGGGAGTGTCATAGTCCTGGCCGTAGAGTTGCAGGGCCGGGATATCGCCCGTCAGGGCTCGCAGCACATTGGGAATCAGGTGAGTCTCCGGGTCGTGCACCTCGCCCAGTTCGCCCTCGGGGTCGCCGCCGGCCGCGTTGAAATAGCGCAAGGCCGTGGCGTTCAGCCCGTGGGCCGCGCAAAAATCTACGATCATCCGCTCCACCATCAACTTGCTGGCTCCGTAGGGGTTGACCGGATTTTGAGGGTGCTGCTCGCCGAGTAACGGGCTTTGAGGCAAACCGTAGGTGGCGCAGGTCGAAGAAAAGACCAGGCGCCTGACCCCCACCTGTTGCATGGCCTGAAGCAACGACAGGCTGCCCATCGTGTTGTTCCGGTAGTAAAACTCGGGGCGCACCACCGATTCGCCCACCAGGGCCACGGCGGCGAAGTGAACCACCGCCTCGATAGCGTGCTCGCGCAGCGCCGCCTCAAGCCGGGGTTGGTCGAGCAGGTCGCCCTCGACCAGCGGACCAAAGCGCACCGCCCAGCGGTGGCCGCGGCTGAAGTTGTCGTACACCACGGGCTGATGCCCCTGGCGGGCGAGTAGCTTGCAAGTGTGGCTGCCAATATAGCCCCCACCCCCGGTGACCAGGATGTTCATCGGGGGCACTTTTTCTTCGCCGCGGTCTAACCTTCAGCAGAAAAGTTGCACAATTCCCAAAAAGGATTAACCAGAGTTACAAATCTGCAACAGCTTTTCACGCTCCTTTGGGCTGTGGGTTGCTAAAGTTAGCCTATGATACACAATGTCTCTTCCACCCCCGCACGCACCCTGGAGAAGCCCGTCGTGGCTCCCAAGACCGAATCTCCCGAACCCACGCCTCCACCCCCGCAGGACTCGGTGGAGCCCGGCTTTCTGCGCAAAGCCGGTGGCGTTGTGGCAGCGGCTGGTGCGGGCAGCGCCGGGCTGGTCTACGGTGGCATTCGGGGCCTGATGCACGGCGCCAGCGAAGTGCCTCAAACCACCCTGCAGGGCGGCAAGATCGGCACCAAAGTCATGGAGCCTCTGACGCGCACCGCCGGTGCCGTGGTGGCCTCGGCCTTTACCGGAGTCGCCGGAGCGGCGGCTGTCACCGCGGCCGTTGCCGGACCGGTGGGCGGATTGATGGTGGGCACGCTGCACGGTGCTACCGAGAAGGGCGACATGGTGAAGGGGGCCGTACGCAGTGCCGCCGAGGGTGGGGTTCGCGTGGGCAGCGCCGTGCTCGGCGCCGTTGGCGGGGCCCTGGGCGCGCTGGTCGGGCTGTGCACGCTGCCTTCGATTCTCTATCCACCTTTCGGCATGAGGGTCATCCCTCAGGCCGTTCGCGCCTGCGCCAGCGGCGGCTTCGCGGCGGGCAGCAAAGTGGGCCAGGTTGTGGGCGGCGGAGTTGGCGGTGCCTTGGGGGCCGTGGGAGGCAGCGCCGCAGCCGTGGCCACCTCACTACCCCAGGGATTGCGGGCCGGTGCCCAGGTGGGCAAAGCCACGCTGCAAAACCTCAAAGAGTTTCCCCAGGTGGCCAAAAACCTGTGGAATTCGGGCCAGTCGGCGGGCAAGTTCCTGGCCCAGGCCAGCGGCGGCACCGTGGGCGTAGTGGCCGGGGCCGCCACCGGCGTGGTCGCCAGCGGGGGCTATGCCCTGGTGGGCGGTGTGGAGTACGCGGGCGAATGGGCCGGTGAGGCCTACCAGAAGATCGCGGGCAAGCCTCAGGAGTGAGTCTCTGAGCAACTTGAGCGAGTAAAGGTCGTGCCCAGGCGCTGGGCACGACCTTTTTTTGATCGGCAAAAGAAACAGGGACCCCGATGGGGTCCCTGTTAGCGTTGGTCGACGAAAAGGGCTACTCGCCGTCGACGTATACCACGCGCATTGCCTCTTCCATCGAGGTTACGCCGTCGAGCACTTTCTGTACCACGTCGTCCTGCATCAAGCGCATGCCGTCTTCGACGGCAGCCTGACGGATTTCGGCGGTGGAGGCGCGCATGAGCACCATGGCCCGCACCCGCTCAGAGATCTGCAGCACTTCGTGAATACCGGTTCGTCCGCGGTAGCCGGTGCCTTTGCAGTGGTCGCACCCGCGGCCTCGGAAGAAGTTGATGTCGCTGTCGCCATAGACCGTCATACCGAACTTGCGGATGGCTTCGACCGGAGGGCGATAGCTTTCCTTACAGTTCGGGCAGATATTACGTGCAAGTCGTTGGGCCAGCACACCGATAAGCGCCGAAGCTACCAGGAACGGCTCCACGCCCATTTCGACGAGACGCGAAATGGCGCCGCAAGCGTCGTTGGTGTGGAGGGTGGAAAGCACCAAGTGGCCCGTCAGAGCAGCTTCGACGGCGATTTTACCGGTGGTCTCGTCACGAATCTCACCGACCATGATGATGTCGGGGTCTTGTCGCAAGAAGGCTTTCAGGGCCGAGGCGAAGGTCAGGCCCGCCTTCAGGTTGGTTTGCACCTGGTTGATACCCTGAATCTGGTATTCCACCGGGTCTTCTACCGTCATCAGGTTGCGGTCGCCTTTGTTCAGCTTGTTCAAGCACGAGTAAAGGGTGGTCGACTTACCGGAACCGGTAGGACCGGTTACCAGCAGCATGCCGTAGGGTTTTTCTACGATCGATTCCCAGAGCACCAGGTTGCTCTCGTAGAAGCCCAGTTTGTTGAGACCCAACTGCACCGAGCCTTTGTCGAGAATACGCATAACCGTCTTCTCGCCGTGCACCGTGGGCACCGTGGAAACACGCAAGTCGAACTCGCGGCCGTCGTGGGTCAAGTGGATCTTGCCGTCCTGGGGGATACGCCGCTCGGCGATGTCCATCGCGGCCATAATTTTGATACGCGAGACCATCGGGGCCTGAATGTGCTTGGGAGGCGTCATCACTTCGTGGAGCACGCCGTCCACCCGGTAACGTACCTTTACCGCTTTGGCCTCGGGCTCGATGTGAATGTCGGAGGCTTTGTCGTTGATGGCCTGAGAGATGATCAGGTTCACCACCCGCACAATCGGGGCTTCGTCGACCATCTCTTTGAGTTTGTCGAGCGAGACTTCTTCATCGCCGGCGTCTTCAAAGTCCATCGGACCGAAGTCGGTAGCCGAGATGTCCTTCACCGTGCCTTCCACCTCGGCGATGGCGGTGACGCCGAACTGTCCGTTCAGAGCTTTGGTAATCGAGTCTTCGGTGGCGATGACCGGGTCGATGTCGAAGCCCGTAATCAATCGAATGTCGTCGAGCGCAATGACGTTCAGGGGGTCCACCATCGCCAGCGTCAGCCGGTTGTCGAGCTGGCCCACGGGAATCACCTTGTATCGCTGCGCAAGGTGCTCGGGAATCAGTCGCGCCAGCTCGGGGTCGAGCTGCATGGTGTCAAGGTCGACGAAGCGCACGCCCATCTGGCGTCCCATCGCTTCGACGACGTCTTTCTCGGTTACGAAACCAAGCGAGATCAGGACCTTTTGTAGGGGCTCCCCGGTCCGCTCCGATTGCGAAGCTGCTTTCTCGAGCTGTCGGCCGGTGATGAGCTGCTCATCGATCAACAGCTTCCCTAAATCATCTCTGGAGCGGCTAATCAAAGTAGGTTGCCTCCACGGTTGCTTTCTGTACAAGGAACGACAGTTTAACTGTCAGCTCCTTGATATTCCGGCCGGCCTGTGAACAGTCCTGCCGATACGCGCTTTCCCCCACAGGAAGATTAACGGGGTCATCAAGAAGGTCCTGCTATATGGCCCTAGGTGAATTTTTTTCTCAGTTCCGCAGCCTGTTGTTCGGCAAAGAAGATCTGCTTCAGAATCGCCGCAATCAGCCGCGTTTGGCCGTGGATCTGCCGGTGCTTATCGAGTACGAGTCTCAGCATCAGCCGGCTCGCGTGCGCGATTTTGGGGCCACCGGTTTGCGCCTGCAAAGTGATACGCGCCTGGTGCGGGGGCGGCGCGTGCGAGTCCAGGTGCTGGCCGAGTCGGGGCTGGAGTCGGCTCGGCCCGTGATTTGCAAGGTGGCCTGGTGCAAGTCTGTCGAGGGCAGTTTTCACATCGGTTGTCGCTATGACGACAAGCCCGACGTGCTGGCCACCAGTTGGGTACAGATGCTGTTGGCCGAGCGTTTTCAGCGCAACCGCGATCGGCGCAATCGCCGCGTCGAAACCACCATCCCGGCCCAGTTGCTGGAACAGGGCAAGCCAGCCGTAGACGTCTTCGTGCTCGACCTGGGATTGGGCGGTGCTCGGGTGTATTGCAGCCAGGCCTGGAATCCCGAACAGTCGGTGCGGTTGCGTTTTGGCCTGCCGGGACAATCGTCGACGGTGGACTTTTTGGTGGGGGTGGTCGAGGGCAAGCGGGTCGATGGCTCGGGGTATTCCTATCGACTGCGCTTTCTCGACCCCGATGGCAAGCGGTTGGCCTTGCTGCGCCGCATGCTGCTGCAGTTGCTGGAGGGAGTGCGTCGGGCGGGTCGTCAGCGGCCTGCCGACGTTATTCCGGCCCCCGAACCCGAAAGCGCCGGCGCCCGCCCTCTGGGCGAGGCTGTTCGGGCTCCTCGGTCGCGCAAACGCGAGGGCATCTCGCCCTACCTTCAGGCGCCCGAATTGCCCAAGCGCAGTGCGGCCAATCCCAAGCGCCCTGCGGCCGAGCCGCTGCCTCCGCCGCCCCCCTCGCTCGAGCCGCCAATCCTGGGGTCGGTGCAGCGCCGGCAAAGCGACTTGTTGCCTGAGGACCCGTGGCAGCGCCGGCGGGGCTGGCTCTCGGCGGCCCTCGACGGCTGGTTTCCCGTACAGCCGCTGGCCTCCGACTTTTGTGCCCGGCCGACCCTCGACTTTCTCGCCACCCAGGCCCCGTTAACTCTGGCCCCCTGGGCGCTGTTGCCCATGCTGCCGCTGCTGATCGACAGTCGCCTCGAACGCGGGTTCGTGCTGGGACCGGGCTTGCTCTACACCGACCGCTGGACGCTGGCGCGCTGGTGGATCTTGCGCCGCAATGCCTTTGGCTGGGTGGCGGCCAGCCAGAAAACCCGCGAGCGTCACGAACGAAGGGCCTCCAGCCTGCGCGACCGGGCCCTGCACCTGCTGGCCATGCTGGGTTGTGGTGGTCAGGAGGCTGTGCGCCAGCTCATCGTGTGTTCTCAGGTGGCCACCGGCATCGCCCGCTGCAGCGGCATGGCCGATTCGCTGAGGTTGAACCAGCTGCGACTGGCGGCCATGCTCAAAGACCTGGGAGAGGCTTTGCTCTTCATCGCCACCCAGCATCGCTCGCTGCGCGATCGCTATGCCCTGTTTCTCAACGGGGTCGAGTTCGGCGACCCCGACCTCAGCGTGTTGACCGTGGATTGGAGTGGTTTTCAGTGCCCCAAGGACCTGTGGGTGCATCGCCACAGCCTGGACGCACTCAGTTTGGAATGCCTGCCTACCCATCCCGCTCTGGGCGAGGCGTTGCTGCGACGCCTGGGATTTCCCGCCGAAGTGTGCCAGGCCATTCGTCACCATCACGAGGCCTGGAACGGCCAGGGCCACCCCGAAGGGCTGGCCGGGGAAGACATCCCCTGGAACTCGCGCTGTCTGGCCCTGGCCGACGGTTTCGCCTCGGCGCTTACGGCTGGTCTGAGCCCCGACCAGGCTTTCGCCCGGGTGTCTGCCGATCAGGGTCGATTCTATCAGGCTGAAATGCTCAACGCATTGCAGGCCTATCTGCACGAACTGGGAGTGATGCGATGAGCTGGCAAGACGATCTCGATCAACATCAAGAGGAGTTGCTGGGGCGACTGCTGGAGTTTGTGGCCATACCCAGCGTTTCCACCGACCCGGCCTATGCGCAGGCCATGCAGCAGGCCTGTTTCTGGTTGTGCAACTGGGCGGCTTCGCAAGGTCTGCATCACGAAATCTGGGCCACCCCTGGCCATCCCAGCGTCTATATCGAAACCCCGCCGGTGCCCGGCAAGCCGGTGTTGCTGATCTACGGCCACTATGACGTCCAGCCGGCCGAGGATTTGGACCTATGGCAATCGCCGCCCTTCGAGCCCCGCATCGAAGGCGAGCGGCTCTATGGCCGCGGTGCCAGCGATAACAAAGGCCAGATCTGGCTGCACTGCGCGGCTGTTCAGACCTTGCTCAAGCAAGGACCTCTGCCCCTGCAGATCAAGTTTCTCATCGAGGGCGAAGAGGAGATCGGCAGCCCCAACCTGCCGGCTCTGCTCGAGCAAAAGCGGGCTCGACTGGGGGCCGATCTGGTGCTGGTCTCGGATACCAGCACCGTGATCAAGGGTCGCCCCACGCTGCACTACAGCCTGCGAGGCATCGTGATTTTCGAAGTCCACCTGCGCTGTGCCGCCCGCGACGTGCACAGCGGAGTCTTCGGGGGCACCTCGCCCAATGCTGCCCATCAGTTGGCGCGGCTTATCGCCTCGATTCACGACCCCCAGGGTAGGGTGGTGATACCGGGCTTTTACGATCGCGTGCGTGACATCGCCGATTGGGAGAAAGAGGCCCTGGCGGCCATTCCTTTTGACGAAGAGCCCTATCGCCAGTTTATCGGCTGCCGCGAACTGACCGGAGAAGCGGGCTATTCCACCAACGAGCGTCGCTGGTTCCGCCCCACCCTCGACTGCAACGGCCTGGGGGGCGGTTTTCAGGGCAAAGGGAGCAAGACCATCGTTCCGGCCCGGGCCTGGGCCAAGTTCTCGGCTCGCATCGTACCCGACCAGCGTCCCGAGGAGGTGTTGGAGCATTGCCGTCGCTGGTTCTTAGAACAGACCTGGGCCGGTGAACTGGAGTTTCACGGTGGCGATGGCGGTCCGGCCTACCTGTTGGACCCCCACGGTCCTTGTGCCCCCTACCTGGAGAAAGCTCGCCAGGCTTTGCGTCTGCACTTTGGTCAGGAGCCCTTGCTGGTGCGCCACGGCGGGGCCATTCCGATTGTCAGCCAGTTTCAAAGCATTCTCGGCCTGTCCACCCTGTTGATGGGCTTTGGCAGCCCCGACGATGCCATTCACAGCCCCAACGAGAAGTTTGAACTGGGCAATTTCCGGGCCGGGCTGCGCAGCAGCGTTGAGTTTCTAAATTCCCTGGGTTAGTCGGCGGCGACCTCGGGTAAAACCGTCCGAGTATGCCGACACCTTCCTTGCAGCAACCTGAGGTAGCCCCAGATTTCAACTACGCCAGTGAAGAGCTCGACGCCATGGCTCGGGCGGTGAATTACTATCACTGGATTTGGAGCTATTTCAGCGAGTTCTGCGGTGACGATGTGCTGGAGGTCGGGGCCGGGATCGGCACCTTCAGCGCTATGTTGTTGCAGTGGCGCCCCCACCTGCGCATCGAATGCCTGGAGCCGGCGGCCAACAACTATCGCTACCTGAGCGAGCGATTTCAATCCGACCCTCGGGTGGTCACCCGCCATTCTTTCCTGGAGGTGGCTCAGGGGGTCGAGCCCGTCAGCACGGTGGTGGCCGTGAACGTCATGGAGCATGTTCCTGACGACCGCCAGTTTGTCTCGCTGATTCGTAACCGACTGCAACCGGGCGGGCACTTCTTGTTGTTCGTTCCTGCCCTGCCCTGGATTTACGGGGAGATGGATCGGACCTATGAGCATTTTCGGCGCTACACCCGAGGGGGCGTGGAAAGTTTGCTGCGCACGGCCGGCTTTGAAATTTGCCAGCTTCGTTACATGAACATGGTGGGCGCTTTTAGTTGGTGGTTCTACGGCTGCGTATTGCGCCGAAAAACCCTGAATTCCGCCGACGCCGCTCGCTACGACCGTTGGATCGTGCCCTGGCTCAGGAAGCTGGAGTCGGGCTGGTCGCCGCCTTTCGGTCAAAGCGTGCTGGCCGTGGCTCGGGTGCCGGATTCAGCGCTTCCAGGGGTCTAATATCAGAACGCGGTGGTCGCGCAGTGCCAGCGCCAGGCGTCGCGAGTCAAGGCTGAGCTGGGGGCCGGCCGGGGCTGGCAGGGGTTGTTGGCCAAGCCGTTGGCCCGTGCCAGCGTCGAGAAATGCCAGCGAACCCTCGGCTTCCACCACCACCACCTGTCCCTGGCTGGTAGCTGGTGCACTGCTGCAATTCATGGGGGTTTGCCAGCGCAGCACGCCCTCGGCCGACCAGCTGATCAGGCCTGTTGCATGGGCCAGATACAGGTTGCCTTGCTGATCCCAGCAGGGGCGTGAGATCAGTTCCCCCCTGCGGTTGTAGCAGTGGGATTGGCCGGGAAAATCGGCCAGCCAGAAGCGGCTCTTGCCTTGAAACAACAGGCGTCCTTCCTGGCCGATTTGAACCACGCCCTGGGGGTGTGCCAGCAGTGGCGTGAGGGGGTGGTCGATCTGGGTGTGAATGTAGACCTTCTGGGGTGTCCACTGTTGCAGTTGTCCACGAAAGCTGCCCGCAAAAACACCCCAGGGCAATTCGACCGGCGGCCCCCACCAGGCGTCCTGGCGGGGCAGAGAAAGCTGGCCCAGTTCGCCAGCGAGGTTCCAATGGGGGTCCCAGCTCTGCAGGCGACCTTCGGGGGTCAGTGCCAGCCAGTCGGGTTGGCTGGCGTCTTGCAGACGGGGGGTGACCCAGGCGGGTCGCTGTCGCGGCTGGCGCAGCAGTCGCTCACCGGTGTCAAGGCGAATGGCCTCGGCTCGGGCATCGGGCCCGTGCACCAACAACACGCCCTGGTCGATGCGCACCACTTCGCCAATAGGCCACTCGAGTTGACGCTTCCACAGCGCCTGGCCCTCGGGCGTGAAGGCGTAAATCCAGCGGGCATGGGGCGAGCTGACGAGCACCAGAGAATCGATCAGTTGAGCCTGAAACGGCTGGTTCCACAGCAGCTCGGGAATGGTGAAACTGGTCTCCACGGGCGCGGCCTGAGCGAGCCACAGAAGGGTGAACAGCAGCCAGCCTGTCAGCAGTGTACGCATTAAGGTGCGCTTCGTTTCTCGGGGAACTTTCCTGCCCCACGAGGGTTAGGGGCTGACATTTGGGGTAGATCGTGCCGAAACGGATTCAAGTTTCGCTGAAACTAGAAAGTCTGTTCGCCAGGAGATTCCGAAGTGAACTCAAAGGTGTCGAATTCCCCAGAGGTGGAAAGTTTTTCTAGAAAAGAATGAGAAATTTTCAAGCTTGTGGGGTGAACCCGAAGACAAACCCAGTGTCCAGGAGGAATAAGTGAAGAAACCCGGCTGGCGCAACGTCGCAATCGCATTCTGCAGTTCGTTGGTGATGGCCGCCCCATCCTGGGCCGATACTCTTCGACACGAAGGGGTGTTGGTTTCTCTCGAGGGCAATCGATTGGCTCTCGATCAGCAGGGGCAGCGCTTGGAATTCGAACTGGCTCAGGCGCCGCCTGAGGGTCTTCAGATAGGCCAGCCCGTGGTGGTTCAGGTGCACTTCGGTCCGCAGGGTCAGGTGGTCGAAGTGGCTCAGCAAGACCCGCCGGTAGAACCCCCCAAAACCGAGGTTCCGGTAACCGAGCCGCCCAAAGACGAAGCGCCGGCCCAGCCTGAAGTGCCGGTAACCGAGCCACCGAAGTCGGAGCCCCCCAAGACCGAGACCCAGCCGACCACCACGGAAACGGAGCCCGGGTCGGATCAGAACCAGCCGCGCATCGTCAACATCGAAATCGAGGGCAATACCCACGTGCCCACCGACGAAGTGCTGCAGGTCGTCTCCACCCGCATCGGCGACCTGGTGCTGGAGCCGCGCCTGAAGCGCGATGCTCAGGCGATTTTCGATCTTGGCTACTTCACTGACGTGCGCCTCGACTATCGCATCGCTCCGGGCGGGCTGAGGTTGGTGTTCCGGGTGCTGGAAAACCCCATGGTCAACGAAGTGCGTGTCGGCGGCACCAATGTCGTGGGCACCGATAAAGTCTTGTCGCTTATGGAAACCAAAGCCGGCAAGATTCTCAATACCCGTTTCTTGCGCTCCGACGTCGAGGCTATCAACCAGTATTACAACGAAGAACTCGGCTATCTGCTCAACAATCACGTCGAGGACCTGACCTTCGAGAAAGGCGTGCTGGCCCTGAAGATCAAGGACGGCATGCAGATCAAGCAGATCGACGTGGAAGGCGTTAGCGTTTTCCCGGTTGAGCGGGTGCAGGGTCTGATCAAGCTCAAGCCCGGCGACCTCTTCAATAAGAAGGCCTCCGACGCCGACAGTTCGGCGGTGGCCAAGCTCTACGAAGACGCTGACTATCTTATGGACAAGATCACCCCCATTATCGACCCCGATAAGGGATTGGTGACCTACAAGGTGCAGGAAGTGGTGCTGCAGGAGATCCGCGTCGAGGGCAACTCGCGCACCACTACCGACACGGTGACCCGCAACATGCGATCCAAGCCGGGCGAAGTGCTGCAGAAGCGGCGCTTGCAGAAGGACCTGGAACGCCTGCAGAACCTGGGCTACTTCAAGAAGGTCGACATCAATCCCGAGCCGGGCACCGAGCCGGGCAAGGTCATCATGGTGCTCGACGTCGAGGAGCAGAAGTCCGGTCTGGCCACCATCGGTTTGGGCTATGCGGGCGGCGGCACGGGCGCCTTGCGCCCCGGTGTTACGGGCTCGGTTTCGCTTTCCGACCGCAACCTGTTTGGCGAAGGCAAGTCCTACTCTGTGCAGTTGCAGGCCGGTGGACAGGTGCGCAGCGCCGGTCTTTCGTTGCTCGACCCGGCGATCAATGAGAACCAGGACAGCCTGGGCATGAGCGTCTACTACAGCGAGTTGCTGGGGGTTCAGCAGAGCGTGCTGGTGGGCAATTCCACCCAGTTCGCTTTCTACAACGATCAGCGCTACGGTGTCTCGTTGACCTACGGACATCCCTTTACCGATGATCTCCGTGGCTTCTTAACCCTGCGTCACGATCAGATCAACATCTCTCAAGATTCCAACTCACTGGTGGTGCCGCTGGGTCTGGGCAAGGGTTCGATCAACGGTGTCTCGGCCAACGCCATCTACGATACTCGTGACGATTTGTTCAACCCCCATGTCGGCACCTATGGTGCTCTGGGCGTGTCGCACGCGGGCCTGGGCGGTGCCTTCCAGTTCAATAAATATACGGCCGAAGTGCGCCACTACGTACCTCTGGCCGAACGTCACACCATCGCTCTGCGAGGCTGGTATGGAACCGTAAACGGTGCCTCCATTCCGGGTTCGGAATTTTTCTTCGCAGGCGGCGTCGATACGCTACGTGGCTACCCGCAGAACCAGTTTTTGGGAACCGACTTCCTGGTGCTCAATGCCGAGTATCGCTTTCCGCTGGGCAACATCAAGTTTCTCAACGGTGCCATCTTCGCCGACCTGGGCAATGCCTGGTTTCCCGGAGTTACCGACTCCAGGTTGCGTTTCGATGGCGGCGTTGGACTGCGAATCGTGTTCCCCTCGCTGGGTTTGGGCGTGATTCGTGTCGACTATGCGTTTAGCGAGTTCGGTGGGCGGGCTAGTATTGGTATCGGTCAGTCCTTCTAAGCTGGGGACATAGAGAGGAGCGATTTCAAGTGAAGCTTTCAAAGGCAACAAGCCGTTACTGGGTGATGGCGCTGTGCTGTCTGAGCCTGAGCAGTCTGGGGCTGACGGGCTGCCAGGGAGGGGGCGGAGGCGCCCAACCCGGTGTATCCGCAGCCGCGGCCAAATCGGTGGGAGCCATCGATCAGGAAGTGCTCTTCAAGCTGCCCGAGTTTGAGAAGGCCAATAAAGAGGTCGAGGCTGAGGCCAAGAAGATTCAGGCTCAGCTCGAGAAAGAGCTGCCCACACAGGGGCAGCCCACGAAAGAGCAGATCCAGAAGATTCAGGAAGCTCAGGCCAAGGTAGAAAAGCTGGGCAACTCCAAGCTCGATCCGCTGAAGACGCGTATGGAAGCTGCCATTCTCTCGGTGTCGCGAGCCAAGAAACTGACCGTGGTGTTGGACAAACGAATCGTTGTCTATGGCGTGCCTGACATCACCGAGGATGTGAAGAAGGCCTTCCAGGCGCCCGGCGATCTGAAGACGGGCGATGAGGTCGACACCACCAAGTCGCCGATCGGCTATTTCGATCAGGACGTGGTCCGTTCACTGAAAGTCTTCCAGCAAGTCGAGATGGACCTGTATCGTAAGCGCTCGGATATGATGAAAGAATTTCAGGGCAAGGCCAAGTCGTTAAGCCCGGCCGAGCAGGAGATGCTCAAGCAAGAATTCACCATCAAGCTCGATGCCTACAAAGAACAGCTCATGACGCCGCTGGTCCAGCAGGTCAATGATTCGGTCAAAGAGGTGGCCCAGGCCCAGGGGCTGTCGTTGGTATTGGACAAGCAACACGTGATGCAGGGCGGCCGCAACATGACCAGTGAAGTTGTGGAAGTTTTCCTGAAGAAGGCTTCAGGAAGCCCGTCCAAGCCGGTGTCCACTCCGGCTCCCGCCGCCTCGGCAACGCCCGGAGGACAATAGGGTGAAACGGGCCTTCGGGCTGGTTGGCCTGGCGGGTGCGCTGTGGCTGGTCGGCTGTAACAATCCCTCGGGTCCAGGTCCGCAAGGCTCGGCCACGCCTGCCGTGGGCCTTAAGGCCGAACTGGCGGTCGTCGAAGCGGAGAAGTTGCTGCGCGAACATCCCGATTACCCCAAGCTGAACGAATTGGAAGAGCGCATCCAGAAGCTGGCCATTGAAGAAGAAACCCTGCCGCTGAAAGGTAGGGAGAAGGCCGTGGGCAAGGGCCAGCGCACCATGCTCAAGGCCCTTGAGCAGGCCAAGGCCGAGATGGAAGGTGAGCAGGCTCGATTGCGCGGCGAGATGGAGGGGCTGGCCCGGGCCTTGCAAGGGCGCATGGCGGCCGAGATGAATGAGGTCAAGGCCAGGCTCGATGCCGACCTCATTGCCAAGCTGAAGAAGATTCAGCCCCAGGACACCTCGCCGGACGCGGGTTTTGAGTCGGTGGGCGAGTATGGCGAGAACCTCAAGTTGATGGCCTCGCGCAATCTGGCCGCCCGCCGCCTGGAGTTGGAGAAGGCCACCCAGAACGAACTGATGGCCGAGCGCAGCCGCCTCGACCAGCAGCTGGCGGCCCACGACGACGAAGTCAGCCTGCGCTTTCAGGAAGAGAAGCTGAATCTGCAGCTCAAGATGCAGAACAATCCCAGCGAAGAGGTTGAGAAGGCTACCCGAGCCCGCCTCGACGCCATCGACGATGAGGTCAGCGCAGCCAAAGAGCAAAAGCGCCGTGAGATCGACGCCCAGATGGAAGCCTTCCGGGCCGAGCGCCAGGCCAAATTCGATCGGGAGATCGCCGCTTATGAAAGCCGGGTGAAGGCTGAAATCTCGGAAAAAATTCGCGAAAAGCAGGTGGCCATTGGCAAGCGGCCGGCGGCGGCGCCCACTCCCAAGGAAGTCCAGGCCCTGATCGATCAGGCCCGTTCCAAGATGGAATCGGAAATGGCCGCGCGCAAGAGCGAGCTGGAGGCGCAGATGCGCCAGAAGGAGGGCGAGGCTCGCAGCCAGCTCGAAGCCAAGAGCAAGCAAATCGAAGCCCGCCTGCGCGAGCTCGAGAAGACCATCAAGGCCGAGCTGACCCGGCGAAGCGACTTTCTGGATAAGGCCACTCAGGCCAAACTCGACCAGGTAAAGCGCGACCTCGAGAAGGTGCGGGCCGAGCGCAAGCAGCTTTACGAGAAGATGCTGGCCGACCTCAGCGAGATGGTGGGCAAGGTGGCTCAGAAGAAGAATGTGCCGGGCGTGATCGGGCAGAGCCTCGTCAATATCGATCTCGAGGACCTGACCGATTTGAGCATGGTTGAAGTCAAACAGATGGAGAGTCGTTGAAATGCCCAGAGGCGTGCTGATTCTGTTGGGGCTGGCCCTGGTGGCCTGCCAACCGGGCGCGCCCGGTTCGTCGTCGGCCGGCAAGCCCCAGCCGCTGGTTGCGGGCAAGCTGGATACGCTGCCGATTTTGCAAAACGATCCCGAGTATCAGGCACTGGCTTCTCAGTACACTCGCGAGAATATCGAACTGCGGAAAACCATCGACAAGCTGGTCAAAGATGGCAAGCTGTCCGATCAGCAGGCGCCAGGCGAATACCTCAAGCGCCAGGACGAGTTGAACAAGAAGTGGATGAAGTCGACCAACGAGTTCGTCCAGACTCGCCACACCAAGATGCGCGAAGCCGTAGCCTCGATCTGCCAGGAAAAGGGGATCGATCTGGTGGTGATCGACTCCAAAGTGTATCCCACCGTGGAATACGGTGCGATCGACATCACCCAGGAGATCTTTACCAAGCTGTACGGAAGCCCGCTGACGGGCGCAACCCCCAAGGCAGGAGGAACCCCAAAATGACCACTCGGAGATTCTTGCCTGTGCTGCTGGCCACGGCTTTGCTGGTGGGCTGTCAGGAGGCCTCGGATGACAAGCTGAAGGTCGGCATTCTGGATACTTCGCGTATCCTGACGGAAATGCCCAAGTATAAAGATTTGCAAGCCGACCTGGCCAAGCAGCAGTTAGAGTTTCAGCGTTCGTTGCCCAGTCCGGGTAAGGAACTCACCCAAGAAGAAATGATGAAGATCCAGAAAGACGCCGACAAGCGCCAGGCACAGTTTCAAAAGCGCGTCGATGCTACCGTCCAGATGGCCATCAAAGAGATTCGCGAACTGGCTTCCCAGGTCGCTCAAGAGAAGAAGCTGGATATGGTGGTGGTGCATACGCCCTTCACCAGTTCCGTCTACTATCACTCGGGTCAGGACGTCACCATTGACGTGGTCCTCAAGATGAAGCGAAACTGAGGATGATCGACCCTCAGGCTGTGGTTCACCCCTCTGCTCAGGTTGCTGCCGATGTGGACATCGGTCCCTTCGCCGTCATTGAGGCCGAGGCTCAACTGCATTCGGGCGTGTCGGTTGCTGCTCAGGCGTTTGTGGGTCAGGGCGTGATCGTAGGAGCCGGTAGTCGCCTGGGCGTGGGAGCCGTGTTGTTGGCCGGCACGCGTCTGGGCCCGGGTTGTCGCATTGAAAGCGGAGCCGTGCTGGGCAGCAGCGGCTTTGGCTTTGTTTTTCACCAGGGTGAGCACGTGCCCATCCCCCAGGTGTCCGGAGTAGAGGTGGGCGCAGGCGTGCATATCGGGGCCGGAACCTGTGTCGATCGCGGCACTCTCGAGCCCACCCTCATTGGGGCGGGTGCCAGCATAGGGGCCCAGGTGCAACTGGCCCACAATGTGTCTATCGGTGAACGCACTCGTATCGAGCACCAGGCCGGGCTGGCCGGATCCTCGACGGTGGGCAGCGACTGTTTCATGGGACTTCAGGCCGGCATGGCGGGTAAGGCCAGCCTGGGCGATCGCTCGAGCCTGGCGGTGCGCGGTGGCCTGTTGCGCAAAACCCCGCCCGACAGTGACCTCTGGGGCTTCCCTGCGCGTCCCCGAAGTGAGGCGATGCGGGCTCAGGCCGCGCTGGCGCGGCTGGCGAAATCCACGGAAACCCAGGAGTAACTTTGCGCAGGATCGTCTTCCTGGGGGTATTGTTGTCGCTACTGGTTGGGCCGGCCCGGGCACAGGAGGTCCAGATCGGCGACCAGTTGCTGTTCCGTGTGACCAATGCCCGCCAGGCCGAGGCCATCAACCAGCGCCTCGAAAAATTGCTGCTCAGCGGCGCCAACCCGGCCGAACTCAAGTTGGTCCAGGTCAAAGGCGGTATCGGCATCTACTGGGGCAAGCTGGAAATTGTGGTGGTCACCAAGGAACTGGCTGCTGCCAACAGCAGTCAACCCAAAGCCCTGGCCGAACAATGGCTGAATCGCCTGCGCGAGGTGGCTCAGGTCGGCCTGCTGAAACTGAGTCCCTCGCGTCTCGAAATTCCCATCGATGGTGAGGCCACCGTGGAGGTTTCGGGCCTGGCCGACGGTGCCTTTTTCTTTGAAGAAACCACCGGTCGTGTGCAGCTTTTCGAAGAGTCGCCCACCCGGCTGCGGGTCAAGGCTCGCTCGGTGGGCAAAACCCGCCTCGTGGTGCAACGGGGAAAAGCCCGAGCTTCGCTGTTTGTGCACGTAAAAGATTGGGCCGGCAAGGTGCCGGAACAGGTGGGAGTCGAGGTGTGCGGCACTCCAGCGCCCGGAGAACTGGTGACCGAGGCCATCTTGCGCGCCCTGCAACTGCAGTCGCGGGTCAACCCCGGTTGCCAGCTCAGCCTGGAGTTCCCCAGCGCCTATCAGGGCGGGCTGCCCAGCGTGCCCAAAGGTCAACAAATGAACCTTTCCATGGTGGCTCGCATCAGCGGAGGCGAAGATTACTATCCGGTGCGACGCGAGGTCAGGGTAGGGGCACGCAATCTGGAGATGGAACCCGTCGAACCGAACTTGCTGCTGGTGAGCAATCGCCCCGAGCAGGTCGACAAAGACGGTATTCTCCTCGAGTATGCTCTGACGGCTAAAGAGCCCAGCAGGCTGATGTACAGCCACATGAATGCCTCGGGCGAGCCCCGCAACCTGTGGATCAATTTGACCAATCCCACCCTCGACCCGGTTCGGGTCTTGCTCGACGTCAGCTTTGCCGGGCCCAGCCGCAACGAAGTTCAGGTGGGTCACCAGGCGGCCCAACGGTTCCTGCGCCGACTGGGCAGCAACGCAGGCTACGTGCTGGAGGTGCCTCCACGCACTCGCCTGGAACTGGCTGAACATCTGGTAGGCCGGCGCGAGTTGCTCAGCGGATTTGCGGGCTTTCGCCTGCTCAAGGGAGAGAAAATCGAAGTTCAGGTGCTCTCCAAGCTACAGCCCGGGCGCAATGACGGTACCAAGATCGAGAACCTGGGGGCTCCGTTCAATCCGTTCAAAATCCATCCCCACGGGGTTTTTGCTCAACCTTACTTCGAGGAATGGCTCGACTATGCGGCCGGGCAAGCTCCGCTGAGCTTCAACTTCGGGGAAAGCCCCTGGCTGATCGATTTTGAAACCGGCTTGCCCAATACGGGCAACTTTGGGGTGGTGTATCGCTGGCACGTAACCCTGACCAATCCCACCTCGCGCACCGCTCCGGTGGGCCTGTTTTTCACCCCGAAAAATGGGGCCGCTGCTCTGAGTTTGCTGCTCAACGACGAAGTGCTCAGTGTGCCGTTCCGAGGTCGCAACACCGAATCGCTGGTGCGTTCTTTTCAAGTGGCTCCGGGACAGGAACTGACCGTCGATCTGACCACCCTTCCCGAGGCCTCATCGAGCTATCCGGCCACGCTTGAGTTTCGCGAATTGAGGCCGGGCGAGTGAGACGGCTGTTGGAGCCGGTCATCTGGCAGGGGGTGGGCATTCATAGCGGCGCCACATCGCAGGTAACCTGTCGCCCCGGCCCTGTCGGCGGCGGGTGCTGGATAAGCAGTGGTCAGGGGGAGGCTTTTCCAGTATCTCCAGCAGCCGTGAGCGACGTGCGGCGTTGCACCGTGCTTCAGGGCCCTGGTGGCCAGTCGGTGGCCACGGTAGAGCATCTCTTTTCGGCGCTGGCCGCGCTGGGTATCTACGACCTGCACATCCAGGTCGAGGGTCCCGAGATTCCCATCCTGGATGGCAGCGCATTGCCCTTCTTTGAAGCCTTGCGGGAGCATTCCGAGCCGGCTGCCGGGCCGCTGCCCTGGGTGTTGCAGCGCCCCCTTTGGGTGGGCCAGGGCGAGTCGATGGTGCTGGCCCTGCCCGGCCAGTACACCCGCTACGGCTGGGCCTTGCATTATAACCACCCCATGTTGGGCTATCAGGAATGCACTTTCGAGCCCGAAGTCGACGACTACGCCAGCCAGATCGGTCTGGCCCGCACTTTCGCCCTGCAAGAGGAAGTGGAGTTGCTGCGGTCTCAAGGGCTGGCACAGGGTGGAAGTCTGGACAACGCACTGGTGGTTCAGCCGCAGGGATTTAGCAGTCCGTTGCGCATTTCCCAAGAGCCCGTGAGACATAAGTGCCTGGATCTGATCGGTGACCTCTATCTGGTGGGCCGGCCGGTGCGGGCACGTTTCTGGGCGGTGAAAGCCGGCCATCGATGGCACGTGGAGATGGCCCGAAAATTGGTTGAGGAGGTGATGGGAAGTGCTGGATAGTCACGACATTCGCCAACGTATTCCCCATCGCTTTCCCCACCTGATGGTCGATGTGGTTACGCGGCTCGACGAGACCTCGGCCTGTGCCGAAAAGTGCATCAGCGTCAACGAACCTTGCATTCGGGGTCATTTCCCCAGCGAGCCGGTGATGCCCGGGGTACTCATCGTCGAGGCCATGTTCCAGTTGGTCTGGATCGGCTGGGGTGGAGAGGCCGGCTTGCACCTGCGGGGGGCGCGGCGGATCAAGTTTCGCCGCGCGGTGGTGCCGGGCGATCGGCTGTGCCTGGAGGTGTCGTTGGTCGAAAAAACGCCCGAGGGCATGTGGTTTCGAGGCGTGGCCAGGGTGGACGACAAGGTGGCCGCCGAAGGTGATGTATTGGTAGCACCCCGCTCGCTCTCGGGCCGTGGATTAAATTCCCCCGACCGACGGGAACCGGTGAAAGCTTGAAGAATCTTCAAAAATTGCCCTGCGACTTAGGGTGGTTGCGTGGACAAGTCTCTTGTGTTATAAACGGCAGGACTCAGGCCCAGAGGCCTCTGTCAGTCGAAAGAGCTTGCTCACGACCACCGGGTTTCGGAGGTTTCACTGCGGGCCGCTAGTTGGCTCGCAGAGACCCAGTGGGTCGAAGGAGGCGTGGAGTTGGAACCAGTCAAAGTTGCTGTTGTCGGCGCTGGCAATATGGGAGTGCACCACGCCCGCATCTATAGCGAACTGCCCCAAACCGAACTGGTCGGCATCGTAGATATTAGCGAAGCCCGTGGCCGCATTTGCGCCGACAAGTATCGCACTCAGTATATCGCCACCTATCAGGAACTGTTCGGAAAAATCGACGCCGTCAATATCGTGGTTCCCACCAGTCTGCACTACTCTCTGGCTCTGGACTTTCTGCGTCAGGGCGTGCACGTGCTGGTGGAAAAGCCCATCACCGTCGATTTGATTCAGGCCAAGCGGCTGGTCGACTTCTCCAAGAAGGCCAACTGCATTCTTCAAGTCGGTCACCTGGAACGGTTTAACCCTGCCGTGCGGCGCATGCGCGAAATTATCGGCCAGCCCGTATATATCGAGACCAAGCGGTTGAGTTATCCCACCGACCGCAACCTGGATGTCGGGGTGGTGTGGGACCTGATGATTCACGACCTGGATATCCTCATCAACCTCGTCAACAGCCCCGTGGTCGACATTCACGCCATCGGAGTCTCGGTGTATTCCGAGTTTGAAGATGTGGCCCAGGTTCAGCTCACTTTCAAGAACGGCTGCATGGCCAGCTTGCTGGCCAGCCGGATCGGCGGCGAGAAGCTGCGTCAGCTCAAAGCCACCGAAATCAACGGACGCACCCTGTGTCTTGACTTCATCGACCAGACGCTGGTGGCCATGCATCCACCTCGTTCCGGCAGGGTGATCCCGCCCGAGATTCTGGACGTCGAAAAAGATGAGCCTCTGCGTCTCGAGCTCTCGCACTTCGCCGACTGCGTATCTATGCACAAGACTCCGCTGGTTTCAGGTGAAGATGGCAAGCGGGCCCTGGAGCTAGCGATGCAGGTGTTGGCCCGAATGAAACTTGTAAAATCCAAGGCCCCTCAGGGGAAGGCCCTGATCGCTTTGGCAGGCTAGCCGGTCAGGAACGGGAGTATGGCAGCAATGGCACAGGTCCACCCCACAGCGATCGTAGATCCCAGCGCCGAGCTGGGACCGGGAGTCCACATCGGGCCGTTCTGCATCGTGGGCACCGGAGTGCACCTGGGGGCGAGAACTCGCCTGCATTCCTCTGTGGTGATCGAAGAGACCACCATGGGTGAAGACAACGAGGTGTATCCCGGAGCCGTCATCGGGGTGGCCCCCCAAGATTTGCGTTACGACGGCCAGAAGAGCTGTGTGACCATTGGCGACCGCAACGTCATTCGCGAATATGTCACCATTCATCGGGCCACCAACGAGGGAGCCGAAACTCGCATCGGTCACGACAATCTGATCATGGCCTATGCCCATGTGGCCCACAACTGCTTGCTGGGCAACCAGATCGTCATCTCGAATTCGGTGGGCCTGTGCGGCCATGTCGAGATCGAGGACCAGGCCGTGCTGGGCGGCATGTGCGGCATTCACCAGTTCGTGCGCATCGGGCGCCTGGCCATGGTGGGTGGTATGGCCAAAGTCACTCAGGATGTTCCGCCCTTTGGCATGGTCGATGGTCAGCCCGCCCGCCTTTTTGGCATGAACATTCGGGGGATGCAGCGACGGGGCATCACCAAGGAGTCTCGCCTGGGGCTCAAGCATTGTTATCGTCTCATTCTGCGCTCCGGGCTGAATCTTGGCCAGGCGCTGGAAGCCATTCGGCGTACCATCGAGCCTTGTGAAGAAAGCCAGCATTTGATCCGCTTTTTCGAGTCGCCCTCGCGGATGGGCTTTTGCGTACGCGGAGCTGATGCTCGCCGAAACGCCAACCAACCGGTGGAGGAAGTCGAATTAGCGGGCTGCCAGGCCGGCGTATAGCGGTTCTTTCGGCCGAACCCTCCGGCGATTTGCAAGCCGGAGCCCTGCTCGAGCAGTTGCGAGGTCGCCACCCCCACTGGGAGTTTCAGGGGGTCGGGGGGCGTTGCTCGCGCCAGGCTGGCCTGACGCTCTGGGCCGATTCGACCTTGTGGAGCATCGTGGGGGCCAGTGAGGCACTGTCCAGGCTGCCTCGCGGCATTTTTACCTACCTGTGGCTGCGCAAAAAGCTGCTGGACTACCGAGCCGACCTCACCATTCTGATCGACTCTCCGGCCATCCACATGCGTCTGGCCCGTCACCTGAAGAAACATGGTCTACGCTCGGTCTATTATTTTCCACCCTCGGCCTGGACTCAACAGCCTGCGCGACTGCGCGAGATTCACTCGCGCTTCGATGCCGTCATTCCTTGCTTTGAACTCAATGCCCGGCGCTATCAGCAGTTGCAGCTTGAGGTCGCCTATTTTGGCCATCCGCTGGTCGACCTGTTCGCCCCACCTTCCAGGGCGGAGGCACTGGAGGCACTGGGCCTTCCCGAGGGACGCTATCTGGCCATGCTTCCCGGCAGCCGCACCCAGGAGATCCGCCTGCTGTTGCCCCCCTTCCTGAAGGCGGCCGAAGAGGTGTGGCGCCAGCGGTCCGAGTACACCTGGCTGCTGCCCGTGGCCAATCCCGCACTGGGTCGAATGATCGAGGCCATGATGCCCGAAAATCCCCCCTGGATTCGCCGCGTGGAGAACCAGTCGCGAGCCGTGATGGCGGTGGCCGAGGTGGGTCTTTTGTCCTCGGGCTCGGCCACACTGGAGGCCAGTTTGCTGGGGTTGCCTCACCTGATTTGCTACCGCCTGAACCGCTTTGACTACTGGTTGGGGCGGCTGCTGATCGCGCTGGGCCTGCTCAAAGTGCCTCGTTTCGGATTGCCCAATCTGGTCATCGACGCAGACGCCGTGCCCGAGTTTCTCCAGCACCAGGTCGACCCACCCGTCCTGGCCCGGCATCTGGTGGCGCTACTGGCCGGGCCCGAGCGCGAGCGAGCCCTGGCTGATCTGGCCCGGGTTCGCCAGGCCCTGGGCCCGCCGGGAGCCGTGCAGCGGGTGTCGCAATTTATCGAGCGCCTGGCCCAGGGTCAGACCAGAAGCGAGGCACTGCGTGAGCTTTGACTGCTGGATCACCAGCAACAGTCCGGGTGAGGTCACCGCCTGGGTGGGTGGGGTGGTTCCCTGGCTGAAACGCCATCGACCGGATTGGCATCTGCGCCTGGCCCTGGTGCCCTGTCCCTACGCCAGCGGTACCGAACCCTCGGTGGCCCGACAATTGGCTCAGATCGATGATGTGTTGAGCCCGTGGCAAACCACCCTCACCTGGCTCAGCCTGGCCCGCTTGCAGCCCCCCGCTGCTCCCCAGGGAGTGGTGCTGTTTCTCGGTGGCGATCCATGGCACGCACTGTTGCTGGGCAAGAAACTCGGCTATCCCACCGCCGGCTATTTCGAGAAGCCTAGCCTGTGGTCGCGGTGGTTTCGCTGGCGAGCCAGCGCCTATTCACTGGACGGCTGCGATGAAGTGGGCAATCTTATGGTCGATCGCCTGCCGCCTCGTGCGCCCTTGGCGTCCGGCGCATGCCGCATCGGGCTGTTTCCTGGCTCGCGAGGATGGCAGGCGAGATTGACCCTGGGGCCGATGCTGGCTTGCGTGGCCGAGCTCAGGCAGCGCTGGGGCGATCAGGTGGATTGCCAGGTGATCCAATCGCCCTTCCTGCCTTTGCAGTCGTTACAGCGCGCGCTCGATGCGCCCTATCCTCTGGGGCTGCCCTGTGTGTCGGGCAGGGTGGAACCGACCCGCATCTGCACCGAGCGATTCGATGTCGGCATTCTCCCCGGCAATCCCGAGACTTTGGGTCAACTCGATCTGGCCCTGACCATTCCCGGAACCAACACGGCCGAACTGGCCTGCGCGGGCATTCCTTTCGTGACGCTTCTGCATCCGCTGGCCTTCCTGGGAGGGGGAGGATTGCGGGGCCTGGTGGAACGCTTGCCGCTTCCAGCCACCTGGAAGGCGCCGATGCGCCTCGCCAAACAGCGGCGTTTGCGCTTCACAGCGCTGCCCAATCAGGTTGCGGGTCGATTTCTGGTGCCCGAGGTCGTGCTCGATCGATCGATGGAGCCGGTAACCGAAATTCTGAACCACTGGATCGAAGACGCCCAGAGCCGTCACGGCGTGGCCCAAGAACTGGTGGGTGCTATGGGCCGCCCCGGAGCCTGCCAGCGGCTGGCGAACTGGTTGATAGAAAAGATCGATGGATAAGCTAAGCGATTTCTTGTTTCGATGGCGCGGGGCCCTGATGGCTCTGATAGCCCTGCTGTGCTTGATGCAGGCCCGCCCCACCCTGGAAAGCTGGCAATTGGGGCTGCGACTGGCCCTGGTTGGAGAAATGTTGCGGCTTTGGGCCATTGGCTACTCGGGCGAGGCCACTCGCAGTCAGGATCTCAAGGCCCCCTTCCTGGTTACGGCAGGTCCTTATGCCTATGTGCGCAATCCACTCTATCTGGGCAATCTTTGCAACAACCTGGGAGTGTTGGTGGCGGCCTTTTATCCCTGGGCATGGGGTCGTCTGGTCGGCTGGTTTGTGTTCACTGCCGGGTTGTACGGGTTGCTGGCGCACCGCGAAGAGAAGTTTCTCCAGCAGCTTTTTGGCCAAGAATATGAAGCGTATCGCCGACAGGTCAGGGGCTGGTTGCCTTCGGCTCAAGCCTATGCCGGGGCCAGGGGGAGTTTCTGCTGGATGCGAAGTCTGCGCTTCGAGCGCAGCAGTTTGCTCTGGTGGGTATTGATCTGGATGGTGTTGGGTTGGTGGGCGCAACGGTGTGGTTAGTCACCAGGTAGGCGAAGGATTGGGTAAGCAACATGGCACGTAAGAAAACGAAATCGACCGGATTGGCCACGGCAGCGCCCGCCAAGCAGAAGGTCGTGGCCCCAGCGGCCGCCTCAAGACCCGCCGCGCCTGCGGGAGCAGGGCCCTCGCTATCGCGGTTTACCGTGCTCGGCATGGCCTCCAGCGGAGCTCTGTTGGGCTTCCTTTCGGGGCTCAATCAGTGGCCTGCCACGCCGGCCGAAATCGTCAGTCCCGTGTCGGATGCCGCCTGGCTGGGCGGAACCCTGGGAATGCATTTGTTGAACTACG
Organism: uncultured Burkholderiales bacterium; assembly: GCA_964649085.1. Taxonomy (GTDB): domain Bacteria; phylum Vulcanimicrobiota; class Xenobia; order Xenobiales; family JADMJV01; genus JADMJV01. The sequence continues at coordinate 20,426 of CAZYPN010000039.1, read as the reverse complement.
CCGCCGCCAGCCAGGGGGCGTTCTTGGGTCTGGTGGTCGGACTGGGCTTTGCCCTCAGCTTCGCTTTCCGAGAGCGCAAAATGCTGTCGACCTGGACCGTGGCCCTCAGCGGTCTCTTTCTGGGCACCATGGTTCTCAAAACCATGACGGCGGCTGCCGGCGGTTGGTTATTGGGGCTCATGCTGGCAATGTCTCTGCCCGACCGAGGCTAGGTTTGAGCCTGCACCTGCTCTACACCAGCGACATGCACAATCGGTTGGAGCCGTTGGCACGCATTCCCCAGTTGCTTCGGTCCGATAGCCTGTTGCTCGACGGGGGCGATGCACTGGCCGGCAGCAACACCGTGTTCCGCTGGGAAGAACCTGCGCTGGTTCGCATGGGGCGGCTGGGCTATCGGGCCATGGCCATGGGCAATCGCGAATTTTCCTATTTCCGTTGGGTGTTGCGCTGGCGCGAACAAGAGCGACCCTTTCCGCTGCTGGCCTGCAACCTTCAAGACCTGCGCCAACGCCAGCAAGACTGGCGCAGCTGGGTGGAACTGCCCGAGCATCGGGCCATTGTGGTGGGAGTGACTCCTGTGCAGTATCCGGTAGGTTCTGCTTGGGAACGGCTCACGGGCTTTCGTTTTCTCGACCCTGCCAATTGCCTGCCCCCCCTGCTCGAGGAACTGCGGCCGCGCGCCCGCCACCTCATCGTGCTCTCTCATCTGGGTTTAAAAGTCGACCTGCAGCTGGCCGAGCGCGGTCTGGCTGCCGATCTGATCCTGGGCGGACACAGCCACGATTTGACTCCCCTGCCGCTGCGTCGGGGTGGGCTGATGCTGGTGCATCCCGGCAGCCACGGACGCTATCTGGCCGAGTTGGAGCACTGCCCCCAACGCGGGTGCTGGGAAGGGCGCATGCACGCCTGCCGATGATCGATCTGCTGGTTCTCTCGAACGGCGCCGGCGAGGACGCCATCGCCGCCTCCATTCTGCGCTCGCTGGCCCGGCTTCGACCCGAACTACGGCTGTGCGTATGTCCGCTGCTGGGGGCCGGGGGGGCCTACCCTTCCAGTTGGCCGCGACTGGCCAGCGGGGCCAGCCTGCCCAGTCAGGGGCTGGCCAACCAGTCGTGGCGATGGTGGCTGCGCGACCTGCGCTCGGGCCTGCTGGGAGGGGTGTGGGGCCAGTGGCGGCAGTTGCGTGCGGCCCGTGCCAAAGTGCGACGCACGCTGGCCGTGGGCGATCTTATGCCCTGTGTGCTGGCGGGGTTGGCCGGACTGCGACCGCTGGATTTTGTGGGCACCGCCAAGTCGGTGCATCATCACGCTTACTCCAGCCTGGAGCGTTGGGCGCTGCGGCGCTGGGTGGAACACAGTGTGGTGCGTGACCAGCCCACCGCCGATGTGCTGAGCCAGCAAGGGGTGCCGGCTCGCTACCTGGGCAACCCCATGATGGATGACACCGTGCCCCAGGGCCATGATGTGGGTTTGGAGCCGGGCTCAGCCCTGGTGATTTTCCCTGGCAGTCGGGCCCAGGCCCCGGCTGAGCTTCCCGTGCTGCTGGAATACTGGCGACAGCTCTATGCCATCCACCCCATGCCTGCGGCCGTGGCCGTGGCCGAAGGCCTCGACCCCCTGGTGCTGGCTTCTGCCTGCGGCCCGCGCTGGACCTGGTTGCCGGCTGGGCCGGGCGTGGTGCTGGGAGAGTTGCGGGCCGAGGGGTTGCCGCCGGTGCCTCTGGTGTGCCGCGCCCTGGGCGACTTGTTGCGAGCCTCGCGGCTGGCCCTGGGCGTGGCCGGCACCGCCCACGAGCAGGCGGCCGGAGCGGGCGTGCCCGTGGTCAGCCCCCATCGTGGTCGTCCCGGCTGGTATCGGGGCCGCCAGCAGGGCCTGCTCGGCGAGGCTCTGGTGCTGGTGCCTCCCGAGCCAGCCCGGGTAGTGGCCGCTCTATGCCAACTGCTGGAAGAACCGGCCGAGTGGGAACGCCGCTCACAGATCGGTCGTCAGCGCATGGGAAGCCCCGGGGGGGCGGCGGCCATTGCTGGCTGGCTGGCCGAGCGCCTGTGACTTCGGCCCTGCGCCTGCTGGGGGCGCTGCTGGGCATCTGGGTATTCAGCTGGCTTTCGCTGGGCCTGCTCTGGGGCCAACCCACCTTGTTGCTGCATCCGCTGCAGGCGCCCGAAGGTTTGCGGGTGACCTATCTGGTGATGCTCTACGGCGGCCTGGTCACGGTGGTCGTGCGCTTGTGGAAGCGCTACCCTCCGGGTCAGCCCGTGCTTTGGGGCAGCCCCTCCGAGGTGCTGGGAGTGTGGTTGGTGGGGCTGTCTTCGGCCCTGGCCCAGCGCCTGGTGTTGCTGCTCGGGGGGCACTGGGTGGGTGGGCCGTGGCCCGGCTGGTCGGCCTGGTGCAGCGCTGCCTTGCTGGCCCCGCCGCTGGCCGCCATCGAAGAACTGGTGTTTCGTGGCTATCTCTATGCCGTGCTGCGCGACGCCTGGGGTCGGGCTCGGGCGGCCCTGGGCGTGTCGGCTTTCTTTGCTCTGGTGCATTTGTTTCGACCTGGCGATCCCACCTTCAAGGCTGCCTACGCGCTGGGCTTGATGCTGGTGGGGCTGGTGCTGGTGCTGGTGGTCGAGCGGGTGGGGCTCTGGGGGGCGGCCGCGCTGCACAGCGCCTGGATCAGCGTGAACATTGTAGACCCCCCCGGGCGGGTGGTTGGCGGCTGGTGGGCCGGGCTCGGTGGCGAACCCACGGCCGGGCTGTGCAGCTGGTTGCTGCTGCTGGCGCTGGCAGGATTTTGCTGGTTGCGATTGGGAAAGAGGCCGGGATGATCAGCTGTTGCAGTTGTCCCTGTTGCCAGCAAGGGCAGGTTGGCTACCGACTGTGCGCCAATCGTGAAACGGTGGTGCTGCTCTGCGAGGAATGCGCCATGGTCTGGCTACATCCCAACAAAGTGTCCTTGGAACAGGCCCGCGACCCGCTGGCCAGCGACTTTGGCCGGCAGAATCCATCGGTTGACCTGCGGGGTTCCAACTGGGCTACCCCCGAGCAGGTCGAGGCCTGGGGATGGGGGGCCTACTTGCTGAGACCCCAGGACCTGCTGGAAAATTCTTAAGGCGAGACCCTTGACGACCCCCTTGTTCATCGGATAGTCTCACGCTGTTCACAAATTAGAAACAAATCGGAGGGGCCCTTGCATCGCGTTGAAACCGATCGTCACCCTGGTAGACCGATTTTCTTTGCTCCCCTGGAGGAAACCGTGGGAGGGCTGGAGATCTCGGGACGAGTCCGACTCAAGCCGAGGCTTCTGCAAGTGGACACCGACCACTGGGTTCGAGTAGACGCCCAGGAAGTTCTTTACCTCGAAGAAGACCATCAGGGTCAGGTGCACTGGGTAACCCTGCGGGGACGCTTCCGCGACCTCGAAGCCCCTCGCCTCACCCAGGCTCTGGAGAAGGCCTGCCGTGCCGGCGTGTTTGTGCGCACCAGTCCCCACTACGCGGTGGCACCCTCGCGAATTCTCGGAATCCGTTTGCAGCGTCGCGGCGCCCACCGGCTCGAAGTCGAGGGTGAGAACGGCGAGGTGGTCGAGATTCCGCTCGAGGCTCAGCGCCTGTCCGACCTGGAATTGTGCCTGGACGCGCTCGACCTTGGGGGGGGCTTCCTCCACTCCGAGCCTGAAGAGTAGCTATCCCGGAACAGGGCGTTTAGAACTAGGCTGCTTTGCGGCGAGGCAGGTATTGACGCACCCCTTGCACCCAGCGCTGCAGGTTCCACCAGGCGATCTTTTTCTCGATGGCGGCGAAATCGCTGCCCGTGTCGCAGCGGTAGGCGTGCAGCACCAGGCCAATCGACTCGACCTTTTGGCGCACCGTTCCACCATCCTGGCCGGGAGCATGTAGTTCAAAGTGTTCCACATCACCGCGGTGACGGTAGTAGTAGGTGGTCTGCTGGCGCGAATCGTGAATCAACAGCCACAGGCAGCGGCCTTCTTCGAAAACGCCCCAGACTTTTCCGCTGAGGCAGTCCCATTCTAAGAAGCCGGATTGTCGGCCGCAGTGCTGGGTGCACTCGAGCAGACGTTCTCGCACTTGCTGAGCGACGCGTCGGCCCCGATGCAGGGCCATATGAGCTACTCCGGGAATTTTTTGGGAGGTAAGAACATAGTTCACGGGGGTTCCTCCAATGTTGGCTGTGTCGCTCTCTGGTTCCAGTCTATCCCACCGCTTCCATTGACCCATAACCCGAGTGTAACGGGAGTCTAAACCAGATGAACAAAGTGTGAACTTTTCAGGGAGATTGGTTAACTTGGCGACGCTTCGAATCGTTTGCATCTCTGATACTCATGGTCTGCACGGCCAGGCCCGGGTTCCCGACGGCGATGTCTTGCTTCACGCCGGCGACCTGACGGGCCGGGGTCGCGAGCCCGAACTGCTGGAGTCTTTCGATTGGCTGCGGTCCTTGCCCCATCGCCACAAGGTGGTGATCGCGGGCAATCACGACTTCGCTTTGGAAGAGCCCAGCGCCAGAATTCTTCGAGCTCTGGACGGATTGAACTACCTCAGAGACGAGGCCGTGACTCTCGAGGGGCTGACGATGTATGGCAGCCCCTGGCAACCCTGGTTTTACGACTGGGCCTTCAACCTGCCGCGGGGCCCAGAGTTGCAAAGGGTGTGGGCAAGAATCCCCCAGCATACAGATATCCTGATCACCCACGGCCCCCCTCTGGGAATTTGCGACCGTACCGCTCGGGGCGAGGCGGTGGGCTGTGCCGACCTGCTCGAGCGAGTGCGCCAGGTGCGCCCCAAGTTGCACCTGTTTGGCCATATTCACGAGGCCTATGGAAGTGAAGTTGAGGGGGACACTCTGTTCCTCAACGCCTGTCTCTGCGACCTCAGCTATCGCCCCTGTCAGCCCCCGTTTGTGGTGCTTTGGGATGGGCAGCGCATGTCTGTAAGCAAGGACTTCGATATGCCCCAGACGAAGCCGAATCGATGAAGTTACTGGAAAACCGGCGCGGCCTGATCGTAGGCGTAGCCAACGTCAACTCGATCGCCTGGGGTATTGCCCAGGCGTGCCACGCTCAGGGAGCTCAGCTGGCCTTTACCTACGTCAACGAAGCCATCGAACGACGGGTGCGCCCGCTGGCCGAGGGCCTGCAGTCGCCTTATATTCTGCCCTGCGATGTTTCTCGCGACGAGGACCTTCAGGCCCTGGGCGAATCGCTGAAAGATTGGGGTCCCATCGACTTCATTGTGCACGCCGTTGCTTTCGCCCAGCGTGAAGATCTGGACGGTCGTTTCATCGACACCTCTCGGGAGGGGTTTCGTCTGGCGATGGACGTCAGCGCCTACAGCATGGTGGCGTTGGCCCATACTTTTGAGAACCAGCTGGCTCCCGGAGCCTCGTTGTTGGCTTTGACCTATTACGGTTCGCAGAAAGTCGTGCGGAACTACAACGTGATGGGCGTGGCCAAGGCCGCACTCGAGGCTTCGGTGCGCTACCTGGCCGCCGACCTGGGCCCCAAGGGGGCCCGCGTCAACGCCATTTCGGCGGGGCCCATTCGTACCTTGTCGGCCAAGGGCATTCGCGATTTCAACGATATGCTCAAGCACGCCAGTGAGCGCGCTCCGTTGCAGCGCAATGTGGATGCCGCCGAAGTTGGGAAATCGGCGCTTTATCTGCTATCGGACCTCAGTTCGGGGGTAACGGGAGAGATCCACTATGTCGACTGTGGATATAATTTGATGGGGATGTAACTGTGCCCGACCCAGAACCCAAAACCGCCGAGCGGCCCAGCAGCCTCTCGGTATTACCCACCCCGGAGCGCCTTGACAGTCACCCCGACTATTCCGGGAAAGGCATCACTATTGCTTATCTGGACTCGGGGTTTTTTCCTCATCCCGACCTGGTAGAGCCCGAGAATCGCATTCTGGACTTCTTTGATGTCAGCGGTTCCGGTGACTTTCTCGACAAAGATCGCAAACCCGAGTTCTGGCACTGGCACGGGGCCCAAACCTCGGTGGTAGCGGCCGGTAATGGTCGTTTGTCGGGGGGGTTGTATCGCAGCCTGGCGCCCGATTCCAAGCTGGTGCTGGTACAGGTAGGTCACAACGGCAAGATTCGCGACCAGCTGATCGCCCAGGGTATCCGCTGGGTCATCGAGCATCGAGAACAGTACAACATTCGCATCCTGAATATCTCGGTGGGTGGCTGGGAAGAGGGCTCCGAGGGCTCCTACGAGGAAAGCGAAATCAGCCGTGCCGCCGAGGATGCCGTGGGTGCTGGCATCGTGGTTGTGGCCGCCGCCGGCAACGACGGCGAAGCTCCGCGAGCGCCCGCCAATGCCCCTTCCGTGCTGACGGTGGGCGGCTTTGTCACCCAGGAGATCCGCTCACTCGATCACGTCGAGCTCTACAACAGCAACTTTGGCTTTACCATGGATTTGGTGGTCAAACCCGAAGTGATCGCCCCGGCCGCCTGGGTGGCCGCGCCTTTGCTGCCCAACACCCTGCAGCGTCAGCGAACCGACTTTCTGCTGGACATCGCGGGGTTGCCCGACGCCCTGCTGCTGGACAAAGTCAAGACCCTTCCGCCTGAATTTGAAATGCCGGCCGACCTGGGCAAGAAGCCTATCGCCGAGGTGCGCGCGGTGGTGGCCAAGTTCTTGCGTCGGGACAAGGTGGTACACCGTGGCTATCAGCACGTCGACGGAACCTCGTTTGCCGCTCCGATCGTCTCGTCGATCGTGGCTCAAATGCTGGAAGCCAATCCCAGCCTGTCGCCGGCGGCCGTGCGTCAGATTCTGATGTCCACTGCCGATCGTGTGCGCCATGCTTCGGTGTTGCGCCAGGGCTGTGGTGTGGTCAACGCTCGGCGAGCGGTGGAAGAGGCCGTGCGGGTCTGGACGCCCACCACGATCTCCGAGCTTCGTCCCCCGCGGGTCGACGGTGACCGCCTGAGCTTCATCTACGTCAACCCGCTGGCCGACAGTGTGCACCTTGTGGGAGACCTCAACAACTGGAATCTCACCTCGCATCCCATGGAGCAGGTGCTCGATGGCTTGTGGCGCATCGATTTGGAGGCTCCGGGCGTCGGCCGCTACCGTTACAAATTTCTAATCGACTCGAAAACCTGGGTTGAAGACCCCGCCAACCTGTTCAAGCAGCCCAATATCTATGGGGGGTTTGACTCTATCGTGACCATCGCCTGATGGTGAAGGCCTTCGAGCTCAAGCTTTCGCCAGCTCAGGCCAGTCAGCCGGCCGAAGTCGAGCGCCTGGCCCTCGAGCACCTGGGTTGGAAGCAGGGACAGGTATGGGTTCGTCGGCGCTCGATCGATGCCCGCAAGGGTGACCCTCGGGTGGTGCTCTGGGTGGAGGTCTACCGAGACCAGGCAGCGCCCGTTGAGGCGCCGCTGCTCGGCGATGTCCGGCCCCCCAGAGGTCCTCAGGTGCTGGTGATCGGAGCCGGTCCGGCCGGCTATTTCGCAGCTCTCGAGTTGATTCTGCTGGGGCTGCGCCCGGTGGTGATCGAGCGCGGGAAAGATGTCCGGGCTCGTCGCTACGACCTGCGGGCCATTATGCAGGAAAGCCGGGTCGACCCCGACAGCAACTATTGCTTTGGCGAAGGGGGCGCAGGTACCTACTCGGATGGCAAACTCTATACGCGTGCCGACAAGCGCGGCGACGTGGGGCGCGTGTTGCGCATTCTGGTGGAATGCGGAGCCCGCTCCGAAATTTTGCTGGACACCCATCCTCACATCGGCTCCAATCGCCTGCCCGGCGTGGTGGAAAACCTTCGTGCCGTATTGTTGCAGCACGGTGCCGAGATCCATTTTGGCCAGCGAGTGGAAGAGTTGCTGCTCGGGCCCACGGGAGTGGCGGGCGTGCGCACCCAGCATCGCGAGTTTCAGGCCGAGGCCCTCATTCTGGCCACCGGTCATTCGGCCCGCGAGATCTTCGAGATGCTGCATCGCCTGGGTTCTCCACTGCAGGCCAAGCCGTTCGCTCTGGGGCTGCGCATCGAGCACCCCCAGCCCCTGATCGATCGGATTCAGTATCGCCAGTCGCCTCGCGACCCTCACCTGCCGGCTGCCAGCTATCGTCTGGCCTGTCAGGTGGCCGAGCGGGGGGTGTTCAGCTTTTGTATGTGCCCCGGGGGTCTGATCGTTCCGGCCGCAACTGCACCGGGAGAGATCGTGGTCAACGGCATGTCCATGTCGGGCCGCAACAGTCGTTGGGCCAACTCAGGTATGGTGGTGGAAGTAGGTCCCGGCGACTGGAACAGCGACGACCCCCTGGCCGGCATGCGTTTTCAGGCCGAGATCGAGCGACGAGCCTTTGCCGCCAGTGGCAGTCAGCGTGCACCTGCGGTGCGCCTGGTCGATTTTCTGGCGGGGCGCCCCTCGGACCAACTCCCCCGCAGTTCCTACGTACCGGGGTTGTTGGCGGCCGATTTCTCCCAGATTTTGCCCGCCGCTGTCGAGAGTGCCCTGCGCCAGGGGCTGGAGCATTTCTGCACCAAAATGCGCGATTTTCGCTGTGAAGATGCGGTGCTGGTCGGGGTCGAGTCGCGCACCAGTTCGCCCGTGCGCATTCCACGACATCCCGAGACTCTGCAGCATCCGTTGTGGCCCAACCTCTATCCCTGCGGCGAGGGAGCGGGCTATGCCGGCGGCATTCTCTCGGCAGCCATGGACGGCCAGCGAGTGGCTCGAGCTCTGGCCAGGAGCTTGCTGCTCTAAAGCGAACGCGAGGCCCGTGACTCCTCCCAACCTGCGGTTCGACAATCGCTTTGTGGCCGAGCTGCCGGGCGACTCCGACCGGCGCAATCATCCGCGTGCTGTGCCGGGGGCGTGTTGGTCGCCGGTAGAGCCCACCCCGGTGCCTGCTCCGCAGTTGTTGAGCTGGTCCTCCGAGATGGCCGAGGAACTGGGGCTGTCCCCAGAGGATGTGCAGGCTCCCTGGTTTGCCGAGGTCTTTGCCGGCAATCGCCGCCTGCCCGGTATGCAGCCGTTCGCGGCGCGCTACGGGGGCCATCAGTTTGGCCACTGGGCCGGTCAACTGGGCGATGGAAGGGCCATTTCTCTGGGCGAAGTGCTGGGGGAGTCGGGTCGTTGGGAGCTGCAGCTCAAGGGAGCAGGGCCCACCCCCTACTCGCGTCGGGGCGACGGTCGGGCCGTGCTGCGTTCGTCGATTCGCGAGTTTCTCTGCAGCGAAGCCATGCATCATCTGGGCATCCCTACCACCCGAGCCCTGTCGCTGGTGCTGACGGGCGATCGGGTGATGCGCGACATGATGTACGACGGCAACCCGGCCTTCGAACCCGGAGCGGTCGTTTGCCGTGTGTCTCCTTCGTTCTTGCGCTTCGGCAATTTTGAAATTCACGCGGCCCATCAGGAGCTTCCCCAGCTCGAGCAGCTGGTCGACTTCACACTGCGGCGTGACTACCCCGAGTTCGTGGGTCGCCCCGTGGACTGGTTTCACGAGGTCTGCCGACGCACGGCCGCGCTGATGGTCGAATGGATGCGGGTGGGCTTCGTGCACGGGGTGATGAACACCGACAACCTCTCGATTCTCGGCCTCACCATCGATTATGGCCCCTATGGTTGGCTGGAGAGCTACGACCCGGCCTGGACCCCCAATACCACCGACCTTCCCGGGCGTCGCTATTGCTTTGGCCAGCAACCTCATGTGGCTCAGTGGAACCTGCTGCGACTGGCCGAAGCTCTGGCCACGGTGCTCGATGCCGAGAGCCTGGCCAGGGGTCTCGAGCTGTATGTAGAGACCTACAATGCCCTTTCGGACGAGATGACGGCCCGCAAGTTCGGCTTTCCCCAGCCTACCGAGCTGGATCTGGAGTTGGCTCGTCAGGCCTATGCTCTGATGCACTCCAGCGAGCTGGACTTCAGCTGGTTCTTTCGGGCTTTGCCCGAGGCCGATCTGGCGGCTCTCGAGGCCTGCAGCTACGACCTGCAGCGCTGGCAGGAGCGGCGTGACGATTGGCAGGACTGGTTGCAGCGCTACCAGCAGCGCCTGCAGCAGCTCGGCGAGCCCCTGGCCGTGCGCCAGGCCCGGATGGAGGGCTGTAACCCCCAGTTTGTGATGCGCAACCACCTCGTGCAGGTGGCCATCGAGCGAGCCGAACAGGGCGACCCCTCACGGATTTGGGAGTTGTTGCAGGCCGCTCGTCACCCCTATCGCTCTCGACCTCTGGACGATCCCCTGATCCAAAAGCGCCCGGAATGGGCTCGCAACAAACCCGGATGCTCCATGTTGTCATGCAGCTCCTGAGGCGCTGCCTGGGCCTGGTAATGCTGGCAGGGGTGGCCACGGCTCAGCCCTCGCCCGGCATTCCTGCCACCCAGTTGATGTATCTGTCGCCCGAGGAAGAACTGAAGCTTTCGGTGGCTCTCAAGCGCACTTACGTGCCCTGGCCCATTCTGAAGATCGGCATCGGCAAATCCGACCGTCGCTGGTTCGGCCACATTCGTTTCTGGGTCAAGCCCGGGGCTGGCAGGGCACAGGTGCTGCGCCAGTGTCGCCAGGCTGCGCTGGTGGCCTTTCGTTTGTTCGAGCCGCTGGTCCAGCTCGATATCGACGCCTGTCCTGGTGATGACACGCCCAAGGCCAAGGCCACGCCCTGGTTTGCCACCTCGCTCTATCGTGAGTCCGTTTTCAGAACCTCGCTGGAGCTGCCCCCGCAGAGCTGGTTCGAACTGATGGGTCCGGTTACTCTTCGCGACGAGTTGCACCGCGAGGGCGACCCGGCCGAGTCGATGGCGCAGAGCCTCTTGCTGGAGTGGAATCGCAAGTAGACTCTATGCTATGCTAGCAGAACGTGCATCGCGATCTGGCCTGGCCTTCTTTGTCCGATTTGCAGCCCGAGGGGGGGTTCTACCCATTAACTCGCTGGCTGGCCCATGTCCTTTGTGGCGGGGCACTGGCGGTGGTCCTGGCCGCTGCGATGGATCAACCGGCCCAGAGCTTTTCTTTCTGGTTCCTTCCAGGTTCGGCCCTGGCTCATCGTAGCTTTCTTCATCGCCGGCCCTGGCCTGGCAATGATGGCCCCAGGCTGCAGGCCAGTGACAATATCTGCAGTGCCATGCCCGCCGGCTCGGCCCGGGGACGCTGGTTGGTGCTGGCCGTATTGGCTCTGGCCACGGGCCTGAGCAGCAGCCTGGGCCTGGTCCTGTTGTTTTTCCCCCTGCTCGTCTTCCGCTTCTACTCGCGCCTCTGGGTGGAAGTCGACCTGGAAAAGGCCCGGGTGTTCTACCATCGCACCTTTGCCGGGCTGCAGATCACCCGAGACGGCCCCGATCTGCACGAGGCCCGGGCGATTCTCTCGGGGCTGGTTTTGGAAGTCCCCGGTGAGCCCGACGAGCGTATCGTGGCCGCCTGGGTGGAGGGAATGGGAGTGGTGCCGCTCAGCCTGCACGGGCGCGATCTCGAGGCCAGTCACGAGCTGGCTCGGCGCTGGGCCGCTCAGCTGGGCCTGCCGCACTATCAGGTTCAGGAAGACTTCAAGGCTCCTGCGGTTCGTGAACTGTCGGACCTGGTGCAGTGGCGCCCCTCGCTGTGGAAGCCGCTAAGCCCGCTGGCTCCCGTTCCCAGCAAACGCGATCGCGTGCCTCCCGGAGGTGCCGATTGATTCGATTCGGTGACGCCGCCCTTGCTCTCAGTCGCAGCCCCTTCACCTTTGTGGTTACCATCCTGCTGGGACGGGCCCTGGCCTGTTGGGGAATGGGCTGGGTGGTGACCTTCCTGGTGGCGGGTCTGGCGATGCAAACCATGCATCAGGCCATGCGCTCCGATCACGCCCCGCTGCCGCCGCCGAGCGAGTTGGGCAAGACCGCCGCTCAGGGATGCGTGGCCGGCTGCGGCTTGTGGCTGGCGATGATGGGAGCGGTCTTTATGACCATCGTTCCCCTGCACATGCTGGGTTTTGACACCGAACTGCCGCGCTTTGGTGAATTGCCTCGAAGTGTCGACGGGCTGGTGTGCTCGCTGGTCTTTTTATGGTCATTGCAGAACACGCTGGGCGCCATGATGCTGGCCCGTAGTAGCCCCGAGAACGTTCCCTTTCGCCAGCTGGCTCTGAACGGGTTTTTCGCTTACTTCGTTACGCTGGCGGCGCAGCTCTGGCCCGGCCTGGGCCTGCTGGGATTGCTGTCCCTATTGGTGGTGAGCTTTCCCCTGTGCTTCAGCTCTCAGGCCCTGTTGCAGGCGATTCCCCTGTTGTTGTTGCTGCTCTATTCGCACCTCTTCGGCCAGATGTTGCGCAAAACGCTGGGCTTCCAGGTGAAGTGAGCGACCTGGCCGAGGTCGACGGCTACCTTCAGCAGCTGCAACAAGAGGGAGAGCTTCATTCCCAGGGGCGATTCACCCTCGACCCGGGTCGAAATCGCGAGAAAATGGCCGAGTTGTTGCGCCAGGATCGGATTGCCTGGTGCTACTGGATGGTGCGCCTGGGCGTGCTGCTCGAGTGTTGCGAGGCCCGCATTCAGTTGGGACGCAACGGCATGATGTTCGAATTGGAGTTCGCTTCGGGCAGCGCCGCTTCCGACGTGGTGGCCCGGTTTCTCGAGCGCGGCGAAGACGCACCGGGTATTCACTACCTGCGGGCGGCCCTGCTGTGGAGTCAGGCGCTCTGCGAACTCGTGCCTGAGTTGCAACCAGCGCTGTTGCTGCAGCGCCCCGAACAGGCCACCTTGGGGCTCGACCTGCGAGGCACACCTCGTTTGCAGCGGCAGCAGGCCACGGGCGAGCACCACCGCCTGACGCTGGCCTTTCTCAGCAGCGGGGGTCAGGATCGCAGCCCCCTCTTTGAGAGTTTTCGTCTTGAGTTTCGCAGCCGACTGCCCTCTCGATTGGCTTTCTGCCCTGTTCCAGTCAGTCTGGAAGGCCCCTGGATCAATTCTGGCCGGCTGGAGGGCGGCGAAGTGGCTCATTACCTGCGCTACTACCTGGAGGGGCAGGGTCGCCATCATCTGGCGGCGCTCGGCCCCCAGCACTTGCCGGCCACCACCTACTGGTTGGAAAATGCCTGTCCTTCGCCCTTTCGTCGCCCCCGTTTCAGCCGACCGCGTCCTCTGGTGGCCACCTTTTCGCTGGCGGGACGGTTGCCCGACGATATCGATTGGACCTCCCAGGAAAGCGGCGTGCTGGATTGGGTCGATTCCAGCGGCCAGTCCCACACCTTGGGTTTGCGCCCCTGGCCCGTTCAGCCGCTTGAGCCCACCGGTTACTGGCCGGTGCGAGCCCTGCTGCAGCGCGACTTTCGGGGGGTGGACCAGTGGACGGTGGTGCAGCACGGTGTGTTGCTCGACTGGGAACCCATGCCTCTCGACTCACCCAGCAGCCAGAATGGCTGGCGGGCGGTGGTGGGTCTGGATTCGGTTCAAACCGATCTGTCCGGGCTGCGGGCGGTGCATTCGCCGCGCACCCAGGAGGTGCGAGAATGGCTGCAGGGGGAGGTGCTCGATATCCATCAGAGCCAGGCGGTGGTGGCGACTTAGCGGCTTCTGGAGGCTTCGCGCTCGATCAGTCGATAGGCGTAGCGCAGCCGCTGCAGGCTGCCCAGGGCGGTCATGGCCACCAGCAGCCCCAGGCCCAGTTGAGCGAGCCACAGACTGACCTGGCAAAGGGCCATGGACACGAGGATCACCACCATACGGTCGGCATGGTCGCCAACTCCGGGCCAGTCGTGGTTGTCGGTGGCCACCACCAGAGCCACGCGGGGCTTGCAGTAGCTGATGAACATGCTGGAAGCGATGGCCCAGGCCACCACCGGGCCCAGGTCGCAAGCCATGGTGAGCAGTAGAGTGAGTTCTACCAGGCGGTCGACCACGGCCTCCAGATAGTTGCCCCAGGCGCTTTCCTTGCCCTGATAACGTGCCACGGCGCCATCGACAAAGTCGGTCAGCGAGGCGGCGGTGCCGCACAGGGCGGCCCAAAAAGGACCCCAGCGTCCATAGATGTAGGCCGCAAGCAGCGCCAGGGCCAGGCCGCTGAGGGTGACCCAGGAAGGGCGAATGCCCCAGCGCCCCAGGGTGGCTCCGAGGCGCTCTTTGGAAGGCTCGAAATAGCGTCGGGCGGCGGCCAGCAACGGCTAGCTCCGCGAGGGCGGGGGAGTGGGCGGAGCCAGCGGGTTCAGCGGGGCCGAACTCTGGTTGGTGCTCACGGTCGTCAAGAACGACTTGAGCTGACGGCGCTGGCGGGGCTGAAGATTGAGAAAGCGGCAGCCCAGCAAATTCTTGCCCGAAATCAGGTCGGGAGCCGACCAGCGGGCTTCGGCTTCGATGCGCATGGCGATATTGTCGGCAGCGTCGACGTCCAGCTCGATTTGAAGGCGTCCGCCCGGTTCCACGATTTGTCCCAGCACCAGGCAGCAGCCTTCTTCGGAAATATCTCGTGTCAGAGCACTGTAGCCCTGCACCTGGGGCGACAATACCCGCACCACCCGCTCCAGGCGAGGGCTGCTGCGGCGGTCTTCGAAGGGCAGGGGCAGCAGGCCCTTGAGATGCAGCACGGCATCTTTGGGCTCGAGCAAGGTGGCCACATACAGTTGGGTCTTGGGGTCCTGGCGTTGCACGTCTACCCGACAGCGGAAGGCCTGGCCTTCGGGTAGCCGGGCTCGAACGCTTTTGGGGCCCAGACCCAGGGGTGTGGAGCAGCGGAAGTGCAGCAATTCTCCGGCGCAAAAGACCAGGTCGATCTGGGTGGTGCGCAGGGCGCCGAGCAGCTTTTTCAGCATGGTTGCTGGTCCGGTCGGGTGAGAATCACCAGACCTTCCCCCTCTTCTGTAGAAATCGAGGCGACCGGCTGGTCGACCCGATTGGACAATCCTCGGGTTTCCAATCTCGCCAGAGTTTCCCCATCGAGGGCATAGAGAAACCCTCTGAGCCTCACCCCCTGTAGCTGGTTGCTGAGGGGCAGAATCGAGCAGTGCCAGTTCTGGTGATGATGCAATTCGAGAGGCTGCCGGCCCAGTCGGTAGACCTCGGTGGTAGGGTCGAGCAGACGGGCTTGCAGACCCAGGTCGTGAGCCAGAAACAGCACCGAACAGAGGTTGAACATGGCGTGGTCGAGGCGGCCTCCCAGGGCTCCCAGAATGTCTACGGGGCCCTGCCAGTGGAGGGCCAGTTCTTCGAGGGCCAGGTGCAGATCGCTGCGATCCTTGTGACTGGGGTAGCGGCGCACCCCCAGCACAAGGTCCGGCAGGTTGGCGACTTCTTCGCCTGGCAAAGAATCCAGATCGCCCACCAGCAAATGGGGCAGCACGCCGGCTGCTCGACAGGCCAACCAGCCCGAGTCGGCGCACACGATCAGCCGGGCATCCTCCAGCTGCCGGGCCAGCCAGCCACTGGGGGGAGGTTCGCCTCCCGCGATCACCACGGCCCTCACGCCAGCCCCTGGGGGCGATAGTAGGACAGGGCCGTTTCTCCAAAGCGACGACGGCGCTCCAGCAGCAACGGTCCAACCTGGTCGGGGTAGGGATCTTTGTGGTGGTGTTCCCATACCAGCCAGCCCTCGGCAGTGAGCCATCCGGCCACAGCCTGAAAGGTTTGCAGGCCTTCGGCCGAGCCATAGGGGGGGTCGCCCAGGATGAGATCAAAGGGCGGGTCGAGGCGGCGCAGGATGGCCGGCAGTCGTCCCTGCACTACCCGGGCTGGCTTCAGGCGTCGCAGGGGCGCAGCCACCGAAGGGTCGCCTTCTACCATCACCACCTGGCCGGCTCCCTGAGCCAGGGCTGCCTTTCCCAGCGTTCCCGAACCGGCGAACAGGTCCAGCACCCGTGCGCCGCACCAGTAGGGGCCGAGGGTAGCCACCAGCGATTCCAGCACCTTGCTGGTGGTGGGGCGAACCTGACTTTTCAATGCACCAGTTCCGCGCTGCGCAACTGGGCGCGGCCTTCCAGGGCCAGTCGCAGCCCGCGATGCTCGGGGCGCTGCAGTTCCGGGTCCTGGCTCAGCACCTGCAGCGCAAAGTGACGGGCCATTTCCAGCAGGTCCTGGTCGCGCAGCAGGTCGGCCACTTTAAATTCCGGGAATCCCGACTGGCGCAACCCGTAGAAATCACCGGGGCCGCGGATTTGCAAGTCTTCCTCGGCGACATCGAAGCCATCGGAAAGGCGGGCGATGGCCTTGAGGCGGCGGGCCGAGTCCTCGCTTTTGGCGTCGCCCATGAAAATGCAGCGCGAGGCGTGCTGGCCGCGCCCCACCCGGCCGCGTAACTGGTGCAGCTGGGCCAGGCCGAAGCGATTGGCGTCCTGCACCAGCATCACGGTGGCGTTGGGCACATCGACGCCCACCTCGATCACGGTGGTGCTGATGAGAATCTGGTGCTGGCCCGAACGGAATTCCTCCATCACCCGATCCTTTTCGGCGCCTTTCATGCGGCCGTGCAGCAGGCCCACCGAGAACTCGGGAAAGACTCGGGTACGCAGTACTTCGGCTTCCTCTACCGCGGCCGTAGCCTCGACTTTTTCGGTTTCCTCCACCAACGGGCAGATGATGTAGGCCTGGCGCCCTTCCTGAATTTGCTGGCGGATTTCCTGGTAGACTCGTTTGCGCTCGGAAAAGGGCACCGATTCGCTGCGAATCGGCTGCCGCCCCGGGGGCAGTTCGTCGAGCTTGGACACTTCCAGGTCGCCATACAGCGTCAGGGCCAGCGTGCGCGGAATGGGAGTGGCGGTCATCACCAACAGGTCGGGGTTGTGACCCTTCTGGCGCAGGGTGGTGCGCTGCATGACTCCGAATTTATGTTGCTCGTCCACCACCACCGCCCCCAGGCGAGCAAAGTCGACGCCCTGCTGGATCAGAGCGTGGGTACCCACTACCAGGTCCAGCTGGCTGGCCAGCAAGGCTTCGCAGACCTTCTTTTTCTCCGATTTTTTCATGCTGCCCGACAGTCGTCCGCAGCGGACTCCGGCCGGCTCCAGCATGGCCTTTAGCTTGACATAGTGCTGCTCGGCCAGAATTTCGGTGGGGGCCATAATGGCCGACTGGTATCCGCTGCGGAAAGCGCACCAGCTGACAAAGGCCGCCAGCACGGTTTTGCCGGCCCCCACGTCGCCCTGAAGCAGGCGATTCATGGGCACGTCGCGTTGCAGGTCGCGCAGGATTTCGTTCATCACACGGCTCTGGGCGCCGGTGGGCGGAAAGGGCAGCCGTTCCAGAAAGCTGTCGAGCAAGGGCAGATCCAGGCTGTAGAATAGCTTGCGCGGTTCCAGTTCGCGCTCGAGCCGCTGTTGAGCCAGTTCGAGCTGCAGAAAGAGCAGCTCCTCGAAGGCCAGGCGACGCCGGGCCAGGTCGCGCAGGCCAAAGTCTCGGGGCCAGTGATACTCCACGATAGCCGCCCCCTTGCCCGGCCAGCCCTGGCTGGTCAGCAGCTCGGGGGGCAGGGTCTCGGGTAGCCTGGGTGCGTAGCCCGGCACGATCTGGAACATGATCTTGCGCAACCATTTCTGTTGCAGGTTGCCGGTCAGAGGGTAGACGGGAACGATGCGCCCGGCCTGGATACGCTCTTCGCCTTGTTCTATCTCGGGTGAACTCATCTGCAGTTCGCCGAAGTTTTCTTCCACTTTGCCATGGGCGATCAGTTGGGTTCCGGCCTGCAGCGTGCGCACCAGGTGGGGCTGGTTGAACCAGGTCAGGTACACGCTACCCGTGTGGTCGCTGAGGGGCACCTGCACAATCGTCATGCCGCGCTTGGGGTTTTTGGTGCGAGGGCTACCCAGAGTACCCTGCACCGTTTCCACCGCTCCCGGTCGCAACATGCCGATGGGACGAAAGTTGCTGCGGTCTTCCCAGCGCCGAGGCAGGTGCAACAACAGGTCCTGAACTGTAGAGATCCCCAGCTTGACGAGGCGTTTGCCCACCTGTGGTCCTACGCCCTTGATGTATTGCACCTCGCTGTGCAGCTGCAGGTTGCCGGGGCGGGCCGCCGGCGTAGCCACAGGTGGCGGGGTGGAATGGGGGCGCTCCTTCTGGACACCCGCCAACCGGGCCAGTTCCTGTCCGGTTTCTACCAGGCTGTGCTGGCGTTCGCCCATGCCCAGATGGCCGTAGCCTCGCAGCAGCGGGCGGGCCGCCTGAAGCAAGCGCCTGGCTTCGGCCGGCTCCAATTCTTCTACGGCCCGTTGCCAGCGTTCTATCCAGCGATCGACCTGGTAGCGATTGCGGCAGCCATCCTGGTATTCGCGGCGCAGGGTTTGGATGAGGCTGAGGGTGATTTCCTGACCTCGGTCCGATAGGGTCAACAGCCGACCTCTTGCTCGCTCTTCAGGCTTTCTTCGATCAGTTCCACCACTCGATGACGCAAGGCTCGGGCGGCTACCTTGATGCCGTTTTCAATGGTATCGGCGGTGGCTCGACCGTGACACTTGATGACCACGCCTTTAAGCCCCAGCAACACCGCGCCCCCGTGCTCCGAGTGGTTGATTTCTTGCTTGAGGTGCCTTAACGAGGGCTTCAGCAAGTGCCCTCCCAGCTTGGCGGCGGGCGTGCGGTGGGCGGCTTCGCGAACCCGCTGCATGAGCCATTCGGCCACGGCTTCGCTGGTTTTGAGCATCATGTTGCCCACAAATCCGTCGCACACGCCGACGTCGACCTCGCCGTTGAAGAAGCCCATGGGCTCTACATTGCCCACGAAATGAATGTCGGGGCAGCGGGCCAGCAACTCGTAGGCACTGGTGACGAGTCCGTTGCCCTTGCCTTCTTCTTTGCCGATGTTCAGGATGCCCACGCGAGGCCGGGGCTTGCCCATGACTTTCTGGGCATAGATGGAACCCATGGTGGCAAACTGCACCAGATATTCCGGCTTACAGTCGGCATTGGCGCCCATGTCTAAAGCCAGGCTGGCGCTGGGCTGGGTGGGAAAGACGGCCGCCAGAGCCGGACGTCGGATGCCGCGGATGCGACCGATTTCCAGCAAGGCAACCTGGTGCAGAGCCCCGGTGTTGCCGGCGCAAACAAAGGCCTGGGCTTCACCCTCGCGGACCATGCGGGCGGCTACCATCATGGAGGTATCCTTGCGGCTGCGCAGGGCCGTGCCCGGCAACTCGTCCATGCGGATGTGTTCGGCAGCGTGGCGCACTTCAACCGAGGGTTTGAAGGGCAACTTGTCGAGCAAATGTTGAATGCGAGATTGTGGCCCTACCAGGCAGATCTGGATATCCTTGGTGCTGCGCGACGCGTTGGCGGCCCCCAGAACGATTTCGTCGGGAGCGTTGTCTCCGCCCATTGCATCGACGACAATTCTCACTACTCTAAATTATCCCCGGGCCCAAGCATTCTCCTGCTTGCAACCCGACCGATGTGGTGGTTCAGGCTACCAGAATGCCCAACTGACGAAGGCTGACATAACCACTGCGTCCGATCACCAGATGGTCATCGAGCTGTAAGCCCAAGAGTCTTCCGGCCTCGGAAAGGCGCTGGGTGAGCAGGCGATCTTCGTGACTCGGAGTGGGATCGCCCGAGGGGTGGTTGTGCGCCACCACCAGCGAAGCGGCCCCGCAACTGATGGCCGGGGCAAAGACTTCGCGAGGATGCACCAGCGTGGCTGTCAGAGTGCCTATCGAGACCACTTCACTGTGCAGCAGCCGCCGCCGCCCGTCCAGGTAAAGAGCCTTGAAGGTTTCTTTACGGGCCAGGCTCAGGTCCTGAAATTGCAGGTAAGCTTCTTCCGGGGTGGACACCTGGGGGCGCGACAGTCCGAAGCAGCGCCGTCCCAGCTCCAGTGCCGCCAGCACCGAGGCCGCCTTGGCCGGGCCCAGCCCGGGCAAGGCCTGAACCTTGTCGAGGTTCCATTCGGCCAGGCGTGTCAGCCCCTGGTCGCAGATCTCTCGGGCCAGCTGCTGCACGCCTTTTCCGCGTCCTCCGCTACGCAGCAGCAGTGCCACCAGTTGGTCGTCGCGCAGGCTCTTTACGCCCTGGGAGGAAAGTTTTTCTCGAGGCCAGTCTTGTTCGTATTGCATGGCCGCATTCTAGGGCATGGGCCCCGATTTTGAGGTTGCCATTCCATGTCGAAAGTAAGTTGATGTTGGTCGAAATTCACCTCGGTGTGAAACTGGTGATTGCTGTGGTGGCTCCCTGGTTGGCCGTGGCCCCCCGAGGCCCATTGTGGGCGACGGGCCTGGTGCCGCTGCTGTCGGCCCTCTGGCTGCTGACGTTTCCTCCGCTCTACGCCCAGGGCCTCGGTGTGCCGCTGGTGCTTGTCTGGTTCTTTGGCCTGGCGCTGGCGGCCGTTGGCCTGGGCACGTTGCGCCAGCCCCCCCTGGCCGGGCCGGTGCTGTCGCCGTTGCTGCGTTTGTTGCTGGGGCTGGCTCTGGCTGGGTTGGGTCTGGCCCTGTATCGATCCAGCTGGCTTTAGGAGGCCGGCCGCGTTTCAGGCTAGTCCCCATGGCACTTCGTGCCTCCCGAAAAGCATGAAAACGGAATGGCGT
>CAZYPN010000038.1:0-63354 GCA_964649085.1 uncultured Burkholderiales bacterium | reverse complement strand
GGGCCTCCCACCGCGCACTTTGTGCCTGCAAACCAGGCTCACGCGGTCCAGAACCGCCCCCCCGCTGCACAAAAGACCCCCTCCACAAGATTTCCTAGAGGCACGCCCTGTGGACAGTCGTCCGAGCTACAACCCCTTCTCGACTTCGTCAAGGGGGTTGCTCCTAGAGAAATCCACCGGGACGAACCCAATTGTAGAGAAAGTCGGGGAGTTGATCGTTGTTTTTCTGGTCCAGGCTCTTGCTGGCCCGATACAGCAGCGAGCGCCCCCGCGAAGTGTCGGCGCCCGGCGAGCCTGAATAACCATAGTGTCGCCCCAGAAGGTCGCGAAAAGGCCTGAAACCGTTGGCCTGGTCGCTTGCCCCCCAGGCCTCCCGGAGTTTGGCCTCGACAAACTCCAACACCCTTGCTTCCTCGCCGCTGCTCTTTGCCGAGGATTGCACGATCTGGTTCCAACCCGGCAGACCCTGGCTCCAGGCGGTTTCTAAATCGAGCGGTGGATTCAGCACCAGCTGCAGGGTTTTGCGGGCGTTCCCGGAGGTGGGATACAGCACAATTTTCTCCGCGGGGCTGTCTACGCCCGCAACCTTGATGCTACGAAATTGGCTCGAGACCAGCTCTTCCAGCAAGTCTCGTTCGGACTCGTCTACTTTCTGGTCGGCCAGAATCGCCTCGCGCAGACGCTCGGCGTCAACCGTCGTGAGAGAACCGGGATTGCTCTGTCGAATCGACTTCAGAGCGTCAAAGACGGAGTTGTTGACTTCGGCCACAACGCCGTCGCACTTCGCCCAAAGAGGGCTGCTGAGAAGGCCTACTAAGATGAGGGTTCGCATGCAGCGGGCTTCGCCGCCGGTCCAGCCAGAACCCTCGGGTCGTGAAGGATTGCTTCAACGCAGCCCCGCAGTCTGGGGGATGAGCTTTTCTTGGAAGTTCGCAGGTCTGCTCGGTCTATTGCTCGCGACCGGATGGGGGGTTCGTTACGTTATGGCAGAGAGTCAACTGGAGAGCCCCGAATACACGGTGGAAAATCGTGACGGCGCCTTCGAGTTTCGCAGTTATCCTGCCTATCTGGTGGCCGAGGTGAGTGTCTCGGGCGCGCGCTCGCAGGCCGCCAATCAAGGGTTCGAGATTCTCGCAGGCTACATCTTTGGGGCCAATCGCTCTCGGCAGGCTCCTGAGCGAGCCGAGAAAATCGCCATGACCAGTCCTGTCACCCAGATCCCCGAGTCCGACGGCCAGTGGAAAGTGCGCTTTATGATGCCCCGTCGGTTCACGCTCGAGACGCTTCCAACCGCCAGGGACGAGCGTATTCGCTTCTTCTACACGAAGGAGGAGAGGTTTGTGGCCTTGCGATTCTCGGGTGACTGGAGCGAAGCCAACCTTGTACGCCATCGCAGCCAACTGGAACAATATGCCACGGAGCATCGCCTCAACAGTCTGGGGTCACCGGTTTACGCCTTCTACAACGCTCCCTTTGTCCCGCCCCCGCTGCGGCGCAATGAAGTTTTGTTGAAGCTCCCCGACCGCTGACCGGCCCTTTGGGGCCACCAGACCGATTCTCGTAAGCATCGTCTGTACGAACCTCGATAACGTCGTGTTACAAGGCAGCCAATCAAGACTTAGGCAAAGCCGGCTTTGAGGTCGACCACTCCCCCGGAGCAGGGGACCATCCACCCTGGAAGGGGTTCCTGCTCACGTCAACTTCCAGCCAACAGCAAACTGGAGACTGCCGCTGCGATGGCGGGCATGGATCCTATCGCCACCAGGGGTCGAGGTTGTGGAGTTGAACCCAGGGCCATGCAATACGGTCTTGGCCTGTGGCTCCTGTTCCTCCTGAGCTCGGCTCCCGCCCGCGCCCAGCCCGAGCGTCATCAGGCCTGGTGTGAGTTAACCGGGGTTCAACTTGCCTACGATGCCTCTCTCGATTCCTGGCTGGCCCAGGGGCCGCCGCTGGAGTCGGTTCCTGCCCAGGAGCGGGCGGCGCTGTGGGGCAGTTGGGCCAGTTCCACCGATCCACAGCGAGCCCTTCGAGCCCAGGCGCTGCGTCGTCACTATCTTTTGAGCTCCATGCAATCGACTCCGGCGCTGCGCGCGGTCGAGCCTCCCTTCCTGGTTGGCAAGCCCAAGGACCTCGTTTTTGACGCGCTGGTGGTGGGCAGCGGCCCGTGCGGAGCCGTGCTGGCCTATACGCTGACGATGGCCGGCTGGCGGGTGGCCCTGATCGACAAAGGTCCCCTGGTTCTGCCGGGTTCCTGCGATCCGCGACAAATTGCGGCACTTCAGGATGCCTCGGGGGTTCGGCCTTCCGAGAATGGCTTGCTGCTGATACGCAATGCTCAGGCCGTAGGCGGGGGCAGTATGGTCAATGTCGATCTGGCTTTCCCCCCTACCCTACCGTTTATCGAACATCATCTGGCAAGATGGCGCCAGAGATTGGGTTGGCCCGATGGGCCCGAGCAGCTCTCGCTAACCTATGATTGGGTGGAAGCCCGGCTGGGCACGCGTCTGGTGTCGGCCTCGGAGGTCAACGCCAACAATCGTCTGCTTTGGGAGGGAGCCCGTCAGCTTGGCCTTCATCCTGGCCTGTACCGCCTGAATACCACTGCCCCTGACAGGCTGAAGCCCGGTGAACTGGACAAGCACTCGGCCCTGGACAGGCTGATTTTCCCCGCCATGCGACGGGGCCTGGTCGTGTTTCCCGATTGCGAGGTTACCCGGCTCACGCGTCGTGGCCATCGCATCGTGGGTCTCGAGCTTCAGTCCCGGCCCACCATTGAGGGTGCCGGAATCTGGGCCAATCCTCACGGTCTGGGACTGCGTCCTGGCCTGCGTTGGCGGCTTCAAGCCCCCCGCACCTATCTGTGCGCGGGTAGTATGGGTACCGCTCTGCTGCTGCAGCACAATGGCCTGGGAGGTAGCGAGGTCGGTCGGGGACCGGTCATGCATCCCAGCTTCCCTCTCATCGGTGAGTTCGACCACGAGATCCAGGCCGATCAGGGCACTCCCTCTTCGGTGTATGTGGCCGATCACGCCCTGAGCGGACGGGTGATCTACGAGTGTATGTCGGGAACCCCCGAGTACGTTGCCCTGGTCTTACCGGCCGTAGAGCCCCAGTTGTCCGAGTTGAAGCAGAATTTCGCCCGGTTGGGGGGATTTGGCGTCATGCTGATCGACACACCACGTCGCATCAATCGCCTCGAACCCGGGCCCAGGCTGGTGTACGACCTCGACGAGGCCGACCGCCGCTACCTGGCCCAGGGCGTGGCCACGGCCGCTCGTATGATGCTGCGGGCCGGAGCCCGACGGATATGGCTTCCCACCAGCGAAGACATCCTGGGCGACGGGGCCCCTGCTCGGGGACGGCTGCTGGAGATCACCGAAGATTCCCAGTGTTCGCTTATTGCCCGGCGTTTGCGCTTTGTGCCCGGTCGCACGCTGCTGACTTCGGCCCACATGCAAAGCACCTGCAAGATGGGCCTCGTAGTGGATGTCCAGGGTAAGGTCAAAGGGGTGGAAGGCCTGTGGATTATGGACTCCAGCGTTTTTCCCGGTTCGGTGGGTGCCAACCCGATGCAGTCGCTCTACACGCTGGCTCGGCGCTTTGCCCTTCACCAGGTTCAAGTGGGCCGCAATTCGGAGCCAGAGACCGGCAGGGTCCCTCCCTACCGGGGGCCAAACCTGTAGCTGTGGCAAAACCCCAGAAAGAGACCTGGACCCCGGGAGACCCCGCCCACAAGAAGCTCATGGCTTACGGCATCGTGGCCGTCTTTGTAGGCATTATGGCCGTGCTCGGAGTGCGCTCGGCATCCGGACCCCAGCTCTATTCTGGCGACCGTCAGCAGAGCATGACCTGCCGTATCTGCCAGGGTTCCAACTCCAAGGGTTGTCGGCTGTGCCTGGGGCGGGGTCAGGTCAACGTCATCGTGCCCGGTCCTCATCATCCCGTCGAGGTGAGGGGCACGGTTCGCGACGCAGCCGCTTTTGCCAGCCAGGAACAGGCCGAGGAGGTGGCCGAGAAAGAGTCTCGCGAGGTCAGCCTCAAGCCCGTTCAGGGGGCGGTTCCGGGCGCCAGGCTGGTATTTCAGTCCGACGACAAGAAACTCAACATCGAGGGCAAAGCTACCGGCCGCTTTCGCTGTAATCTGCAGCCCGCACGCTACCGGCTGCTGGTGCAGGCCCCGGGCTATCAGGACCTCAGCCTGGATTTCGAAGTGCCTGCTCGCAAGCTGCCCGTGTGGCCCAAGAAACCCGGCCTCGACGACCTGGATGAAGAACGCCTGCGTCCCGTATTCCTCTTGAAGCGTCCTTAGAAACTGCTGAAAACATCGGCGAAGCCGACATTTTTCAGGCCGCGACGGAACAACAGGTTTTCGGCCGCGCTCCTGGCAGGCTGGAACCGCATTTGCACGAAATCGGTTGAGCAAGCGTGCCCTTCAGGCGGTTCAGAAGAAGGAGGCTATGCATCGTGATGGCTCGTCGCACCCTGAAACCTCTGTCTCTGCTGCTCTTGCTGGTCGGTCCGGCGCTGGCTCAGGAACGCCGGGTGCTGTTTGTGGCTCCGCCTGGACCGGCCACCGACAAAGCGATTGTCAGGCTGAGCCGACAGCTTCCCAAGCTCACGTTTCTCTCTCCCGCCGCCCCGGAGGTTCAGCGCCTCGTGGCCGTTCCCTATAGCTCGCGCCCGCTACTGGCGGTGGGCAAGTATGACGCCCGAGGTCAGCTGCAGGAACTTCTGTTCAGCCAGGACTGCAGCCAGCCCGAGGTGGCTCTAAAGGCGCTGCAAACCTATCTCGAGGACGAAGCCACACGGCCACGCATCGACGCCTGCCGTCTGTCGCCCGAGGGGCCGCTGGAGGCCGGCCAGAAACTTAGCCTGCAGGTCGAGGCTACGCCTGGGGCCCGGCTTTCCTTCCAGCTGGGCGACCAGCCTCCCCAGCCCCTGCAGGAAGTGTCCCCCGGTTCCTACGCGGCCGAATACGTCGTCAGCGAAAACGATTACGGCGACTTCCCCGTCCAGCTTACGCTCGACAATCCCCGGGGTCAGGCCACCCTCTTGGGCGGACCGGTGGCGCTGCGAGGCGTGGTCATGCCGCAGATCACCCGGGTGGACCAGATCGACTCTTACACCTGGCTCATTCAAGGCAAGGCTGCCCCCCAGGCCCAGGTGCGGGCACGTCTTCAACTCGGCGGTTACGAGCGCCAGGAGTTCGAGGTGCAGGCCGATGCCCAGGGGCACTTTCAGGAAGAGATCGATCTTGGACGCTGGATACCCTCTACCAGCGGACGTTTTGAACTCAGCGCCCAGGCCCCCCAGGGCCAGATAGTGCGGAGCCCCGAGCAGGTTCTTACCTTCCAGTCCAGCGAGTCGTTGCGGCCCGTACGCGTGCAGCGCAGCAATTTCGGCTGGGGTGCCGGCTGGGGATGGGGCTTTCCGGGCTGGGGTTGGGGTCTGGGGGCCCCGGGATGGGGCTGGGGTCGCGGCTGGGGATGGGGTCGGCGCTGCCGCTAAACCAGGTCTTGAAAGGCCTGCTTCAGTTCGGCCTCTTGACGAGCCCGATCCAACGCTTGCTGGCGCAGCGGCTCGGCTCGCTCCCGTAATTGCTGATACTCCTCGTCGCTGATGGCCTGACCCCCCTCGGCCATGGTCTGACGCACAGCGGCGGCCCGCAGTAGCCCGTCCGGGTGCGTGGTGCCGCCGGGCCAGCTCATCAGGGTGAGCAGAATGTCGTGGGGCTTGCAACCCTCCCGGGCGGCGACCTCGGCGGCTCGACGATCGGCCGCAAACTCCATTTCTTTGGAAGCCACGTGGGGATCCCAGCTCAGTTCAGGATGCAGCACCGCCAGTGTGTTTAGCCCAATTTTGGCAGCCGAATCCCGGTGCTCCACGTGCCCGAGCTCGTGAGCTGCCAGAAACAGCTGAACCGAGGCTGGCATGTCTTCCATCTCTGAACGATTGAGCACCACTTTGTTGCCCAGGAACATGGCCGGGCCGAAAGACCCCTTTTCCACACATTCAAACTGCACCGGAACGCGGGCGTGGGCGGCCACTCGGGCCGACACCTCCTCCAGCGCCTGTACGGGCTGGCCTTGCGACCCGGCCGCCAGCTCGGCCTCTTGTTGCGGGGAAACCAGGGCGCGCCCCACATGCTGGGCTACCACCCCGGCCAGCGAAGGCCCCACCAACTGACAGGCCAGCTGCAATACCTGCTTTGATTGGGCCTCGAGCCGCTCGGGAGAAGTTGTGCGAAAACAGTTTTGCAAGCGCCCCAACAGCCCCGTGGATGCCGGCCGGTAGGAGTCGTCCGGCAGGGCCTCCAGCTGGTGGGCCACCTGAGGCGACGGTGCCAGCTGGCGGGCGTTGGCCACGAACGAGCGGGTGAAATCGTGAATCGGAATCTTCACACGAACAGCTTCGACATCTTTAGGGAAATTCCCGGCAACAAAGCTGCCGGCGCTCTTCGCCTCATCTATGAATTGCCCGGCATACTCAGCTCATCCCAGGCAGTCAAGGAGTTCCGCAATGATTCTCAGCAACCTTACCGTCCAATCCGGTCACATTTCCTACTCTCCCCCAGAGTGGGCCTGAATCCAGCCCTTCCCAAGGAAACTCCGACCCGCACGCCGGCTGACGTCATCAGCTTGAGCGCTGCCCCTGGGGAAGCGGCTCCGCCAGTAGCCTCTGCGCCTGCGGTCACGGCCCAGGGCGCTCCCCAACAGCCCGAGTTTGGCCAGTTGCTCAATGACCTTCGAGACGCCCAAATTGTAGGCTATGGTCGCGTCAGCCGAGGCATGCCCGAGCCGGGACAGGCCGTACTGCCGAAGCGTCCCCAATGCTTTCCGGCGATCACCAAAGAAATCATCTTTCGCAGCCCGGAAGGTGTCCAGCAGAAGTTGTTGATCGACGCCGAAGGCAGCCTGGGTCACTTTACGCCCATTGTTCCGGGCGACACCACCATTCCGGGGGCTCGCATGGTGTGGCAGCGCGAGGGAAGCCCCTATGAACTCGACCAAAAAGAGTGTCAGCGGGTGCTCTCCCAGCTCTACTCCAACTTCGCTCGCCGTCAGCCTGCGGTTCAACTCGACCGATTGCAGGAAGCTGTCAATATGGCCGCCGCTGTTGCCCACAACGGCGAGGGCTGGGAAGCGGTCGAACAGAGCTACATTCAGGGCCTCGCCAACGTACAATCGATGCGAATCTTGTTCCCAGACGAGTACCCTGGTAAGTGATCCGACTTGAGGAAGAGCGATTCAGCTCTTTTTCACCGGCGGGGGCTATCCTCGAGAAAATCCAGGGAGGATCTGCCCCCGATGATTCGTTTCGTTTCCAGCGTTGCCAACGTTCCCCGTCCGGGCGAGGTGGTTGCAACTTCCATTCCTCCGCGTTTCGCTGGCCCCGCCAACGAAGAAGTCTTTGAGTCTTCCTCGGCTGCTCGTCTCGATTCCGTGCGCCAGCACACCTGCATCTCGGGTGTCCAGCCCAGCCGCAGTTGGTGGGGCCTGGGTCCACTTCAAATGCCCACCCTGCAACAGTCTTTGCAGCAAGGTATCACCCTCTCCTCGCCCCTGCTGGGGCCAGCAGCGCAGGCCATTCACTTCGGCCTGGGTGGCGAAGATGAACGACCCAAGGCCGAAATTCAGGGAAAGGCATGCTCTATCTCCAGTTACTCGCCGAGTTCGCTGGTGGCCCAGTTGCCCGATGGGCGCTCGCTGACGATTCATCAGGGTGGTGATGACTACCGATTCCAGCTTTCCAGCCCTGGACCGCAGGGTTACAGCGTCGGCTTCGAACTGACCCCTGGTCAGACCACTCCTCACTCGACCACAATGTCGGTGGCTTTCAAGATGGCAGAGCACAACGAACACGGTATTGATCGGGTTCGCGTGGCTGCGGGTCAGGCGGCAGAAGTCTCTCGGAGCAGCCTTTTTGAGGCCACTCCGTGTGAAGAAGTTTTGCTACCGGGTCGGGCTACCGAGGGCACCCGGGCTCGCCTCGGGCGTGAAATCGATGCTCATCTGATGGGTGTCCTCGTGAGTATGTTTGACCAGGGTGAACCGCCCAGCCTGTCGTGAAACTTCTGGTCGTCGAAGACGAGGAAGCCACCTGTCGCTACCTTCACCGGGGACTCAGTGAAGAGGGCTTTGTCGTCGATCTGGCACAGACATCCGCTGAGGCCGAGCTGGCCGTTCACGATCAGGATTATGACGCCATCGTGCTCGACGTTACCCTTCCGGGCGAAGACGGATTCACACTCTGCCGTCGCTGGCGCCAACGGGGCCTCACAACGCCGATTCTCTTTGTGACCGCCAGAGATGCCTTGGAGCACCGGGTGGAGGGCTTGAATTTGGGAGCCGACGACTATCTGGTCAAGCCCTTCGCCTTCGAAGAGCTGCTGGCTCGTCTACGAGCACGCCTCCGTCGCAAGGGTCTGCCCCCGGAGTCGGAGGTGCTCCAGATGGGTCGTATTCAACTCGACACCATGGCACGCCAGGGCCGCATCGACGGCCGAAGCCTCCATCTCACCTCGCGAGAATACCTGTTGCTGGAGGCTTTGCTTCGGGCCGATGGTAAGGTGGTCAGCCGCCGACAGCTCTGGGAATCAGCCTGGGAAACCGGGGCTGAACCCCTTTCCAACGTGGTGGATGTTTATATTGGTTACCTGCGCAGCAAATTGGGAGAGGCACGGGGGCAGTTGGAGACTGTGCGCGGTCGGGGCTACCGACTGTGTCCCTGAGCGCACCTTCATTACGCCTGAAGGTTGCTCTGAGTTTCACCGCACTTCTCACCGTGGTTCTGCTGATCAGCTTCCTGGGGCTGTACTGGCTGCTGCGCGACGGATTGATTCAGGAACTCGACGACAACGTTCGCGAGATCGCCGCGACCGAACTGGTGTCGGCCAACGACGGTCCCAACTCCAGTCCCCACGTGCACAGCTCGGAGGGGGAGCATCAAACGCTGCTGTTGGGTCGCGATGGCACGCTCTTAGCAGCCAGTACCAGCCTGAGCCCAACTGCCCGAGCCCAATTTCTAAACGCCGCCCGTCAGGCAATACAGAACGTTCCCCTGCAAGATTCGGGCTTCCGGATGATCAAGTTGACCGGGGGAAACTCGGATCTAATGGTGGTTGTCAGGCTGCCCATCGATGCCCTGCAGCGAAGATTGAACCGCATCGCTGCCCTGCTGGCGCTGGTCGCCTTCAGTGCGGCGCTGATCGGTGGTGGGCTCTCCTATCGGCTGTCCAGATACCTGTCCGCGCCTTTCGAAGAACTGGCTCAGCTCGCCCTCCAAGTCGCGCGGGGGCAGGTGGCAAACCGTGCTCGTCTGAGTGACGACTCCCGCGAAATTCGAGACCTCCAGAATTCGCTCAATACGATGCTCGATCGTCTGCAGCAGTCACTCGAAGAACTGAAAATGCGGGGGGAGCAACAACGCCAGTTCGTGGCCGACGCCTCCCACGAACTTCGCAATCCCGTGCACGCGTTGCGGGGCACACTGGAGGTGGCCTTGCGGCGGCCCCGTTCGGCAGAGGACTACCACGAAGCCCTGGTGCTCGCCTCTCGAGAAGCCCTGCGGCTGTCGCAACTGGTGGAAGATCTCTTTCTCATTACCCGAGCCGACCTCGATCGCCTGGAACTGCAGCTCGTTCCGTGCGACCTTAACGTAGTTCTTCAAGAGAGCCTCCAGGCCCATCAGGCCAAGGCCCTGCAGAAATCTGTACAACTACGCTACGCTCCGAGCTCACTGCCCCTGGTGCTGGCAGATGTCTTGAGAATTCGTCAGGTGTTGGACAATCTTGTAGACAACGCACTGCAGCATTCGCCGCAAGGCGGCTTTGTAGATCTGGCGACCCACTGCTCCACCAACCAGCTGCGGGTCGAAGTGCGAGACCAGGGTCCGGGCATGTCGAGCGAACAGGCCGCCGAGGTGTTCCAGCGATTTCGTCAGCTCGAGGGTCATCCGGCGCGCGGCCTGGGGCTTGGCCTTAATGTGGCCCATCGATTGGTTCAGGCCCACGGAGGCACCCTAGGTGTTACAGCGGCAGGTTCGGGTGGCTCGGTATTCTGGTTTGAACTGCCTCTCATCGAATTCTCATCTTTACCGACTAGGCTCATTGGGTGTCCGACCAACGATGGAAAAAACGACTTGCCCGTTGGGGAGAGAGAATCTTTCCCTGGCGAGGTTATCTAGGCCTCCCCTTGCTACTGCTGGGGCTCGGCCTTCTGCAGCCCTCCTATCACCGTGAATATCGTCTTTGGGGGGGCCTCTTGCTGGCCGTCGGTCTATTCTGGCGATGCTGGGGCGTGGCCGCATGGTACCACGGCAACCCACAACAGGATAGCCGGCGCCTGCTTACCAGAGAAGGTCCTTATCGAGTGTGCCGCAACCCTCGCTACTTCGGCAACCTCTGGCTCGGCCTTGGCGGCTGCCTGTGGGCCGGTCTTCCCCTGCTGGTGCCGGGGTTCTTGTTCAGTTGGGCCTTAGTCCACGTTCCGGTGATTTGCTTCGAAGAAATTCACCTGCGTCAACGACACGGTTGCGACTTCGAGCGATACTGTGGGCAAACCCCGGCCTTTCCTCTGGCCCCTTCGTGGCAATGGCTCGACCAACTCGGCGGATTACGTTGGGATCGCGCTTTCCTGGCCGAATACTCCACCATTCAAGGATGGGTTCTGGCGGCTTCCCTCATAGGACTCTGGCAAGCGAGGCACACGGGCCTGTGGTCTATCAGTCTGGTCATGCTGATGGTGGGCATTGGGCTGCGTCAGCTACGAACAAGGATGAGGCGAACATCGTGCTGACATTTGACGCGGTCCATCTCCATCTCGTCATGGTTCACGTGCCCATTGTCGTAACCCCCACGGCCCTGCTCCTGCTCGCCTGGGGGGCTGTCCGTCAGAGTCGTGAACTTCAGTCGGCTGCACTGGCAATGTTTCTGCTCTGCGCTGTTGCCAATGTTGTGTCCAAGCAGTCCGGTGAACGCGCTGAGGACCAATTGGAGCATCGAGTCGACGTTTCTTTCGGCAACGAGGCCCTGCAGCACGAGCACGAAGAAATGGCCGAGAAGGCTACTGCCGTTGGCTTGTTGCTGGGAGCGCTGAGCCTTTGGGGGATGTTGCGTTCTCGTCCTTCCACTGCCCTGTTAGCAAGTCAGCTTGCGCTCGGACTGGTGGCCACGGGATTGCTGGCCTACACCGGCTATCTCGGTGGTCAGATCCGCCACAGCGAAATTCGTGACTCGCCGGGCCCTTCTACTCCAGCTACTTCGCCAGCCTCGAGTCAAGAACCCCACCAAAAGGATGATGACGAAGATCGGAAATAGCCCGGATTCAGGCCGAGTCGCACTCGACGTCGTCGACCCGAATCCGGGCTCGCTACACAGCTCCGGCCAGACACACCGCTGCAGCTGCCACTGCCCCCAACAGCTTCACGGTGAACACTCCAAGAATGAACTGACAGACGAGATCCATACCCTGCATCCTGCACCTCCTCAGTCTTCACCGGTGACAAGAACAAGAACCAGGCAAGATGATGATTGGTTCCAGTTTTTATAAAGTTATAAACCACTAAATTAAAGTGCTTCGAGGATTCACCAGGAAGGTGTGAAACCTCCCCAGGGAGTGAAAGTCCTCGTGCTGGGCGGCGATGGTTTCTGTGGTTGGCCTGCGGCCCTCCAGTTAAGCGCTGACGGTCATCAGGTATGGATTGCCGACAATCTGCGCAATGCCTGGGGAGTCCTCCAACTGGCTCGACTCATGAAGCAGGTGCCCTGGGCTCAAAGTCCTCACTATCGGCGCTTTTGTCGGGCCGATCTGGAAGGCGAACCCGTAGCTCAAGGATTGTTGACCCGCAACTGACAGCTGGCCTGAACGCTCTCTTCTTGCAGACGTTTCCCTTCCGGGGTGCGGCCCGCCTGGCGGCGCAAACACAGCTGCAATTCCAATACCTGGCTTGAGCCATCGTAGCGCAGTCGAAACTCCTCCAGGTGCTGGGTCAGCACCAGACTGCCAGGGCCGTGAATCATCAGGCTGCCGGAGCTAAATCCAGCCATGGGCGACGAATAGGGGGCGCCAGGGGGTCGATGGGTCTGGCGAATCAATCGACCCGGGTTGTCCATGCTCGCGTAATACGAGATATATTCGTCCCAAAGCGGGTCACCGTCGAGGCTGTAGGAGCTGCTGGCCCGCCAGTCCTGCAGCGATGACAGGCAAAGCCCGTGGCGGCAACGTCCATCGACAATCCGGGTGGAATCGTTTACCACGGCGAGTTGGCCTGCCGACGAGCGTCGAACTTCCGCCTGCAGCCGGGTCAGACTGCGATTCAAATCGCCCTGCAGATCGCTGCGGGTGGTGGAGATGGCATAACTGCGAGTGCCGCTTTGCAGTGTTGCCAACAGCAGAAGATTGAGCAGACCAAAAAGGGCCATGGCCAGCACCAGTTCCACCAGCGTCATGCCGCTCCGGCTCACGGCACCAACCAGCGCTGCAGGCGAGTACTGGTAACCCCCATTTGGGCTCGTCGTTGATCGGGACCGCCGTTCCACCACCACACCTCCACCTCCAACAAGTAGCCCTGGCGAGCGCTTGGCGGAGGGCAGGCTGCCTGTTCGGAAGTCAGCCGGTAAAAGAACATCGTTTGGGTGGAAACGTCGTGGCTATAAAGTCCCTGTTCAAGGTCGCCAGTGCTGGTGGCATAGACTCCCCGTTGTATCACGTCCTCGAGCACCGATTCAGCGAACACTCGACCCACCGTCAAGTCGGCCCGTTTGGAACCCGCCGCCAGCAGTTGCAAAAACAGCCCTGCTAGAGTCAGCACTGTGATGGTCATCAGAGAAAAGGCCAGCAACAGTTCCAGCAGGGTGAAGCCCTTTCTCAATCCAGGTAACAAGAGTAACCTTCAAGCCTCAAACGGTTCAAGTGAAAGGCACGGTTCAGTTCTTCACGTTGAAACTTGACCCGAGACGATTTGAAATCGTGAAACAACAGAGTGCCCGTTTCGGCGCCTAGCGCCCCCACAACGTCGATTCGCTCCTGGCCTCGGGCCCACAACCCTCCCCTGGCGTAGATCAATCCGCGCCAGTCAATGTCTCGTCGGTGCTTGTCCCGGTAGAAGGCCCCTGCGTTGGATACCCACTGGGAAGGTGTCTGACCTTCCAGGCGCGCGTCCTGGGCTACGCGGAAAAGCTGGTTCTTGAGAACACCCTTCACCCGGTCGTTGTAGACGTGGTTTGGATTGCCCGTATCGCCGAAGTCCACCTGGTCCAGCCAGCCCGGCTCGGGCGAACCCTCGTCGACGGAGCGCAGGAAGGCCATCAGGCGGGTGTGACGACCCACCGTCATGCCACAGTTGAAGGGCGATTCCCCGCCGGGCGGATTGAGACAGCTATTGAGAAAGTCCAGTGCCGCCGGCGGAATCGGATGGCCAGCGGGAGTGGCCGAGGGCCAGTTGGGAATCAACGGCAACACCCGTCCCTGATAGTCTGAAGCCGAGATGATGGCGTCACGCACTCGGCCGGTGCTGGAGGGATCGAGATCACGATACTCGTCCTCCCCCACCAGGATGTCGCGCGCTGAGTCGTTGGAGTCGAGAAAAACGTCCAGCCCATTTCTAAGGCCCGTCGTCAGCCCGGAAACCGCCAGGGCTTCAAAGTCGGCTGCCAGGGTAATGTCTCCCGTAACTTCGCTGGGGCGCATGCGAATGTCGCCCTGGCTGTACAGTGCCAGTGCCGTGCTGCTGCCGCTGGCAACCGAGCTGCGGCCACTGATCTCCAGGTCGCTGTCGGTCCAAATCGAGCCCTGGCCCAACAGGTGCCCGCGCACCTGCAGCTCACCCCTGACGCGCATCGAACTCAGGCCGTCTGCCTGAGCGATCGCCCCCTGGTCGCCGAGATAGCCCATGGCCAGTTCGGCCTGCGCGGTGGCTCCGATGCTGTCTAGCTCGAGGTTTCCGTTCACTTCCACCTGGCCCTGAGGCATAAACTTGCGGTTCAGCAGCGCCACCGCCCGCTGGTCCGGGTTGCCACTGGTTGCCCCTCCGTCGTAGATGGCGTCCTGGTAGGTTACCGGCGGGCCCCCGCCGGCCGGTTCAAACATCACTCTTCCGGGACCTACAAAGGTATATTTGCCAGCGGGCAGCGACCGGGGGGCGCCCGAGCCGGTTACCAGATCCGCAGGATCCAACCGATGTTGTGGCACCGGACCCAGGTGAAGGTGAGCATTCAGGTCGTCCTCTAAGGGGCCTTGCTGGGTGGGATGATCTCTCAGTGAAGTTCCCCCCGAGACCGCCGTTACGGAGCCGGTTGTGGGATCGACCGTGAGGCTGGACCCCACCCGAATATCCTCCTGTCCGGTTAGGGCTCCTTGGGACAAAAAACGAGCCACAGCGGGTAAGAAGATCTCGTGTCTGGCCCGCAACTTGTTGCGCGTAGAGTCTTCGCCGTCGAACTCGACGCGCTCGGCCCCTCCGGCACTGGGAACAAAGGCCGCATCCCACCCGGCATACACAGCCCCGTCCAGAGGCGGACGGCGACGCAGCAGCACTTCCATTCTTCGCTGTTGGCTGCCGCAACGTCCCAGTATCACCAGCATGGCGGCCCGAGGTGGTACCTGAATATCGCGACTGCACCAGGGGGGCGGTGGCGCCGCTGCACTACCGTCCAGATTGTTGACCAGTTGCATTCGAGCGGAACATTCGGCCCGCAGAAGCTCCAGGAACAGAACATTGTTGGCCACGCTGGTGCCTTGCTCGGTGGCCCGCAGTTTGCCCAACAGGTGCAACTGAACCGTAGCCCCTCCAAAAGGAAGGGTGCCCCAGTTGGCTTCTGCCTGGAGTCGGTTCTGGGCATATTCCCTGGCACTCAGGCAGGCCTGGTGGGCGGCGATCCGTTGGTCCTGAGCTCGCGAGAGCTGCCAGTGCTGGCGGTTGACCATAACGAGCGCGGTGGCCAGCATGCCCAGAACGACCGAGAGCAGCAACACCCCAATGAGAGCCACTCCGCTGCTTTGCCTGAAGGATAGGCATTTCACATCGCTTCTTGAGTTCGTCAAAATCGATACAAAAACCGATCTCAACTGATTAGGATATCCTAACCCCCACTTCCCACTTCGGCCAAAGCCTGTCTCGACAGCACCCAGTCGGGCGGCAACAGCTGCCGCCAGCGCAGGCGCCGTTCTTGGTCCAGTTCGTCCAATTGCTTCCGCAAATGCCTTCGCAACTCATAGTCGAAATCGGGCTCGAGTCGGTGACGGTCGATCTGGCTCAGCAGCGCTTCCAGTTGATCCGGATCGAGACGAACCGTCCCCCACTCCAACCCCACCCGAAGTTTCCACTGCAGAGCCCGGCGCGCATCAAAAAGCCGGTCGGCATAGCGCTCGACGGTGGCCCAGTCGGGCTGGCAAAGGCTCAGGTAGTTCTTCCGTTGCACCAACTCCCAAAAGCTCCACGGAGGCTCGGACAGGTGTCGGGCGCGCTCGAAAGCCTCGCTCACCAGCGATGTGCGAGCGAATTCTGCGGCGGTCATTCCCCGGGCCAGTTCCAGCAGGCTGGCGTCCAGACAGGCTTCACCGTAGACCTTCTGCAGATAGCGATAATGGCGTTCCAGCCCCAGGTCGGGAGGCGGGCTGGATTCAAATTGACGCAGCAGAATCCGTTCCAGTTCCCCGACCACCGTTTGCAGAACTTCCTCAAATTCCTGATTGCGCACAACCCTGCGATAGGAAAGGTCGATTTGCAGATGATCGGCCCACAGCACCACCTCGCCCGAAGGCGAAAAGCGCGGCGCTAGCGGAAAGGTCAGTCCGTCGACGACGATCTGCCAGTCGTCGCGAACATCGGGCCAAAACCGCAGGCTACAGCCGGCGACTTCGGGGCTGTTGGCCGCTGGTGCCCGAGGCAGTGGCGTCTCATTGAGCGACAGTCGGGTGGATGAACAGCCAAAACGTCGCTGGAACTCCTGGATATCCAGCACTTTCGGAAAGCGGGCCTCGAGTCGAAGGGTCAGATGGCGCGAGCGTACTCGCTGCAGTTTTGGCTTGCCCAGTTGCTGCAATTGAAATCCCCAACCCGCACTGGCGACCTTCAGGCGCGCCGACGGCAAGGATAAAGCCCCGGCCAGTCCTAGGGCCAGATGGCTCAGGCCCCGATGGCTGCGGGCGAAGGCGTAACTCCACAGGGTCTCCAGTTGCTCGCGGCTGAGCGCGACTTCGTGAAACTCCACCACCATCAACTTTTGAGTCCACTGCAGGCTCATCTGCGGGCAGCCCAGCGCGTGGGCCGCGGCGCACAGCGGCCAGATGAAGGCCTCGGGTTCGCCAAACTGAAACTCCTGCAACTTGGCCATTGCCCGGCTTGCATCCAGAGTAAAGGCCTGATCGCGCCCTGCCGACTCTCCCTCCCCTACCAGTTGCGTCAGTCGCTCGCTCATTTCTTGGGATAGGTCCGAAAGCCTGGTTTGCCTATGGTCCAACAGTTCAAGGATCTCACCGGGGGAAGACAGGCGTTCCTCGGGTTGCTTCATCAGCAAACGATGCACCAGTTCATCCAGGTGTGGCGGAACGCCGTCGATACTGGCGGAGAGCCGCGGGGGTTCGTGCGACATCTGCTTCATGATGATTTGCATCGGATCGCCCTGGAAGGGCGGGCGTCCGGTCAGCAGGTGGAAGAGAATCGCCCCGAGACTGTAATAGTCGGTCGCCGGAACCGGCGGGGCACCTGTGATCCGCTCGGGCGCCAGGTACAGCACCGTGGGCAAGAAGTTGCCCGAACCAGCCCGAACCATGTTTCGCTCGTCTGGCTGGCCCAAATCGCCCAACAAAACTCGCTCTTCCACAAGCCAGATGGATTTGGTGTTAAGCTGGCCAAGCACGTACCCTTTAGAGTGACAGGCTTCCAACCCCTCCACCAGCGAGCGACACCAACCGATTACCCGTGAAGGGTCGAGCGGTTCTTCGCGCATCCAATCAACCAGTCGTTGACCATCTACCCATGGCCGAACCAGCCAGAACTCGCCGGCTTCCTGCTTCCAATCCAGG
Source organism: uncultured Burkholderiales bacterium (assembly GCA_964649085.1). Taxonomy (GTDB): domain Bacteria; phylum Vulcanimicrobiota; class Xenobia; order Xenobiales; family JADMJV01; genus JADMJV01. The sequence continues at coordinate 46,330 of CAZYPN010000038.1, read as the reverse complement.
ACCGGCACGATGGAGGGGTGGCGGATGCGCTCGACCAGGGAAAGACCCCGTTCCAGTTTCCGCCGCATTTCTTCACTGTCGGCATCGTAGCGCGTGACCACGAAACTCCCGCCCTCGTTGACGAAAAGTGCGTCCTGGTAGCTCAATTCGCGCTCAAAGAAGAAGCGGGGCCGCAACCGTTCGGCCAACCCTTGCCAGCGAGGCGGAGCCTCCACCAGAGGGTCTTCCTGGCGAGGACGACGGAGAAATCCAAACACCTGCTATTAGTATTATCCAGACACGCTGTTGCTCCCGCTGATCGCCCACTTGGGCGTGGTTGAAAGGTTGCACACGGCAATTGTGGAACTGTCAAAGATGGACACACGGATGCCGAGCATCGCTTCGATTTTCAAGGCCGACTATGGGTTTATGCTCTGCTCGCTGGCACCGGTGGTTACCTGGGTTCTATATTTCCTGCCAGTGGGTTTCAAGCCGCAGCAGGCGTCACTCGCATTGGGTGTCGCCGTGATGACCACGCTGCTGAGCTGGCCGGCTGCCTGGGTTCGTTTGCGAGCACTGCAAAGGCTGTTCCTCCACGGACACTCGTGCGAGGCTCAGATCACTTCGGTCTGGCTCGCTGGCGACCGAGGCAGGGTTGAGTTTTCTTATCAGTTCCAGGGCACCCCCTATCAGAGCGGCATGGCGCTGCACCGCAGTGCTCGTGCTGAAGCGCTGGAGCAGGGCGACACCGTGACCATCCTGGTCGACCCTGCCCAACCCAAGAAGGCCATTTTGCCTCAGCTCTTCGAGTAACCTCAGGGACTGGCTGACTGCCAGAGCTGGATGGGGTTCCCTTCCGGGTCTTTCAGGTTGGCAAATCGTCCGTTAGGGTAGGTCTGACGGTCCAGGTCCACAGCGATTCCCTCAGCCCTGAGCTGAGCCACGATTCGCTCCAGATTGGCCACACGAAAGTTGAGCATCCAGCGCTGATCGCCAGGTCCGAAGTCTTTGCTCCCCGCGGGAAATGGGGCAAAGATGGTGACCCCCGATTGTTGGGTCCAGGGCGTGGCATCATAACTCGTGGGGGCGGGCAGAATCCCCAGGTGCTTCTCATACCAGGAAGCCAACGCTTCGGGATGCTCCGACTTGAAGAAAAAGCCGCCTATTCCCTGGACAACTTCACGTGGCGGTTCCGCAACCAGGGCGCTTCCACAGCTCAATATCAGGCCGACAAGAAAAGCCAATTTCCGCAATTGATTTCCTTTCAACACGTTGCCACGTTCAGCCGTCAACCACCATGCAAACCAAACCGGTCATCGCCGTGGCAGCGAATGTCGAGGCAATGAGAGCCACAATGCTCAGCCAGTAGCCCAGCGGGCTGGTGTCTCTGTGATAAGAATAGCGATATTCCGCGTGACTGTATTTGTTTCTCCAGGTCCAACCGACCTGCCGGCTGTTTAACGCTTCCGACACCTGATAGATGATGGCACCCAGGATGACGAGGTAGATCGCCTTCAAATACCAGGGGCCACGCACGACCGCCAGAAGTAACTCAAGGAAAACTTCCATAACCCCCGCTTTCCAAGCCTGGATTTCGCCTTCGCTTCCCAAGAGCCTGCATTGGACTTTCACAGGAGACTTCGAGCGCCTTTGCGAAACCGCGGCCCCCATGAAATCTCCGATAATTCTGTGCATCAGTTTGCTCATCGCCTGCTCTACCAGCAACTCTGTCGTCTCGCCGCTGCCCGATGGCATCGCCGCAGTGATGAACAAGCCGCGTTACGCCCGGGCTACCTGGAGCCTGCTGGTGAGCGATCTGGATTCCGGCAGAGACATCTACAGTCTCAACGCCGACAGCCGCTCACTAACCGGCTCTACTCGCAAGGTCTTTTCGGTAGGGCTGGCATTGAAGCACCTGGGCTCGCAGCATCGGCGAACTACCTCGGTCTATCATCAGCCGAATGGCGACCTCGTGCTCGTCGCCGACGGCGATCTTTGCTTTGGCGGCCGTCGCCTCGATGCCACCACGGTTCAGTTCACCAACTTTGACCATAACGACGCAAATAACCTGGGCACCGCCGTGCTCACCCCCCAGGACCCCCTCGAGGGCCTGAATCAGCTGGCGGCTCAGGTGCGCGCCTCGGGCATTACCCACATCGGCGGTGAGGTGGTGGTTGACGATCGGCTCTTTGACAGCTACCGCGTTCCCAATGGAAATCTGCTGGTCACTCCCATCCTGCTCAACGAGAACCAGGTGGATGTTCGGGTTACGCCAGCCCGGGCCGGCCAACGTGCCGCCCTGGAGTTTCGCCCCCAAACTTCGGCCTACCAGGTAGGCGGCGAGGTGCTTACCACGGCGGCCGGCAGCCCCGAGAACATCCAGTTTTCCGACCAACGGCTGATTCCACCCGGGGTCACTGGGGGCCAGGTTTCGGGCTCATTGCCCGAGGACTATCGGGCACCTCTCAGCGGTGAGGGCCAGTATGTTGGCACCTTTCGGGTAGAGGATCCGGCCTCGCACGCCCGCAGTGCCTTCATCGACGCTCTGCAGCGCCAGGGTATTTCGCTCTCGGTGGCGCCTGTGGCGCCCAATCCGCGAGACCACCTGCCCCAGCTTCCCTACCAGGAGGCCCACCGTGTGGCCCAATTTCAGTCCACTCCATACAACCAGGACGCCCGTCTTGTGCTCAAAGTCAGCCTCAACCTGGGGGCCAATCTGGCACTCAGCCTGCTGGGGCTGCAGCAAGGCCAGCGCACGCTCGAGGGCGCCCTGGCCGCCGAGAGACGCCTGCTGATCGACGAGGTCGGGCTCATCCCGGAACAGTTCTACTTCCCTACCAACGGTAGTGGTTCGCCCGATTCGGAGGCCTCACCGCGCGCCCTCGTCACTTTTCTTCGCTATATCGCCCAAAGCGAGGTTGCCAAGGATTTCCGCAATTCCCTGCCCATTCTCGGGGTCGACGGGTCACTGGCCACCAGCGGGGTCAACCTGCCCGGTCGCGGCCATGTGTTTGCCAAGACGGGCACCACGCTGTCGCCCGATGAACAGGGTCAGTTCCAACTCAAAGCTCAGAACCTGGCCGGCTACATCGACACCCGCAGCGGTCGCAGGCTGGCCTTTGCACTGATGGTCAACAACGCCGGACCGGTGAACGACCTGGCGCGTGACGTGGGCGAGGTCTTCGAAGACGAAGCCATCATCACCAGCCTGCTTTACGAATCGTTCTAAAAGTCGCGCCAGAGGATGGCCGAAATGGTGCCCTGGTCCTGAAAGACCTGCAGCAGGTCGGAAAATTCGGCGATGGGGACCTCGTTTACCACCAGCTGGAACACCAGGCGTCGGCCCGAACGCGTATCCACAAAACCACCCAGCGCCTGGCCTCGCAGTAACAGCGGTGAACTGGTCCCGGCCACGACGTAGGTACCGGTTTTGGCGTGCACCTTGCCCTGGGCACCAGCCAGCGAAGCGTCTTGAAGAAAGTCTCGGACCATCGCCAGCGAGCCGTCTACCCCAAGTATGGGCAGGGCCTCGGCAAAGGTGGGGGCCATAGGTGAACGCAGCATGGCCAATACCAGGTCGGTGACGGCGGCGCTGCTGGCGCGCGTGTCCCCTCCTCCACTTCCGTCCACGAAATCAAAGCTACTGCCGTCCAGCCCCAGGTCGCCGGTGAGCAGGCCCCTCTCCACATGGAGCGCGGCAGCTTGAGTGCGCACCTGATGGGCCACACCCAGCAGCATCAGGCTGTTGTCTGCGCCCAAATTGTAACTGACTTTCAGAATCCAGCGGGCCAGGTCGCCGTAAGGCACTCCCTTCAACAGAGCCAGGCGGTTGTCAACGGTATAGGAATCAGCCGGGGGCAACAGGGCCTGATTGTTTACCTGGACGATGGGTCGCTGCACCTGCACCCCGCGGGCTTGAAGGGCCTCGATGAGCACGCTGCGGGCGTAGCTGTCGGGGTCGCTAATGCGGAACGTGCGCACCAGGGGTAGCGAACCTGTCAGCGGGGGCACCAGGTCCACGGGAACGTTGCCCGACACTGTGCCGGTGCCGCCCAAAGGGGGTTCTTCGGGGTTCAGGTTCACTTCCAGGGGTGAGCCTGCCGACCCGGTGAGCAACTGATTGTCCACCAGCAGGGCCGAGGACTGGGGACGATGCACTACCTGGGCCAGTTCTCCCACGGTGGTCGGTCGGATGCTCAGGTCCACCACGTCGTCATTGACGAACATCGCCGTGGCCTGAAACTCGCCCCGAAAGGGAAAGGGATCATAAAGGCGCGAATCGACCACCACGTCCCCCTGAACCGATTGGATGCCCGCCGCCACGATCTGATCGGCCAGTTGGCCGAAACCAGCCAACGGATCGGGGTCGGTCAGCTGAGCATTGCCAATCGAGTTGGCCTCATTGTGGTCGAGGTCGGGGATGGCCAGTGTGCCGTCGGGGTTGCGGTGCCCCCCCATCGTCAGGTCGCCCGAAGCCACCACCACGAGGTTGCCCTGCAGGCCCCCCCCACCGTCGACGGGGCCGGTTCGAAAGACGGGAGTGTCAAAAGTCCGATCGGCGCCCACCTTGTTCAGCAGTAGACCAACGGAGAACATCTTACGCACCGAGCCGATAAAGAATTTCTGGCCGGGCGACTTTTCCAACAATACGAAGCCCGTGTTGGCGTCGACCACGCGCAGCCCCCAGCTGGCCCCCTGATAGAGCGGACGGGTCATCACTGCGTCGATATCGGAGGCGAAGTTGCCGGTTTGGGAGCTGACCGAACCCGCGCAACCACAGAAAGTAATCCACCCCGCCAGGACCATTGCTCGCATGTTCAACATTCGGGCGCCTTCTCATCGGCACCAGGCCTTTCCTGGTCGCCTGACGTCGGGCAGAACCTCTCGCAGTGCCAGAGGTTTGGGCAGGTGCCCGGCTGTGGTTGGATAAGCCACGAGCATGGGCATTTTCGATCCAAAGGGGGCGGTATTGGTGGCGGTGGCGCCGGACGGCGTGGCCGAACGAGCAGGACTGCTGGCTGGCGACCAGATCCTCACGGTGGACGGTTCGGCTCCGCAGGACCTGATGGAGCTGCTGGAGCGCGCTTACGAAAAGGCCACCACGCTCGAGGTGCGGCGCGGCGATCGACACCTGCTGCTGGAACTGCCCCAGCTCGAACACGAGCCGCTGGGAGCCGATTTCACCGACACTCTGTTCAATCGCGTGCGCACCTGCCGCAACAAGTGCGTCTTTTGCTTTATGGATCAGATGCCCAAGAAGATGCGGGGCTCGCTCTATTATCGCGATGACGATTATCGTCTCAGCAACCTGCACGGCAATTTTATCACCCTGACCAACCTGAGCGATGCCGACTGGGAACGCATCCACACCCAGCACGTCAGCCCCCTGTACATCTCGGTGCACGCCACCGATGACGACCTGCGCGAGCAACTGCTGGGCTCCACCCGACAGGCCCGTATGCCCATTATGCAGCGACTGCGTCAGCTGACCGATTGGGGTATCGAGTTGCACACCCAGATTGTGCTGATGCCCGGGCTGAACGACGGCCAGCAACTCGAGCGCAGCCTGCGCGACTTGGTGTCGCTGCAGCCCTGGCTGCAAACCATTTCCATCGTGCCCGTGGGGCTGACGCGCTATCGGGCCCACCTGCCCGACCTCAAGCCCGTCACCCGCGACATGGTTCCGGGCATCCTGGCCCAGGTCGAGCCCTGGCAGGAGAAGTACCCCGAGGTGGTGCTGTTGGCCGACGAGATGTATCTTATCGGTGGACTGCCGCTTCCGCCCCACCGGCATTATGGCGACTATCCTCAGCACGAGAACGGAGTGGGCATGGTGCGCCGTTTCCTGGTTGATTTCAATCGCCGCAAGCGCTTTATCCCCAAGAACCTCGAGCACACTTCCTGGGTCATGGTTACGGGCGAATATGGCGGCATGATTTTCCCTCCGCTGGTCAGCGAACTAGAGAGTCGCTGCCCTGGCTTGAGTCTGCGGTTGGAGGTCGTGCACAACGATTTTCTGGGCCCACTGGTGCGCTGCGCCGGGCTGCTCTCGGGGCGCGACATCCTGCGCCAGCTCGAGCGGCTGCGCGGGCAACTTCCGCCCCATACCCGGGTGATGATTCCCGGGGTAGCGCTCAAAGACGCCGCGGTGGTGGGCGGCGGGGCGGCTGGCATGCTGCTTGACGACATTTCTTTGCAGGCCCTGGCCGATCACCTGGGCTTCACCTTTGTCAACGGAGGCAGCAGCTGCGCTGACTGGCTACAGGTGCTCGTCAGCGGCGGTGACGAGGTCTATACCCCGCAACCCGATCAGCCCACGCCGCTGGTCATTCATTCTTTTCCGGAGCACAAAGCATCATGAAGTCCATTTCACCAGCCGAGGGCAAGCCCGTGGTGGCCATTCTGGGGCGACCCAATGTCGGCAAGTCGGCACTGTTCAATCGTCTGACCGGTCGTCGACAATCCATCGTGGCCGACATACCCGGGGTCACCCGAGATCGCATCTATGGCGACTGCGAATGGGCCGGGCGCACGCTGGCCGTGGTCGACACCGGCGGCATGGATCCGGAAGACCCCGACTTGCTCCGCCAGCACGTTTTCTCCCAGGCTCGCAAGGCGCTGGAGGAAGCTGCAGTGCTGCTCTTCGTCGTCGATGGCCAGGCGGGTCCTCACCCGCTCGATTTCGAGCTGGCCCAACTGTTGCGCCGCAGTCAGAAGCCCACCTTGTTGCTGGTCAACAAGTGTGAAAGTCCCAATGTGGAAGCGGGGCGCTTCGAGTTTTACTCGCTGGGCCTGGGGGAGCCGTTGGCCATCAGTGCTTTGCACGGCACCTTCACGGGCGACATCCTGGACGTGGTGCTCAGCCATCTGCCCGCCGGCCGTGAGGAGGCCGACCCCGACTCGCTGGCGGTGGCTCTGGTCGGGCGGCCCAACGTGGGCAAGTCGTCGTTGCTGAACTGCCTGATCGGAGAAGAACGAGCGCTGGTGCACCACGAGGCGGGCACCACTCGCGACGCGGTGGATACGCTCTTTGAGTATGAGGGTCACGTGCTGCGCCTGGTCGATACGGCCGGCTTGCGCCGCCCCAACAAGGTCGAGGAGGACATTGAGTATTATTCCACCTTGCGCTCCTTGCAGGCGCTGCAGCGTTCTCAGGTGGGCGTGCTGGTGCTCGACGCCAGCGAGTCGATCGCTGCCCAGGACAAGCGTATTGGCGGAGAAATTCAGAAGGCCGGCATCGCCTCGGTGATCGTCGTCAACAAGTGGGACTTGATCAAAGGCGGCCAACCGGCCAAAGACGCCTTTGTGCGTAAAGTGGCCGAGGAACTCGACTTTCTGGCTTACTCTCCCGTGATCTACGTATCGGCAAAGACCGGCTTCGAAGTCGACGATATTCTCGGCGCTGCCCTCGACGTGGCCGAGCAGTGGCGCCGGCGCGTGGACACCAGCACCCTCAATCTGGTGATCCGCGAGGCCGTGGCCATGAAGCCTCCCCCCTCGTTCAAGGGCCAACAGCTGAAGATTCAGTACGTGTCCCAGCCGAAGACCCAGCCCCCCACTTTTGTCTTCAAAGTGAACTCACCCAAGTTGCTGCACTTTTCCTACAAACGCTACCTGGAAAATCAGCTGCGGGCCGCCTTTGGCTTCGTCGGAACGCCGCTGGTCATGCGTTTCGAGAAGTAGATTCGTGGCCAGGGTCGCTTCCAAGCCACTTTTGGGCCCGGGTTCGGCTGCCTGGCAACAACGGGCCTTCCACATCATTTTCGAAGCGGACACTCCGGCCGGCAGGGGATTCGATCTGGGCCTGTTGGCCATGATCGTGCTCAGCGTTCTGGTGGTCAGCCTGGAAACGGTTCAATCCTATGCTCGGCTCTATGGTCCCTGGTTTCGCCTTCTCGAGTGGACCATCACGGTGGCCTTCACCCTGGAATACTTCCTGCGCCTGGCCATCGTCAGCAGCCCTGGGCGCTATGCCCTGAGTTTCTTTGGCCTGGTCGACCTGCTATCCATCATTCCCACCTATCTCAGTCTGGTCATCTCAGGCAGTCAATATCTTTCGGTGGTTAGGGCTCTGAGGTTATTGCGGGTTTTCCGCGTTCTCAAGCTCACACATTTCATCGATGAAGGTTCCGTGCTGGCCCACGCGCTCGTGGCCAGTCGCCACAAGATCGCCGTGTTTCTCTTTACCGTCGTCAACGCCGTCATCGTCATCGGAGCCATCATGTATCTGGTGGAAGGCCCCGAACACGGCTTTACCAGCATTCCGGTGAGCATCTATTGGGCCATCGTCACCCTGACCACCGTAGGCTATGGGGATATCGCCCCCCAAACCCAACTCGGCCAGATCATTGCCTGTGTCGTGATGATTCTCGGTTACGGCATCATCGCCGTGCCCACGGGTATTGTTACCGTAGAGCTGTCCCAACAGGGCCGGGAAGAAAGGGCTCTGCGAGAACGAGCCCGGGGCCGCTGCTGTCAGGCTTGTGGACAGCCCCTGCCCGGCGACGAATCGTCCTTACCACAGCGACCAGTGTTGCCAGCCCAATACCTGCACAGCAATGCAGAGGTTGGTGATGCCGTGGGCCAGGATGGCTGCGGCCAGTCCTCCTCGGGTGCGCGTGGTGGCGGCATAGACCATCCCGGCCAGGGTAGCTGCCAGCCAGTGGTGATGCAGCATGCCAAACGCCAGCGAAGAGAGCAGCACGGCCACAGGGGTCAGGCGACCGATTTCCACCTGCTCGAAGGCCCACCGCTGCAATCGCCTTAACAAGAATCCCCGAAAGGCCAGTTCCTCGACGATGGGCACCACCACAACCGTGCCGATCAGGCGAAACACCAGCCAGGGGGCATAGGCATTACCCAGCCAGTAACTCGGGTGCAGGTCGGGGTCGGGTTGCGAGGGCACCAGCACGAGCCAGATGAGGTACACCAGCAGACCCGAAACGAGCGAGGCGGGCCCGGGTCGGCCCAGCACCGGAAGCAGCTCCTTACGCACCGAGAAGAGGGCTGCCCCCGCCAGTATGACGCGCAGAGGGTATCCCGGATCGTGATGGCTCGATAATGCCTGGGTCAGCATGCACGCCAGCAACCAGGCACCGAAAGGGCAAAGGTAGGACCAGGCCGGATTGGGAACCGACTCGACGGTTCTCCGCAACGCACCCGAACGTTCGGCCCAGGCGATCAGCAACCATCCGATCAAGGTAAAGGCGATCCAGCCAGCGTGGGAATGAAAGCCACCACCGGCCAGCTCCGGAGACACCCTCGCACCCACCAGGATGAGCAAGGCCAATCGAAAGCCATTGAGCACCAGGCTCAGAGCCATGCCGAGGGGTATCAGTAGCAGGGCACGAGGAAATTGCAGAACACTTCGGCGAACCCAGAGATACAGCGAAAGATACAACCAGATGAGGCCCATGCCCTCGATGCCCGAGCAAAAGTCGTTGATCTGCGCATTGAAGCCCTCGAGGCGAATGGCCCGGTCGTCGGGAAATACGCGCACGTCATCGGAAACCAGTCGACACAGCGCCACACTAAACCAGTAGGTACCCGCCGCTATCGTATGTCCGGGATCGGAGCTCCACCAGGAATTCATGGGTATCGTGATGGCTACAGCCAGCCTGGCTGCCAGCCCGGTTGCAGCCAGCCGCAGTAGACCGCCGGGCCACAGCCTGGGCCACTGCCGAGGCGTTACCAGGGCGGCTGCCAGAGTCAGTGCAAATCCAAGCAGCAAGAGGGTCCATCCCAGCCTCCACCCGGGAGTGGGCCGGGCCTGGTCCCAAAGCCTGCTGGCCAACCCTAGCGCGGTTGCTGTGTATCCGATGTGCCCCAAGGCGGCTGGCCAGGAAAAACGGAGTTCCACCGGCCAGGCTTTCAGAGGACGGCTCAGCCACAGCAGGCCCGCGAAGCATACGGATACCTTAAAGAACGGGAAGCCCAGGAAGTCGGATAGCCCGCGCGTCAGCCGCGGGTCATAGAGAACGAGCAGTTCGGCTTCGATGAGCCAGAGAATGAGAACAAAGAGTGCGCCCAACTGCGCTTCAGGTCGAGCGGCGGAACCTGTCGGCCGCGATGAACAACGAAGTCACGGCGAGGGTGAGAGGGACGGTTGCCACGGAGGGATCGATCTCGGGCAGAACCATCGCCGCCAGAGCCGGCTGAACCAGGAAGAAACTCAATATCAAGGTTGCTTGCCAGTGACTCACATTACCCCCTCATATTCAGTCCTAAGGAAGAAATACTCCATAGTGACGGTTAGTCCTGGTGTCATTCGAGTTCACAAGATCTTTACATCGGAGCTGCCTGGTCGAAGCCTGGCAGTACTCCCGGGGCTATGCTGATTCCATCAACAGCAGCGGAGGCATATCCAATGAAACTGAGTTACACCCAGCACGACCGCGACGAGTTCTATCGGCGTGCACAATTGCACGGCAACGGCATGAACAGCCTCGGAGAAATGCGCGGCGAGATGCGGGTGCAGAGCTTCGATAATGCTTACGCGCGTTTCAAATACGCCCAGATGCAACGCGACCAACTGCAGCTCGAAGAGGGCCGTCGCCTGGAGGTCGAGGCCCAGGCCGACTGCGATGGAGCTCTGGCCCAGGCCAGCAACTTCCTCGGCGACGTATTCTGCGGCGGTGCCCATCGCAATCTGGAGGATGCCTGCACAGCTGCCGAGTCCGGACGTTGGAAGCAGGCAACTCAGCAGTTTGCCATCGCCGGTGCCAAAGTCGCCTGGGAGGGCGTCAAAGAGGTCGGCGTCGGCATGCTGGCCAGAGGGGTAAACCTGGCCGCCACCAGCGGCAAGCTGGGCAAAAGGGCCAACACGGTCCTGGGCAGCGGCAAAGCCTGCAAACTGGCTCAAAAAGGGGAGTCTCTGCACAAGGCCCATGAAGTAAGCGAGGCTCGGCGTGCCAATGCTTCTCGGCAGCACTAACGTCCGACAAGGCAGGATTACGGCCACGGAAGGTGCGTATATAGCACGCTATGAAGCGCCCTCGCCATCACGGACGTCTGCCTTCCCGGCAGGCGCTCCGCTTTCTCCGTCCCGAACATATCGATGAACTGCTGCTGCCGCTTGTACCCGACCCCGGCCAGCGCGCCTTCGTACAGCGCTGCCTGGTAGATGAAGGCCCCCTGCATCATCGGGGGTCCAACTACCTGTTGCTGATGTTGCTCCAGCGAATTCTGCAGCGACTGCCCGGCGCGGGTGTTCCCGAACAGGGCGAGCGTGTTCCCATGCTCTTACCCCCTCACCTCGAGGGCCAGATCGAAGAGGACGATTATCCCCTGCGCCTTCCCACGCGGTTGCTGGCTGAGCTGCTCGAGCATCGGCAGGAGGATGTGCGGGCGGCCGTCGATTGTCTGACCGATGGTCCGCCCCAGCACGCTCTGGCCAACGTGGTGACGGTATTGCTGCTGGAGCGCCTCGACCTGGCCCTTTCGGAGCCCGCTTGACATCCAGCCCGGACCCGGCCTTCACGCTGGCGGCAGCCGAGTTGGGAATGGCCACCAGTGCCTGGTTGTTCGCCGAGGAGATTCATGCGGTCGAGGGGTCCGAGGGCGTTGCTCTGCTGGGCGATCGGTTGGGGCGCAAGTGGCCGGTTCTCGACGCGATTTGTGCGGCCTGGCTCGACGGAGCCCGACCTCCAAAGGTTTGCGTGCAGCCCCTGATCGATCGTCTGCAGGGTTTTCGTCGCCTGCTGATCGTGGGTCTGGAAGCCCACTGGCTCGACCCACTGCTGGCACAACTCCCCCATTCCCTGCGCCTGGGTTTGCTGCGCCACAGTGAACTGCTGCCCGATTGGGAGCGCGTGGCCTCCAATCTTCCCTCACGGGTGGAATTTGTCGACCTGGCAAACTTCCAAAGCTGGGCCGGTGCGCGTTCGGCCTTGCTCAGCTTTGTCTATGGTTGCAGCAACACTTCGCAAGACGAACTTTTCACGACCACCTCCTGGGCCAGGGTAGCGGGGCCCGACATGCGCACCCAGTTTCGCGACCTGTTCGCCTGGGATGTGCTGGGTGTCCCCCTGAGACTCTACCCACGCTGGTTGGTGGCCGTGACCCCCGATCAGTTTACCTGGGTTCACGCGTGAGTCAGCTGGCTCTGACGGCCGTCATGGTGTTGTCGATCGTTGGCCAGGCGATCTGGCCACAGATTCGACTGTTGATTGTGCTGGCCGGAGCCGGGCTCAGCATGACGCTGTGTGCCCTGTGGCAATTGAGTACGCCACGTCAGTTGTTCAGCCAGGTGCCCTGGGACGTGCTGGTCATTCTGGTGGCGCTGGGAATGTTTGCTCAGCAACTGGCGGCTACCCGAGTCTTCGGGCTGGCCTCTTTAGCCATCACCCGTTGGGCCGGGGCACGGCCCCTGAAGTTGCTGATCTTCTTCACGCTGGGAACCTACCTGGTGTCGGGAGTGGTCAACAATTTGACGGCCCTGCTCATGATTTTGCCGGTGCTGCTCTCGGTATTCGCCCTGATCGGGGTGAGCCAACATTTTGCCCGCTGGACTTTGGGGCTCATTCTGGTGGCCTGCAACCTGGGAGGAGCCGCCACGCCCATCGGTGATTTCCCGGCGGTGCTGCTGTTGGGGCGGGGAACGCTGGAATTTTCCCAGTATTTGATAGCCGCGACCCCTCCCACGGCGCTGGCCCTGTTGCTGCTGTTGCTGCTGACATTGGCCTGGATTCGCCCCGATCGCGACTTTCAATCATCGGCCACCGGGCGTCGCCTCACGCTGGCCATTCTCGCTCGGCTATATCGGGGGGTTCGGCTCGACAACAGGTTACTGGTGCCCTGCCTGTTGGCGCTTACCTTCATGTTAGCTGGATGGACCCTGGCGCCTGCCCGTTGGGGATTGACCCCCGAGCTGGTGTGTTGGCTGGGCGCCGGTCTGGCACTTCTGGCCCGTCCCCGCGCTGCCGAAGCCATGTTGCGCCAGCGTGTCGACGTCGAGGCGGGACTCTTCTTGCTGGGCTTTTTTCTCATGGTTGGGGCGGTGCGCAGTACCGGTCTGTTTTCTCAGGTGGCCCAATGGCTCAGCCAGCTCCCACTGGATCCGCGTTTACAGGTGATGGTGTTCCTGGTCCTTTCGGCAACCCTGACGGGCCTGTTCTCGGCTGGACCCAGTATGGCGGCCTTGTTGGAGGTGGCCGACGGGCTGGCGCGGCAACACCCTGCTCAGCCCATCTACATTGGCCTGGCCCTCTCGGTGTGTGCCGGCTCCAGCCTGTTCCTTACAGCCGCCACCAGCGGCCCTCTAACCCAGGCGCTGGTCGAACGGGCTCAGCTGCGTGACCAGAACGGCCAGCCCGTGCGCTTCACCTTCGGGGGATTCGTACCCGTCGGACTGCTGAGCTTCAGCGTCATTCTGAGCGTCAATCTGATTTGGACCTATGTAACCCTGAGCACAACCCCGCCGTGAAGCCCATCAGGGTTTCTCGGAACGCACGGCCCAGCGCAGTTTGGCACAGGCCGAGCGCGGGTTCAGGCGGCGCTCTTCGGCGCCTGGCAGTATGGGGGTCGGGGCGATCTCCTCGTACCAGCCCTCCTCGCGACCACAGGCGAAGGCCCTCTTCACGCGGCGGTCTTCCCCCGAATGAAAGGAGAGGATGGCCACCCGGCCTCCGGGCTTCAGACAGGCAGGCAGATGGGCCAGAAAACGCTCCAACGCCCCGAATTCTTCGTTCACAGCGATCCGCAACGCCATGAAGGTGCGCTGCAGCGACTTGCGCACCGCCCCTTCGGGGACTCGCTTTTGCAAGGTCGCTTTCAACAGGGCACTCAGGGCCTGGGTGGTGTGCAGCGGCTGACGATGCCCCTTAATGGCCCGCGCGATCTCTTGGCTGTAGGGTTCATCGGCATACTCGCGCAGCACCTTTTCCAGCCGCTCGAGCGACATGGCGCGCAGCATTTCCGAGGCCGACTGGCCCTGGCCGGGGTTCAGGCGCAGGTCCAAAGGTCCGTCCAGCTTGTAGGAAAATCCGCGTGCCGGGTTGTCCAGCTGCATCGAGGAAACGCCCAGGTCGGCCACAATACAGTCAAAGCCACCCGACTCGCCCAACAGGCTGCGCACGGCGCTGAAGTTCAACTGGCGAACCACAAAGCACTCTTCTGCATAGCCCAGAGCCCGCATACGAGCTTCACTGCGGGGTAGTTCTACCGGGTCGACGTCGATGGCGAACAGGCGTCCCCCGGGCAACAACCGGGGCATCAGGCGCTGGGCGTGCCCGCCATAGCCCAGCGTGGCGTCCAGCCCAACCTGGCCGGGCACCGGCTTCAACACTGCCAGGATCTCCTCCACGCAGATCGGCAGGTGCATGCCGGCCGGAGTCTTGCCTTTGGCGATGATGTGCTCGACCTCATCGGCATAGCGATTCGGGTCGTGCTCCTTATACTTTTCCTCGAAGCGCCGGGGATGACTTCCCCGATAGCGTGGACGCCGCTTCGGTAGCGGGGTTTCTTCGCTCATCTGTCGCCCCTGGTATTGCACACGTAGACGTAAAGGTCCCGCCCGAGTTACTGGATGTCGCTGAACGACCCTTCTGCCAGGGCAGGCCGACTGCGACTCCCTGATGCTTCCAACGTTCAATTCTGAGGGATTTTTTCTGTCGCATTGCCCTTGGGGCCAGTGAGCCTGGCGCTCAACTTGAAACCGTCGACCGACAGGCCGTGCCATTTTTCCATCTCGGGGGCAGGCTTTGGGCCGGAACTCTGGGGTTCCCGGCGTGGAGGATCAAACGATATCGTTGCGGTCTTTCCCTCGACTCGGTAGTTCACTTTTTCCAGGTTCAGTCCGTTCAGGGGGCGATAATCTGAGCCCAGGGCGGTCTTCAAGTCGGCGGGCCAGGAACGGTAGTGATGGGCATTCTTGAGAAGCTGCACATAGAGGTGCAGGAAGGCCTGTCTTGCCTCGAGTTGTTGATACACCATCCAGGACTTGCCAGGGTTCGTCTGCAGTGTCCCGGAGACCAGCCCGGACCTGCCCAGCAACCAGTTGTTCCAGCTGAAGGAAGGTTGGCGGACTGCGAGGTCGACCGGTTGCCGTTCGAATGCCTTCAGGATAGGTACCGCCTCATTCTTGAACATTCGAACCTCGCGGGAGGCCATTCCCGGAATTCTCTCCAGTTTGACAATCGATTCGTCGCGATGGTTGATATTCGCAGCGGTCAGCCTGTAAAGGTTTTCGTGGAATTGGGCTTCCAGATTGGAGTGAAACTCTGACACTTCGGGATAGGTTTGGGCCAGCAAGTCCGACAACTGCTCGAGAGCCTGCAGCGGAGGTAGAGCCTGAGACGATTGCAGCACGGTGGAGAGCACGGTGAGACTGATAGACTGCAGTGACACGGAGCCTCTGAATTGAATCGTTGAACTCTGCTGACGCCTGAGCTTCCAGCTTAGGAGCAATCCGTCGCGGCTGACGTTCAGCGCCTGCTCGGCTTGGCCCATCAAGCACAGGTATTCGGAGTAGGCTGCCATGCTATGCAGCAGGCCTGACATTCGCACGGTATTGAACTCTCGGTCGTCCCGATAGGGGGGCACTCGGGGGACTAAGAATTGAGGTTTGTGAATGGCTTCGTGAACGAGGCTGTAGAAATTTCCATAGCGCGCGAATTTCCTTCTTACCTCAGGGTCTCTTCTTGCCACCGCCTTCTCCAGGCCTTTGTCTTTCCAGTCGACAAGATCTGAGAGGCCGATGACTTCTCCTACGCTTTTTTCCGCCGGGCAGCCCAAGATTTGGTCAAAGACGCTGCCCCAATAAGGCAGGAGTTGGGGGTGGAGATAGCCGTTGTTGTCTACATCGCCCGCCAACTTCTGTTCTGCCTGCTCGCGTTGTTGGCAGCGCCTCGAGATCTCCTCCACCTCAGGTCCCACGCGCAGTGGAGGGTAGTTGATCCAGGCGACGAGAGCCAGCAACAGCGTCAGAACAAGGACGCTCAACACCAGGCCGAGCATACGCAGACAGCCGAGAACTTTTTTCATGGGCTACCTTTCCCGTATTGCCTCACGACTAAAATTACCCATCGATCCAGGGTTTCCTGGTCCCCAGGCTGGCGGAGCTAGGCCCACATACGCGTGTAGAGGCGTTCGAGTTCCACATTGCCGCGCCGCCGATTTTCGGGGATGCGCCGCAACGTTACCGCAAGGCTGAGTTCCTCGGCCGAGATCTTCGATTGCACAATGCGCTCAAAAAAGCGGCGAAAGACGGCCCGGTCGACTCTCTCCGGGCTGCGTTGGGCCGCCGAAACGAACGACTTTTGCTGAGCCTCTTTCGTCAAACGGGCCTGCCAGAGTTGGTAACGGTCCAACAGCCGCCGGGCCACCTCGGCCTCAATGACGCTCAGGTGGGCGACGCGCAGATACTCCACTTCCAGCTCTTCCCAAGTGTCCCACAATGAGAGGGCTGTTTCGGCATAAAGATGACGCGACCGAATCGATACGAACAGCGACTTCAGACAACTTTCGCGGCTGGCCTGAATGTCTTCCATCGCCTGTTCCGGTGCCGACTGCCCCAGCACCCGTTTCATGACCTGGCGAAACCAGGAGCGTTGGGAGCGGGCTTGTTTCACGCGATCGATCGCTGCCACCAGATCGGACAGTTCGAACGGCTTGTAAAGGTAGTCATCTACCTTGATTTGCAGGGCGCGCAGCGGTGCTGTCTGGTCGGCGAAGCCGGTGATCACAATACAGGCCATGGCCGGGCGTCGCTGCTTGAGAGCCTGCAGCACTCCCAGACCGTCCGTTGGACCGGCCATGCGAATGTCGGAAATCACGAGGTCGAAGTCATATTCTTTGCCAAGATGAAGCGCCAGCTTGGCAGAGTCGGCAGACTGCACCCGATAATCCAGCGATTCAACCGCGTCGACGAGCAACTCGCGCAGGGTATTGTCGTCTTCCAAGATGAGAACCTGGTTCACTTTGAGTGTTTAACGGACCGGCTTCAAGGTCCCTGCTCTTTGGAACTGTCGAGGGGAAGCGTCAGCCGGAAGCGGGCTCCACCGAGGTCTGACCGTCCAGTGTAGGTCAGAGCACCTTGATGGCTACGGGCGATTTCCCGCGAGGTGGAAAGGCCGAGCCCAAGCCCCTGCCCGACCTCGCGACTGGTGAAAAATGGTTCGAAGATTCGCTCCACGATCTCTTCGGGCACACCCGGGCCGTTGTCGTCGACCTCGACAAAACCCTGTCCCTCGGCGCGTCCAACCTGCAACCGAACTTGCGGTGTTTCAGTAGCCTGACAGGCAAGCCGGGCGTTGCTCAGCAGGTTCATCAGGACTTGCTGCAACTCTCCGCCGTTGCCCACGACCGCGATATCGGCGGCATGGATCGTAAGTAGGAGGTCCACCGATGCCTGCTGGAAGGCATTGGCAGCGAAGGCGACGGCGTCGCGGGCGAGTTGGCCAAGGTCCAGTCGTCGCTGCTCGCCCTCGGACTCGCGGGCATACTGCAGCAAACGCGCCAGAATATCGCGCATCTGGTCGAGCGCCTCATAGGCCTTCTCCAGGCGAACTCGGGCTTTCTCGGGGTCTTTTCCCAGGTTGGCCAGAGCCAACCCCAGGGCCATGCTTACCGAGCCCAGAGGCGTGTTCAGTTCGTGGGCCAGTCCTGCGGCCAACTGGCCCACGGCTGCCAGTTTGCTGCCCTGATGGAGGGCTGCCTGAGCCTGGCAACGCAGCAACGCGGCCTCGCCAAGTAACAGCCAGATGCGGAGGGACTCGAAGTCGGCCGGGGTGAGTCCGGCAGAGTCGATGCCAAATTGCGCCCCCGCGGGGAGCCGGATCACCGCCAGCTCTGGAGACCAACTCCCCAGCTCCAGGCCCTCGCTGCGCCAACTGCAGGCGCGTCCGGTCCAGATCTCGGCTCGTTCCAACAGCACGTCGATGATCTCGCGGGGCTGCACCAGGCCCGTCAAGCGACTGGCCCCTTCGAGGATGGCCTCCAGACGGTTGACGGCGGCGGCCAGTTGCTGACGCATGGAGGCCTCGGAATCGAGCGCCTGGCGCAGGGCCTGCTGATGATCCACCCGTTCCAAAAGCAGCTGCAAATAGTAAAAGAAGACCTGCAAGGCCTGGCCAACCTCCGGGTTGAGAGGACGAGGCGAACGCAGCCATACCAGACCATCGGGAGCCACCGGCCAGGTGGCCTGGGTGGCATCGGGCGAAACCCAAGTTTCCTGGCTGTGGGCCAGGCGGCGAATGCCCGGGTCTTGGATTTCGGACTCGCGAAGATAGAGCACCTCGGCCCCGCTGAGACGAGCCTTCAACATGGCCAGGGCTTCTTGCAGGGCCTGGGCACGACTGTCCGCCCGCACGCTGAGACCCTCGAGCAATACGAAGGTCTCGGCTCGGGCGTCGAGCAACCTCTGTTGGGCCTGCTGGCGCAGCTCGGCCTCGCCCAGAACTTGCTGCTGAAACTGCACGGCCCTGCGAGCCTGGCGCACTTCTTGATGCTGAGCGCGTCGCTGCTGAAGCTCGCTACCCGTCTCTGAAGAGCGAATGAGGGCCAGCGATGCCGGAAGCAACAACAGCAGCAACAGGGGATGTTGGGGAGCCACCTGTTGGCCGAGCAGGCCTAAGGTGGCCAGGCTCAGTCGTTCCATCATAGGGCCGCCCGACGGAGGAGCGCCGGTTTTTGGCAGCAACAAATATTGAAGCAGCCACGGTCCGAGGAGCTGAAGCGCGGTGACCACCGGCAGCAAGGCCCAGCCTTGCAGTCTGGCGCAGGCCAGTAAGGCCAGCCCGGAGGGCAGAAAATCGATAAGCAGGTCGCGCTGGGCACCCCAGCCCGAGGCCGTTCGAGTGAAGCTGCGAAGCAAGCCGGCCACGACCAGACAAATCATCACCCAGGCCAGACTCATGCCCGGAACTGCCAACAGCGACAACGTCCAGACCGGGGCGGGCGAGAGGTTTCCGGGCTCGAGTGGAGCGGCACGAGTTTCCAACCACAGGGCCAACAAGAGCCCAATGATGGCCGGGGCAGCCTGAGGTTGTACGGGCACCCCCAGGAAACCTGCGCACAGCACACCCACTGCGGCCAACCAGGCCAGGGCCAGCGCCATCAGCCTGTCAAATTCATCAGAGTGGAGTACATGGGCAGATAGATGGAGAGTACGATGGTTCCCACCATCGCCGATACGCCCATTAAAAGAACCGGTTCGAGAGTGGCCGAGAGTATCTCAATGGAAGCGTCCAACTCGAGATCGTGGAAATGGGCTACCCGGTGCAGCATTTCGGGAAGTAGCGAGGCCTCTTCCCCAGCGCGCACCATTTGAATGAGGGTGGTGGAATAGAGCTGAGGGGTCTCCAAAAGGGCGGTCGACAGAGTCAGCCCCTGCTGTATCGATTTGACAACCCTTTTAGCGTCGTGTTCCAGCACCGGACTGCTGCTGGCCTGGCCTGCCAATCGCAGGGTGCGAAGCAGGTCTGTGCCGCACGAAAGCAGAGCGTGGCCCGCGCTGCAATAGCGGGTCAAAGCGCCGTGGTAGAGCAGACGGCCCACCCCAGGGACCTTGAGCAACAGGGTAAAGACCAGGCGCGATTGCCGAGGGGAACGCCAGATGGCGTTCCAGGTTTGCCAGCAGGCCAGCCCGAGCACTACCGCCAGCAACCAGGCCCAGGGTTGGCACAGTAACCAGGTGAGTCCCATCACCAGCCGGGTAATGGCGGGCAAGGCCACGTTCATTTCTCGGAAAATGCCGGCAAAGGTGGGCAGCACGGTGGTGAAGAGCAGCACGCTGAGGGCCAGCGAGACCAGCAGGACGCTTACAGGATAAGTGAGCGCCGAAACCACCCTGCGCCGCACCGACTCTTCACGTTCGAGCCAGTCGGCGATCATCTCGAGGGATTGGTCCAAACCGCCCGTGTGTTCTCCTACCTCTACCATGTGAACCCACACCGAGGAGAACACCCTGGGATGCAGAGAAGCGGCTCGGGAGAGGGTGCTGCCGTCGTGGACTTCCTGAGCCACTTGCTCGATCACCAGGCCGAAATGAGGGTATTCAGCCTGGGTGGTGAGGGTTTCCAGAGCCCGGATGAGGGGCACACCGTTGCTGAGCATGGCCGCCAGTTGGCGAGCAAAGCCTGCTACCACGTTGAGGGGGACCCGAGCGGTGCGGGGGGCCAGCACCAGATGTCTCTGGCTGGAAACGTCGGCAACTCGGGCCTTCACCCGCGGGACTTCGCTCAGGCAACAATTTGGCCTGCAGCCCCCGCGGGGCGGGAGTCACCCCTGGCGCGTCGAAAAGCCTCTGACTACTAGCGGGAGGGTCACTTGAGACGGGGCTATACGCTGATCGAAATCTGCCTCGCGCTTTCGCTGGTAGCGATGATGGTGGGTATCTCGGCGATGAGTTTGCGGGGAGCCCAGGTGAAGAAGCAGAGCCTGGCCGCCGCGGAAACGGTCGCCGAAGTGTTTCGCTGGGCCAACCTCAGGGCCCGGGCTCAGGGCTTTCCGGTGGCTGTAGGGGTGCCCACCGATATTGGAAAGACGCCCGTCGCCAGAGGTTACTATACGATTGAGGGCGAGCACATGCCGCGTTTTCGGCGCGGCTATGACTTTGGCGCTGAATTGCCCGACGCTCACCTGTTCACCGGCACGTATGCTGGCCCCACCTGGGAAGACCCGCCGTTGCAGGTGGTGCGCGGAGTGGGCTTTGACTTCAACGAATGGTATCCACCTTTCCCGTCCGATGCACTGTTTGTTTTCTTGCCTTCAGGCGAGGTGCTGTCGAACCGCTCGGCTACCGGGGGTGAATATCGTTTGCTGGTGGGCACACGGGCCGAATACGGCCCGCCGAGTCGACCCACCGACGGAACCCGACCCACAGAATATGAGATCACCGCGATTTCCGACCCTTATACGCTATCGATTTCCTTCCAGGGTCAGGTTACGGTGCACCAGGGACTGTTGGGCGGGGGCCCCGGAGCGGTCCGGGATTTTCGCCAGATCGGCCGCCCCGAACAGGTGGCCTTTACGCCGACGCAGTATCAGGGCCCCAATCGCCCCCCAGTGCTGGTGGACCCCAAGATTGCCCTGATTCCCGCCCCTAACCCGCCCGTTGCCAGCTTGCTGTCAGCACCCGGTGTCTATCCCACCTTCATGGTTCGGCCCGGGGGCACGGTCGATATGACCCTCTTTGCCCAGGACCCCGATGGCGACATGTTGACCGTGGCCTGGGAGTGCGAGCGCACCGGAGGTGGCGACCCGGGAACTTGGAGCGGGGGAAACGGACGCATGCGCTGGGACTACCACCGCAATGCCTGGTTTGAAGGCAATACCTGGCACACGCCCGGCGACGCTCAGGTTGGAGACCGCTTCATTCTGAAGCCGATCATTCGCGACGCTCGCGGAGCCGAGCTGCGCCCTACGGCCCAGTCGACCATCAACCACCCGAACGCCAGTGCCCTGGGTTATGAGGGGGGAATTATGCCCGATCTTCGCATCGGCTACACCACCAGCAGCGGCATCAGACTCTGCAATCTGGACGGCAGCAATCCCCATTCCACGCTGAGCTACGCCGATCTGGGCGGAACCCCTGAACATTTGTTTTGGAGCGATGCGGCCCACGGCGCGACTTTCACCCGGGGTCTGCACCCCAAGTTTTTGGACAATCTGAACGCCGGCCAATCTCCAGCCGGCGTCGGCAATGACGCGACCTACACCGGCAGCGGTCCGGTATACGGCCTGGCTATCAATGACACTCATCTCTTTGGCCTGGTCAAGGACGGAACCAACTACTCTTTACAGCGTATGCAACGCCCGCCGGTGGTCTTGCCTCCACCCAACCCCCCCGATCCTCCGCCCGCTTTTCCTGTGGACGAGTTGGGCACGGTGGCCGAGAGCCAGGGCGCCTTTGAACACCTGGACGCGCTTCGCGATGGCTCGGTGGTGATCGCGGCCGACGGGGCCGGACACCTGTTGGTCTGTTGGGAGCCCAGTTCGGGTACCCCCGACCTGCAGGTGAAGAGCCACCCGAGCTTCGATTTGAAACATCTGGTCTTGAGCCCCGACGGCCACTATGCTTACGGGGAGCGGCCGGATGGCAGCGTTGGCAGGGTGGACCTTACTCTGAATACCAGTGCCAAGACCATTGCCTTTAGCAACCCCATCACCCTGCCCGGCACCGCAGACTGCAACCAGCCAACCCTGTCACCCGATGGGACGTTTTTGATCTGCAAGCCAACCGCCCAGCCCCAGCAGGTCGTACTGGTCAACCTTCCCGGCCAGCAGTCTCTGCCGGTTACGCTGGGCGAGAGTTTTTCGGCACTGGTTTGGAGTAATGAGTGAAGCTGCGCGGGGTTTCGCTGATGGAAGCGGTGGTGGCGATCTTCATCCTGGCCGGCGGCAGCCTGGCTTGTTTCACCTTGCTGATCCAGGCTTTTCGCTACCAGTTCGCCAGCGAATCGACCAACTCGGCGGTGTTGCTGGCCGAACGCACTCTGGTTTCCATTCGAAGTTGGGCCAGTCAACCCGACCACTTTGATAGCGACTGGTCGGTATATGCGAACCAGAGTGTGCAGATGGCCGAGTTTCCAGGATTGGAAGCCCGAGTACACGTGGGCGACCGGGAAGATACCAATGCCAACGTCAAGGGCACCGCCCGAGTGGTAGAAGTTCTGGTCTTTCGCGATTCCCACCGGGTGTTGGCCCTGAGCGGTCTCATGACATGTCCCCCTCGGCGTCCGAGGGCCACCGATACTCTGATCGTCAAGCCTGTTACGCCAACCACCACGCTGGCCGAGGACCAGGTGGCCGAGTATCGGGCTGCTCTGTACGATGTGAACGACCGGCCCATTCCCGGAGTCAGCTTTGTATTCTCCCAACAGGGGGTCGCTCCCACGGCCGGTTCCGGAAGCCTGAGCCTGCTGTTACCCGACGGTGCCACGCTGACCCACTCTCTTCCCGCTCTTCCGGGCCACGACCCGGGCCAACTTCAGGTGGTGGCCAGAGCTCGCTACCGGGGAACCGATTACCAGGGGATATCCGATCCTATCGAGCTGCTGCCGCCGTGACTCGATGTACCCGCGGGATGACTCTGCTGGAATGTGTCTTCAGCCTGGCGATGTTCGGCGTGATCGTCACCATGATGGCCTCGCTGATGCACCTGGTGCTGAACTCGCAACGCCTGAAGGGCAGTCGTTACCGGGTGGGCGAGGTAGCCATCAGCCTGCTCTATCAGATGAGTCACGAGGCGAACACAGCCAACCGATGGCACTCGCCCACAACGGGCGGGACGTCGGCCGAGCTGGATTTCGAGAGCCCCGACTGGGAAGACCAGAGCCTGGTGCTGCCCAACCCTTTGCCCTCGGCAACCCCAAGCCCCACGCCCGGCCTGTGGCAGCCTGTCGAACCCGCCCATCAGATGCGCATCAACTATTTCCTGGAGAACGAATCCTTGAAGCGACGCCTGGGCGCCGACGGCTCCAACTGGACGACGACCCTGATTTCCTCGGTGCGCGGCTTTCGGGTTGGGCGCCCCAGCGACCGGCTGGTGAGTGTAGAACTGGTGATCCGTGAAGACGGAGAAGACCGAAGCTATCAGGTGAGCAGCCTGCTGAGCCCATCGTTGTGGAAGCCGCAACCTTGAAAAGACAAGGCTTCCTGATCGCCTCGCTGCTGTTGCTCATGGTGTTCTTTGTGCTTGCGGTGGGCATTCTTACCCGACAGCCGCTAAGGCGCCAGGCCGCATTACAGGCACTCTATCGACTGCAGGCGCGCGAACTTGCACTGGCCGGCATTGAAGATGCACGGCAGAGGCTGATGGGGGACATTCATTTCGTTCCTAATCCTCTGCACCACTACAGCCGAACTCTGCAGTCGCCCGGCGCTGGCCAGCTGGGAACCGTCGACGTTACCCTGGACTATAGCTGGAGCGGCCACCCCTATCGAGTGCTGGTGATATCCAGTGAAGCCACGCTAGGTCCGACGCCACCCCACCATCTGGCCATCTATCGCATTCAGGCCACTGTGGACCTCAGTGCCGACTCGCGCACAGGCTCGGGCCCAAATGCGCAGCTCTTTGAGGTGATTCGCTGGCGCGAACCCGACCCCTGATGCCGACTCTGGCTACTGGGCGACGACCAGGCGGTTGCGACCGTGCCGCCTGGCCTGATAGAGGGCTCGATCGGCAGCTTCTAAGGTCGCGGCTCAACCGCTGAGCCGCTCGACGTCTACGAACAGCGCTGACAGGGTCGACCACACCGTAGACCGAACGCTCCCGGCATGCTTCGATCCACCCTCTCTCTCGGGCTCTTGTTGCTCACACTCGGCGTCTGCCAGGCCGATCCGCTGCCGGTTCCGGCCGACCTGTGGGTCGAATCTTCTCAGTTGGACATCTCCAAGACCGATTTCGCCAGCATCGCCAAACTCAAGGGCCTGCGCGTGGTGGTGTTGCCGCTGATCGATGCCGGCAAGGCAAAATTGAAGCACGCCGAGTGGAGCACCAGGGGCTGCGCCTCTTACAGTGTGCGCTACACCCGAGGCCGTGACCGGATCGACATTTGTGCCGGCACCGACGGATTGGGTGGCCCGAGCATCGGAAAGACCCTCTTTACCATCCCTACCCGCCTGCTGGGCAAGGTGGAGGTGGGCCCGATGAACTATGGCCAGGAGAAAGACTGGATGCTCTATGGCGAATCTATCGCCGAAGGCTCTTCCGACCTCGAGGGCAAGCCCGTGCCGCTCCATCTCTTCTTTTTCAGCAACCCCGGGGCCGATCGGGCCTGGCTGACGCGGGTCATCCAGAGCCTTCGGCCGGTCAAGCTCTAAGCGACGAAGTGGGGGAACTGGCCTTGCGCAACGAATCCAGATAGCGCTGGCCCACCGTTCTCAAGTCGTGTCGTTCGCGTATGAGCCCGCGCATGGGTTCCGCCTCCAGGGGGTTGGCCAGGGCCCGTTGCACCTGGTCGGCAAAGCGCGGGGCGTCGCCTACCGGCGCCAGATAGCCCCATCGCCCATAGTCCAACAACTCCGCCTGACCTCCGGGACAGTCGGTAGCCACCACCGTTTTTCCCAGGCAGAGCGCCTCCAGCACTGCATTGGGCATTCCTTCGCGCAGCGAAGTCGAGAGATAGAGTTCACAGTGGCGCGTCCAGTTCCAGGCCGGGTGCCGGGCTCCCGGCAGAAGGATCCGCTCGGTCAGCCCCAGCCTCTCCACCTCGGCTTCCAGACGCGGTCGTTCTGGGCCCTCTCCCAGGACGACCAGCCTGCCAACATAGCCACGTTCTACCAGCAGCGCGAAGGCGCCAATCATGGTGACCAGGTCCTTCTCGCGGCTCAGCCGAGCAGCCGTCAACAGATAGGGCCCTTCCAGCGGTGGTGGCGCGTTGACTCCGTCCATGGCCTCGAGGTCTAGAGGGTTAGGAATGATGTCGATGGCTTCTTGGCCTACGCCGTGGGCCATCATTTGCCGGGCCAACTCCAGGTTCAGAGCAATGACTCGTGAAGCTCGTCGAAACAGCCAGCCCCAGCAGAATCCCGCCACTCCTCGGGGACGAGGACACACCGTCGCTGGCCGAATCGCCACCGGTACTCCGGCCAGGCGACCGGCTATCACGCCCATCGCGATGGGTGACCACAACGTGCAGAGCAATGCTCGGGGGCGTTCCTTCTTCAAGTGGCGCCAGAGCCTGTACAGCGCCTGCCGTCGAGTGCTGGCCTCCAGGTTGTGGTGCCGCACCTGTGGCGCCAACAGGTGCTTGAGTTCTACCGCTCGCTGAGTTACCAGGTGTACTCGAGTGTGCTTGGAAAGTTCGTTGGCCAGCATGAGAAAAACGCGTTCGGCTCCGCCCAGTTCGAGCGAACTGATCAACAAGGAATATCCGGCGGGTTGGAAGGACGGGGCGCGCACGTCCCAAAGTAGGCCGCATGGCGCGTCGCGAAGCGGTTTCTCAAAGAACCCCCCACCTGCCGTTGGAAGAGGGAACCGTCGTCGAAGGATACCGGCTGTCGTTTCTTGGGTCGGGGGGCATGGGGGTGGCCTATCGCGGGAGCAAAGATGGCAACGATTTCTTCGTTAAAGAAGTGGCTGCCAGTGCACCCGCTCAGGTGACGGCCCTGCACCAGGAAAAGGCCATGTTGGAACGTCTGGAGCACCCGGCCATTGTGCGTTTCCACAATTTTTTCGAGCACGATGGCTACTACTATCTGGTTGTCGACCTGATTCATGGCGAAAACCTTGAAAGCTATCAGGGTCAGGCGCTAGACGAAGCCCGAGTGCGCGATTGGGGCTTGCAGTTGTGCGATGTGCTGGAATATCTGCATCGCCAGCGCCCGCCCATTATCTATCGCGATCTCAAGCCAGCCAACATTATGCTCGAAGGCGATCGACTGCGCCTCGTCGATTTCGGCATCGCCCGCCTCCATAAAGCCCAGCGCGACACCGATACCCAATCGATGGGCAGCATGCAAACCGCCTCTCCCGAACACTATGGGGGGTCGCAAACCGATGAACGGTCCGATGTTTTCACCCTGGGGGCCACCCTCTATCTGTTGATAGCGGGCAGCGCCCCGTTGCCCAATGTGGCTTTCCAGTACCCGCCACTGCGCAAAGTGCGAGCCGAGGCTTCGCAGGCGTTCGAAGCCGTCCTGTCGCGCTGCCTGCAGGTCCAACCGGAGGCTCGCTTCGCTTCCATGGCCGAGCTGCGCGCCGCCCTGAAAAGCACGGCTCCGTCGCCCGTTTCGGCCGCCCCGAAAGTCGATACCAACCGTCGCAAGGTGCTGCTGGCCTGCCTGTTGCTGGGCCTTACTCTGGCCTGGGGCTGGGCGCTGCAACCCCGTGCGCCTGTTCCCGAGACGGACCTTGGGGTGGCCGGTCCGGTCTTTGGACACTACCGCGATGGCCAGCGTGCGGTGGTGAGCCTGGGGGAAGACGTCGGGCTGTTTTGGATCACCCCCACGCGCGACTTCCAGGCAATTGCTCGGGCAGAACAAATCGCTCAGCGACTCAATCGCCTCTATCATCAGCACTGTCCGCTGTGCGGCCAGCTCAAACTCGAACCCCAGGGTTTCCGAATTGGCCGCCTGCACACCACCGACGGTGATGAAATCGTGGTATTTTACGCCCACGCCCACGAGGGACAATTCGTGGAGCCTCCCACCTTGCTGGCCACCGTCGACCGCTCGCTCAGTCAGGAACTCCAGCAAAGCCCCCGGTCACTCGGGGGCTACTGGCGCGACCTGCTGCGCGACGTGGTTCTCATGTCGCGCCGACGCGCCCCTCGCCACACCGCCTTGGGGGAACAACTCAGCGCAGAATTCAAGGCCGCCATCGAATCCATGGGCGCCGACGGCGACCTGGCCAACCTGCGCAAGGTCGTCCAGCAGCTGCCTGCAGCTCGGGCCCTGAAGGTCAAGTTTCAGCAGGTGCCGCCGGATTGGAAGGTCGAGGCCGACCAGTTCCAGCCCTTCGAAGCCTACCAGCCACTGCGAAGCTAGGAGCGGCCCATCAGGCGCTCCAGCAGACCGCCTCCACCGAGGCTCCGGCCCGGTTATTGCCACAAAAACCACAGGTCTGGTGCCCTGGTGGGCAGGCGTGGTGACACACCGAGCAGGTCCAACTGCAGGCCTCGAGTTGAGGGGCAGGCACCTTGCGCAGCAACTCTTCGCGGGCCTCGTAGAGATACTCCCGAGGCCCCCCTTTGCTGTATTCCAGAATAGCCGCCGCCACATCACTCCAGGCCTGGGGGGCGGGGGCGCTCTTCAAGAGTTCGGGCACGGCCACCACCGGCAACGTGTTGCGCAACAGTCCCTGAATCAGCTCGAAATAGTGCCCCGCAGAGCCTCCCTCCAGATGGGCCGCCGGCAACTGTCGCTGCTGGCCTTCCGCCAGGCCCTCCGAGAGTCGATCCAGCGCCTGCTCGAGCTGCTCCAGTTCAGCATCCCCCAGCTCCGCCCCGAAGTCCACATCCAGCAAGGCTTGCAACTCATCGTCCACCAGCGGGAGCCAGTCTTCCAGGAAGCGGGCCGGCAAAGGCAACAGTTCGCGATGCTGTCCCCACCACAGCGAAAGTTCAAAGATGGCCGCTCTGGCTTGCTGTTCCCAAAGCGTCAGTCGCTCAGTGGGGCTGGCCAGGCGCAAGTTCTCAAAACAGCGCTGCAGGCGCACCGAAACTCTCGGCAGGCTCCAGCGAGTGTAGTGCTGTTCCTGCTGGCTCTGGGCCTGTTGCATCCAGCTCAGCAAGATGTCCAGATTCTCGCTGCTCTGCAGCAAAGTTGTCAGGGCTTTCTCTACATCCCGGGCCTGGCCCAGCAAATCAAGGCTGCGCTCAAACAGCTGGAAGGACTGTTGAAAGTCCAGTTGCACGGGCTGAGGAAGGCCGCCGGCCAGTTGCTCATAGCCAGCTCGCAACGAGTCCAACCACACTCGGACGCGTTCACACCGCTCGGGCAGCGCGCGTCGTTCGGCCTGTCCTCGCAGAAAGCAGGCCGTGGCCAGGGCCAGATCGTTGAGCACCGGGTGCCTGGAATATTGGGCGCGCTCGCGTCCCTGAGTGATTTCTTCCATCCACTCCACGGCCTGGAAGGCCCGCGGCACCAGAGCGTCCACCCGAGGCGGCGCCTTTCCGAGCTCCTCCAGCAAGCTGCTCAAATTGGCCAGCTGAACGGACTCGGCCTGGTGGGTCCAGAAGGCCGATTCGAAATGAAGCCAGTCGCGGGCCTGTTGAATTCCACGCGCGAATTTTTCCTGGCTCGAAGCCTGAGGGTGCTGGAAAAAGGCTACTTCATTCAAGTAGTCCACCCATTCTGCGGGCAAGTGAATCACGCCAAAAACCTCCCTTGGAAACTTGCGGAAAAAGGGGTGGCTCCGCGGCCGGAGCCACCCCGGGGGTCACCGGCGACTATCGTCCCCAGGAGCCGCCCCACATCGGAGCGCGATGATGCGCGCCCGAATAGTTATTCCAGGGGTCGACCATTCCCAGCGAACCACGCCCGAAGCCGGGGGTGGGGAAATTGTAGGGGCTGTGTTGTTCCCAGGGTTGAAAGCCCCCGTCACGGTTGCCGTCGACCATCACTCGTCCGCCGGCCGAGGAAAATTCCCACGGAGACAGGCGACCATCTCGGTCGCGATCGTAGCGGCTCATTTCAGCCCCGAAATGTCGACCCTGTAGATGCTCCACCAGCTCCACTCGGCCGTCGCCGTTGAAGTCGAAGTTGCCCCCGAAGGCCATCAGGCGTCGTCGGCTCTGCTCGATTTCGCCCCGGTCGACCAGGCCGTCGCGATTGAGGTCCATGGCCAGAACCCCGTCCTGACCGGCGTCGTAGCGCCCATTGTTGTTGAGGTCGAGGCCGTAGCCGGCGCGCGGACCGACTCCTAGAAAGCCTCCGTTGCCCACCTGAGCATAGGGCAAGTTGCCGTGGCCCTGACTCCATTGGGCCTGGGGTGGGGGTCCGTAGTAGGACTGTTGGTAGGCTGCTTGCAGTTGTCGCTGGTGAGCGATTTGGAGTTGCGCGAGCATAGCGGCATCATGGGCGCCGCCGATCTGACCTGCTGCCATAGGAGACCTCCTGTATGAAGTTGTGTGTGGGTGGCTTCCGCAAAAGTTACACCATCTGTCGTGGAGTTAACTTAAGGGGATGCTTTAGCAGAATATTGGAAAGAACTGGAAAAAATATCACCAGCGAGTAAAAAAGTGGTGAACACTTTGTGAACCCTCGACCGTTTCTCAGTTCTGTGGTCGCGTCCACATCAAGGCACATTGGTTGCTTTGGGGAAAATAGCGCAACTGCAGATGTCCACGCAACAAACCCTGGCGCAACTCTTCCACCTTGACGCTGGCATCGGTCAACTCCGTGCCGTCTCGTGTGCAGGCTTCTTCCAGCAGGGCCAGCAGCGTGGCGTCGGCAATCATGTCGTAAGGCACGTGAATCCAGTCTTCAGCGTCGGTCATAAGGGGGTAACAATCAGCCTGGCCTCGATGCGCAGAGCCAGAGCCGAAGCCAGCTCCTGTAAGTGACTTCGTTCTTCCCCAAGCCAAATACGAGGCTGGCCGTCCACCACACACAGCGCCCCGATCGTACGCCCCTCAACGCGCACGGGCACTCCCAGAAAAGAACCGATTTCTGGAGCGATGGTTTCGGTGTCGTCGACCGTCAGCATCTCTCCCCCTGTAATGATGTTCCAACAGTAGAGCCGGGTTAGAGCCGTGCCGGAGGCACCGTCCAACGAGGTTTCATAAAGCCGCCCAGAGGGGCCAAATATGGCCAGCAACGGCGGGCGCACTCCCAGTCGTTCGGCCAGGTCCGACAGCCGGGCCTCGAAGGTGTCCGACGGCCGTCGACAGTCGCGGGCCGCGTTCAACACCTGGTCGGAAAAGCTCAGTCGATAGCTCCTTTCGGACAGATGCACGACTTTGAACCCTGGCGGTGTTGCCCGGCGCCTTCTGGTGCGGCTGTTGGTGAATCGCGGCGCCAGCAGAGACTTGGAGATCCTTTTGCCCATGGTATATTCCTTCGCTGATGCGGGCCTTGCAGGTTGACACAGTGAGGGTGGGCCCGTCGGAGAGTTGAAGTTCTTAACACGCTGGCCGTTAAGAATAGCTGTTGCTGGCGGAGCCCAACCAACCAGGGTCGGCCGCGAATTTCCAGACAGGCGCCGACTCTTTCATATTTTCACACCGGCAGCGAACAACCTCTGCTGGGGCTGCAAAAGCTATCTGCCTACCAGCTCGAGTTTGGCTTGACGTCATAGGGGCCGTCCGAGCCGTGCTCGCGCCAGCCTGCTCCATGGGGATTCTTGACCCACAGGGTGCCCCAACGGTCCATCCTCAGTCCGCCGCGCATCTCCGCTGGAATTCCCCGCCACTTCTGCCGATCGACGGCGGCATAGTACTCTCGCACCTTACGGGTCAACTCACTCTGCTCCAACTCTTCCTGCGAAGGTCGTTGAACGGTGGGAGGTTGGGGCATCTCGCTTCGAAGTCGCTCGGCGCTGCGCTGTTGCTGCTCGGGGGTCATCCCCCAGTCCAGCCCCTGGCGGCAGAGTTCTACCTGTTCCTCAGTCATATCATAGAGGTAGCGCATTCTCTGCAGTTGCTCACGGGTGGGTCGGTGGCCGTTGTTCAGGGCCTGTTCGACCTCTTCCTGGTATTCCAACACGCGCTGGGCCACGGGAATCAGGGCCAACAAAGCAAGGGCAAATCCTGGGCTCATCATGCCGATCAGCATGGCCCAATTCCGTTCTTCTGTCTGTGGCCCAGATTACGCTGCGAGGATTTTTCGCCCCCGTTCTGAACCCGTGCAGCCACACCCGAGTTTGCAGACAGGGACCAAGAGCCATTGACCTCCAAACAACCGCAACAGATCGTCATCGAAATGCCCCACTGGCTGGAGCAAGAACTGGCCCGCCGGCCCACCCACTATGCTACCCAGGCCGAACGAGTGCAGCTGGTGATCGACCTCTCTCGTCTCAACGTCGAGCACGACACCGGCGGGCCCTTTGCCGCCGCCGTGTTCGAAAGCCAGTCGGGTCGGTTGGTATCGGCCGGAGTCAACCGCGTCGTGGCTTCCAATCTGTCCTGTGCCCACGCCGAGTTCACCGCCCTGGCCCTGGCTCAACAGCAGCTCGGCACGTTCGATCTGGGCGGGCCCGGAATGCCCGAACACCAGCTGGCGGTCAACTGGCGTCCCTGCACCATGTGCTTCGGGTCGGTGCTGTGGTCGGGGGTGCGCTCCCTGCTGTTGGCCGGCAGCGGTGTGGCCGTCGAAGAGATCACCGGTTTTGACGAGGGTCCCATGTTCGACAACTGGGAAGAAGAACTGGCCCGCCGCGGCATTACGCTGGAAGACAACCTGGCGCGCGAAGCCGCCTGCGAGGTGTTTCGCCTCTATAGCGACAGCAACCGAACGGTATACAACGGCCGTCGCGGCTAAAACACCTTCAACCCGTGGATGCCTCCATTGGGGTAGTGCATATAGAGCAGATGGGTGATGGCCGTTGCACTGTCCAGCTGGCGGAAACGATGGTAGCGGTCGGGTTCCAGGCGGCCCCAGTTCAACAAGGGCAGCCATCGCGCTTCGGGCCGGTGAAGGCGAATGTCGAATTGGCGAAAGCCCTCTTCCAGATAGCGCTGGTCCAGCATGTAGGCCTGGAAGTCGTCGGGGATCACTTCCCGCCCTCCGGGCAGCACCAGCTTCCAACGGGGGGCCCGGCTCATCAGCTCGTCGACCTGCCCTTCGTCTTCCTCGAACAAACCGAACACATGGCATGACAGCGGCGGATTGAGCCGGTGCAGATAGGTGTCGACCACGATTTCCTGCACCACCGCCGGCCTGGCCAGATGAAACAGAGCCCGTTCTCCGAAGCCCGTGCGCGCCGACTCCCAGCCCACCATATGATGCTCGCGGCGGTTGCCCGCCACCGCCATGGCCGGGTTGCCGTAGTGATCGTTGGAAACGTGCGTGATACGGGCCTCTTCCAGCAGATTGGGCCGGTTCGGCAGCTGCTCGGCGGCTGGCGTGCCAAACAGATGAATGCGCGCAATGCCGCCCTCGTAGTAGCACTCCACCTGGCATTCGGTGGCGCTCAGGCCGGCCACGGGGAACTCGTGGTCGCTATCGGGGTTCAGGGGCTGGCGGTCGAGCACCAGGTGGCGCTGGCCGCTGAGCTCGTCCACCAGGGTCACCGAAATGGCCCGCACCTGGTTGCCCGTAAACCAGCGGGTGCTGATGCTCAGCCGCTCCACCACGGCCCGCTGCTTCAGCCCGATGTGCAGCCAGTGATGGGCGTCGTGGTCATAGTGAAAACCATCCTCCAGGGGGGAGGTGGCGCGGTGGCGGTCGGTTTCAAATCCGGAGTATTTGGCCCCCATATGGGTGAACTGCATCCGGCAGTCGGGGGCGGCGTCGGGCCAGACCACCTCATGAGGGTTGGTAAAGCCTGAATTGGAGTAGCCGATCAGAAAGGCGGGCAAGGGTTCAGAAGTCAAGGACGATCTCTTCCTCCAGGAACACTTCCTGGCAATTGTCTCCGGGTCCGTCGCGGTCGATCACGAGGAAGTCCGAGGTGGCTTCGAGGGCCAAACTGTAGTGGTGCCAGCAACCTTTGCGGTAGTTGACCCCCTGATGGGGCTGAGCCAGGAACGCCCTCAGCTTGTTGGGGTCGAAGGCACCCATCCCGGCCACCACCACCAGATAGGGGCGGTCGCTGAGGGGGATGAAGGCCTGCGACGACAGCGGGTGGCGCTCCATCACCTTCAGCGCGATGGGACGGGCCAGCGGAGTGGAGCGAAAGACACTGACCAGCGAGCGGCCTTCCTCGGCGTTCAGGTCGAGCCGGGCCAGGTCGTGAAAGCGCACGGTGTTGCCATAGTTGATCAGGCGCTGCTCGCGGGCCTGCCCCACTTCAATCACCTCTCCGTAGGGGGCGAAGCTGGCGGCCTGAAGCGGCTCGACAGGCAGCTTTCTCACGACAGGGATTCGAGCCGAAAGCCGGCGATGCGGTGAATCTGGTCCAGGGCCGTGCGAAACTCTTGCTCGCGGTCGTGGTGGATGCGTTGGCGGAACAGCTCCAGAATTTGCTGGCGGTTGAGGCCCTTGACGGCCACGATGAAAGGAAAGCCGAATTTGGCCTTATAGGCCTGGTTGAGCTGCTGAAACTCGGCAAACTCCTCGGGGCTGCACTGGTTAAGCCCCGCTCCCTGCTGCTCCGACACCGACGAAGCCGTCAGCGTGTCCAGTTTCTCGCCTAAATCGGGGTGGGCCAGGATCAGTTTCAGCTGGCGCTCGGCCCCCGCCTGCTCCACGGCCTGGCGCATGGCGACGGCGATGTCCGGGGCTCCGAAGGCGGCCTCGGCCACCCAGGGCGAGTGCTCGTAAATGGACCCATATTTCTCGACAAACTGCTCTCTGTTCATACTTTCTCCGCAACATAAGGGTGATGCTCGTGCCAGTGGCGGGCGATGTCGACCCGACGGCAGATCCACACGTCGGGGAAGGAAGTGATGTGGCGGAAGAACCTCTCCAGGCCGGCGATGCGTCCCGGGCGCCCCACCAGCCGGCAGTGCAGACCCACCGACATCATCTTGGGGGCGGTTGCCCCCTCTTCGTAGAGCGTATCGAAGGCGTCCTTCAGGTAGGTGAAAAACTGCTCGCCGGTGTTGAAACCCTGGGGGGTGGCGAAGCGCATGTCGTTGCTGTCCAGGGTGTAGGGCACGATCAACTGGGGCTTGCCGGCGGTGGTGGTCCAGAAGGGCAGGTCATCGCTGTAATCGTCGGCATCGTAGAGAAAGGTGCCGGCTTCGGCCACCAGTCGCCGCGTGTTGGGGCTGGTACGCCCGGTGTACCAGCCCAGCGGCGGCGAGCCGGTCAGGCGACGAATGATCTCGACCGCCTTGTGCATGTGCTCGCGCTCGGTGGCCTCGTCCACCTCCTGGTAGTTGATCCAGCGATAGCCGTGAGAGCAGATCTCGTGGCCGTCGGCCAGAAAGGCGTCCACGATGGCGGGATACTTTTCCAGCGCCAGGGCCACTGCGAAGATGGTCACCGGGATCTGGTATTTGCGGAACAAGGCCAGCAGTCGCCACACCCCGGCTCGAGTGCCATATTCGTAGATCGACTCCATGCTCATGTGGCGGCCCTCCACCCGGGGGGCGTTGATGATCTCGGAGAGGAAGGTTTCGGCGGCGGGGTCGCCGTTGAGCACGCAGTTCTCGCCGCCCTCCTCATAGTTGAGAACCACCTGGACGGCCACCCGGGCGTTGCCGGGCCATCGGGGATGGGGGGGATGGGGGCCGTAGCCCACATAGTCACGCGGATCGGAAAGCATCGAGTTGCCCTTTCTTTCGATTGATCATAGTATCCAGGCTATGGGAAAACTGACGACACATGTGCTTGACACCGCCCACGGCTGCCCGGCCGCGGGCCTGACCCTTCAACTCTTTGACAGCTCCAACCAGTTGCTGGTTTCGGCCACCACCAATGCGGACGGCCGGGTGGACCGACCCCTGTTGGAAGGCGAGGCCATGCGCTCGGGCCGCTATCGGCTGGAGTTTCACGCCGGCGACTACCTTCGAGCCCGCGGGGTGAAGCTGGACGAGGTGCCCTTTCTCGACGTGATCCCGCTGGCCTTTGGCATCGACAACGCCGAGGCCCATTACCACGTGCCTTTGCTGCTTTCGCCCTACGGCTACAGCACCTATCGAGGAAGTTAAGCTCACGGCGCCGGGTTTCTAGCCGGAGGTTATAAACTCTTCTTCGCAGGGGAGGGCCGGGGCCGATGCGAAGCCGTTGGCTGCATGTCTGCACCGATCGAAGAATGGCTCAGTGTTCTCCTTCGCTGGATCCACGTCATCACCGCCATGATGTGGATCGGCGACTCGCTTCTGTTCATGTGGCTCGACAGCCACATGTATGAAGACCCGGAAAAACGCCCCTACGTCAGCGGCATCACCTGGCTGATCCACGGCGGCAGCTACTACTCGGTGGAGAAACGCCCCCTCAAGGCGGGTGAGCTGCCGCCCAAGTTGCGCTGGTTCTGGATGGAGGCCACCGGTACCTGGATCAGCGGATTTTTGCTGTTGATCATGGTCTACTGGCTCAGCGCAGGCTCCTACATGGTGGACCCCGGGGTGCGCCAGCTCACCTCGGGGCAGGCTATTGCTATCAGCCTGGGCTCGATCGTTGGTTCCTGGCTCGTCTACGACACGCTCTGGCGCACGCCCCTGCGCCACAACACGCTGCTGTGCGGCGGTCTCACGCTGGGCCTGCTCTTCGGCTTGGACTGGTGGTTAACCCACACCCTCTCAGGCCGGGCGGCCTTCCTGCAAATGGGCGCCATCATGGCCTCGTTGATGGCCTTCAACGTGTGGTTCCACATCATCCCACCCCAGCGCAAAATGTATCAGATGGCCGTGGCCGGGGGCGAGGTCGACTATGCGCTGGGCAAGCACGCCAAATACCGCTCCACCCACAACACCTATTTCACCCTACCGGTCATTTTTTTGATGCTCAGCAATCACTTTTCGGGCATCATCGGCCATCAGCAGAACTGGCTGCTGATGGCTCTGTTTATCATCTTCGGAGCCGGCATGCGCCATCTGGCGCTGGTGGGGCTCACCACGGCGGGCAAGTTGGCCGGGGCCGTGGCTGCGGCCGCGACCGTCGGTATCCTGGCCCTGATGCGTCCGGCACCGGCTCCTCCGGCCCCGGCGGGCAACGTCGACGCGCCGCCTTTCGCCGAGATCCGGGTCATCATCGCCCAGCGCTGCGCCGTGTGCCATTCCGAGTCGCCTTCCATGGGCTTCGTCGAGGCTCCCAAGGGGCTCAGGCTGGATACTCCAAAGCAAATTCAGGCGGCAGCCGCGCGCATTAAGGCCCAGTCGGTCGACAGCCAGGTGATGCCCCTGGGCAACATCACCAAAATGACCCCCGAAGAGCGCCAGAAGCTGGGCCGCTGGATCGACGCCGGCACGCCTTTGAAATAGCAGCAAAGCAGGAAGCACCAAGGTCCGAGCAAGAACCACCCCGGCAACTGGAAGGGACGTGCTCGGTGTCGAAGTTTACTTTCTTGCTCAACGGTCGCCAGGTTTGTATCGAGGGGGAGTCGACGAACCAGTCTCTACTGGCCTACCTGCGCTCCCACGGCTACACGGGAAGTAAGGAGGGCTGCGCCGAGGGCGACTGTGGGGCCTGCACCGTGGCTCTGGTCGACCGCGACTCGACCGGCAAAACCACCTATCGGGCCATCAACAGCTGCATCGCGCTGCTGCCCACCCTGGCCGGCCGCGAGGTGGTCACCGTCGAGGGTATCGGCACGCCCCAGGCCCTGCACCCGGTGCAGGATTGTATGGTGCGCCAGTGCGGGTCGCAGTGTGGCTACTGCACCCCGGGCTTTATCGCCTCGATGTTCGAGGGTTATTATCGCGACGATCTGAACGAGCCCTGGCAGGTCAACGATCAGCTCAACGGCAACCTCTGCCGCTGCACGGGCTATCGGCCCATTCGCGACGCCTTCCTCGAAGCACGCACGATCGAACTGCCCGAGGATCCTTTCCGCCAGCGTCTTAGCCAGCCCTCCCCCGAACTGGAAGCCATCGACTATGCCAACGATTCCCAGCGTTTCTTCCGCCCCGCCTCGCTGACCCAGCTCATCGAGCTGCGAGTCCAGCACCCCCAGGCCGAGCTGGTCTGTGGAGCCACCGAACTGGGCGTCTACATCAACAAAGCCCACAAGCGTTACTCCACCTTGATCTCCACCGAGGCGGTGCCAGAACTACAGCGTATCCAGTCCACCCCGGAAGGGCTGGTGGTAGGAGCGGCGGCCTCGCTAACGGCCCTCGAAGAGTCGCTGCAGGGCGACTTCCCCCAGGTCGACAAAATGCTCAAGGTTTTCGCCTCGCGCCCCATTCGCAACCGGGCCAGCCTGGGGGGAAATCTGGTCACCGCCTCGCCCATCGGCGACATGGCCCCGGTGCTGCTCTCGCTCGACGCCACGGTGCAGCTGGCCAGCCCTCGGGGTCAACGCAGCCTGCCCCTGGCCGAATTTTTCCTCGGCTATCGCAAAACCGCCCTGGCGGCCGATGAAGTCATGGTGTCCATCACCCTTCCGCGCCCTGCCCCGGGCAGCAAAGTTGCCTCGTATAAGGTTTCCAAACGCCGCGAACTGGACATCGCCATCGTCTCGGCCGGCTTCGCCCTGGGCTGTGACGAGCAAGGCAAGGTTGTGCACGCCCGTCTGGCCTATGGCGGAGTGGCGGCCACTCCGGCTCGGGCTCGCAAGACGGAAGAGTTTCTCCTGGGCAAGCCCTGGAATCAGGCCACGGTCGACGAGGCCAGGACGGTGCTGGCCCAGGAATTTTCCCCCATCGATGACGTGCGCGCCGGGGCCGAGTTCCGCCGCGGTCTGATCCTCAGCCTGTTTGAAAAGTTCTGGCTCGGCGAAGAGAGTGCCGCCCAGGATGAGCCGCTGGGCTTCTGCCCCTCCAGCCCGTCCAGAAGCGACCAGGCCGATGCCAGCCGGGCCCTGAAGCACGAGAGCGCCGTGGGCCACGTCACGGGCACGGCCCTCTATGTCGACGATGTGGCCAGTCGTCGAGGCATGCTGGAACTGTGGCCGGTGCTCTCCACCCAGGCCCACGCCAACATTCGCCGACTCGACACCGGCGCCGCCCAGGCCATGCCCGGAATCGTGCGCGTGTTGACGGCCGCCGATATCCCCGGCATCAACGATATCGGGGCGATCCGCAAAGATGAACCGCTCTTTGCTCAGGGCCGGGTGGATTTCCACGGTCAGGTGGTGGCCGTGGTGGTCGGTCACACCCTGGAGCAGTGCAAGGCCGCCGCCCGTGCCGTGGTGGTCGAATACGAGCCGCTCCCTCATGTGCTGTCGATTCGCGAGGCCATTGCCCACAACTCCTATCATACCGAGCCCCACATCATTCGCCGGGGCCACCTCGACGAGGCTCTCAAGGCCAGTACGAATCTGCTACAGGGCGAATTCGACCTGGGTGGTCAGGAGCACTTTTACCTCGAGGCCCAGGCGGCCTGGGCCGAGCGCGGCGACGATGGCGACATCTTCGTCTGCTCCTCCACCCAGCACCCCTCGGAAATCCAGCATATCGTCTCGCATGTGCTGCACCTTCCCTCGAATAAGGTGGTGGTCGAGGCTCCCCGAATGGGAGGGGCCTTCGGCGGCAAAGAAACCCAGGGCAACGGCTGGGCCGCCATGGTGGCGCTGGCCGCCTGGCTCACGGGCCAACCCGCCCGCCTGCAACTCGATCGCGACATCGACATGATGGCCACCGGCAAGCGCCATCCCTTCTACGGCAACTATGAGGTGGGCTTCGACGACCAGGGGCGGCTGCTGGCGGCCCGCGTTCAGTTGGTGTCCGACGGCGGCTTTGCGCTCGACCTGTCCGAGTCGATTCTCGACCGCGCCCTGTTTCATCTCGACAATTGTTACTACATTCCGGCCGTGGAATTCACCGGGCGAGTGGCCAAAACCCACACCTGTTCGCACACGGCCTTCCGAGGTTTCGGCGGCCCCCAGGGCATGGTCTACATCGAAGAAATCCTCGATCGCGTGGCTCGCCACCTGGGGCTGCCCCCCGAGCTGGTGCGCGAGCGCAACCTCTACCATGGCGAGGGCGAAAGCAACACCACCCACTATGGTCAACCGCTCGACGACAATCGCATCGGCACCATCTGGGCCTCGCTGCGCGACGAGGTGCAATTGAGCGAGCGTCGGCGCGCCATCGCCGAATGGAATCGCCAGCATCCCCACAAGAAACGGGGGCTGGCCATCACCCCGGTCAAGTTCGGCATTTCCTTTACCAATTCGTTCCTCAACCAGGCCGGCGCGCTGGTGTTGATCTATCGCGACGGCACCGTCCAGGTCAATCATGGCGGCACCGAAATGGGTCAGGGGTTGTATGCCAAAATCCGCGGCGTAGCCATGCGCGAGCTGGGCCTGTCGGCCGAGCGCGTGCGCGTCATGAAAACGCGCACCGACAAGGTACCCAACACTTCGGCCACGGCCGCTTCCAGCGGAGCCGACCTCAACGGCGCGGCCGTGCGCGTCGCATGTGAAACGCTGCGGGCCCGGCTGGCCGAGGTGGCCGCCGCAATGCTCTGCGAGCGGGGCCATGCCACGGCCAGCGAAAGCCTCGAGTTTGCCAACGACACCATCGCAGGGCTGCCCTTTGCCGAGGTGGTCGAGCAAGCCTACCGCCAGCAGGTGTCGCTGTCGGCCAATGGCTACTACCGCACGCCCGGCCTGGCCTATGACAAAAAGAAGGGCCACGGCATTCCCTTCTACTATTTCGCCTACGGCGCCGCCGTCAGCGAAGTCGAGGTCGACGGCCTGTCGGGCATGAAGCGCGTGCTGCGGGTCGACATCTTGCACGACGTGGGCGAATCGTTGAACCCGGGCCTCGACCGCGGCCAGATCGAGGGGGCCTTCGTACAGGGAATGGGCTGGCTCACGGGCGAGGAGCTGAAGTGGAGCCGCGAGGGACGGCTCTTGTCACACTCGGCCAGCACCTATCAGATTCCTTCGATCGGCGATGCCCCGGCCGAACTCAACGTGCGCCTCCTGCCCAAGGCCCCCCAGCAGGGGGTGATCCACGGCAGCAAGGCCGTGGGCGAGCCCCCCTTCATGCTGGCCATCTCGGTGCGCGAGGCCCTTCGCGATGCGGTGGCTGCCTTCGCCCCCGAGGGCGCCCCGGCTCGCCAGGTGGCTCTCCCCTCCCCCGCCACCCACGAAGCGATCTTTGCCTGCGTTCAACAGGTTCGTTCCGGGGTTGGCCAGGAATTACCCTTGGGGAGTTAGGGCCTGCAGAAGCGAAGTTCGGAGGACCGCCGAGAGTCGGTCGGCGTTTCGGCAAGTTGTGATGGGTCGAAGGTCAAGGAAAACGAAACCACCCGGCGTTGGGATTCTTGACCCTTTCCTGCAGTTGCTGAAGGCCAAGCTCGGGATTGTTCACAATGGCCTCCATTGAGTGTCCCCCAAAGACCAGCCACAGCCGGCGATTCGAGGAAAACAGATAGAGCCTCGGGCTGTTCGTCATATTCAGCTTGCGGGCAAGTTCACTCGTAGCGGGGCCAACGTTGAGCTTCACCACGGCTACATCGGGCAGGCGGGCAGCCCGGTCCACTTTCGAAAAGTAGGAACGATAGGCCGCGTCGCTGTAGCCGTCTCGGTAGGCGAGCAGAAAAGTGGTGACACCGGTGGGCACCAGGCTCGCGGCATCCAGCATCTGGCCGGGAGTTTTTTCATTATAGACCGTCACCGTGCCCGCTCCCCCAGTGATGGGAACTGCCGGTTGACCAGGTTTGCCCTGTGGAGCCAGGGCCACATCAATACTTCCCAGTTCGCGGTTCGGCTTGTAGAGAAGCCCGGCAGCCTCGCAGAATTCTTTAAGATTGACCTGAATTCCGTCGGCCTCGGCCGTGGCCGTCACCGCAATGCCATTGACGAGCACCTGACCGGCTGTCGGTTCCGAAGCCGTGCCCACCGAATAGCCGCCATTGACTTCGCTGAGGGGCAATTCGAATGCCTGAGCAATTTCCTTCAATCCAACCGTGAGGGAAGGCCCCCTTCCGGCACTGGGCCCTTTGTAGGGTCGGTTCCTGAAGAAAATACTCTCCGCAGCCAGCGGAATAGACGCCCAAAAGACGACAATAAGAAGCAATAGAAAGCGCATGCTGTTTTGTTGGACGATGAAATCGTTTTATCCTTTCCCGTCCGTCAGGCGACGACGGGACGTTCGACGACAGGGACTCAGACTGTTGAGTCCTCAAATTCGAAAGGTGATTCGCTGTCGACCAGAGCACTCGGTTGGGGCATGGACTTGACGCCAGGGGGCACAACCTCCACCTTTGTATAGATCTCGAGCAGCAGCTGCATCGCTTTCAGATAGGTCTCCAGGTCGAACTCTCCATCGGGTTGGGCATAGATGATTTCGTAACGGCAATTCGCACTCGTCACCTCGACTCTGAAGTTGCCGTCTGCTCCATCGTCATTAACCTGAATAAGGTTCCATTTCAACTCGGCGAGTTGCCTGGTCAGCAAGTCCTGTCGCTCTGCTGACCATCTGGTCGGAGTATTGCCCTGAATCGAAACTCGGTCATAGAAGTTGATCGCGCGAATCAGGCGCAATTTTCCGGCTCGCACCGGCACCCACTCCGATGAGCGGTCTGCGTGGCGGTCGATGTGCAGACGGATCACTCTCCCGTCGTTCAGGGTCAGGTTGGTCTCGAGCCAGCGCAGTGACCCTTTCTCCAGTCTTTGAAAATCCACCATTAGCGACATCTTCTGGCTCTTCCGCAAGGGCAGATGTTCGAGCAGATACAGAGGAAGACTCCAGCGCAGCTCTTCTTTAGAGCCTCGATGCAAGTGCTGCAGCAGCATTGTGTGGATCGAACCCAATGCAAAGCCACAGAACAGCATAGGCAAGTAATACTTCGGACTCGGCCAGCCAAAGGCCATAGACGCCGCCATACCGGCAAAGCCCGGGAAGATTCCGGCTGCGGCTACAGTGGCCAGCCAGGGGTGTTGCCCCGTTTGCTTGCGCAGCTTCTCGTCGTCCTTCAGCCGGCCCAATTCCTTTGCGATGCCGTTGGGGAACTTGTTCAGTGACAGCTTCATCGAGAGAATTTCCGGCTCGGCCAGCATTGACCTTGTGCAATTCCCAACTGCGTTTTCAGTCGCCAAAAGATGGCCTCAGGCATGACCCCCTCCGCAGGCGGACCTGTCTCCCCGGCGAACCGAGGCCGATGAACCTGGAGATGGGCAGCCTTCTCAAGGATCGCTTCCGGTTGTTGCGCCCGCTGGGCGAGGGGGGAATGGGAGAGGTCTATCTGGGCGAGGACGAGCGTGGTGGTTTGGGCGACAGTCGGCCTGTGGCTATCAAAACGCTGCGCACCGATGCCCAAGACGAGGTTGTGCTGCGACGCTTTCGAGAGGAAGCCGAAATCCTGCGCCGCTTGAGCCTGTCCGGTATTCCCACGTTCGTCGATGCTTTCGAGCAGGATGCCCGTTCCTTCCTCATTATGGAGTACATCGAGGGGCACAGCCTCCACGAGCTCCTGCAGGCCTCTCCCCAGGGGCTGCCCGCGGCCCTGGTTACCGAGGTGGGAGCCAAGGTGTGTGACCTTCTTGCCCACCTGCACGGCCATCAACCTCCCCTCATCCACCGCGACATCAAGCC
Organism: uncultured Burkholderiales bacterium; assembly: GCA_964649085.1. Taxonomy (GTDB): domain Bacteria; phylum Vulcanimicrobiota; class Xenobia; order Xenobiales; family JADMJV01; genus JADMJV01. The sequence continues at coordinate 3,713 of CAZYPN010000038.1, read as the reverse complement.
CGCCAACCTGATTATCCGCGATCGCGATGAGGCGGTGTTCCTGGTGGATTTTGGTCTGGCTCGCGAGTTGACCGCCCAAAGCGGTGCCCGCACACTGGTCGGCACTGTCGATTATTGCCCGCTGGAGCAGCTTCAGGGGCAGCCCGAGCCCCGCTCGGATCTCTATTCGCTGGGAGCCACGCTCTTCGAACTGCTCACCGGGAGGCCGCCCAAGGCGCTGAATATTCCGCCGCTTCACAGCCTGCTTCCCGACCTTCCCCAGGAGCTGGCTGTGGCCCTCGATCGGGCCGTTCGGCCCGAAGCCGACGAGCGCTTTCCCGATGCCGCTGCCATGGCCGTTGCCTTGCGGGCGGCGCTGCCGCTGCTCAACGCCAACTACGTGCTGCCCAGGCCGGGGCCCAAACCGAAAGTACTGCCTGTGTCTGTGGATGTGCCCGAGCCGGCCACATCCACACCCGTCCCCCGAAGGCGGCGGACCCTCTACCTCGGCGTATTGTTGCTTACTCTGCTTGGGGCCTTGACGGCCAGCCACTATCAGCAACGGGTCTATGAGCATGAACAGCGCGAACTGCTGGCCGATTCCTTGCCAGAAGGCCTTCCCGGCCATTGGCAGGCGCATACGCTACGGGGACTCTTTCCGGCTGAAGGGGTGGGCCTCTGGACTTCGGGCAATCGACCCGCCGGGGTGCAGTTCGTCTGTAGCCCGCCCGCAACCATGGCCGGGCTCAGCTTCCGGCTGGTGCGACTCAAGGGAAATCCGCGGTTCCTGGCTTACTGTCAACCCTGGGGTCTGCTCGTGGAGCCCCAACAGCAGCACTATCGGATTCGCCTGTTCCAGCTCAACTCGCCCCCCAGTCTCGACGCCCCGCTGCCCGCGATAAAGGACCACATTGCGCCTCTGCTTCAGGAGGAGTTTCGCACCCTGCGGCTGCGCCTCAGTATGGGGCGCAGCCAGGGCCAACTCTCGGTGAACCGCGGTCAACCCCTGACCTTTCCGGTTTTCGGCCCCTGGAGTTCCGGGGCGCTCAGCTTTTCTCTCTCGGGCGGTCCTGGCAAATCCCGCTGTGTGATCAGTGAGATCAAAACCTGGTAGCCTGTCCCCCATCGAATTCTTCCCAATGCCCAAATCGAACTCGAGCCATCAGACCGTCGATCAGCTTTCGATCCAACCGGGGATGCACCCAGATCTTGGCAACTCCCGACCTGGTGTGCAGGCAGAGGCGGCGGTGTACGGCCTCGGCCCCCAAGGAATCGACAAACTCGCGGTCGATTTCAAGTGAGATGCTCGAGACCGATTCCAGGCTGATTCGCTGCCAGCCCGAGCCGGGGACGTATTCATACAGGTGTTCATCGCTAACCACCAACGGGGCGGCATAGTCAAAGCCGAGGGCCACCGCGATCAGGCTAACCGCCGCCAATGTCAGCCAGTGGCTCCAATCCCAGTTCTGCGGGTTCCAGGACTGGGGAAACATCCATATCGAGGCCACCAGGCACAGTCCTGGAAGTGCTGCCAGGCGCCAGTTCAAAGCAAAGTCCTGCCAGCGCAGGCCGCTGCGGCGAAAACGAAAGCTCCCCCTGGGAGCCGAACAGGCCGTCCATCCCATGGCTACAGTGTAGCGGGGAATCCGAGGCCCTACCGTGACCCAAGTCCGCTTCCCAGCAGACGCCTTATTTTCCGCGATGGTGCCGCCGTTGGGCCCGACGTCATCGCCAGATGGGCCAGCTCGTTCTGCGATTCCTTACCCGCCAGACCGCTGCGGTATGGTCACTTTCAAGGAGCGGGCTTCTCCCGGAACGAAGCGCCGCCCATGAAACTCATCCACAACCCATCTCGCGCCCTCGTCGCTTTTTTACTGACGGCCTCCTGTGCCTTCGCTCAAGCCGGCACCCCGGTTCAGGTCAGCCCCATGGGGTTGGAGAATGACTACCACCCCGCCGTTCTCGTCCAACAGACCGGCAACAGTTGGGTGGTTCGAATGACCTCGGGCAAATACGCCGGCCAGGAGTTCGTCGTTCTCAAAGACTGGATCAAAGCCACTCCCAATCAGGCGCCACCTCCTCCAGCGCCCAGCCCAGCAGGGGCCGCAACGGCGGTCGGCAGCCCGGTCATGGCCACGCCTATGGGACTCGAGAACGGCTACGATCCGGCTGTGGTCGTAGCCCAGACCAGCGGAGGGTACACGGTTCGGTTCACCGGCGGAAAATACGCCGGACAGGAGTTCGCAGTGCTCAAAGACTGGGTGCGCCCCGCCGCCGCGCCCCAGTCTCCCCCACCCCCCGCCGCCGCGGCCCCTCAGCGAGACGACCCCGGGGCTCAGATGATGCGCGACATCGATCAAACCATCGCCGACTCCAAGCGCCCCCCCGCTCCCGTGGCCCCCGTAGCCGGCGCAACGCCTCTCAACGGCCTCTATCTTCGCCAAGAGCAGAATTTCCAGGGCACCGCCCTGAATCACCGCGAGGATTATTACTACTTCTTCTCCGATGGGCGCGTCTACCACGGCGTTCCACCGCAGGGCCCGGCGCATTTCCAGTGGGCCGCAGAAACGCAAAACCGACCCGACCGTTGCGGTCGCTATGGTATTCAGGGCGACCGCATTACCTTTAGCTGGATGACGGGGCGGACGTACACCTGGAAAATCACAGGAACCGGCAACGAGTTCGACCTGAACATGTCGCCCACCGTAAAAGCTGACAAGTTTCCTGCATCGGCTCGCATTTCTGGCACCTATGACCGCGGGTCGGTCAATGCCGCTCCCGGACTCCCCACCGTGGCTTTGTCCACCAGCTATACCTTTGCACCCGACGGTTCGGTAACGATGGGCGGAATGAAAGGCACCGACACCACCACCGTCACCACCACCATCCAGAACACGGCGAAAGGCACCTACAGTCTCTCGGGAAACGACCTCGAGATTCGTTGGGGAGGTGAAGTCTGGCGCTGCACCGCCTTTCCCATCCCTGGCGGCTCAGCCTCTCCGCCCAGCATCTCGATCAACGGAGCCATCTTTGTGAGACGCTGATCCCCCCGCCCCCCAGCCCCTCACACCCCCCAACCAGCCCTCCCCAGCCCAAAAACCACCCAAGACGCCCCCCCGCCCATCGAACACCCCTCAAATCATCCCACAAATCGCCGCCAAACCCCATAACCAAGCCATTCCTGGCGACCCCAAAACTTGACGTTCGCCCCCCACCATGCCCTACCCTAGAGAGATGACAAACCTTGACCCCACCACCCTCAGCCCCCGTCAACTCGAAGAACTCGGCCCCCACGACATCCACCAGCTGTCGCTGCGGGCCGTCAACACGCTCACTCGCTACCGCCTGTTGCTCGGCCGTTGCCTGCTCGCGATCGATCGCAGCCAGAGCTACCTGCAGTTCGGCTGCTCCTCCGCCATCCACTACGCCACCGCCCTGCTCGGCATGCGAGCCGACAGCGCCCGCCAACTGCGCCGCCTCGCCCTCCAACAATCCCCTAACCCTGCTCGCTCCGCTCCCAGGGTAGATGTTGGTTGAGAACATCCGTTCCAGGTTCCTTCGTCACCCAGAACAGCTGCCCTCAACTCGAATCCCTTCCCCAGCTCACCCAACATGCCCAGCAAGGCACCATCAGCTGGGCCAAACTCCGGGAAGTGGCCCGCATCGCCACGCCCGACACCGAAGCCTTCTGGATCGAAGCCTGCCAGAACCACAGCTACCAGGAAATCGAGCGC